>CAYFHO010000033.1:0-48902 GCA_964342825.1 uncultured Verrucomicrobiota bacterium
ACAACAATCCCATCAAATCAGTTCTCTTGGATTCACCCGCCACTCCAATTTGTTTGGCCAGATTCGCTCCGATCATGGGTAAGTAACAATCCTGAATGAGTTGATTGCGTACAAAAGAACTCAACACTCCGGCAGTCAATTCATTCAAGCGAAACTCTTTGGATTGGGTCTGAATAAGGGATTTCTTGGCATTTTGAAACTCCCTGAACTGGAGTGCTTCATGATTCGTGTACTGCTCCATTTGCCCCATGAACTGGGCATAATTTAACGTGTATGTCGCACCATTGATTTTTGGATGATCTCCTTTTAAGCCCTCGATGGAACGGTAGGGAGTCACATCCATCTTTCCTGTGGGCAGTTTGGATTCTCTCCATAATAAGAAACACCCCTCATCAAGGTATTCCAAATGCTCAGGAGCTTCTTGATCCAAAAATCCATGCATCCATTCGCGAAGAAGTTGAAAATGGGCGGTCAAATCAGATTTAACACGCTCCCTGGCTTCCTGAAATTTATCAGTTAAGTGATGTTGCCGGAGGTGCCCCTCAAATCCTTCCACCATCTGGTGACTCAAAGCGGTGGTGGGATGTGGCTCGGATTCTTGTAATTGCTCGAAAAGATATTTCGCAGCATGATCTCCTAATGATGCGTCAAAAAGACCTGTGGAATCGATGAAGGAGACCATTTGGGATTTCAGTTGATCCAAATAATCATGTTCTTGTTGCGAGCCAGGGAAAGCTTGACGCATGGCTCCGAAGGCTTTGATGCGTGCTGCCAGCAATATGTATCTTTCGCAAGTTTCACTGGAAGCCCAAGCCAATGCGGCACAAATACGAGCAGACGGCGCATATCTCAGCAAGCCCAGGTTTTGATGCATTTGAACCAAATTCTTCAAAATAAGTGCAGCATCCATGTCATGCACTCCTTTGTTGTAGCCTTCGCTCATCCTTTGGACAGCAGCATCAGTCACGTAACTCTCCAGTTGTTCGTCGTCCCAATCTGCTGCTTCCACAATTCTTCCAGAATGTTCAAGGCCCTTGAAAATTTCATAAGCCAGGTATTCTGCACGGTAGATGAGTTGATTTTCCGAAATGAACTCCTGTCCCCAAATTTGCTTTGCTGATTGTATTGCCGGTTCCTTGAGCGGAAGAAAAAGACGTGTTCCGGTTAGGTGAAGGCAGAGATCATCGCCTCGCGGGAGGCAGGTCAACTGGGGTTCCTGACGATTGACGGCAAATTCAAAACTACCAAATCGAATCGCCCCTTCCGCTCCCACATAGAGCTCGTTGCGATCCTTGAGTTGTCGGATGGATTCTTCTTTGAGTGTCTTTAAGCGGTTCTGAATTGCTGATACTTTCTGAACCTCGCCCGCATTTTCCAATAAACCCGTCAAATCACGAATTTTGGACACCATCATGTCTCCAGCAAAAAAACCATGAATGGCTTCAGATGTCTCCAATCGCATCACTCGGTGTTGAATGCCTTCCAGGATTCGTTCGGCAGTGGCGAAATGGGTGGCGTTTCTCCGATTGGATCTCTCAACAAGTTCCAAACGTCGGGCTTCGAATGCATCGGCGATGCGGGTGCGTCGATCGGCTAATTCGAGAACAAACGACTCGTTTTCAGCAAAGCCAGCTTCAAGCTCTTCCACTTGAACCATGAGTTTGGTTTGGAATTCCTGGCATTTATCAGGCGTGTCACATCGTTCCAGGAAATGGATGATTCCTTGATCCAGCAATTGGGATTGTGAAGCAAATTCTGCCGAAAGTTCATTCGAGGAAAGTGATTTGATGCGTTTGCGAATAGCTGCCCGTAGCTGATTTACTTTTACGAACACATTGGAGATGCTCTCAATAATTCGTGCTTTTTCGGTGGGATCTTCAATACGCAAATTTCCAACCACCTCGGTCATCATTTCCAGTTCATGCCCCGCCTGATTGAGATCTTCCTCCAGCGGCCTGGCTTCAACTGTTTTGCTTGTCTGGGGCAATTTGGACTCAAGCTCAGAAAGTCGATCCAGGTAAGGATCCAAGCCATCAGGTTTACCCAGGAAGATCAAGGTGTTTTTCGCGACTTTCTCTTCGCATTCGACAACCTCTTGTTCAAGAAGATCAGCAGCATCAAGATCCATGTAGCGCATCTCCTTGAGAGAAAGCACATGTCCCCGTAATTCTCGCAGATTCGCGAGAGTTTCCACATAGGGATCTAGATGATCCCAATGGTCGAACCCAGGTTGACGGGTGATGGCATGGACTTTTTTCCGGGTCTCCTTAAGTGAATGGTCGGCATGCTGACGCAGTTGTCTGACTTTATCAAACTCGGCCAAGGCACTTTTGGCAGCTTCCCGGATACCATGAAGTGGCACTGAAAGTTTAAAGGTTTCTTCCTGATCCAGCCAATGGAAAGAGTCTTCAATGTCACCCGCGTTTTTAATCAAATCCACATATAGATTGGAATAGGAATCTGGCTGTCTCAGGAGCGCCAGCAGTTCGTTGCAATCCGCCATACATCGCACCAGATCAGGGTTCCCAATTTTACGGATCTGAGGATATTCCTCAGAAATCACTTCGACCGGATTCTTGGCGAAGGGGGTCTGCCAAATCTGGATAAGATGGTGTTTACGAGGATCTCCTTCTGATTTGAACAGCGCCATTTCTCCACTCTCGAAGAAGGCATATCCGTTGCAGTGAATGGGTGTCTCTACTGTTTGCCGAATAATGTTATAGGGAAGAAGTACATAATGGCCATCTGCTCGATGATAGAAACAAAACAGAAAATCTTCTCCGTTCGCAGCCACCAAACGTCCGTCGTAGACCATACGGGCATGTTTGCTTTCAAATTGCTTGAAGTCTCCTGTTTGAAGGTAGTAGCCATTGTGAAAAATGATTCCCTGGTCTTCGGGCAACCTGATGCAGGCATCACCCACTGCGTCAATCCTGGCAACTGCCTTGAGTTTCTCGTTAAAGACGAAGTATCGAAACTCTTTCTCCTGATAAGGCTTAACCTTGAGAAGAATCAAGTTTCCCATGCTTGCGTAAAATACCTCGGCATCGTCCAGGGTTTGATCAGGATGCGAGACTTCCTCTGAATAAATCCCTTCTCCAGTTTCGGTATTGTCCTCAACCTTAATTGTCAGGTCTCCTCCCACGCATTCGACAAACAATCGATCCTCAATGGATATGTGCGGGTGGAGGCCATGACGGTGAAGATCGCGATGCGTCCGGGCCCATTGAACATCGTGTTGTGCCGGAAACTGGAATTCGTGATCGAATCGGTTGCCGACATATTCCAGATGCCCATCGTGACATATCCATTTAAAAGTTTTGATATCCGTCACATCCTTACCCACACAGAACACCATGAAAAGGTGCGGGCCAATGATGGAAAATTTGGCAAAAACGGTATGCTTATAATATTTATAGAGTGATTTGAAATCTTCCTCAAAATCACCATCCTTCAGGACATCGATTGAAATTTCACGGAAGTGCCCCTCTTTCAATTCATAAACACCAAAAACATCCTTAAGATCTATGCCTGTCCGAAGCCCCATGTGTACATTGTAGGCAAACAGGAAAGTGTTTCCGTTCAAGGGAACGATGTCTCGGGAAATGCAATTGTTATGGGTGGTGACTCGCTCCGAACGTTGGAGTTCAAACTCAATGGAACCAAATGCCAATTTGCGCGCTTCATTGAGTTTTTGTAATCGCTCCTTCAGGTCCTTCTCATGATTGGAAAGCCGGTTGAGAATAACCTCATAAGTTCCCTTTTCCAAGACAGGTTCCTGCATTTTCGCCTCGTTCAGGGAGGCAGAAGTTTCAGCTAGATCAGCCATTGTTAAAGCCTGGTTGCAAAACGTGGTTTATAGCTCTGGTCATTTTGGAGGGTTCCCTGTAATGAAATGGAAGCCATCAGATTGCAGGAATCATGCAAAACCAAATACATTCCCACATTGAAAATGATCCGCACTTAATTGAATGAGCCAGAAAAGTTGGACAAATTTCGTTCTGAACTTTCCTGGCTCCATCTGTTGTCATCATCCGACTCTTGACTTCAAAACGGTCTCCACCTTCTTATCCCCGAGACCAAGATTCCTGGCTTGTTGAAGAAGAGATTCCAACAACCCCTTTGAACCCTCACCATCGGCTTGTGCCATAGCCTTGGTCAGGGCGGCTGTAATGGTCAAATTCTTGACTCCATCCGTAGAAAGCCCAATCCGTTCAACGATTTCTCTGAGTTGTTTCTGGAAATGATCTGGATCTCCATCCTTAAAGAATGTGTTTTTCACATCAGACAATGTCTCACTATGTTGCATCATTCGGTCCACACTCATCCCGGAAGTCACCGCACTGGTGATTCGATCGAAGAACTGATTCTCACCGCCGATGATGTCAATATTGGAATGTTTCAGAGCTTCCCCAATGACATTGGCCTGGTACTCGGCAATTTCCTCTTGGACGCTGATTTGTTTCAACCGAATCTCTTTGTCGGTTTCCAGTCTCAATTTGAACTCCTCGTGCTCGCGTCCAACACCATCGAATTCCTTCATGGCAGCGGCTTTCTCGGTAATACCTTTAGCTTCAGCAGCAAATTTCCATTCCAATACTTTGGCTGCAGCTGCTCCATCCTTCTCTTTGGCGGATGCCATGGCTTCGACCACTTGAACCTCGCCCAGTCCGGTGGCAGCCGTTTCGGCAGCGACTGCTTCTGCGATAGCTTTTTTGGCATTGGCCTCTTTGCGGGCGGCTGCCTCTCTGGCCTCTGCTTCAATCAAAACCTCTTCCGCATGCTTTTCAGCAGCTTCTTTTTTAGCTTGAGCTGCAACGACGGTCCTGAACTTGTCTTCCTCGGCTTTGTGTTCGGCCGCCTTCCGTGAAGCCTCAGCCTGTTTGATGTCTTTGACCAATGCCTCTTCGGCCTCCTTCTCAGCCTGAGTGACAGCCACTTTCTTGTCACGGTCTGCAGTGGCAAAAGCTTCTGTGTCTTTCAGCCTTTGCTGCTCCAATATCACCGTTTTCTCAACTTCAAGCCTTTCACGGATAGCGTCCTGTATCACTTTCTTTTCAATCTCTATGGCTTTGTCCCGCTCTATTTGAGACAAGGAGACCAACCGTTCACGCTCGGTCGCTTCAAGTAATCTATCTTTTTCGACTCGTTCCTTTTCAATGGCATCCGTTCGCTCCTTGTTGCGCTGAGCAACGATGACCTGGCGATTTTTGTTTTCCTCAGCCACCTGAATTTCCTCGTCGGAAGCGATCCTGGCCTGTTCCGCTTTCAACCTTTCTGCTTCTTCAACTTTCTTCGCTTCAGCTGACTCACGGGCCGTCACCGACGCTATTTCACGTTGCTGTTTTTGTTCAGCCTCGGCTTGTTGACGTTCCAACTCAAGGATGGCTTCTCGTGCTTCCACATCTTGTTTTTTGATGGTCTTCTCACGGTCACGATCTATGTTGTTTGCCAGCACTTTTTGAGTCGCCGTAAGTTCGGTAATCTTCTTAATACCTTCCGAGTCCAAAATGTTATCGGGATTCAGCATTTGAAGTGAAGTCTGCTCCAGATAATCTATCGCCACGTCTTCAAGTACAAATCCATTGAGATCAGTTCCAATGATCTGGATGATGCCTTCCTTGAGTTTCTCGCGCGAATTATATAGATCAACGAAATTGAACTGACGCCCTACCGTCTTTAAGGATTCGGAAAATTTGGCATCAAATAATTCAACGATGGCTTCCTGACTGGAAGCACGTCCACAACCAATGGATTGAGCCACTTTTAGGACATCCTGCACCGTTTGATTGACTCTGACAAAAAACGCAACCTTGATGTCCGCTCTCATATTATCCATACAGATCAAACCATTCTTTCCCTGGCGATCGATTTCGACTCGTTTGACGGATATGTCCATGATTTCTGCCTGATGAATGACAGGCAGCACAATGGCTCCTGAAAAATAAACTCGAGTTCCCCCAATCCCGTTTCTTACAAGAGCCCTCCCCTGCTCCACCTTGCGATACCACTTGGAAATCATGAAAGCGACTCCCAGTAAAACGACTGCGATGATGATACCAACCGTCCACACTAAACCTTCAATTAACATGAGCATATTGTTCTTCTTTCTATTGTTCGATGATGCCTAATGGTTTGACTCTGAAACTGGATACGTCGGGTAATTCTTCAACAATGACGACCGATTCACCCTTGGCGTAAGTTTGACCTTCCAATGCCCTGGCTGAAATGACAAGAGGGGCTCCTTCGGTTTCGATTTCCACCTGCCCGAAACGGTCATTCACTTCGCTGGTGATGACTTTTCCATAGCGGCCAGCCATCGGAAGTGTTTCTTCACCTTCACGATTGAGTTCTTTGAATAAAAGACGAAATGGTCGTGCACAAAAATGAGTCACGACTCCTGCCAGGATCAAATTCGGTATTACCAAAAACAACAAAATCCAGGTGGAGGGAACTGTCCAATAATGGTTTAAAATGATCGATCCAACCCATAGGGAAATCACCATAAAACTGGCAACAATCATAGTGGGAACCTGGCCTAGATTAAGAAATTGCAACACCCCAGCCAACCACCCAGTTTCATTGGGTATGGCCCCCTCCAGATCAGTGTCGGCATCTGAAAAAAAATCAAAATCTCCCAGATCGATATCGAGGGCGCCCAATATGACAAGAAGCCAATAAAGCAAAACGATCCCCAGCAGAATGGTGTAGGGCAAGTTCACCCACCGAATGGATTCGTTAAAGATTTCGATCATTTCACGTACATGTAGAACTCTTCCTTGCAGCTTCCATTCAACTTGAATGGATTCATCACGGGGAGAATCCTATGACAAGCACGCGATCAACGCATTTATAATCCAGCTGTATTTTTGTACCGATTTACGAAACTAGCAACAAAGCATTGTCACGGTCTCCGATATCTTACGTGAAAATTAAACGATCTGGATCATCCCTGATATCAATATGTTGATGGAAACATACGGATTTAGTTCTGTACCTACGTTTCATGCAATTAAATTCGATGTCTTGTCGGGGATTAAGGTTTGATGTCGCGTTTTTGTTTGTGAAATATTAGATTTGCCCGACTTCCCTTGTTGGAAACTACCTGAATTGGAAACATGGTAGCCGTCGCTCTTGATTACGGTGGGTTAAGGTTTCAGGACGAGTTTACCTTTTAAGACTCCAGATCCATCTACTGTATTTTCCGCTTGGAGTCTGTGAGCTTCTGCAGTTTCGGAAAGAGGCAGGACACGATCAATTCGAGCCTTTAGTTTTCCATCTTTCATCCATTGATTGATATCATTAGCGCAATGAGCCTGCGCGTCAGGAGTGGCACCGAACATGACGAATCCATGCAAACGGCATTGTTTCACATAGAAAGGGCCCACAGGAAAGTTGGGTCTTGCTTCACGACCGGCCATCAAAATCATGCATCCCCTTGGAGCCAATGATGACACCGCCAGATCAAAATTTGGTTCTCTTAATGTTTCCCACCAGACAGAAACACCCTCGGGTGCAAGACTTTTCAACCTGTCCTCTATGGACTCTTCCTTGTAAAGGATAACTTCATCTGCCCCAATGGAGACACATAACTCAGCTTTGTCCGCATCGCCGGCAGTGGTGATGACTCGGGCCCCTGCAATTTTAGCCATTTGTACGACCATGGATCCAACACCCCCGCTCCCACCGGGAACAAACAATGTCTGCCCTGCTTGTAATTGAGATTCTGAAAACAAGCCCAAATGCGCCGTGATCCCAACAAGGGATACTGCCGCGATATCCTCTGAAGTCACGTTGTCTGGGGTATGATATGCCCAATGTTCATCAATCACGATCTGTTCAGCAAACGTCCCCTGGCGGCCGAGTAGACCCTGGTTGCTTCCCCAGACACGATCGCCCACAGAAAAACGCGATGCCCCTTCACCCTTCCCAATCACCCGACCCGCGAAATCGCATCCGACAATGAACGGTTTTGGGGTCTCCATCGGGATCTTCCCTGATCGAATGTAAGTATCAATCGGGTTGACTGAAACAGCTTCTACCTGGATGAGGATTTGACCTTTGCCTGGAGTCGGCACAGGCAATTCTGAATATTGAATGACTTCATGGGTTCCTGTTTCTTGAATGAAGGCTGCTTTCATGGAAGTTTTTTAAAATGGTGTTCAGTCGATTCGCAATCGAATTCTGTGTGTTTCGCCTCATCATCATGGAGGAGACATTGAGTGCTTGCCAGTTTATTTCCCCCCGTCAGTTCTCGACATTTTTCATGCCCGGCATTCCGTCCAAACTTTGCCGATTTTTCTCAGCATGGTAATCCTTGATACCCCCTGCACCTTTTTTGGCTGCCCATTTCATCAACCCATCCCGATCTCCTTTGTATTCGTAGAGCGGAACAGAATACCCACAAGAATCTCCAATTCGAATGAGGTCCACCACAATGACAGAGCGTGCACCTGTCAGATCTCCAAAATGAGAAGACAACTCGGTAAATTCGGGGGATCCGATTTCATGAGCAACGGCATAACCGTGAAACCTGAAAATTTTTGGAGGACCTTCAAATGCGCACATCATGATGACGATACGCTTGTTTTCACGTATATGCGCCAAAGTCTCAACTCCACTTCCAGTATAGTCCAAATAGGCCACCTGTTTCGGTGACAAAACCCTGAAACTATCCATTCCTTTCGGAGAGCAGTTGACCAATCCCTTTTCAGATAAGGGCGCTGTGGATACAAAGAAAATGCGTTGCTTGGAAATCCACTTTTCAATCCGTTCATCAATAAATTCAAATTCTTTGGCCATCGCACGCCTATTTTGTTGGATTCTGCATGAATATTTCAACGGTTGATTTTGAACGATGCAATGATGGAGATTGAGTGCTTGAGTCAAAACAGGATTTCGGGCATTATTTTATCATTCCCAAGTATGAGACCGCGCAACAGCATTCGATTTTTCCGAGGTGCACACCTTCTGCTGCACACATGGATCATGCTCGCTGTGATGGTGGCGGATACTGTTACAAAGGAAACCGTTTTCAAGCAGTTTGAATCTAAGATCTATCCTTTGATGACACGGTTCGAAGGTGATAGTTGTGTGAGTTGCCATGATCCCGCTACTTCTTCCAACCTGGTTCTGGTTGGAAACGCCAAAGACGATTTCCAGATCATGGTGGAGCAAGGTTATTTTGCTTTAGACGGACCAGATACGATTTTAGCACGACTCCAAACCGACAATTCCAAAAAAAGAATGCCCAAGGGAAAATCGGTTAAGCCGTGGACTCAAAGTGAAATTGCAGACTTTAGTGCTTTCATAGAAAACGTCCTCAAAGCTGACCTCGTTCCAACACAAGATGATGAATCTTTTCCTGCAGTGCTTCTCAATCCATACGAAGGAGAGTTCATTGAGCGTGATGATAACCAGTTCATCACCTATTCCCAATTGAGAGGTAAAATCAAAACCATTTTTGGCGATGACTGGGTGCGTGCTGGAAAGGATTTGTTTGAAGAAAATGTCGCCTTTTTTAACGGGGCAGATTTTGTCACTCGTTTTAACGAATCCAATCAGGCGACTTCCTCATTTTTAACGGGTCTCGATATCATGGCCAGAGACGTGGGATTGGATGCCTACAGGAATCGCAGAGGACCTTTTGCTCAACACCCTTTTCGCTTGCCCAAACCTTCCCATCCACCGGAAGTTCCTGAAGCTTATCGCAAGTCCATTGAAAATGTGTATGAGAGCATTTTGTTTCGTGCCCCCAAACCTCATGAGCTGAAGGATGCCTACCGCTTGATAAAGGGAATCCATCAGGCTGGATCAGACATTCGGCAACGTGATTATGAGCTTGGATTTAAATTGACCGTGCAGGATCCATCCACCGGACTGCATTCAGAGAAACACATCAAAATAGGAGTTTCAGCCGACCCTCTTGGATTGCATCAGGAATGGATCGATCAATCAAAAGGAATCCCTGCAGTGAAAGGGGATAAGACACTCCACATGGTGAAATTAAACCGCCCAATAAACTTTCGCGCTCAACAAAGCGGCCAGCGATTGTTGATCCACCGACTCCATCCCGGACAAAGTGTTTCGCTGGCAGCGGTGGGGATTCAATCCACCGATGGCAAAACTGCTTCTGTCATTGGAGCAACTCACTCATCCGTCATGAGAGATGGTGCCTGGAAGCTAACATCTCAAAGAGGTGTAACCAGTTTTGAACATGAGAAAGTGGCCACTGGAACCGGCGTGATCGAAATCCCTATAGACGTCGAAAAAGATGGCAAGTTTGAGGTTTCTATTTATTGGAGACAAAATGATGAACTCTCAGATCGAATTCTGGTGGAAGTCTATTCAGATTCACCCACCAGCCTCGCCATGCCATCCGTACCTGCCATTCCTGAAATAGGACGTGCGCATTTCTCATATGACAGCAGTGAGGATGCACGCCCCTTTGCCCCTGTGCCCGGTCAATTTCGTTTTGGAAAAGGTGATTATGTGGAGGTGAATAATCGTAACACCGATCAGAAGGTGACCATCGGAGGCCTTACCATGGTCCCTCAAAGCGAAGCGGAACCTTGGTTGATTGACAGTCGAGAGGCGGAGGGAAATGAGGATTGGAAGGTGTTCCCCAAAATCAGATTCAGAGCATACAACCAAAAAGGCACCTCATTACACGATGACAACCAAAACAAGGGAGAACGTTACCTCAGGTTCCATCCTTCATCCAAAGAGGAGCATTATGATGAAGGAATGTTTTATCGGTTACGCTTCCACTATCCTGGCAAACGCGATCACGAAACTGAAGTACCGGTCATTGTCAAAGCTTCCCAATCCTCACCCATCATACAAGTGGCGCACCCAGTTCGAGCCAAAACAGGTGCATCGCTGACAGTTGATGCCTCTGGAAGTTTTACCGTTCAACACAGCCCTCTTCAATTTCACTGGGAACAGACCAGCGGTGTCCCTGTCAGATTTGACCAGGTCGGCCCCATCCTCAAAGTTGGAGTCCAATCACCACTCGTTGAGGAAGCAGCTTGGACAGCTTTGGTGCGGGCCTTGGTGCGTCATCCAGATTTTGTCTTCACGAAACCACCTTCGATTCATCAGGCTGCTTCGACAAAAGAGAAAAAAACACTGCAATTGGTTAAGATTGCGCTGGATCTGGTCGGTCGCCCTCCCCTGCAAACCGAATTGGATCAACTGTTGCAAGGAACTGAGATCCCGGTTTTGGTCGATCAGTATTTGGATAGCCAGGAGTTCCGTGATTATTACTTCAACCGCATTCGGCTGTATCTGGAGAGCCAAGGAACCACCTCTCAGGATGAACCTGCCAGACTTTGGAGCTATGTTGCATTGAATGATCTGCCGTTCAGCGAAATCCTCACTGCGGATTACACGGTGGATACTGATTTAAAAAAACAGGCACGTCCTGCCTATCACGGACAAACAGGAGTATTAACCACCAAAGGTTTTATCGAGGGTAAACCGGGATTGCCGCATTACAACTACGCGGCACAAGTCAGCATGCTGTTCCTTGGCTATGTTTTTGAATTACCTCCAGAGATAGCGGAAGCTCGGGAAGGTATCACTGCACTTGGAACAACGGACCCTGATTCCGCCTGTTACAGTTGTCATAAAATCCTAACCCCTCTGGCACTTCAAAGAGGGCATTGGACGGATGACGGTAAATTTCGGGCTAAGGATGAAAATGGCAGGCCCATACGTGCGGATGATCACGGCTGGGTGGAGGATTATCCATTCAAGGGTGAGGGCATGGAGGCTTTTGCGACCCAGGCCGTCAAGAAAGAACGGTTCATTCGAACCATGATCAATACTCACTTCAATTTCTACTTTGGAAGGCCTATGAGGTATCTGTCGGATGAGCGCGCCCTTTACAAGAGACTTTGGGATAATGTTCACGCCAACCAGTTCAAGATCCGCCCTCTGATTCGTGCCATCATTTGTTCCCCGGAATATTTGGAAACTGAACCTCAACAGCAGCTCACATCAGCAGGAAATCACTTCATTAATAATAAATGAGGAACATCCTAAGCCAACAAAACTGATGCCGTTCTGCCATTAGATATACCATACCTGTCATGAAAAAACCTTGCGAAGTGGATCCTCAAATCAAGTTGAGCCAACGTGTCCTTTCACCACCAAACTTGAGCACGAGGCGTGGCTTCTTTCGGAATTTAGCCGCGACGACTGCCGGCCTGACTTGTGCAGATTTCCTCTCTTACTTCAAGGCATACGGTTTACCCAGTGAATCCAGGACAGAACAATTGGCATCAGGTGCTGCTCAATCCAACGAAGATCCCAGGTTTTTGGTCTATTGGTTTCTTGAAGGTGGCTGGTGCGGTTATGACATGTTCAATCCGGTCATGACTGAAAATAATGTGATCCATCGCCTTGACCGGATCAGCGACGAAAGATACCGCGTACTGCGATGGGGAGAGGAAGCCTATGGAATCAAGCAACATGGAAACATTCGCTACGGTTACCTCGCCGAAAAAGGAAAGGACTTGTTCAAAGATATGGCGGTGGTCAGTTCCATGCACACCGGAACTGGACATTCCCGGGATCGACTGAAGGTCCACATGGGAGATTACAAATTCAAACAGACCGAGGAGCGCGAAGAAGATGAACGCTCGGTGATGCAAGCCTTTGCCGAGGTATATGGGCAACCGTATGTATTACCTAGTTTATCCTGGCACTGGTGGTTGTCTGATGGCGAGTTAAATGAAGTTCAGTACACCGGAAGACGTGGCTATTATCATGCCCTTGGCCCATCACATGCCCACACTATTTATGCGGGGACACCTGCGAAACTGAAGAAACTGCTGCTTCGTATGCAGCAAAATGCGGGAGACCAGGTTGCCAGGCATATCGAATCATTTCTGGAAAATGCACACTCTGAATTCCTGAAAGATGAAAACATACCTGCTGTGAAGAGCTATCATTCCGCACGACAGATTTTCCTTCAAATGTCGGAACGAGGTCAAAGTCTGGATGCCAATCTGTTGAACGGGTTGTTCAACGACCGATCTCTCAAAGAGGAATTTCTGATCCGCCCGGAGGATGAACTGATCACCTATCGAAGTGTCAACGGCAACAAAGCGCGTAGCAAATTCGCTCCGGCCACCAATGTTCAGGCGATGATGAGCTACGAAATGATGCGAGCCGGTTTATCTTGCGGTTTTTTCATAGAATCCAGAGATGTGAGGCGATTTGATTCGCACAACTCCAGAAAAAACCTATGGAAAAACAAAGGCAGAACTCCAATTGGCAACAAAGACCAGACAACCATGATGGAGCAGGATTTATGGGATCCTTTACATGCATTTGTGAATCGATTGAAGGGGACGGAATACAAGGATACCGGCAAATCTTTATTCGACCATACCAACATGGTGATCAATTCTGAATTTGGAAGATCACTCCACGGAAATGTGGACGGCATCCTGGAGATGGATATTTCGGATGAAGAGAAGGAAACCAAGATCGGAGGTCAGGACATATCCGCCCATTGGAAAGTTACCTCCTGCGCTTTTCTGGGATCCAAGGTAAAAGGTGACCGACAGTATGGTGCTGTGGGAGAAAAAACACTCATGGCTGTTCCCATTCTTCCCGATGGAACAATGGATCCCAATTATGACCCTATCTCTGGAAGATTGAAAGAAGGACGAAATCAACATCCAAAATCCTTTATCCCCAACCACGGTGATGTCTATGCAACTGCCCTTGAGCTAAGCGGTATCGCACCCAAGGGAAAAGGGCGCAACGAACGCCCGGCCATGAAATTTATCAAGAGCACCTGAAAAAAACTGAATTCAACCCGAATAAACCAAACTTACGAACACCCATAAAATGAAAAACAAATTTCTGATTCTTTATTTCATCCTGTTTTACCTCTCGGGTTGCGCTTCACACAAATTCAATTCGCCCTCTCTGGACATTCAGTCACCAGATTTTAGCCCCCGTACTCACGAGATAGAAAATGTGGTTTTGATTGCAAACGGGGAGCCTGGGCAATCCTTTACGGCTGAGTTGACGGTTGATGGAAAAAAGCAAAATTTTCAAGCTAACATTCCTGGGAGAATATACCTCAACACTTGTGTTACCCACGGAACATTAAAGAAGACAGGAGGTAATGGTACCCTGTCATTTACCATTCAGCCCAATGTCGAGAATCCCACAAGAAGTTTGTCCTTCGGCAATCTGAAGAGCAAGGGGCAAAAACTTCAATTCGGTTACCACGACGGACAAGTTCAGTCCATCCAATGATTCACTAATGTAAGTATGACCATTTAGATGGTCATAACATCGAGAACAATTTCGACAAACTGAACTTCAATGTCGTGATCAGGTTGATTAGCCTTTGATTCCTGATTTCTCTGGTTGTATAGTCCCGCGCTTATGGCGCATGTTTGTGTATCAATCAAAACGTTGGGGATCAGCCTCGCAGCTGGCCTGATGAGCATGAGTGTATTTGGTGCGGAACTTGGGACTCCGGTTTCGGACCCAACTCGCGTGAAATCAGCTTCGGATGAAGGCCGGTTGGCCATGAAGGGATTTTCCCTTCCGGATGGTTTTAAAGTCGAACTCACAGCTGCTGAACCTCATTTGGCAAACCCTGTGGCATTCCATATCGATGAACGAGGGCGTTTCTTCGTGGTCGAAACCTTTCGACATGGTGCCGGGGTATTGGACATTCGCGGTCGTCGTGGTTGGCCAAACCAGGATTTCATCGACAGCCTTTCTGAAGAGCGACTTGCGACCTTATCGGATGAACTCCTCGATGCCGATCTGGCCTCCCGGACGGTGGATGATCGAATAGCGATGCTCCGCTACTACATGGGAGACAAAGCCGAGCGTGAACTTGCCAACGAAACAGATCAAGTCCGCCTGGTTGAAGATCGAGATGGAGATGGTATGGCTGACCACTCCTCCATTTTTGCGGATGGATTCAACCAAATTGCAGATGGCCTCGCTTCGGGGGTCCTGGTTCGCAACGGTAAGGTTTATTTTACCAATATTCCGGACCTCTGGTTGCTGGAGGATCAAGACGGTGATGGAATTGCAGAAAAACGTGAATCCTTGCATTACGGTTTTGGAGTGCGGGTAGGTTTTCTTGGACACGATTTACATGGCCTGACCATTGGTCCTGATGGCATGCTTTACTTTTCCATTGGTGATCGAGGATCCCACGTTAAGACCAAAGATGGTCGTGTGGTAGGAATGCCGGATACCGGAACAGTCTTTCGCTGCAATATGGATGGCTCTGACCTCGAGGTGTTTGCCTTTGGCTTACGCAACCCTCAGGAACTCGCTTTCGATGCCTATGGGAACTTGTTTACCGGGGACAACAATTCGGATGGTGGAGACCAGGCGCGCTGGGTTTATGTTGTTGAAGGTGGAGATAGTGGTTGGCGTATTGGATATCAATTTCTTAATCAGCCGGTCGCCCGAGGCCCCTGGAATGCCGAGAAACTTTGGCATCCACAATGGCCAGGACAGGCTGCTTATCTGGTGCCGCCCATTGCTAACATAGGCAATGGCCCATCCGGTCTGACTTATCATCCTGGAACGGGTTTTTCGAATGCACTCAAGGACCATTTTTTCCTGGTGGACTTCAAGGGTTCTCCAGCCAACAGCGGCATTCATACCATTAAAATGAAGCCCAAAGGTGCGACCTTTGAGATCGAGAAACTGGACAACATTATATGGAACGTGCTGGCAACCGATGCCGACTTCGGAGTGGATGGTGGCCTATACTTGACCGATTGGGTGGAAGGTTGGTCGGTAACCGGCAAGGGCCGTATTTATCGAGTTTTGGAGGATGAAATCACAGACGCCGACTTGGTCGAAGAAACCAAAACACTCCTGGCGGACGGCATGGAAGGTAGAACTTCCAGAGAATTGACGAAATTACTGTCACATCCCGACCAGCGGGTCCGACAAAGAGCTCAGTTTGAACTGGCAGATCGAGGCCCAGGTTCCATCGAGCATTTTCAAGGAGTCATAAAGTATGGTGAATCCTTATTTGCTAAACTGCACGCGGTTTGGGGATTGGGCCAACTGATGGAAAACCATTCAAAAGCGGCAGATCCTTTGATGGAGGCACTTTATGCCCCCGAAGATGAAGTCAGAGGTCAAGCAGCAAAAGTGGTGGGGAATCACCAAATAGCAGCTGCTTTTGGACGATTAGCCATTCTTTGTGCCAATGACTCCAGTGCCCGTGTTCGGTTTTTCGCTGCCAAATCTTTAGGTAAGTATGGAAAGCGTGAAGCGATTGCGCCATTGGTGACAATGCTCGAGGCAAACAATGATGAGGATCCATATTTGAGGCATGCCGGAGTGATGGGATTGTCGGGTGTACAAGATTTTCGTTGGTTGAACGAAATCGTGGATCATCCTTCATCAGCGGTTCGTATGGGAGCGCTACTTGCTATGAGACGACTGGAGAGGCCCGAAATCGCACAGTTCTTACAGGACGATGAACCACTGCTGGTGACCGAAGCGGCACGTGCGATCAACGATGTCCCCATCGAAGCGGCCACACGCGACTTGGCGAATCTGGCTCAATCAAGCAGCTTGAGCGAACCTGCCTGGCGACGCGTTGTTAATGCAAACTTTCGATTGGGCCGAGAAGAGTACGCGCAGCAATTGGGTAAAATTGCCATAGATGAATCTCTGGATTTGAGCATACGTGTCGAAGCATTGCAGGCACTGGCTGAATGGGGCAATCCTTCCGGCAGGGATAGGGTGACAGGTATCTGGAGACCGGTTAGTGGGTACCGTTCCATCGAGGATGCCCGTCGTGCTGTTCAATCTGTGATGCCCCAACTGGTTGACCAGGATTCAGAAGCTTTGGTTCGCGCCCTGATTCAGGCAGTGGAATCTGTCCAATTGGAAACTGCCTCAGCCTGGCTGCTGGGGACGGTTCGAAATGAACTGCTCAGCGATCCTGTTCGAACCGATGCATTGGCAGCCCTGGCGACATTAGCTGAACCAGCCGTGGTTGAAGAAGCGGTTCAATATGCCCTTGAAAAAGGATCTCAAAGATTGCAACGCGAAGCTCTCCGCTGGCAAACACAGTCTGCAGATAGTCTTCAGGCAATTAAGTCAGCTCTTCAAGGCAGCGATATACAAGGTCAACAAGCTGCCATAGCTTCACTGGGGCGGGATACCTCGAAGGAGGCCATGGAATTGATGGGAAAACTGGTGTCCGATCTTGTTTCCGGTGATCTCAATGAGGCGCTTGGCCTGGATGTGCTCGAATTGGTCGAAACCAAAGCGACCCCTGAAATCCAGAAGATAGCATCTGACTATAAATCCAGCCTTGCTCAGAAATCTCCTTTCAAGGAATTTGCAGTCACATTGAAGGGCGGGGACGTCGAAGCGGGAAAACGTATCTTTCTGGAAAGAGAGGAAGTGGCTTGCCTGAGATGCCACCAGGTCGAAGGGAACGGCGGGGACGTCGGCCCTGCATTGGATGGCCTGGCTGCCCGACAAAGCATGGACTATATCCTGGAATCCATACTTTATCCCAATAAGGCCATTGCAGAGGGTTTTGAAAGCGTTCTCATCGAAACCAAGGATGATAATTATTACGCAGGTTTGATCAAAGAAGAGACCGATAAGCATATCGTGTTGAACTCACCTGAGGACGGAATCATTACCATTGATGCAGATAACGTGAATTCGCGCGAAAAAGGACTCTCAGGAATGCCCGAGGGCCTTTACCTGATGCTCACGAAGCGGGAACTTCGCGATTTGATGGCTTACCTGGGTAGCTTGAAGTGACCCCAAAATCACATTGCGTAACTCTCAGATATCTGGCAATCATCTCATTATGAAGATTCAACCGCTGCACTTCATCAAATCCATGGCGACTCTCATGGGTTTGACCTTTGTCCTGATGGCTCAGGCAGGTACGGATCGTTCCGGTACCTTGTTGGGTTCCTGGCATTATCAAGGCGCCGCCAAAATTCGTGATTCAGAGGGTGGAGACACATTCAAACGAATTCTGTCTTCCGAAGCGACAGCTCCCATCCGTGAATTGCTCGTCGAAAAGCTTGCGGGAGCACCTGACCAACTGCTTTACGGATTGGGTACACGAGCCCTTGATACGCGAGTCAAGCTGATGTCTCCCTTGATCTCCGACCTCATTGAACATGAGTCTTATGGAGAAATCCATGGTGCTGCAGCCTCCGCCATCAACCTTTCCCTGGCGGTAAAACTGCCAAAAGATCGGCAGTCGGCATGGAATGTGAATCTTAGGAGATATGCTGGGAGTTTGGGTTGGGAGGTAAATCCTCCATTGAGCGAAGGTTTAACCTCTGAATGGGATGCCACGTCACATGATTCAGGGTTCCTGATGCGATACATTCAAGTTGAAGACTGGCTTTTGATCAGTGCAGGAGCTGATGCTCTGACCCAGATCCTTGGCTGGAAGGGCCAGCTGGGCGATGGCAAAAGCATAAATTTTGGGGAAAGCGAAAACAGCTGGTGGACCCTCAACGCAGAAATTGAAACTCTGCAAAAGTTAAGCGATCGAAATTCAAAAAGCATATTGAAATCCATGACCTTGGAGGGATATGGAGATGGTGAATTTGTCAGGTCAGGCGGGAAATTAGTCCTGAACGAAGCAATGGAAGATTCTGTCTCCAAGTGGTTGATACCCACCAACAGAATACAGGAGCCGGTGATCAGTTTTGCAGCTCAACGGAATATTCAACCGTTACTAACCCAATTGCCTGGTGTCAAAAAATTGTTTCCCCAAGGCGTTCCACAACAGTCGCTGGTTTGGGCAAGGCCGTCCAAAGTTAAAAATACTCGATCTGATCAAGGGGCTGCCCCTCTTTTCCTGACTTATGCCACCTGGCCGGTGAATCAGGACGAGATTTCAGTCAATCCCACCAAGAATGGCCTGTCTGAACTTTTAGGAGAAAAATTACTCAACAGCGGGCGCATGCTGCTTTCGAGTAACGAGGAGTTGAATGCTTTCAGCCTCAAAATCAAACCTGCTTTCGTTCAACCATTTGTTCAAGGTATTGAGTATGCAGGACAGGATTATCATATGGCCGGATTGACATATATGATGATGAATCGTACCAATCCCCCTCCCCCTTCACTCTTTGCTCAAATTACCAAATATCCCAAACTCCGCTATTACCATTGGGAAAGAACGGATGAAAAATTGTTTCAATACCGCAATCTGATCAACCTTGTCGGATTTCTTTTTGGCAAAGGTCAACTGGTCAATGATTCGCCTCTGTTCGGCTGGACCTTGTATCTGGAAGAACAACTCGGAAACACCGTCACTCAATTGTTGAAAAAGGATGCCAATACCCTGGAAATACAAAGGAAGTCCCAACTTGGTTTAACAGGTTTTGAGATCGCTCTTCTGGCTCGTTGGATGCATTCCGAGTCGTTTCCCTGGATCGATATCCAGGAGTTATCCCAATGGGAATTTCCTGCCATAAAAACACCTGCCCTTAAACAACCCAAGCCCAATGCTCAAATTAGGCGTTAATATAGATCACACGGCCACCTTGCGCGAAGCGCGCTATCGAGGCCAGAAAAAGGGCGAACCCGACCCCATAGAAGCCGCATTGCTTTGCGTTGAAGCCGGATGTCATGGAATTACGGCTCACCTTCGTGAGGATCGACGTCATATTCAGGATAGGGATATTGATCGTTTGGCCACCATATTAACCGTTCCTCTGAATTTTGAAATCGCCAACACCCGTGAAATGATCTCGAAAGCCCTCGAGATCATGCCTGCAGCAGTTTGCATGGTACCCGAAAAACGGGAAGAAGTGACCACCGAAGGCGGTTTGGACGTTGTCTCGCAATCCGATTCAATCACTGACTCGGTTCTCCAACTGCAGGAAGCCGGAATAGAAGTCAGTTTGTTTATCGCTCCGGACGAAGATGTCATCCGTGCTTCCAGCGCCACAGGTGCGAAAGCCATTGAACTTCACACGGGTGCTTATGCAGAAGCTTTTCCGGACGAGTTTTTAAGAAAAGTTGAAATTAAGAGGCTAAAAGATGCCGCTAATCTGGCCCATCGATTGGGCCTGAAGGTCAATGCGGGACATGGATTGAATTATCAGAATTTGAGTGAACTTCTGGAGGTTCCCTGGTTGGAAGAATTAAATATTGGTCACAGCATTGTCTCACGAGCATTGACAGTAGGCTTTGAAAGAGCCGTGAGAGAAATGTTGGAGCTGATTGAATAATTAATTTAGGGCGGTCGCAGACCTGCGACCGCCCTGTGTTTTGAGACCAGTCTGTTAATTGTTAAATATGGTTATTTGATCCTGATTTTTGCTATTTGGATAACAGGATAAAGCAGGGGTTGCATATGCCCCTCCTGTTATTGTTAATATTACAGTTTCATTTCCATCCAATGGGTCATAATAAGGATTTACAGAAACCCATTTTGCCGTTTGCCCTGCGGCAAAATATATTGATGATGGGTAGTTCGAGTAGTAGTCCGAGCCGTAAGTAGCAGTACCTGACCAAGAAATATTGACGGTCAATGGGTGAACGGAATCACACCGCCTGACATAGAACCCTCCACTGTAAGTGCCCCCATAGTAGTTATCACTTGCATTGCTTTTACTAGTGATCCCTACCTCTTCTTGAATTACCCTTCCAAATGGATTTCCTATGCTTGGCAAGCTTGGGATTGCAGCCCCTTGGGCCAATTCTAAGTGAACTTCAAGATATACTCCACGAATGGTGGTGACATATCCTTCATTACAACCTGAATTATCGTAATATTCAATGGTATATGTTCCTGAATCATACCAGGAATTCGAAACTCCACTACCTGTTATTGTAGTTCTCGTCACAGAGCCATGATCGAAGTAAATATCATCTGCATCGGTAACGAAGTCCCACCAGCCAGTACTGCTGTCGGTGTAATTTGTCGTACTTCCTGTCAGGATAGCCTCATTGCAATGCTGCCTTATGGCATGGCCTATTTTTGTTCCAGTTCCTTTGTCACTGACATTTGAACCGTTCACTGTGGCGTTTTCATATGTATATGCATAAACATCCGTAAACACTGGAAAAAATGAAGCTCCTTTGACTCCTCCACAAAATGTATAACTGTAAACAACATTACCATTTGCTGTACTAGGAACGGACATACCAAAACCTGGCGATGCCGTATCATACCATACTTGTTTTCCCATTAAGGTAGTTGCATTAGCTAGCAACAATATTGCGGTTAGACATATTAATTTATTCATTTTTTTGAACATTTATTTTTAACGTTTTGAATTGAGCTGAACACTGCGTTCCGTAAAGCTCAACTCCTAGCTTTTATGAGTGCTTACGAAGCCCTCATATAATAAAGGCGTAAAATCGTTAAATCAGGGGTCACTAAAAAACAAAAAAATTAAAATATAATTTATTCTAATAAATTATATTAGTTTATGTAAAATTTTAACCAATGCAACTTCAACGAATTTCAAATAGAAAACCGACCTTTTTGCTGGGGTTTCAGCATTTCACAAAAGCGAATCGAAGGCAGGAGTCTCGATCAAGTTACAACTGGAAAACTTTGAAAAGGGAAAACCTTGTATCACTGTCTTTCAATAGAATCCCAAAGGCTTGTCAGGGATTGATTCATTTACCTTAGAAGTAAATCAAGGTTGGGTAATGAAAATAAAAAAAACCATGCCCCGAAGAGCATGGTTTTTTGGTTGGACATGTAGTATGAACCAACTACGGGCTTCCGTATGGTAACGGTTGACCGTCGCATCGAGCTGAAGTTCTCACCTGAACCCATATAGCATCACGGCTTCCTGGAACAGCCAATCTGGATACAGAACCGTTTCGAGCAGGGAGGTCGGTATCCGGATCATTCCACTTTTTAATTTCACTATGCCCGTCCAAAAACGTGAAATTGGCTGCGCGGTTATGATATGAAGCAGGCCAGTCAATCCATTCCTGCTGGTTCATACCAACAGCAAAGCCTGCGTCATTAATGCTTCGTTCGTCCTCATCAAGAAACACCCATAAATTGGAAGGTCCTGGGTTGGTTGCGTCGGACTCCTTACCATATGTTTTGTAAGGTCGACAGGGTTTGTGCTGAAGATTATTGTCCAACCATCTACCATCAACAGGCTGACGCTTATTCAGGGCAATTGTCCCTACAGCCTGACTCATGGCCCATGATCG
Organism: uncultured Verrucomicrobiota bacterium; assembly: GCA_964342825.1. GTDB lineage: Bacteria > Verrucomicrobiota > Verrucomicrobiia > Limisphaerales > AAA164-E04 > AAA164-E04. The sequence goes on from CAYFHO010000033.1 coordinate 22,201, forward strand.
AACGCGTGGAACAACCCTGCCACCAACTCTAACTGTGCTTTTGTCAGCGGGGCATCTGAAAATCTGATGTGACCCAACGTAAGGGCCAAGTTTTGAAGTTCTTGGATCTACCAACATTTGCCAATTTGTTGCGTGTGAAACATTTCCCATAGTCCCACCACACCAGTTGTCGCCTGTAGTATTTCCATTGTCCGGGTTGGGGGGGAACCAATCCTCGTTGTCGGTCGCGTAAATTTTGAAGGCCAGCATCATTTGGCGGCCGTTGTTCATGCATTTGATACCTTGAGCCTTGGTTTTAGCCTTACTCAGAGCGGGAAGCAGCATTCCAGCGAGGATGGCAATGATTGCAATCACCACCAGAAGCTCAATCAGGGTAAAGCCTTTTTTCAGCACTCCCCGATTTTTCCGGTTTTTCGTGTTGATTTTCATAAGTGTAGAATGTTCCTTGGTTAGGTGTTAAACAGACCACGCCATCTAACTTTTGCCTTTCCCGTATGTCAACTCATAGATGAGTGTCAAGCTATCGACAACTGTGCGTTTACATGCACAATCCTGGTTTGAGACGGAAAACACGCATTTATTGAAACATTGCGTATCTGTGTTACGTCTTCAGTCGTGTAGATGAGATCTATTGGTATTCCTAATAAATTGCTGTGGACCGCTCCATTGTTGGTAGCTTTGGTCGTTGCCGTGGTGGGTTGGTGGGCGAATCGTCAGATCGGCCAGGCGGTGAAACAAGCTGTCCAGGAGGTCATGGGTTCTGCTCTCACCGCCAACGTAACTGCGCTGGATATTTGGCTTGAAAATCAAAAGAAATTGGTCAAATCCATCGCAAACGACCCAGAGATTCAGCAGCAGGCACTCAAAATCATAGAGGACCCGTCTTCTTACCAGCACGATGCCAATCTGCACTCGGCCGGTCTGCCTCTGGAAACGTTTGAAGCTTGCCTTCAGAGACGTGTGGATGAAATTGACTACTACTACGCATTCATCATCACTCCTGATCTTGATATCGCTCACCATTTTCTGGGAGACATCCCGGAGCGTCTCGGAAAAATACCAGACGCGCTCCAAACTAAATATACACAATTATTTCAAACAAAAGACGCCGTAGTCATCACTCCCTTCAAACGCCCCGAAAGAGTCCGTGGCGGTAAACCTGGACACCCGGGAGAACAGAGATTTCGAAATCGACCCGTGCATCAAGCGCCGGGAAACAGACGTACACCTCGAGGATTCCCTCATGGAAGGCCTGGACCTAGAGGAATGGGCAAAGAAATTCCAGCTCATCTACTAGATCTCATGCAACAAGAAACCCTGATGCAGGTTGCAGCCCCCATATTGGATCGGGATGGCGAAGTTGTGGGAGCCATGGCGTTTTTCATCGATCCCGAAAGGGAGTTTTCAAGGATTATGTCGGTCGCTCGCCCCGGTGAAAGTGGTGAAACTTACGCCTTTGACGGATCGGGATTGATGGTTTCCAAAAGCAGATTTGATGAGTCTTTGCGTGACATGGGTTTATTGGATTCACAATCAAAATCAACTTCAGCCCTCAATCTAAAACTAAAGGATCCGGGCAAGATGCTGGTTCCCGGCTCCACCCTGGCTCCCGACGAAATCGAGCAGTGGCCGTTTACCCGCGTCGCAATGTCGACAATGAACCACCTGGAATCTTTTGAGGAAGGAGAAGAAATCACTGCATTTCAGAAGATGGAGGTGGAACCATTTCGAGATTATCGGGGAGTTGAAGTCGTTGGTGCTTGGACCTGGTTGCCAAACTACCAGCTTGGAATCGCCACTCAGATAGATGCGGACGAAGCATTTCGATCACTGGAAATGCTGAGGTGGGTGTTTGTGGTATTGATCCTACTCCTGCTGTTGGCCTCCATCCTGATTTTCCTGTTTTCCATCCTGAACATTCACTGGAAACAACGATTGGCAGAGGCTCAGCTGGAGGCCAAGAAACTGGGACAATATCATCTTGAATCAAAAATTGGTGAGGGGGGCATGGGGACCGTTTACCGGGCAAAGCACGCCTTGTTGAGGAGGGAAACAGCAATCAAGTTACTGACACCCGAAAAGGCTGATGACCTATCGCTGCAGCGCTTTGAACGCGAAGTCAAGCTGACGAGTCAACTGACCCATCCTAACACGATTCAAATTTACGACTACGGTCATACTCCACAGGGCCTTTTTTACTATGCCATGGAATATCTGGATGGATTGAACTTGAAAGAATTGGTCACGAGATATGGACCACAATCCTCCGCTCGGGTCGTGCACATACTCTCGCAGATTTGTGAATCACTTCAGGAAGCACATCGCGCCGGATTGATCCACCGCGACATCAAACCGGCAAACATCATTCTGTGTGAAAGAGGTGGAGTGCCTGATTTTGTCAAGGTCCTGGATTTTGGTCTGGTAAAACATTACGGCATTTCCAACAAAGAAAAGACCCAGGTGACCACCACGACCACCGTGAGCGGAACGCCGCAATTTCTGGCTCCAGAGGCCATTCGAAATCCGGATGATGCCGATCCGCGCAGCGATATCTATGCGGTTGGTGCTGTGGGCTACTTTTTGTTGACGGGTCACTATGTTTTCGAAGGGCAGTCCATGATGGAAATCTTCGAGAAACACCTCACCCAGAAACCAGACCCGCCTTCCTCGAGAGTGGATGCAACCATTTGCCCGAGTCTGGAACGGGTTATCCTGGATTGCCTGAGCAAGGATTTAGGTGACCGCCCAAGCTCGGTGGCTGAACTGGCAGAACGCATTTCATGTTGCTCGGTGGATGACGTGTGGTCCATCCATGAACGTATCAGATGGTGGGGAGAATTCCATGCTTCAGGAGAAGATGTAGAAGTGCAGATGTCACATGCCAGTTCGGTGTCAACTTCCGATAAGACCGTCCTCATCGATCTGGATGATCGCTCGTGAGAACCTCCGATTTTCTCTGGATATCTGAAAAACATTGACAAAAACCGGACAGATTGAAGATGTTGAGCCCCGAATGGCATCGTCATCAATGGTTTTCGTTGCGTCATTGCACCCCGATGTTTCTCAATAGTATAAACTTGAGCACCGAGCTGTTCATCGAGTTGTATGTTTGAAAGTTTGTTGTCAAGTGACCACAGAATTGGAAAAAGAAGTACTGCAAAAGTTTGAAGCCAAGCTGCTTCAAATCGTACGCCGCTATCAGGAAGATGTTTCCTCGTTCGACATGTCTGCCTCGGTTTTCAATGATTGTCTGGATTCACTGGATTTGGCCGAAGTCTTCTCATGGGTGGAACAGCAATTTGGTGTCTCACCTATGGAACAAGGAAACCTGAATTTTAAAAATTGGGAAGATGTGGCACAATGGGTAGCCAATCGCCTGAACGAATCTCCATCCTCGCATTAAAGCTTAACAAGTCTTCAATTTTAATTAGCATTTCATCAGATGGCAGAAAACCGAAAACGAAGAAGTCGATCACGCAGTTGGAGACGTAAACTGGAGCGCAAGGCGGGAGAATCAGCCTTGTTGTTCATCATGCTGAACAAGCCAGGATTCCGTTATACCGTTCTGGCCATCCTATTTGCCTTTTTATGTGCCGGGTTTTATGTGGCTCCTATCTGGAACATCGCTCCAGAGGGCTACGATCGAAAGGTTAAATCCAGCCTTTACCAGATTAGGGAAGCAAAAAAGTTCAGGGAAAATGCCGCTGCAGCCATGCAAGCGGATGATTACGGGGAGGCAGCCTACCTGTTGAGAGTTGCTTTGATGAAGGATAGCGTCAATCCGACGCTATATCGCATGGTGATCACCAACAGCATGAGTCATGAGGCACTGGAACCTTCTGATATTCGGGATGTTACTTTAAAAACCGAGAAACTTCTGATGTTGACAGAGAATGATCCTGAAGATTTGGATCTGGTTTTGGCATTTCTGGATCAACAAGGATTGCACGAACACGCCATATACACCTTGCTTGCCAAAGAGAATCTTACCCCCAACCAGGCAAAGCGCTTGCTGGAACTTCTTTTCGATGCCGAGAGATACGAAACATTTCGAGAAGTCAGAAATCAGTATTCAAGTCAATTACAAGACGTATTTCCTGGTGCAAATGCATACGAGCACGCAGTGAATGCACTGATGAAGGAAACCATTGACCTCGCTCGCGAAGATGTTCAATCCCTCCAGTCTCTTGAAGCGCAAGGCCAGGATATCAGCCCTCTTTGCCGCAGTCTCCTGTTGCAGGTTTTCCGCCACTTTGAGCAACCCAAGGAATATGAAACGGTGTTCAAGGCTGTTAAAAAGAATAAAGAAGATCAACCTGTTCAGCATGCGGATTACTGGAACCTTTTGATGAGTGCGAAACAGCCTCGCAAGGCGGTCTATGAGGCAGCTCAATTTTGGCCATTTTTGGTGCATCATCGATTCAATCGTCTGGAGAAAGCCATCCGGATTGCCCATGCCTATGAACAAGTCGGGCTCCCAAAGAAGGCGTTTGAGCTGATGGATCAGATACAATCCCGTTTTGAAGACGAAGCCGAATATTGGATGGGATACGGAGATTTGTTACTGAAGACCGAAGACTGGCTGGAGGCAACGGCATTGGCTGTCAAACTGAGAAGCCAGCGTGCCGGAATCAAGTTGTTGAGACCATATGCCTACTACCTCGAGGGCATCTCTCAAGGCCGTTTGAATCGACGCCCATCTGCTGCAAATGCTTTTTCCGAGCTGATTAAGCTGAGTCCACTGGACAATGAGAAAACCATATTGAACATGGCACGAGGCATGTTGGAAGTAGGACAGGGCAGCAAGGCTTTGGAATTTCTTCAAATTCATGATGCCGCTCTGGAAGATCGACTGACTTATGCGCAGCTCCTCTATCAGTCTGCGAGAGAAGCAGGAAATGCCATTCTTCTGGCTGAATCGGATCAGTCTTTGGTGGAGTTAAAACCCGATCTGCCCGGAACAGCGGTCCGCCGTCTCGAAACTGCAGTCTTGGCTTTGCAGGATACCGAAAGTGCCTTGCAGTCCTTTCTGGAAAAACAATCGGAAACGGACTTGAACGACTCAGAGAAACTTCTGGTTTCATGCGCCTACATGCAGCAAGAACATTTTGATCAAGCGGGTCGCCTGATAGAGGACATTGATCTATCGGCTTTAAGCCAGCGTGAATCTGCGATGTATCATTTCATTCATTTCGAATGGTTGGTCCGAACAGAGCAAATTCTTGAGGCCAAAAAGCATCTCGCCCTGGTCAATCGACAAGAGTTGTTCCCCAGTCAGGTAGCCCGATTGGAAGCTTTAGAATTGCAAATAACAACCCCGGATCCGACATTGTTTGATCAATGATCCTGAAGAGGAGTATCGCAAAGATAAATTGATCATGATAAATCTTTGCAAATGTTTTTCAAAGGCCGCCATCGACCAAAAAGGTCTCAGAATTACCTGATCCACCTGCTTATCAGGGACTGGAAATTTCGCCTGGCCCTGGGATTCATGCTTCTGATCACATTTGGCGTCAGCTTGATGCTGCCTAAAGTGTGGACGGTTTCTCCAGAAGGTTACTCTCCGGTTTCGAAGGTAAGTGGATTGGATTTCATACAAGCCTGGTCCCTGCAAAGACAAGCCCTGAAGCTGGAGTCCGAAAATCAACTTGAGCAGGCTGCGGCATCATGGAACGCCTGTATTGCGAACAGACCCTTTCATTCCCCTGCACTCAGAAAAGCTTTAAAAACTTTCGCTCAACTCCCCGATCCCGATTGGCGTCAAGTTTTGCAAGTTCGATATTATGGCCAAATGCTTGAGGCATTGAATCCTCAAAAAATTGATGATCATGTTTTAGTAGCTGACACACTTTTTAAAATGGGCGCGTTGACCGAGGCGGTTGCCATCAATAAGCATTTTGATCTGGTCACAAAAGACGAACAATCACTGTTTCTCTTCAGCGCGTTATTCTTCCTGAACGATTTGGACATTCCTGAAGTTTGGCTTGAGCAGATTCAATCCCATCCTGATGAGGGAAGCCTATTCGCAGAAAGCATTCTCAAAGTCTCTCGGCTTGTCCAAAACAGAGATCGTTATGATGAATTGGTTCTGTTCGAAAATGAAGGAACTGAAACTGACTCCTCAGGTCTGGAGCAACATTTGGAGTTTCAATTGGCTTTCAAGATGGAGGATCTGGAAAATTTGAATGAGTCATTCATTCAATTGCACTCCAGAGGAATGGCGAGGTCATGGCATTTATTGAAGAAATGGCGACTGCAGCTTAAGAGCGGAGAGAGCACACGTGTCTGGAGTGAAATCCGACATGAGAAGAACCTTCGCCTACTCAATGCCGATCAAGTTTTAGAACTGGCCGGTATTTATCTCGATCTAAATAAAATAACTGCTTGCCAGCAAATGCTGGAATCCTGGCTCGAAGTTTTCCCCTCCGCATCATCTTTGTGGGTGCTTCAGGGAGAATTGTTGATGAAATCTCAAGACCGGGATCACGTCCGCGCCCTGGCTGGACGCATTCGTTCAGAACCTTCACTGGGGGTTTTATTGGGATACTCCTGGTTTTTAGAAGGCGAAGGTTTCCGACGTGGGGGTGAAAAGGAACGTTCAGACCTTGCGCTGAAAAAATGGGAGGAATCAAGGGTTCATCTTCCTTCCCTTGATCTTCGAATGACCCGTCACATGAGAGATGTTGGTTTGGCAGATTTGGCCTTGAGACGTTTCAAGTCTCTGGAACCACATTTTCAGGATCATCCGGAATTTTGGCAGGAGTTGTTTGAATTTGCACATCAAGAGGGTCAGATCCAATATTTGCTCAGAGCCGCCCGTCGATTGCATGAACTTGATTCCAGATCTCCACAACACGCAAACAATCACGCAGCTGTCCTGCTAGCTCTGAGGGAAAACGCCTCCCAAGCGGTGGCCATCACCATGTCTTTGGTACAACAATTTCCATCAGACCTGATGAGCAGAATCAATCATATCCACGCGCTCATCCAAAACAAGCGTCTGGAAGATGCAGAGGCTCTTTTGTTATCCATTGATCGTGCTTATTTACCTGAAGATTTTGTTCCAGCTTTTGATTTGGCGGTGTTTGAACTGGCTTGCTTACAGGGAAATCTAGAACAAGCTCAAGCTGTATTAAAATACCTGAAAATTGAAAAGCTACTACCACCTCAAAAGATCTGGGTAATGGATACGTCCAATCGTCTGGGTTTGGAGCTTTTTCGGGGTTGACCATCCTCATTGAAGTATCCCCTCCTTGTTTTTTTGCATTGGATTGATGAATCCCTTCACATACTTTTACTCCATGAACCCGTGCGTTAAATCAATTCTTTTGGCCTGCATTTCAACCGGATTTTTAGGTGAATTGAAAGCCGAAGTTCGATTGCCTTCAATCGTCGGAGACCACATGGTTCTCCAACAAAAATCAAAGGCAACCTTATGGGGTTGGGCTAATCCGGCTGAAAAGATTCGCGTGACAAACACCTGGGATGAGACCATCCGCGAGAGTGTTGCGGATAGCGGCGGAAGATGGTCCATCAAAGTAACGACTCCAAGTGCAGGTGGACCTCATGAAGTCACCGTATCCGGGAGCAATACCATTTTGCTCAAAGATGTCATGATCGGTGAAGTCTGGGTATGCAGCGGTCAAAGCAATATGGAGTGGAGTGGTCATCACGGACTTCAGCAAAGCAAGGAGGAGGCCCCCAAGGCGACCGACAAAAATATCCGCTTTTTCTACGTTCCAAAGACGACTTCACATTTTCCTCAAGATCGATGTGAAGGCACCTGGAAAGTTTGTTCTCCGGAAGAAATGATGCAATTCAGCGCAGTGGGTTATTTTTTTGGTAAACGGTTGCGCGAAAAGCTGGACTCACCGGTGGGATTAATCAACAGCAACTGGGGAGGCACTCCGGCAGAAGTATGGACGCCCAAGGAGTTGGTCGAATCGAATCCGGAACTGCAGGTCGCGGCCAGCCAAATTCAACCTTTTGCCTGGTGGCCCAAGGACGCGGGTCTCTGTTACAACGCCATGATTCACCCCATCACTTCTTACAAGATCGCCGGCACCATCTGGTATCAAGGTGAAAGTAATGTGAGTACTGCTCATTCCTATGAGCGATTGTTCACTTCAATGATTGGGGCTTGGCGTCGAGCCTGGGATGATCCGTTCCCATTCTATTTCGTGCAGATCGCACCCTATGCCTATTCGAATCCAAACGTCGGCGCACTGCTCAGAGAAGCTCAAACAAAAAGTGCATCTTTCCCGAATGCAGGAATGGTGGTGGTGAGTGATCTGGTCGATAACATCAAGGACATTCACCCTCAGAACAAGCGGGACGTAGGTCACCGGCTGGCCAACCTTGCCTTGTCAGAAACCTATCACCTGAATGGTATACCCCATCGCAGTCCGCAATTCAATCGAATGGTTGTTGAAGGTAACAAGGTGCGCGTTTACTTTGATCATGCCGAGAAGGGCCTGACCTCCAGGGACGGAGAGCCCGATGAGTTCACCATTGCAGGAAAGGACGGGCGATTTCATGACGCCAAGGCAAAAATAGAAGGCAGCACGGTTCTAGTCTGGAATGAAGAAGTCAAGCAACCAATCGCGGTCCGGTTTGGTTTCAGTAACACAGCTACCCCAAATCTGTTTTCCAAGGATGGTCTTCCCGTGAACCTGTTCAGAACAGATTCGTTCGAAATCAATACGAGTTTACCATCCCGGTGATCCTTTAAAAACCTAAAGAATCACTTCAAACCCTTCAAACTGTGGATGGGAAAGGTGCATACCCTCCGGCGACCTTGCCTGGCTGTGAGCTTTTCGGAAGGCTTCTGATTCGGTCCAGTTGACGAAAACTTCCCTGGATGCCCAGATTGAATGGGAAACATAGGTGGTGTGCGTCTCTTCCCTGGCTCCCTTGAGCAAGTGGAATTCTTTGAATCCAGGCACCTCATCCAGGTAGGATTCACGGTTACGCCACATGTCTTCAAATGCAGATTCAAATCCAGGCGCAATTTTAAAGCGGTTCATTGCGATGTACATGGCAAACCGTTCGCATAACTTTGGCCACTTGTAAAGGACTCATGAATTGCGATTTTACTTTCGCTAAGTGACCGACATGTCTTCAATCTGTGGATGCCCTTTTATGAAAGAGAAGAACTGGAAACAAAACATCTGATCCCCGGTTTTGAGGTTCGATTCGTGCATGGAGAAACGATGACCCTCGCATATTGGAACATCGACGAGGGGGCCAAGCTGCCCGAACATGCACATCACCATGAACAGATCTGTAATGTGATCAACGGCGAATTCGAACTTGTGATCAATGGAGAATCGAAAATCCTGCGGTCTGGCGATGTCGGAGTGATTCCATCCAATGCCGTTCATTCAGGTGTGGCAAAAACAGACTGTACTGTCATCGATGCCTTTAGCCCGGTGCGAGATGATTACCGATAGTTGAATATATACTGTAGAGCATTTGTGAGGTGGAAAAACCGCATACTCCGTGGCATGTTTAACCAGAGACTGGTAAACTTCGCCAGTGATCTCAAGAGTTTACCGGCAAATAGAAAGGTTCGGTTATGCTTGCCAAATATCACATCGAATACTCAGTCAGATTGGGACGTCATGTTCAACCTCACCACATCAAAACAGATGATCCAGTTGCTTGTGAAGATTTCTTGATGGAAATTCTAGATCGAGGTTTTCACATCCAATCCATACAGCACGAGGGAGTCAAACTCTCGCAGGTGGAATCAGACAGGATGATTAAGGGAGCAGCAAGTTTGCTCGCAGCCAGAAGGCTATGCCAGTCCCTGAAAATAAGTCCGGAAGAAGAAAAATACCGATTTGGGTTCTCAGCCTGAACTTCAACATTCAGACGGCTTTCAAGTCGTTTGTGAGGTCAAATAGCAACCGAGGAGCCTCTTACTGAGTCAAGAGACTCGTGGACCTGACGGACTGCATCCTTTCGTTATCTCCTCCTAAACTCTCATGGGGATTATTCTTAAATCCTCTCAATTCCCTATTACTCATTGCCAAAAAAAGCAATTTCAGATGAGATACATCTCCGAATGAATCAGGAAGATCCAAACATCAAAAGGCCTCCATCCGTCGATCGGTTATTGAAGGAGACACAAACTTCTTCGATTCCTCGATTGCTAAGAAAAAGGCTCATTCAGGATCTGCTTCATCAATGGCGCCAAGGCGAAATGGAACCAGCCACCTCCTCAGTTGAGGAAAGGATTCAATCTCACCTCAAAACTTTTGAAAAACACAAACTGACCTCGACCATCAATGCCACGGGAATTGTTCTACATACCAATCTTGGCAGAGCCCCTTTTGATCAGGATCTGCCCAGGCACCTGATCAACCAAATAACAGGATACAACAACCTGGAATTCGATCTAAGCTCTGGCAAAAGAGGTAAACGCGGGATCTATGTTGAAAAGGCACTTGCAGTACTCTCCGGCTCAGAGTCGGCTACCGTGGTCAATAATTGTGCGGCTGCTTTGATTTTGATTTTAAACACTTGTAAATCTAAAACGCGTCGAGAGGTGTTGGTCTCCCGAAGCGAGCTTGTTCAAATTGGGGGAGGATTTCGTATTCCTGAAATTTTAGAATCAGCAGGTTTGCAGCTGAAGGAAATCGGAACCACCAACCGGACTCATCTCGATGATTACAAGAAATCCATCTCTGAAGAGACAGCCCTGATTCTCAAAGTGCATCAAAGTAATTTTTACATGGAAGGGTTTGTGGAGTCCGTCTCAGTGCCGGAGCTGGCGCAACTTGCCAGAGACAAAAACCTTCCTCTTGCGGTCGATCTTGGAAGCGGCGCTTTGATAGATACCAAATCTCGGTTTTCAATCGACGAGGAAACAACTCCGGCAAACATCATTCAACAAGGTGCGGACATGGTGTGTTATAGCGGTGATAAACTGATGGCAGGTCCTCAAGCTGGAATCATAGCAGGAAAAGCAGATTGGATTAGACGATTGAAATCGAACCCTTTTTTCAGGGCCTTAAGGCCTGATAAACTGGCCCTGTGTGCACTTGAGTTTACCGTTCAGAAACATCTCGAATCTACAAACGATCCCGAATCTAAAGCACTTCCAGATCTTCCGGCTTATTTTCTACTAAACCAGACCACAGATGAGCTGCGAAAACGCGCCGAAAACATCAAGCGCACTGCAACCTCTAATGAAGCCAGCCTCAAAGTGGTCGAGACAGTTTCAGAGATAGGCGGAGGCACAATGCCCAGAACCCGGATGGAATCGATCGCCCTTGTCATGAATTGGCCCCATGTGAAGCCGGATCTCCTTGCACGCTGCTTTCGAGAATTACAACCACCTATTCTGGGATATGTTCACCAAGGAAATTTCCACCTCAATCTTCGAACGGTCTTTCCGGATCAGGATGAAACCCTGTCAGCTCATATCCGGCAAGTTGAAGAGAAACTCACCCAGATGCCTTCAGGTAAATCATGAGTGAAGTCAAAAGATCCACTCCATACATTATTGCCACGGCGGGTCATGTGGATCACGGCAAGAGCGCTCTTGTCAAAGCCCTCACAAAGGAGGATCCTGATCGTCTTCCGGAGGAAAAACGAAGAGGTATCACCATTGACCTCGGCTTTGCTCAGTGGTTATTGCGCGATCCGGAAAATCCCACGCGCGAATTTGATCTGGGAATCGTGGATGTTCCCGGCCATGAAGATTTCGTTAAGAATATGGTCTCAGGCGTCGGTGCAGTCGACCTTGGTCTGCTGGTTGTGGCTGCAGATGATGGCTGGATGCCGCAAACCGAAGAACATTTTCAAATCCTCGAATATCTTGCAGTCCCCAACCTGATTATCGTGATGACCAAAGCAGACCTGGCTGCTGGAGAAACCGATTTCGTCATCGAAATGATTCGGGAGGAATTGAAAGAAACGCGGTTCGAAGAAGCACCCATCATTGCAACATCCACAAAAACGAACGAAGGATTCGAGGAACTGGGAACAGCAGTGGCGGATTTGCTACGCCAACAACCTCCTCACATTGACTTGGGGAAACCCCGACTCCCAATTGACCGCTGTTTTTCAATCAAAGGTATGGGAACTGTGGTCACTGGAACTTTGATTGGAGCATCATTGAGTTCAGACCAGCCTGTGGTTGTAAAACCAGGAAACTTGCAGGCGAAAATCAGAACCATACAACATCACCACGGTCAGCAACCGGCTGCCGAGCCCGGGATGCGCACGGCGCTCAACTTACCTGGAACCAGCATCAGAAAAGGGCACGATTTCTCACCATCCACTGTTGGACGAGGTCAAGTTGTGACGATTGCAGATTTGGGGCATAATACAAATTGTTTTGATGCTCTCGTCGAACGCACTCAACGTTTCGACAAGCCTGGCAACCATGTATCTTGTTCCATAAAAAGCGGAACGCGCATTCGAGTGCACCTTGGATCCGATAACGTCCCGGGACGAATTTACTTTGCCGATCACAAAGCCCTGCCTCCTGGTTGTAAATCACCCGCGCGAATCAAACTTGAACGACCTGTTTTTACTCTTGAAGGCGATCGATTTGTGCTGCGCGATTGGTCTCAACAGGGAACTGTCGCCGGAGGACGCATCTGGGATGCTGACAGCCATAAAAGGAAACTGAATCATGCGGCACAACTAAGTTACCTGGATGCTCTGTCCCAAACTTCAGGTGATGCCTATGATTATCTTCAAGCAAGACTCATCCGTGATCACGGCATTCAATTGGATGTATTTTCAAAAAGGAGTCAATGGACAAGCAAGCAATTAGCCAGAGAAGCAGCCAAACTGGTCAAAGACAAGGTCGCTATCAAACGTGGTGACTGGTTATTGGACCAAGATTGGTGGAAAGCAACCATAAAGAGTATGGCGGATCAGGTGGTCCAATTTCATCAGGCCAACCCGGACAAACCTGGTCTGAAACTGGAAACCGCTCGAAAGCAGTTTGAAAAGCAACTACCATCTGCAAGCCTGTTGGCAACCGCCTTGACTGAGTTGGGGAAGGAACATTCCATCGAGCAATCAGGCGAATGCCTTTGCCACCAAACTCACAGCGTGACCATACCCGACCGTCTGGCTCCCCTTGCATCCCAAATACTCGCCGAATTATCCAAAGAATCCAACGAACCTCCAGCTCGAAAGCACCTCGATACATCTCAAGACACTGGAGACACCATTCGATGTCTCATCAGGATGAAAAAGATTGTCGAAATCGGCACAGACCTTGTCGTCCTCAGCGAAGTGTATGAGATTTATCTGAAAAAAATAAAAGACCTGCTGATCAACAAGGGGCCCTCAACAGTCAGTGCCATTCGTCAACACCTCGAAGTCTCGCGCCGCATCGCAATCCCGCTCCTGGAAAAACTCGACCGCGAAGGCCAAACTCTCCGTGAAGGTGATTTGAGGAAATGGAAATGAACATATTCTGAAAACAAGAATGACCAAACGGAAATAACTATCGTCATCAAATTACTAGCCCGAATGAGATTCCGTGATGTAATCATCGAATCCCATCAGCCGATATTTTCTGCAGATCAAAATAAATTCGTATAGATCCAAATCGGGATTCCGTTGAATCAGCTCGATGATGTCTGCTTTTGATTTATAGCCCACCCGAATAAAGATTAAGGACTATGGGGTAAGAGAGCCGGACAATCTTAAACTGGCTTCTTTCCTTGACTTACATGGTTGCAACTCTCAAGGAGTTATCGATCACTGTATATCCCACGAAACGGACGATCTTTATGAAACCAAATGACCCGCTTACATCAATGCTTCGTCTTGGGCGGGTCATTGAAATCAGGTTCGAGAGGTTGGACTTGATACCTCTCTGTGTTCAGCGATTAGAGAAGTGTTCTTAGTGCTGCGATACTTGTGTTAACTCAGAGATCAATGTCTTCGATTTGACGAACATAGTGATGGGTGTCAGGTGACAGCTCCGATGACTAGGGTATCGATCTGGAGCATGTTCACGATGTAGACAATGTACGCCGCAGACCTCTTCCAGAAATCATTTGAGAAACGGAAAAAGTGCAACAAATCCATAAAAGCAGGCAAAGAGCCTTCGCCAACAAGTCGTTGGTTTGACTGTAAAAAGTTTGTCTCTGGTCGACCCAAATGGATTGAGTACTTTGCCCAGAGATACCGGCTGTCGAACGGATTATTTCCACTTGTTTGATCATGCCCTCGACCCTGTTTCGAAGTGGAAGATTTCTGGAAAGCTCGCCTTCGTGTATCCGTCGAAGCTCAACAATTTGCTTGATCAAATCCAACTCAGGTGCCCCCAAACCAGTCCATCTCTGACCTCGATCATTGACCACTTCGCCATAGACTTCACCGGTGGGTTTGACGAATCCAGAAATACCTGTGTTGCTGCTTCTAGCAATGCCTATTCTGCCCTCAACCGCACGGAAAGGAAGCAATAGGGAATGAAATATGGATGCATGGTTCCGTTGAAATCCACCATTGTTGGAGATGTTTACTACAAAATCGATGGGTTTTTCTGGTGCTCCGGATTTTAGAAAAATACCTGCATCTTCTGGGAACATGATTTCGTTGCAAATGGAAACGGCATATCTCCAAGGTGTCTCGGCAGGATCTTGGGCTGAGGATGTAAATGTCAGGATTTCTCGATGGGTACCTGGAGAAATTTCCAGATGAGCTGTTGGCTTTTGAAACTCGAAAGCTGTTTCTAACAACCAACGAGAAAAGGAGGAACTTTTCCAAGGGAGGTATTCGCCTACGGGAAAAAGTCTGATTTTAAATTGCCGCTGGCAGGGGAGAGAGTTTGAAGGTTCAAGACAAATGCCTGCATTCCTTAAACGGCCACGGGGAGCATCCATTACGAATTGTGGTTCTTCCAGAAACGCTCCCATAATTAATGGACGATCATTTCGCTGGACCCAATCAGTGATGGTTCCATAAAAGCTGACATCCGGTTTCAGATCGCCAGTTTCTCCATTATGGAAGTCGGTTTCCTTTTCATCCATCATTTTTTTTGAGGGACCAAAAATATCTGATTGGAATATGGGCATGCCTTGCGGCACTTCTGGCCACACCAAGAGGTCGGGCTTTGTTTCTTCGTTCATCGCCTGATCACTCAGGTTTATCAGATCCGTCAACATTAGTTTCGGATCAAAGCCAAAGCCTGACTCCGGGCGGGTCGGAATGTCCGGTTGAATTACCGAAATCATAGGACCTTTAGTCATGGTAACAGATGCCTGATCTAGCTGGAGGTGTCCATATAATGCGATGCAACCCCAAAGGAAAAGGGTTGCGATGTATCCTTGGTGATGAGCTTGACCACTTTTTATTTGATGCGAAAAGCGAAAATGGACTCGTATCCAGTCTGCCGTTCCCGCACCGACCATCGCGATGAAAAAACTGAGGAGATACAGTCCGCCAATATCACAAATTTGGATCATCCACAGCTGCCCATGCGCCGGAGGTGCCAACAACCCAAGTGGTAATCCGATTTCCCCCAGCATTCGCCAATACTCGCCGCCCGTCCATAAGGGAGGAAAGACAAATGCCAGCGGCAACCGGGTCCATTGGCGCACAGCATGGGTGGCTGCAACGACGCAACCTATCGTAAGCCCATGGTAGCCGCTGATCAGCAGAAGTCCTAGCAAGCTGTAAACTGCAAAGAATCGATATACAAATACCAATGTTACGGCACTCACTAATGCTGAAAGGCATGCCGCCCACCCCACGTGACGATTTTCTGATGCCAAGGCAAGTGGGGTCGTAGCCAGAAAAATAAATGGCCACCAGATATAATATCCGAGATAGAAAAAGACACCGAATCCAATACACAGGTAAAGCATACCTGCGTGCATCGGCTGTTGCCATCGCCATGGATTCATAGGCATTGTATGAATGTTGAGCCGTTGCCCGATATTATTTCCCAACGAAGTAGGCCTATTTTGTAGGCGGAAAGTTGATGGTTATTCAGGGCGGGCTCTTATGAACATGGTTGGTGAGGTGGATTCGCTGTAATCATTGATGGTAAACGAGCCGCTCTCGGCAATCACCCTTCCGAATTCTCTCCATTCGTCCAGATTCCTGGATACCTCGACAATATACCTCTGGCCACTTTCTCCTATTCCGGAAAATCGGGGAGAAGACGGTTCAAAAGTGTGGTGAACGTTTAGCCGCGGGTTGATTCCTTGTTTAGGTCTCGGGATGAGTCGATGTTCCTGATCGCCACCGTGGAGCTTGATTTCAAAAGTGTAGATTTCTATGAGCCCATGGTCTCGTAAGTCGATGTCGCTGGGATGAAATTCCCATGTGCCGTTGCGGATGGCTATTTTGGCTTTTCCGGTCGCGTCTGAAAGGCCAAAGGAGTGCAACTCTGGCTGACCATTTCCAATCATCATTCCGTGTACGCGAATGTCCGGAATCGGACTTCCATCAGATCGGTTGAAGAAAAGCGAAAGGGTTCCCGTATCTGGCATGGTGTTGAGCTCGACTTCAATTTCGACTGGTGCCTCTCCTGAATCCTGCGGCTCAACCAAAACTCTCGGCAGTCCTGAGAAAATGAGCTGTCGTCGTGCGGCTTCAATGGGTTCAGGAACGATTATCCAGTCTCCATGGGCTAGCCCGAACTCAAAAAAACCGTCAGTATCATATGTGTTCTGAAAAGGTTGTTCACCATAATCACCGGAGAAATTGACCGCCCGAAGTTCAAATTTTCCAATCGCATCGCCATTTTCATCTTCCGCCCAACCGTATACCCAAGCATCCACTGCCCGTGCGGTGAAGTCATACAGGAGAGAGCAGCGTGCAGAGGGCACCTTTAGATCACTTGGAAATGGGCTGGTATGATGATTGTCATAAAGTGAATAAGGGACCGCAAATACATTCCAATAGCCCGGACCAACGGCAAGTCGATAGTCACCGTCACCATCCGTGACTGCATGGGCCGCCGCTCCATCATCAGAACGGATGGCCCGTATTTCGACTCCCTGAAGAGGTTGGTAAATACCATCCTGGTCAGGTTGAGAGCTGCTGAGTGTGCCCCAAATGATCGATTCACCTTTTTGGAGCTGTATGACATTATCATTGGAGTCGCCCTGTGAAGCATCGACAACCGCTCCCAGCTCAAGCCCCGGACTTACATAACCGAGATCATAAACTGCCTGGAGTCGAGGTACGATTCCCCATCGCCCTTCCGTAACTTTGGCCGAAAAATTGCCTTCGTGATCGGTCCAACAAATCGTGAACAGGTCTGTGTCAATTTCATCTGTTTCGCTGAGCGAAAAAAGGAGTATCTCAACGCCCGGAAGGCTCATTTCCGGGTGATCGGCATCAATCAAAGTGCCTGACACGGTGCGATCACCACGAGTCAGGGAAATATCTACGGTGAGAGTCTCCTTTTCGTCGATAAAATGACTTACATTCCGACCGTATCTGCTGACGAATCCCGGAGCCAGAGCCACAAGATCATATTCATCCCAATCAGCAAACAGCACATAGTTCCCATCTGCATCCGACATGGTTCCTTTAATGAAATCATTATCCAATCCGAGAGGATCGAGTAAAACGACAAAGGCGTTGGAAACAGGCACCCCATCGCTGGTGACTCTGCCCTGGAATTGTTGGTCCCACCTCTTTGCATGAACCTGAAATGAAACGTCTGTTGGAACATAAGCGTTTGTAGGACTTTTGACACGGTATACGTAGTGGCCGACGATAGTAGAAGGACTGGCCTTGTAGAAATCCAATTGTGCCATGATTTCACCAACGGCATGTGAAAAATCATTGGGAACGTTGAAATTATAGACTTCGCCGGCCAAAGGGGTATATCCGTCCTGAAGCAGGTAGGAAGCCTGGAGCAGGGAGCTTTCATCCACCCCCCGGACAGGATCCGTCACCATGTATTTTTCAAGAATGATTCTTTGTCCCGGCTGAAGGTCGGAAATGGTGATGTTTATGATTCCTGAGTATTCGTCGGTGATCTCCGATTCGGAGAGTTGGACGGTGGGGGATGCGTCCGATTCGGGACCCGGTGCTGGCACCTTAATGGTATCGGTAGAAAAGACAGGCAGCGGAGTATTCCAGTCAATATCCAGTCGGCTTTTGATTCCCTGACGAAACCAGGTGTTGGTGCAGGAGGAAGGCACGGCTTGCGCCTCATTGGTGTGATCAATCAGTAAGACGACAGCCGTGAAATAGATCATCATCGACTTTTGATGTTGATTTCTTTGCGGAAGCCGTTGAATGGGTAGATGATAGGCCCGCAAGGACTTGGACGGCTGATCAAAGCATGCGACACTCAACAATTTGCATAAGGTTTCGATGATGGTTCGTTTCTTCATAGACTAGGAACCAATCTATCGAATAACAAACGGTGTGGACAGTCACACAAAGATGTGAATGGAATGCACTTTGAAAAGGTTTTCCCGCAAATCTTGACCATCAGTGACGTGAATGGGGGCATTCAACTTTCGAGGTACTTCACTACCGCTTCGGTTCGAGAACGAACTTGAAGTTTTTGGTAGATGCGTCGTATGTGGGTTCTAACCGTATCCAGACTGATATGTAGCTGATTTGCAATTTCCTTGTAGAGGTATCCTTGGGTCAAAAGTTTCAAGATTTCCTCCTCTCTTGCACTTAGAATCGTTTCAGGTTTGGATGGCAAGGGGTTTTGATTCTGAGAGAGAAAGGATTGAACCACTCGTCGGGCAATGTAACTCGTCATGGGTGACCCACCTTCTGTGACTTCCACTATGGCCTGTAGGACCTCGCTTGGAGCACTGCGTTTTAAAAGGTAGCCAGTCGCCCCCGCTTTGAGAGATTCGAAAACATGCTCATCATCGTTGTGAGAAGTCAGGACCAAAAAAAGCGTATTAGGAAGGACGGGGCGAAGCTTCCGGATGCACTGAATCCCATCGGTGCCACGCATTTGAAGGTCGACGAGGACTACATCGGGACCGTTATTGGGCAGTTCCTTGATGGCAATCGATCCATCGTAGAAGAAACTGAGACATTTCATTCCTGAATGGCCGTTCACTAAGTGCCGGACCGATTGGACGAATGCTTCATCATCATCGACAATGGAAACCGTGATTGTGTCCGGCAGATCGCTCATAGAAGGCCTAAAGTCTGGGTGGCCATGAACATATTTTCCAGTAGTATGTTCATGTGATTTTAGAACGGGTTTAGCCGCAAGGAATCGAAATCCGTACCGAGAAACCACCTTTATTGCTGGAATTGAAATTGACCGTTCCACCAATCGACTCGATTCGTCGCTGGATGTTCCGAAGTCCGTTACCCCCCTTGTTGTAAGCTGAAAGCGGGAGGCCTTGTCCGTTGTCTTCCACGGATAACCAGAACCAATCTCTATCCAACCAAATCCGTAGCCAAACCTCTGAAGCCTGCGCGTGTTTCAGCACATTGGTCAAAGCTTCCCGCACCGCCATAAAAACCTCATGCCGTGATTCCATTGATAAAGTTCTGGTTTCCACATCCATGGGCACTTCGATTCTCAAGCGAGTGCTAGTGCTCTTGAACAAGGATTCAGCGTAGGAAAGGAAGAATGCCATCGAACTCTCGACATTGTCCTTGCCTGGATCTGTCGTCCACACAATTTCGTCGAGACTGACAGTCATGTCTTGTGCCGTCTTCTGGATCAAATCCGAATATGTTTTCAATTCCTGCCAGTCTTTAGAAGCGATTTGATCTTTCAGTGCCTTTGTTTGGAAAATAATTTGAGTCGATTGTGAACCCAACCGATCATGAAGGTCTTGAGAAATGCGCGATCGTTCCAGCTCTACAGCGCGTTCCTGAATGAGAGATCGGATCCGCTTAATATAGGCGCCACGTGTTGCCCCCCAAGCGATCAACGCGATAAGCATGGCCGCAAAAAGCCCGGAACAAAGCTGAAATTCTGTTCTCTGCCAGAAGTAGGGTTCAATATAAACATCTACCATCGCCGGTTGCTCAGTCCAGCCTCCCCAATGATCTGTTGCTCTAACCAAAAATTGGTAATTTCCCGGGGGTGGCTTGGTGTAATGGGCTTCCCTGACGTTCCAAGCTTCGACCCAATCCTTGTCATTGCCCACCAGTCTATACTGGAACCTCGCATTTCGAGAGGTGTTTAAGGTGATGCTTGTGAAATAGAATGACAAACGGATCGAACCTGCAGGCACGACGATAGTAGCGGCATCCATCGGGGCTGCTTTGTCATCCACCAATACCTCTACGATATGGGTAGCCGGATTGGATGCTTTTGTGGATAGCTGATTGGCGTCGAGGCTTGAAATTCCCTCCGTGGTTGCAATCCATAGCCTACCTTGGTTGGACAAGTGCATGGCCGGGAAGTAAGACGTTGAACATTCAAGATTCGGAAGTCCGTGTTCAGGGCCATACACCCGGCAATGAACTGTTGCTGATTTTTGATCATTCAGAGATTCCAATTGACTCGAAGAAAGGGCTACGACACCTTTTGTTGTGGAAAGCCAAAGTGCATCATCCAGACCTGTGGCTCCCGCGATTTCGTTCGAAGGCAGTCCGTGGTCGGTTGTGAATTGCTTGAGGCCGGCATTTGCCCAATGGAACAATCCACCTCCCAGCGTTGCAATCCAGAGGGATTGATCGGGGGCTGTATGTATGGAGGAAATGGTATGTTGAATACAGTCCGACAATCCCGGAATCTTCATCAACTTGCCCTGATCAGTCCTGAGGATTTTGCCTGTTTCATAACCTACCCAGACCTCTTCTTGTGCCGCGTCTGCAAATGCGGTCACCAGTCCGGCATCGAGGTCGATAATCTTGATTTCTTTACCTGATCGACGAGCGATGCCACCTGCGTTCCCACTGAACCAAAGCATCTGGTGTTTTGACAGGAACATGGTTTGACATCCATAAAACATCGGTCTGTTATCCATCGCTATTTTTTCAAATCCGCTGCCGTTCTGAATCCATTGCGTAAGACCACCAACATTGCCGGACCAGAGATTATTATGCTTGTCCAGCAATGCTCCATAATGGGAACTCACCCCAAGAGGTAGTAAGTTGCCGTCGTGTTGGATGTTGAAAACTTCCTGCCCCTGCGTAAAGATAACGCCACCTCGATGGTCGGTAAAAAGCATATGTGCCGAGGCAATTCCAATCTCTGGATAGGCCTGAAAAAGGCGTCGTTTCAAGCGGTACAACCCACTGGTCATAGAACCCGCCCAGATGGTGCCTTCTCGGTCCTCGAAAATGCAAGTGACTGCACCTTTACCAAGTTCGAATCGTTCATACTCTCCTCCTAAACCTATACAGTAAAGGGCATCCTTGGACACCGAGATCCAAAGTCTACCCTCCGTATCCTCTAAAAAGGAGTTGATTCCATACTGGGGGATTACGAATGGCCAGGTTTGTGGTGGCGTCAGTTTGCCATTTGAAAGCAGCCGGTGAAGACATGCATATCGGGAAGGTTCGCTAGATAGAATCCATGCGCCACCCTCCCTTCTAGTAAAAAAGTTGTTGCTTAGTACGGTTCGTTCGGTTTCGTTTTCTACTAGTCTTTCAAAGTCTCCATTCCTCCAGAATCCAGCAGTCTCCCAATAGCATACTAGCATGCGTTCTGAATAGGAATCCCATACCACTTTGTAGGAAGTGGCTCCGGCCAGTTTTCCATTCGCTATCGAGTGTAGTATCTCTCGATCATAATAATGGATTCCCCGCAACGAGGCTCGCCACACTCGTCCGTCGGAATCTTCGGCGAATTGACGAACATCATCCCCTTCAAGTGAATCTGGCACAATCAGTTTTCTAAACTGGCCGTCTTCCAAAATGCAAACGCCGTCCCCCGCAGATCCGATCCAAAGCTTGCCGGTATGATCTACAAAAAGGGTATTGATTGGGCGATTGACAAGCCCGGGGTGGTCGGACGGGTTAAAATATTTGAACTGATAACCATCAAATCGGGCCAATCCCCTTTTCAAGCCAATCCATAAGAACCCGTCGTGAGTTTGGGCGATGGCGGTCACACCTGATCGAGGTAATCCGTCACGCACATTCCAATTTTCCACCAGATAGTTTGAGGTCGCAGCAGAAAGCCGAGGAGAAACCAGGCCAGGGAAAGCCAAGTTGTTTTCCATTGCCCCGGACGGCTTCCCTATCATCGGATATAATATTCCCCATCCTGACATACAAAGGTATGTCAACGACAATACGGACCTAATCAAAATGAACTGATCAAGCAAGTTGGGATGTGGACAAAACAAACTCATTCGCTGCAGGTCGCAATATGCTGAAAATATCAGTAATGATAAATAATGCCAAGTTGGCATGTGGCTGGAACAGAATGGTTGGCACAAGGTAAATGAAATGTGTAATCACATGGAGAAAAAGGCGTCCCATTACTATTGCATTGGTTACGTATGGCTGGCTATGTTAACAAAATTGGAAGAATACGTTGCGTTTAAAAGGGTTTGAGGAATTACGGTGATTTTAGTGGGGTTTTCAAAGTATGTTATTCGAAGAAACCGGATGCATAGTCTTGAAGCAGCTAATTCCCCGAAAAAATGGCGGACCGGACGGTACGGTCTACGCAACTTTTCTCAGATTTTTCGATCCTCGATTCCCATTTTTAGAATTGAAACCTCATAAAGTAGAGTCGCTTTTAAAATATCGGTGAAACCTGTTCGTAGATTCGCAGCGGCCAACCGGCCGGAACAGTTTTAATTTGATTCTGCTTCGCGTATGAGATCCTCCAATCCCTCAAGCCGATATTTTTGGCATAAGGATCGAATGGCATCCAGATCTAGGTCCTTGTTCCGTTGCACCAGTTCAATGATATCCGCTTTGGATTTGTATCCACCCGCATAAAGTTTGAGAGCGATGAGGTAGGGGAGTGGGACGATTTTGAGTTTACTTCCTTTATTGACTGACATACTCGCTACCTCCAAGGCATCATCGATGACCGCGGGAAATCGTTCTCCGAAATTGACGATCTGTATCAGGCCAAAAGGACCGTTTACATCGATGACCCCACCCAGGGGATCATCCAGATCAGGTTCGCGCAGGACAGCCGGATACCCTGCCGCATTGAGCGATTCCACGACAGAACGAAGTGATGCGATGCTTGCATTGATGCCCAGATCAATGTCCTCGGTTTGACGGACGTAGTGGTGGGCCGCTAGCGCGACCGCACCGATTACCACAGTGTCGATTTGGTGGTCGGCTAATATGTCAACGATTTCCTCCGCCGACTTAAGAAATGGTTCACTGTTGTCCACGCTCTTCCTTTTTGGACGATGGCTTCAGCCAGGAAAAACGGCGGCTCATGGTTAAAGCTGCATGAATTCTTTCCTCAACAGTTGTTCCTACCCACTGCTCCAATTGATATCGACGAGATGCGCTGGCGCAAGAACTGCGGCGCGGATTACGTTGCGGGTTTTCATGACTGTCTACAAAACTCATCTGCTGAGTTCAAACCTACTGGTTCCGATTCACTGGGTCAATAATGAGACGATTCAAACTGGGAACATTACAAATGTCTGAATCAAAGTGTTCTGGGGAGAAATTTTCCTGACTCCGGGCCAGCATACGTAACTCGTTGCGATTCTGTATCCACGATATTTTTCCCTAGTGTACAGGCGAAATTCAGGTGCGATGCAATTTTTCTCCATTATAACATATTCAAACATGACAGGATATGTTAGCCCTGAGCGCTAGACGATGTTCCAGAAGTTTTGTAAGTTATTGAACATGAAGATGGCGGAAGGGGAGGGATTCGAACCCCCGGTACGGTTACCCGCACGCCTGATTTCGAGTCAGGTACCTTCAACCAACTCAGCCACCCTTCCTGTGCTTTCAATCGGTGCAATCAAATATATGCGCGCCGACTCAAACTAGTAAAACTTTCCAATGTTTTCCATCTGTTGGCAAGTCGATTGTCATTGATTTAAAGGCTATTTAAAGGGTGGTAAGGAATCCGCTTGGAACCCCAAAGACATGTTCCATTCCAATATTCAATATCCGAATGGAAGTCTGAAATATCCTTCCTTGACAGCTTGAACTTTGTATTGCAAAGTTGATTTTGAAATGGACGCTGACTGGGCAGCACAGAGACTGGGTGAAATACGCACATTGATGGAGCGTACTTCGTTGTACCGTCGCGCACTGGCCCCTACCGCCACTCTAACGGGCGTCATCGGAATGGTGGCGGGAGTGATTGGCTGGACCTTCCCTGTGGAATCAGGAAGCGGCTTTTGCCTTTTTTGGATGATAACGGGCATCCTCAGTTTACTCGTTTCATTGCTCATGATTCGTCGACAAGCCTGGAAAGACAAAGAGTTGTTCTGGTCTCCACCCACGCGTCGTTTTATTCAAGCGCTGTGCCCTGCCCTGTTTGCCGGGACCTGTCTGGGAATCGTGGGAATGATGCATCCCCAGATCAGTAAGGCTTATCTCTGGAATTTACCGGCACTCTGGATGATGTTTTATGGTTGCGCTCTTTTTTCAGCAGGATTTTTCATGCCGAGGGGCATCAAGCTTTTTGGCGCCATATACGTATTATGCGGGAGTATATCGATGTTTCATTTCACAACCGCAGCCCTCACCCAAACGCTCCCACGCATTGTCCACGCCCATATCGTCATGGGTTCATCATTCGGGATACTGCATTTTTTTTACGGTGCTTACCTCTTTTTGACAGAACACAACCAAACCAACTGAATCATGAAAACCAAAACATTCAGCCAACTCAACAAGACCATCCACGAAAAAGGACGCATGGCCATTATGTCGGCTCTTGCTGCCAATCCAGAAATGTCCTTCAAAGAACTCAAGGAATCTTTGGGCATGACGGATGGGAATGTGAGCGTACACATCCGCACTCTGCAGCAAGCAGGCTATGTCATCGTATCAAAGACATTCGTCAACAACCGACCTCACACAACTTATCGGATGACAAGTGAAGGTTTGAAAGCTTTCAATGAATACATTGACCTCCTCGAAGAAATTGTCCGATTGAATCGCGAAGGGCACTGAAGCGGACCATTATTTTTTTACCATATTACTTTTCAGTAAAGAGAACTTTTAATCAGCAATAAATTGCCATGAAAATTAAAATTGCACGACACATGGGGCTCTGTTTTGGAGTCAAGGATGCCATCCAATTGGCTGAAGAAACGGCCCAAAAATCACCCGTTACGATCTACGGGCCACTGGCACATAATCCGGCTATTCAAAATCGATTAACAAGACGGGGGGTACAGTTCACCAATAACCATCAGACAGCGAAAACAGAAACATTGATTGTCACTGCTCATGGAACTTCGGACAAAAAAAGAAGCGAAATCAGGGA
Organism: uncultured Verrucomicrobiota bacterium; assembly: GCA_964342825.1. GTDB lineage: Bacteria > Verrucomicrobiota > Verrucomicrobiia > Limisphaerales > AAA164-E04 > AAA164-E04. Next base: position 47,525 of record CAYFHO010000033.1, read on the forward strand.
AGCAGGATTTGAAGTCAAGGACGCCACTTGCCCTCTGGTTCACTTTGCCCACCGCTCCCTCCTGGAGCTGGTTAAAGGAGGCTACTATCCGGTCATTATAGGAAATGCAGACCATATCGAGGTACGAGGATTGACGGGGGATTTAGAAAATTACACTGTCGTGTTGTCGTCGTCGGACATCTCAAGAATTCCAAATGTAAACAGAATAGGAATCATTTCACAAACAACACAACCTGTTGACCGAGTTCAGGAACTGGTCGATTCGATTAAAACCAGGTTCACAAAGGCTGAAGTCAGGTTTACGGACACAGTTTGTCACCCCACCAAACAACGCCAAAAAGCTGCAATAGAGCTGGGTCAACAATCCGATGTCGTCATTGTGATAGGAGGGAAAACCAGCAACAATACCAGGCAACTCTCTGAAACTGTGTCCCGATTTTGCAATCGTGTTTACCAGATAGAAAGTGCCGAAGATCTGAGTAAGGCATGGTTTCTACCCGAGGATGTCGTAGGAATTACTGCGGGAACATCCACACCTGATGAAACCATACAACCTGTCATCGACCAAATTGAATCCTGGGAAGAGGAGAGGGTTGCTGCAATGACAGAGCAACATTTGAAAGCCCTGGCTGATTGAGGTTCCGACCGCTTATTGGCGTTCGTATTCACCTTTGCCCACTTTTTTGAGCACGGTGAACCCAGCCTTTTTGGCATCGCTGATCGATACCGGCTTGGTGATAGTGGGAGTATTGAATCCTGAAATGAGCTTTTTGACCGCTTTCTTACACAAGGGGCAGTTGGTCAGCGGTTTGGCCGTAAGCGGCCTTCGCAAGGTGAATCTGCCTCCACAGACCTTGCAATCTTCCCCGCTCTCCAATTCATATTCGTAAAGTGGCATATCAAGAAAACCGACAGCTTGACCTTACCATCTCGATAATCAAGCCGTAAATTTTGGAAAGGTGATCAACCGAACCCACTCAAAATTTGGATATCGATATGATTGAAGCTTTCTTCATTTTCCACCCAGCGTTCTTGTTTCTCGACCGTCAGGGAATCAATGCTCGCCTTTGGGAGCAGTCAACCATCTGTAACCAAGGTGAATATGAAAAGTTAGAATAAGAAACGCGAGGATACGCTCGATTTCCAAAGGAGACTCCCCTCCAGCAAACATTAAAATCACCAATGCACCCATACTCGGAAAAAACCACAGCAATGCCATCATCTTGAAAAAGCTTTGATTTCGGTTTTTCCAAATCACAGTGATCGAAATCGTAACGAAAGAACCAAAATTGACAAGCCGGTCCTATTGCTATGATGATCGAGGGGCGCATCTCAATTGATTCCAGAAAAAAGGTGAAGATGGGGTATAATGAGTATT
>CAYFHO010000034.1:0-48823 GCA_964342825.1 uncultured Verrucomicrobiota bacterium
ACATAACTAATTCTAACAATGAAAATATGAAATCCCCAAACTTTGGTGTAGACCCTGTAGACCCGTTATTAAGTGGAGCCAGCTGTCGGAATCGAACCGACGACCGACGGTTTACAAAACCGTTGCTCTACCGCTGAGCTAAGCTGGCCTTGGTAGGGATATTCCAGAGGTTGAATGATCCTTGCCTTGTTCGGCAACGGGAGGAGTCTATGGATTCGTTTGGTTGAATCAAGTCCTTTTGTGGTTTTAAAGGCTTTTGATTTTTAGGTTCCTGAACTCCACTCCGGTGCCGTGATCCTGGAGCATGATTCGTCCTTTGGTGTTTTGACCATAGTTTGGCCATTGATTGAATTTGCTCTTCTGCACCGCTTTTTTAAATGATTCGGTGTTCGTGCGTGTGTCCACTATTTTTACACCGTTGATCCAATGTTCGATCCGATTGCCATTGGAGATAATTTTTCCTTTGTTCCACGTACCAGGAGGATGTCTTGCATCCAGATTCCAATCTCCCATGTCCAAGACATAAAGTGAGGATGTGATGAAATGGGATTCCTTTGAACTAGACGGATCGTATCCCGGGTAATGTTGATCGTCGTCCAGAATTTGGTATTCGGGGCCTAGGAATTGTCCATCGTAGTGTTGCATGCGGTATTTTACTCCACTGTTGCCTTTTGCCCCGATTCTGAATTCGAAGTGAAACTCAAAGTTGTCGTAAATGTCTTTGGAGTAAAGACTGGTGTGATTGCCATTGTCTCGATCGGGTGACATGCTCAGGATACCCTTTTCGAATCGCCATCCGAGGGGTGACTTACCTCCGGGGCCTTGCCAATGATTCAGGAAGTTTTCGTGCGATAAATTTGTCCAAGACGAATTGAGTCTGTCATTCCAGGATTGAAGACTGATCCCCTGTGTTCGTTTCGACTCCAGCCCAGCCTTGTTCACTGTGGCCACACTGTAGTCTTCGGCTTCGGCGTGACCTGCGTTTCGGTCTTGAAAGTTCATGGCTGGCATGGCTTGGCCATTCAGCGGTTGATCACTGTAATTCCATGCATGGATGGCACCTGTCGGGTTCCATCGACGGTTCAGCTCTCCAGCAATTTCACCAATTAAATTTCCAGCTTTATAAACGCGAAAGGATTGAATACCTGATTCAATATCCGCAAACGCATCCCATTGCAGGAAGGCATTCGATCCTTCTTTATCAACCCTTATATGGTAAGGGGGTGGGGGTGGGGTAGTATCTTCAATGTCTCCAAATCGGCTGAAGGCTTTCCACTCCCTTGCAAATTTTTCGTCGATTAAATAACTGGATAGGTGGATTGGGGCCTGAAGAAAAGATGCTTCGAATACTTCCAGGGAGTCATTCAGTCCTACCCAATGTTTTTTATTTGGCAAAGCAAGTAACGATGAAGTGTTACCTTTTGAATTTGCCGGGTCGGGCAGCCTCTTTGAAATCATCCGATCAAAAAATCTAATAGCCAATTGTCGGCTTTGACTATTTTCATGTTCCGAGTCGGGATGCACAGCCAGAGTCCATGGAGCATGGTGTTTGCGTCCATATTCAAATACTTCGTGCACACCGGCAATCAGGTTGTAAAAGCGGTTCCCCTCTTGAAACTCCTTTTCGCCATAGCAAAAAACGATTGGAACCTGCAATGTCGCTGGATTGGAATCCGGCGTTTTTGGCTGACTGCGAGTATAACTTCGCCCAATTGGGGACAGTCCTCCTGATCTGGGGAACGCAGCTACCATTCGTTCGGGGAACATGTAGGCCATGTTGACTGTCCATATGGCACCACCTGAGTGTCCCCAGAGGCACCAGGGTGCCTGCTCCAGCTCGGGGTGGTTCGAGGCATTTGCGAAAATTTGAATGGCAGTCAGAAAGGCGTTTGCCGAACCATCCTCAGGCATGGTCCAGGTAGAACAATCCTCCTCAGGCGCCCACAACTGAGATCCCATGAGGGCGAAACCATGTTTTTGTGCCAGGGATTGCCACTGAATATCGTCTGCGTGCTCGAGCCCGAATTGCCGGGCTCCCATTCCACACCCATGTTGGCGAAATATGATGCCTCGTATTTCCGGGGTTTCTTCAGGAAGCCAAATACGGTAATGAGCCTTGCCGAACGCGTCCCCCGATCTCGGGTGGATGGTGCAATTATAGGTAGCAGCTCTCGCAGAGATCTGGAGAAGCAACACGGATAAAAAAACTGTCCGGATGCATTGGTGTATTTGGTTCATGCCATGCGAAAAATTCAGCAAATGACTTCGGAATTACCCCAGAGCTTTTTTGACCGCTGCTTTCATTTTAGTGAGGCCTGTTTTGGCTGCCACGTTTGCGTCCAGTTTCCAGTAGCTCCTGTTAAATACTTCGAGTGACAAAACAGGAGTAGCTCCCACGTTCACCCAGCCTTGCAGGATGTCGTCGAGCGGAGCTATACCGTCACCTGGATAAACACGATCGGCATCGCTGATGGATTCTCTTGGCGGGTCTGCCGGGTAATCATTGAAGTGAAATACCTGAAGAGCCTGAGGCCCGAGCAGGTTCAATCCTTCAAAGGCGCATCCCGCTTTATAAGTATGGTAGACATCACCCAGGAAGCAGGCTTTGGGATGTCCGCATTCAATGGCGATAGAAACTGCCGTACTCACACGGCCAATGACTGGGTGACTTCCCCACATTTCAATTTGCGGAATGACACCGATGGATTCACCGATTTCTAACAACTTTGCATAGCGTTCTGCCATGGCTGGAAGCTCAATTTTTTCGTCCCGGGAAGTGCCTGCTGGTGGGGCTGCCATGCGTATGCCGCCGATTTGGGCAAGGCGATCCATTTCCCTTTTAGCCTGCTCGAGTCCCGCCGCTCTTTTTTGGTTGTCATTGACGATCCAGGGAGCAAATCCGATGGCACTCTCCACCGTCATCCCATAATCTGCAATTCGCTTACCCAGATCTTTCAAGGATCCTCCGGCTTCAGCATACGCGTTTAATCGATCAAACCACGGTTCCATGGCGTCGTATCCGGCCTTTCCAGCCACATCAATCTCCTGAACAATGTCCAGTTTTTGCCCCCGGATGGTGCTGGTGTTCAAACAATACCGAAAAGCTCGTCCCTCGGAACTCTGGGGAGTGTCTGCCATGGCTGTTTTGGCGCTCACAGCTATACCGCCGAGAGCCAGGCTGGCTGAGTTGAGCATCGTTCTCCGACTTATCTTTTGGGGTTGGTTTGCAAAGTCTTTCATAAGGAATCTGTCCGAATCCTACAGACATAATGGGGAGGAGGTGAATCTTTTTCGATAGGAAATGGTAGTACCCGAAACGATCGTCTAAATAGGAATGTTGGACTTCGAAATATATTTTTGCATTGCGAAAAACGGAAATGGCAATGCATTACAAGTCAAGCTCCCTAAGATAAACACCTCATTTAATGAATTAGTAAAACTAATAAGTCGCAAAAACTGCACATTCTTAGCTTTTTTAATCGCAAAAGCTCCGCGTACACGGATAATGAGTCAAATGGCAGTAGATCTGCTGTCACAAAAACACGACATTTGCGCTTCGTTGATAATGTGCAATGCCGTGAGTTTGAAGAGATGCTTCGGTGAGTGGGTTGGCGTCTTTTTGAAACAAAGGAAATATATGCTAGGAAAATTAGTCAAAAAAGGCAGCAAACTATTTTGTGTTGCAGATACTGATGCGCAATTGGATGTATCCAAACTCGCTCGTTTGTGTGGTTTTAAGGCAAGTGAACTCGCCGGCTTGCTGAATGTCAGCGAAAGGCATATGGAGCGATCATTTCAAAGTGTTTTGAACATGCCGCCCAAAACCTGGTTGCGTGAACAGCGTATGATTTATGCCAAGGAGCTGTTTGACAGGGGAATGCACAAACGCGAGGTGGCCTCCATCACAGGTTTTAAATCCTACAGCCATTTTGCAGCTGAAGTGGCGCACTTTTTTGGTAAGAAGCCTAAAGAGCTGGAGCGGTGCAATGGAAAACGCACCAAAGTGCTCCTTGAGCAGTTGACCTAACCAGACTTTTTGGCTCGTAGTCTGCTCCTTAAGCTTAATCCTCCGTTGCAGAGGCGTTTCTTCGAAAAAACAGTCCTTCCTGAATGGGATGTATTCCGGTTGGGGTGTTCTTGCTTGATACTCCCGACATGGCTCGTCACAAATCACTTATTCAGCCGAGGGTATCCTTTATTACTGGCTAGAATGCCTGGGAATCACAAGGTATGATCATTGCGTGATCATGTATTTACGCTTTTTGATTTTCGTCTTTTTATACCTTGGAATCCTTTCAGGGCTTGGAGCTGATTGCTCTCAGTCCACTGATCCTGCTCCGGATCGTTTCACTTTTGAAAGCCCCCAAATGGGAGTGCCTTTTCGTCTAATTCTCTATTCATCCCGTGGTGAACCATTCGCTGAGCGTGCTGCTGAGGCGGTATGGAATCGTATTTCCGCGTTGAACGAAGTGCTCAGTAATTATGAAACAGATAGTGAATTAAGCCGACTGGGATATGCGTCCGGTCAAGGTCAGTGGATGGTGGTCAGCGATGATTTGTGGACAGTGATTACGGAGGCACAACGTCTCGCTGTTCAGTCGGGAGGTGCTTTTGATTTTACATTAGGACCAGCAACCGCTCTTTGGAGAAAAGTGAGGCGTGAGAAAGAACTCCCCAATGCAGCTGTGCTTGCTTCGATGATGAGCAAAACGGGTTGGCGGAATTTGGTCCTGTCCCCCGAGGATCAAAGCGTCTGCCTGACTGCATCCGGTATGCGATTGGATCCGGGTGGCATTGCCAAAGGGTATGCCCTGGATGAAGGTCTGAAAGTTTTGGAGACCTTTGGTATCACCAGGGCTTTGATCTCAGGAGGAGGGGATATGGCGGTTCTGGATCCACCGCCTGAATCGAATGGATGGCGGGTGAGACTGGCCAATTTTCAGCAGGGCTCGGAAGAATCTGAGATGATCAGTCTAGAGCAGTCAGCCATTGCCACTTCAGGAGATTTATACCAGTTCGTTGAAATCAACGGAACCCGTTACTCTCACATCCTTAATCCAAAAACCGGCCTTGGGTTAACCCAGAGAATACTGGTTAGTGTCATTGCGTCTACCGGGATGGAAGCGGACTCCTTGGCCACCACCCTATCGGTGCTGGGGCCGTTAGAAGCCCCGAAATGGATCTCTCTAAACGCACCAACGGCTCAGGTTCGTATGCTTTGGTTGGATTCACATGAAGTCGTTCATCAATGGGAAACCGACTCATTTGGTCGATGAGTGATTGAAGCCGATCACAAAACCGTTTCCGCATAATTCACTACTTGATTCTTGGTGCCTTGCAAGATTACGGTCTGGGCCACCATGCGAAATGGAATTTATATTTTCATCACAATCCTTATGACAGCTTGCCAGACCACCCCTCCAGATGCCTCCGGAATCAAAACGACATTGGAAACCTTAAACAGCGCTGCCAAGCCGTTTGGTACAGTACTGGCATTGCCTGATTTTGAAACAGATCCCAAGGAAATGGAGGGAAACATGGAGATGACGATTGCCCATGCCAATGCCGCTTTGGACAAAATTGCTTCACTCAATCCCTCTGATCTTACCTTTCAAAATACCATCCAGGCTCTGGATGACCTGGGCTATGAGGCCGACCTTACAGCCAGTCGCATTTACCTCATGAAGGAGACCAGTCAGGATCCCGCCATTCGAGACATGGGCACTCAGTTAATTAAAAAGTATCAAGATTGGGCGGTGGGTCTTGATTACAGGGAAGACGTCTACCGAACTGTTCAAGCCTATGCCAACATGGAGCCGGATCTGTCCGGTGAAGACAAAAAGCTTTTTGAAGAAACACTCAGAGATTACAGGCGTGCTGGTCTTTCTCTATCAGATGCCGATCGCAATGAAGTGGAAAAACTTCGAAAGGAGCTTTCAGCCTTAAGTACCGATTTTGATTCCAACATTACCAAAGCTCAGGCGACCTTGGATTTTACTGCAGATGAACTGAAGGGGGTTCCTGATTCATTTCTGGAAGCGGATGGAGTTAAAACAGGAGATGACACCTACTCAGTGAAAGCCAATGTCACCTGGCATTTCATCAACATCATGGAAAATGCCAAATCTGAGGCGACACGCCGCCGGATGAAAGAGGCACGTTATTCCTTGGCCAAAGACAAGAACGTTGAACTGCTTCAATCCATTTTGGACCTTCGGACGCGCATTGCCCACAAGCTTGGTTATGGAACATGGGCAGATTACCAAACCGAGGTAAAAATGGCTGGTAATGGTGAAACCGCTTTGAATTTTCTGAAGGAACTCAAAGAGGGGTTACAACCCAAATTCGATGCTGAACTGGAGGCTTTTCGACAATTGAAAATCGAGGAAACAGGTGATGCTGAAACTGAGATACACCTGTGGGACTGGCGTTATTACAGTAATCAGCTCAAGAAAAAGAAGTATAATGTTGATGGCGAACAACTGCGCGTGTTCTTTCCCTACGATCAATCCTTGAAGGGAATGTTTCGGATATACGAAAACATGTTCGGTCTTAAATTCCAAAAGATGGAACCTCCCTACAAATGGGTCGACGACCTTGAATTGTATGGAGTCCTTGATTCGGAAACGGGCGAGCCCATGGGAACTTTCTATCTCGATATGTTTCCGCGAGAAGGCAAGTTCAACCACTTCGCACAGTTCTCCCTGATATCAGGTAAGGAATTTGCTGATGGTGTTTATCAAAGACCCTGTGTGGCGTTGATCTGCAACTTCCCTTCACCCACCGATGATGCTCCTTCCTTGCTATCTCACAACGAAGTGGAAACATTGTTTCACGAATTTGGTCATGCCCTGCATTCCATCCTGACCCGTGCTAGACATTCTCGATTCTCAGGAACCAGTGTGCCAAGAGACTTTGTGGAAGCTCCTTCCCAGATGCTTGAAAACTGGATTTGGGATAAAGAACAACTGGATGGGTTTGCAGCTGATTATCGTGACCCAAGTAAGAAGATTCCTGCAGCCATTCTGGATCAACTCAAGGCCGCAAGATTGGCGACCATTGGAACACATTACCGAAGGCAGCTGAGCTTTGGTATACTGGACCTGGAGCTGCATTCACAATCTCATTCCGATCATTCTCTCAATGTGATTGAAACATCCAATCAAATATTGAGTGATGTCTTTTTACCCGTGCCCGATGGGACTACTTTTGTGACTTATTTTGGTCATTTAACCGGATACGATGCAGGATACTATGGATACGCCTGGGCAGATGCCATTGCCGCCGATATGGCCACTGTCTTTGAAGAATCTGATTCCAAATACAGTGACAAGGATGTGGCCAAACGACTGCGCGATAGTATTTATGCTCCCGGTGGTTCTCGAGATGCAAACGAATTGATACTGGAGTTTCTAGGAAGGGAACGTTCGATACAGCCCTTCCTTAAATCGATTGGGATTGAGTAGGAGAACGGTTGGTGTCTGGTTCAAAATAAGGTAGAATTACCATCGCGATTATGCCCAGTAGGATGGTGATGCCGATGTTTGCTGAGATTGCCGACAAGATGCCGAACATTGGAAGCGTTTTGGTGATTTGGATCGCGATAGGAATCGTGGCGAGCATATTTACGCTTTGGCTTTCATGGGGACGACTTTGGTTGGGTGCCGGGGCGGTCTTTCTTAGTGCATGCTTGGGGGTGGTGAGCTCGTGGCCTGATCCCATTTTGGATCCGGAAATTATTCGAGAGCTGGGCGAGAGCTATCTTTGGCACCGGCGTGCTTCCGGTTTCATTCCTTCGTTTATGGCTTTCATAGCTTGGGTAGCAGTTGCATCAATGAAGAGGCATGACAAGCCACCGGAGGCAATCGCTGGTCGGTCGAGCAGTTGAAGTGTGATTCTGGTATCGATACGTTCGGGAGTATCGTGGCTTCCCAGCCTGACGGCGGCAATTCAGTTAGGAAGTTGGTAAGTATGATATCACCCGAAAATCCTTTCCCTTTGTTTAAAATTAAGCACCTTCCTCAGGAGATTACATTCACGGATCTGGCACACCAGATCCGTGAATAATCCTGTGAAAAACTCAAAGGGTCTTGATAAAATGATTGCCTTATCAAGACCCAGGTGAGCGTCTCGTTATATGGCGTCGTCGCCCGTTTCTTCCGTTCGAATGCGGACTGCTTGCTCGATGGTGCTCACGAAAATTTTACCATCGCCAATTTTACCCGTATTCGCTGAACGACAAATGGCATCAATCACATCCGCTACCTTCTCGTCAGGCAGCACCATTTCAATTTTTACTTTTGGAAGGAAATCAACGTTGTACTCACTTCCACGATAAATTTCTTTGTGTCCTTTTTGCTTGCCGTGACCTTTCACTTCTGAAGCGGACATTCCTACAACTCCGACATCAGACAACGCCTCCCTGACCTCGTCCATTTTGAAAGGTTTGATAATGGCTTCTACTTTTTTCATGTTTGTAAATTTCTTTCAGGTTGAGATTTTAATCGTTATAAGCCTCTTCACCGTGGTAAGTCGTATCCAATCCAGAGTTCTCCTCCTGTTCATTGACGCGCAGTCCAACCATTGCTTTGACCAGCTTCAAGATGACATAGGTGGCCACACCTGCATAGACAGCCGTAACCAGGGCGGCAAACAACTGAACGCCCAACTGTTTTCCAATGGAGAAATCTTCGGCTCCGACTCCTCCAAATGCAGGAGCCATGAATACACCCAACATGACGGTACCAATGAATCCACCAACGCCATGAACTCCGAAAACATCCAGTGAATCGTCATATCCAATCTTCAATTTCATCACGGTGGATGCCCACCAGCAGACGAGGCCCGAAGTGGCGCCAATGGCTAGTGCGCCAATGGGACCGACGGTTCCAGAGGCTGGGGTGATGGCTGCCAAACCTGCAATGGCACCGGTCGCAGCGCCCAGCATACTGGGTCTGCCGTGCTTGGCCCATTCGACAAACATCCAGACCAAGGTTGCGGTAGCTGCCGAAATTTGGGTGACCACCAATGCAGATGCGGCATCTCCATTGGCACCGAGAGCACTGCCACCATTGAATCCGAACCAGCCAACCCAGAGCATTGCAGCCCCGGTGACTGTCATGGGCAAGTTATGAGGCATCATGGGTTTTTTGGGGAATCCGCTTCTTGGACCCAAAACGATACAAGCAACCAGAGCACCCACACCTGCGGTGATATGCACCACAATGCCTCCAGCAAAATCTTGAACTCCCAGGTCACCGAACCAACTTCCAGACCCACCCCAGACCATATGGCAAATAGGGGTATAGACGACAAGATTCCACAACGTTGTGAACAGCAAGACTGCTGAGAATTTCATGCGTTCCACAAACGCTCCCACCATCAGTGCTGGTGTGATGATGAAAAAAGTCATCTGGAACGCAAAATGAAGTAGCTTGGGGATCGTTCCTTCGGTCGTGGACGCGTTGATTCCTTTCAGCATGGCCATGTCCAAAGAGCCGATGAAGGAATTGAAGTTGGTGGTTTCAGCAACCATGCCTGCCGTTGAAAACGAGAGAGAATAACCACAAACAAGCCATAAAATGGTCATCGTTGCGGTTAATACGAAGCAGTGCATCAGTACTGAAAGCACGTTTTTCCCTCGAACCAGGCCGGCATAAAACAGTGCCAATCCGGGGATGTTCATGAAAAGCACCAAGGCAGTTGCTACCAGGATCCACGCAGTGTCTCCGGTGTCAATCGTTGATTCCCCTTGGGCCATCATGCTCAAGGGGACGGCAAACAGAAGCCTCGGTAACCATCGTTGAATCGCCGATTGCGATATTGGTTTCAGCCAACTCCATTGATGAGTTGGCACAGTTGTATCTAGGTTTGATTGGGGGTACATGGCTCACTGCTTACCATTTACGCCCCATTTCGTGCGATAAAAAATTTTGATCCTTTTTAATGCCCGACTTTGCTAATTGACCGTGCAAAAAAAAGCGTCGCTCGAATTGAATCAAACGACGCTCGTCAAGGAAGCTCCGGCCCTGGGGAGGCTAAAGGTCGCGTTCCTTGAGAATCACAAAACGACGGTTGCCTTGGGCATCCTGGACAATGACAATCAGGCCCTTTTCTTTCAGATCCGTCTTTCGGTAAATTTCAGCGAAGTCAAATGGCGATCTCACCGCCTGGTAATTTACGTCGGTGATGATTTCGCCGGGAATCACTCTGTTTTCAGCAAGACTCCCTTTCTCAATTTCCCAAATCATCAGACCGTCGGTCAGTGGTACTCCAAACTGTTTGGCACCCATTTCATCAGCCTTACGTAACTTCAGACCAATAGGGCGCACCGGAGTTTCCCGGGTCTCATTGGCGGTGATGGCTGCCACTGGGGGGCGGATCCACTCACGCGGACGAACTTCAATTTGTAATCGTTCCTGATTTCTCACCACATCCAGCACCAGTGGCTTTCCTATGGATTTGCTTCTTACCTGGTTTTTCAGTTGTTGTGCCGTGGCGACCGGTTTTCCTCCAACCCCAATGATGATATCGGCAGGCTTCAGGTTGGACTCACCCGCGGCACTGTCTGCATTGATGGAAGAAACAATCACTCCCCTGGAAACCGTGCTCACCAGATCGTTCAGAACATAATTGTCGGTCAAGGTCTGAATCCCTATTCCAAGCAGAGCTCGCTTGAAGGTGCCTGTCTCGATGATTTGATCAGCAATTTCCAAAGCCATATTGATTGGAATTGCAAAACCGATCCCTGTATTCAAACCTCGAATCATAGTGTTCACACCAATGGCTTCTCCCTTGATGTTTACCAGTGGGCCGCCCGAGTTTCCCGGGTTTATGTCGGCATCGGTTTGTATGAAATCGTGATCCAGATTCAATTGCCGTGTAACCGAGGACCTGCCTTTGGCACTGACATGGCCGTAGGTCACGCTGTACTCAAGTTCAAACGGAGCGCCGATGGCAATCGCAAATTCACCTACCTTGACGGAGTCTGAATCTCCCAGCTTGATGGGGTTCAGCATGGATTCAGGCGCATCCACCAACTGAATCACAGCCACATCAGACTGCGAATCAAATCCCTTCACCAGAGCCCTGAAGACCCGCCCGTTCTGCAAACGAACACGGATTCGACTTGCTCCTTCGATGACATGGTAATTTGTCAGGATGAATCCTTCATTCGAAAGTATCATTCCGGAGCCCTTGCCATCGAATCGATCTCTGGGGGCCGTTTCAGGATTTTCAGGTTCCTCTGATTTCTGAGGTTGTTTCTTTTTTTGGTCCTCGAAAAACTTTTCAAACTTCCTTCGTTCTTCCTCCGGAAGACGATCCAAAAATGGTTCGTGCTCCAGGTCCATGAGTGCATTTCTGGATTCAATGGGATGTGCCACTTCAATGACCACCACCGAAGGAGAAACCTTGTCGGCAACTTCTATGAATGCCGTGTTCAACCTTTGTGCCCACTGGAGAATCTCTGAGCTTCCTGTATCTTGAGAACTGTGATGATCCCCAAGTGTCTGTAACTGCAGGAAGCAGGCGCAGATGCCGCCAAGAACGAATGCTGAAATGGACCTGTTACTGATCATGCTTTTAATTACATCACGAACGGTTGGAACGCAACCATTGGAAAATGTTCAATCTTTCTTTGGATTGTCTTAACCGAATTTCTCACCTATACCTCTTCCCAACCCATGAAAGCTGCTCAACCGAAATCCAGAAGAGAATTTCTTTGGCAGTCAGGTGGAGGTTTGGGGGGTATTGCTTTGGCCAGTTTGCTGAAAAGTGAGGGACTCCTTGGTGAGGGCTTTGTTAATCCCGGGCCTTCGGCCTACCTGACGCATCCTGCGAAAGCTAAGCGCGTGATTCAGTTGTTTATGGCCGGTGCGGCAAGTCATGTCGATACCTTTGATTACAAACCCATGCTGATCAAAAGGAACGGGCAAACATGGGATCCCGGTGAATCCGTCGAATTGTTTCAAAGTCAACCCGGCATGACCTTTGCATCCCCATGGAATTGGAATGTTCATGGTCAATCTGGAAAACGACTCAGTGAAATTGTGGCTCCGTTAGGGGACTGTGTGGACGACTTGGCTTTTGTTCACAACCTGGTGGGAAAGACCGGAGTTCACAGTCAGGCAACTTACCTGCAGTCCACGGGCTTCCAGAGACCTGGTTTTCCAGGGATGGGTGCATGGATCTCCTACGGGCTGGGTAGTTTGAACGAAAATTTACCGACCTTTGTCGTTCTGCCCGACCACCGCGGGTATGCGTCGAATGGCCCCAAAAATTGGGATGCCGCATTTCTGCCAACGCATCATCAGGGCACCGTTATTTTCCCCAATCGCCCCAATCCGATCAATGACCTCTTTGCTGCTGATAATGATTATATTACCCCGGAAAGTGAGGCCGATGGGTTGGAATTACTTCGGACCAGCAACATCAGGCACCAGGAACAAAGAGTTGGAGATGAACGATTGGAGGCCAGGATACGCGCCTATGAGCTGGCAGCACGTATGCAACTAAGCGCTCCCGAGGCCATGGACATATCCCAGGAACCTGAATACATCAGGCGACAATACGGTTTGGAACATGGGGCTCATACATTTTCGAAGGAGATCAATGATCTGGAAGAAACTGATTACTGGGGGAGAAAGTGCCTGGTGGCTCGTCGATTACTGGAAAGGGGCGTGAGGTTTGTGCAGATATGGTCTGGAAACGATAACGGATTCCCGCGGCGCAACTGGGACTCTCATGAAGACATTCACCGTGATCATGGCCCCTTGGCATTGGGGATGGCGCGAGGCACTGCCGCTTTGATCTCAGATCTTAAACAAAGAGGAATGCTAGAGGATACAGTGATCCTGTGGACGACTGAGTTTGGTCGGATGCCTTGCGCTCAAGGAGGGAAAGGTCGAGATCACAATCCATTTTGCTTCACTAATTGGCTATGTGGGGGAGGTATTCAGGGGGGTGTTACCTATGGGCAGAGCGATGAGTGGGGTTTTCGTCCAGCGGATCGCAATCATCCCACCACAGTTTACGATATCCATGCAACGATTCTACATTTGCTGGGAATAGATCATGAAAAATTGACCTTTCGGCACAATGGTCTGGATCGGCGCCTCACGGATGTTCATGGAGAAGTGATTCAGCCATTGCTGGCCTGATGCCCATGAGGTTGCTGGGGGGTGACTTGAATGTGTTTTCATGCATTCGGATGGGACTTTTTCCATCGTCTGAACGCTCTTTGCATCGAATCAAATGCCAGGTCCGATTCCTTGATCTCTTGCGGATCCAGCCAGTGAAGACCTGCGACTTCAGATCGGTCTAGTTTTGACTCCATGTTGACACATTCAGCCGTAAAGAAAAAATCAAGCACAGGATAAGTAATCGTTTTGTAATGGTAGGAGTTGGGGTAGTTGCACAGGTATTGGATATTCTTCACCTGCAATCCCACTTCTTCACGAACCTCTCGTTCCAGGGCAATTTCTGCGATTTCATCGGCGTCAATAAATCCACCCACAAATGCCAATTTACCTTTCGCCGGATCTTTTGCTCGTTCGATGAACAACATTTTATTTTCCTCATTTGTGATCATCCCCGCCGCCGCAATGGTAGGATTAAAGAAATAAGTGTGACCGCACTGCTTGCAGACAAAACATGGTTGATCTGGTGGAATTTGTTTTTGGCCACATGCTGGACAAAAATGAAAGGATTGAAACGGCTTCACGGGTGCATTGTCGGCATGGACTTGTGCAAACTTCAAGTATTTGCGTTATCAGGTCAAACCTCCCTTGATCATACTTTTTCAATTGATGTTGCCCTATCCGTTTGGCTTGAATGGTGATTCGATGAATGATGAATCAATAATGCGTTTACCTTCAACGCTTGAAGCAATTGAAAACACCACTCGAAGATTGGGGTTTCCGATGGCTTCAGATCGTCAGACAGGTTGCTTATTAAGGACGCTTGCAGCCAGTAAACCGAAAGGACACTTCCTCGAACTGGGGACCGGCACTGGTTTGTCGGCATCTTGGTTGCTTGATGGCATGTGTGAGCATTCCGTTTTAAAATCGGTAGATAAGGATCTCAGATTGAGTGCTGTTGCCGAAAAACATTTGGGACAGGACTCGCGGGTTGAGTTTGTGGTGGAGGATGGTTTGCACTTTTTAAAATCTCTTCAAGGAATTGAGAAATTCGACCTCATCTTCGCAGATACCTGGCCGGGAAAATACGATGAACTTGAATTGGCACTTGCTCTTCTGAAGAGAGGGGGGCTGTACGTGATCGATGACATGATGCCTCAATCTAATTGGCCCGATGATCACCCCCCCAAAGTGCGGGATTTACTGCAGACTCTCGAAAACCTCGAAGGTTATCAAATGACATCCTTGTGTTGGTCCACAGGCATTGTTTTGGTGGTGAAACAGTAGTTTTCCATTCGATTCTTGCGAATTCGGGCGTTTGGCTGCTTGACAACTTCTTGCAGTCAGGGAGACACTTGCCGCTCGACTCAATAAAAAATTATGGCAGAGCCCAAGGTAAATGAACTCATGGAAAAGATCGTGTCGTTGTCCAAGCGACGCGGTTTCATCTTTCAATCTTCAGAAATCTACGGAGGTATCAACGGGTTCTGGGATTATGGTCCGCTGGGGGCTGAGCTGAAGCGCAATGTGAAGGATCTCTGGTGGCAGTCCATGACTCGCGATCGGGAAGATGTGGTCGGCCTGGACGCAACTATCATCATGCATCCCAAAGTATGGGAGGCCAGTGGTCATACTTCGACATTCAGTGATCCGATGGTGGATTGCAAAGATTGCAAGGGAAGATTCAGAGCAGATCAATTGGACAGCACGCCATGCCCCAAAAAGTCCAGTAAACTGGTTACGGAATGTGGTTCCGAAAAAACTGAACCCAGAGCGTTCAATCTGATGTTCAAGACATATGTCGGGCCGGTTGAGACTGAAGAGAACGTTGCCTATCTGCGTCCGGAAACGGCTCAGGCCATCTTCGCCCAGTTTAAAAATGTCTCGGATGTGTCCCGACAGAAGGTACCGTTTGGCATTTGCCAAATTGGAAAAGCGTTTCGGAATGAAATCAATCCCCGAAACTACACGTTCCGGTCCAGAGAGTTTGAGCAAATGGAACTTGAATTCTTCATCAAGCCCGACGAAGTGGCACATGCCCAAGGAGGGGAACCCGGTGAAGATGCTTCCGCAGAAACTCCTGAATCGAATTGGGGATGGAAACAGTGGCACGAATATTGGGTGAATCAACGCCTTCGTTGGTATGAGAGCATTGGCTTGCCGGCTGACTCGCTCGAACTGCATTGGCAGACTGAGGATGAGCTGGCGCATTATGCCCGTGCGACCGTGGACATCATGTATAAATTTCCTTTTGGTGTTCAGGAATTGGAGGGGATAGCGGCTCGGTCGAATTATGATTTGACGCAGCATCAGGAGCATAGCGGCAAGTCCATGGAGTACTTCGACGAAGAAGCCAAAGCTCGTTACATTCCTCACGTCATCGAGCCCAGTGCAGGAGTTGATAGGATGGTGTTGGCACTTATTTGTAACGCTTATCATGAATCCATGATCCCCAATGCCAAAGGTGTTCCCGAAAAACGCGTCGTCATGCGTTTCCATCCAAGCGTTGCTCCTGTCAAAGTAGGGGTCTTTCCTCTGCTGAAGAACAAACCAGAACTTGTCGAAAAAGCCAAAGCCGTCTACCAACTTTTGAAACCTCATTTCAATTGTTTCTATGATGAAGCAGGTGCCATCGGAAAACGGTATGCTCGTCAGGATGAAATTGGTACCCCTTTCTGTGTGACCATAGATTTTGATACTCTTGGAGAAAATCCCGATTTATTGGATACCGTCACCCTGCGCGAAAGAGATACCACCAATCA
This sequence comes from uncultured Verrucomicrobiota bacterium, assembly GCA_964342825.1. Taxonomy (GTDB): domain Bacteria; phylum Verrucomicrobiota; class Verrucomicrobiia; order Limisphaerales; family AAA164-E04; genus AAA164-E04. The sequence goes on from CAYFHO010000034.1 coordinate 15,902, forward strand.
ATCGCGCGTGTCTCTGGGTGAGCTGTTATCTACATTGAAAACCGGACTTGGTCTGCCTTGATCAGGGACTCTTGTCGAATTTTGCAATTCCATTCCACGCAATCAGGGATTGCATTGAAATGATCGACGTGGGATCAATCGTGACTAGACATCAATGAGGGTATTGTTAGATTTCAGAACTTGAAGAAGAACAGGTCCATGTCTGAAGTCAGTTCCTTGTTGATGGATTTAATATCCATCCCAAGTGTGAATCCTGCTTTTTGTGATGATCCTGCCTTAGTTGGGGAAGGTCGATTGGCGGATTTCATGGAGCAGCGAGGAAGAGGTTCAGGATTCGATGTCAGTTGGCAATCGGTTCAGGGAAATCGAAAGAACCTTTTGCTTAGATACAAACCCTGTCCTCGCCCAAAGCACCGTTTGTTACTGGCACCCCACATGGATACGGTGGTTGCCCAGGGGCAACAATTAAAACCCGTTCTCAAACGGGACAGGATCCATGGGAGAGGGGCTTGCGACACGAAAGGAAGCATAGCAGCTATGTTCACCGCCCTGGTGCGAATGATTTCCAGGCAAGACCGGCCAAGGAATACTGAAATTCACCTCGCTTTATTGGTGGATGAAGAGCACGGGCAATTGGGATCCCGTTCGTTTTCTAAAAAAAATCGACCTTATGATTTGGCTATCATTGGAGAACCCACCTCCAACAAGGTGGTGACCGCTCACAAGGGAGCCATGTGGTTCCAGTTGCAAACCAAAGGAAAAGCCGCGCATGGAGCCCGGCCCTCCTTGGGGAAGAATGCCATTCACGTAATGGCACGTGCGGTTGATTTTTTGGAGAAGGAATACCGTGAGCAATTGAATCGATTGCGTCACCCATTGCTTGGGGCAGCAACCATCAATGTAGGGACGATTCTAGGAGGGAAGCAGCCGAACATCGTGCCGGATACGTGTATCATTTGGGCGGATCGCAGAACTCTTCCAGGTGAATGCAATGCCAAGATTGCAAAAGAGATTATAACGGGCCTTAAGAAAAGAGGGATTCAGGCCACGTTGGATTACCGCAGTGACTCCGAATGTCCTGCGATGGAAACAGGGCATGAATATCCCTGGATCCGCAAACTGATGGCGTTGTCGCGTCAAAGAAAACCCATCGGAGTGGATTACTTTTGTGATGCTGCCTTCATTGCTCAGAATGGAACTCCCTGTATTGTTTTTGGTCCGGGGAGTATCGATCAGGCTCATACCGTTGATGAATGGATTTCGGTAAAATCTTTGGATTTTTGTGTTGAACAATACTTGAAGTTTTTGGTTTCGCTGCCATGAGTTCGACTGGCCCCAGGCTTTCCATCATTATAGCTGCACCTCCAAAGCAGGAAGTTCTTCAATCGGTTGAATCACTTAAACAACTTAGCTCGCAGTCTGGATTTGTCGAATTGATCATTTCTCGCGGAAAAATGCCGTCGATCCAGCGCAATGTCGCAGTCAAGCAGGCACGTGGAGAGTGGTTGTATTTTTTGGACGATGATTCGATGGTCTCGGAGTCCTCGTGGAAACGGGTAGTTGAATGGATGAATCACAAGGATGCAGTTGTGGTGGGTGGCCCCAACTTATGTCCCGCAGATTCCAGTTTCATACAATCCTTGTTTGCACTTTTAATGGGGAGTTGGCTTACCTTTGGCCCCAGTAGGGCTCGTTATCTTGGGATTGGATCTGTTCGAAGAAGCACGGAAAAAGAACTCATCCTTTGCAATCTGATGATCCGGAAACGTGCTTTTGAGGAAGCAGGAGGGTTTGATGAGGCGCTCTACCCGAATGAAGAGAACGCGTTGATGGAATCGATTGAAAAAGCAGGAGGAGCCGTTTATTACGACCCTGATCTGCAGGTCGAGCGATACCCGAGAGACACTCTCGGTCGTTTTCTCTTCATGCTATATCGATACGGGTGCGGAAGAGCGCAACAGTTAAAACGCCATCCGGGTTTTGGGTCCTTATTAAATTTAATACCCGCATTGTTCTGCTTTCACATCATAGTCACTTTGATGTTATTCGGTGGTGGTTTGGTGGAGCCAACTTCCTTCTCAGGAAAAATATTACTAGTTCCACTCCTGCTTTATGGGCTGGCCATCATGTTTCAAACAGTATGGAACTTCCGCTTATTTGGATTTTTGAAGAGTCTCCTCTCTGCTCCGATGATGTTCCTTTGTCATTTGCTATATGGAGCCGGAATTTGGAGCGGACTTTTTCATTCAACGAGTGCGGCTGCTTCAACTTTTAAGGCATCCGATGTTTCATTGGAACATCGAGACCTTTCCAATCTTCGACAAGATTCCTGAATGAGATGAGTTTTATCCGCCAGAGTTCATGGATGATATTCTGCAACACTTTTGCAGGAGTGTTGATGTTCGGCGTTCATTTTCTGGCATTAGACGTTCTCTCTGAGGCTGATTACGGTTTATTCGTTGCGTTGTTGGGAATCCTGACATTGATGATGAGTGCGACCCCTGGCATTCAAACAGTCTTCACACATGAAACTGCGGCTGCAACATCTGATTCGGAAAGGCAAAGAATGACCTGTTATGCTTATGGCGTAATTAAACTGACTTTTGTTTTATGGTTGCTGTTTGTCTGCGTGATCGCTCTCTTCCATCGGCCCGTTTTTGCTTTTTACAAAATGGACCAAGCATGGCCATTGATGATCACTTTGTTAGCAGGTTTGCTTGTTGTCTGGTTACCAGTGTTCATGGGGATTTTGCAAGGGGCACAACGATTCACATGGCTGGGGTGGGCGCTTTTAGCTAATGGCGGTGGTAGATTGGTCTTTGTGTTTCTACTAACCCTGGTAATGGGGGGATCGACTCAATCGGTCATGTTAGGTGTGCTGGCAGGTGTCCTAATAGCTTTGTTGATGTCTTATTCCGTTTCGCGTCCTTATTTGTTGAAAAATAAAACCATCAGTCGTCAGTGGGGAAAATGGTTGCGTGGAGTTTTACCCCTTGCATTGGCGCCTGTTGTCTTCCAAATGATGATGAGTGCAGACACGATATTTTTTCGAGCACTGATGTCCAAATCTGAATCGGCTTACTATGCTCTGGCCGGGACTCTGGGGCGGGGGTTGTTCATGCTTCTTGGGCCACTTGCGGGGGTCATGTTTCCCAAGCTTGTAAAATCCTATCATGAAGGAAAATCCAGTTCCCTGTTGCTTTCCACATTATCAGGGACCCTGCTGTTGGGCGGAGTCGTTTTTGGTTTCTTTCTGAGTTTATCGTTATTTTGGCCGCAGTTGACCCAATGGATGAATGGATTGGAAGGCGACGGGATGGTTGATCAATTTGCGCATCGATTGTTGGCGAAAAAGGACGGTATCTCCATCGTGCTGGATTTGTTGCCGTGGTTTTCTGCTGCCATGCTGTTTCTTTCCTGCAGTAACATCCTGCTGTCCAATTTACTTGCATTGAAGCGATATCGGGTACTTTTGGTGCCCTTCATGGTCGTGCTGGCCTATTTGGTCAGTTTGGTGATATTGCCCAACAGTGGAAAAGAATTGGTGTACCTCATTTTCCTCTTCAATCTTTTTCTACTCTTGGTTTTAATCGGTCTCGTCTGGTGGACAGGGACCTGGCATGTCAAAGTTGAAATGCCAAAGGATCGGGTGACATCCAATGAATAAAAAGTTGCGAGTTATCATCATCGAAGATTCAGAATTTGATGCCATTATCATGGCTGAAGTGCTGGAGCAGGGGGGCTATGAGTTGGAATACGAACGAGTTGAAACACCCCATGAACTTCGAGAAGCTCTTAAGAATCGCGATTGGGACCTGATCCTATCCGACTACAATCTTCCTGACTTCAATGCGCCGGCAGCATTGGAGATTGTCAAGTCATCAAATCTGGATTTACCGTTCATTATCATCTCCGGTGGTATTGGCGAAGACGTTGCCGTTGCAGCAATGAAATCAGGTGCGCATGACTACCTGATGAAAGGTCAGCTTGCAAGATTGGTAGTCGCGGTTGAACGGGAAATCAGGGATGCCGCTACTCGTAAGGCCAGGAAGAAGGCCGAAGGCGAACTTAAGGAAAATGAACTCAGATACCGCTTGCTCTGGGAGAACTCCAAAGACGGAGTGGTGTTAATGGATGAACAGGGAAGTATTCTGTTTTCCAATCCTGCAGTCTCGACAATGTTCGGTTATTCCCCCAATGAACTATTGGGAAACAAACTCTCCATGCTTCTCTTTGACGACAAAGGAAGCGGATCAGAGCATGGGATTTCGAGTGTCGATTTGACCTTGCGACAGCTTCAGGAAGTTGTGGGCAAACGGCAGGATGATGCGCGTTTTCCAGTTGAAATGAGTTGCAGTAGTTTGGAGATGCATGGCCGCCTGATGATGGCGGCTTTTTTGCGTGATATCACCGAGCGCAAACAAGCTCAACTGGAATTGGAAGTTCACGAAGAGAGGTTACAGACTGCGAGGGAAATCCAGCAGTGGATGTTTCCTAAAGTGCCACCCAGCCTCGAAGGATACGACATTGCGGGTGTTTCCTTTCCTGCCGATGCTGCGGGGGGGGATCATTTTGATTATTTGCCAATGACCGGAGGGCGGTTGGGCCTGGTTGTTGCAGATGTGACAGGCCATGGGATTGGGCCTGCCTTGCTGATGTCGGAAGCGCGTGCTTATCTCAGAATTCTCGCATTAAATCGTGAAAATACGGGGGAAATTCTGACCCGTGCCAATGCCGTGCTTTCTGATGACCTCAATTTTGAGAGATACATCACCGTTGTGCTCATTTGCCTGGAACCAGAGAATCGTCGGTTGACTTTCAGCAATGCCGGACATCCTGCCGCCTTGGTGATAGACCACACCGGGAGTGTGAAGGCTCACCTCAAAAGAAATGGAGTGCCCTTGGGGATTCGGGCAAAAACAACCTACTCGACTTCGGAATCTCTGTCCTTGAATTCCGGTGACATGATCTTCCTCTACACGGACGGATTTGACGAAGCAATGGCAGAGGATGAATCGTTTTTTGGAACCGACAAGATGGTTCAGATATTGCATCAATCCCGAAACCTACCCTCCAGAGACATCCTGCAGGAGCTTTATCAGTCGGTTGATGAATTCACTGGAGCCCAGCCCCAGGCAGATGACCTGACGGGTATTCTGGTCAAAGTTAAATAGAAACCTTTCTGATTTTTGTTGAGTGTCCAGGCATCAATGACCACCCATGATAGGGAGGTAAGTAGCCATGCTCCACGACTTAAAAAAAGAGCCCGGAAAAGTTCCGGGCTCGTTCCTTGAGAAATCTTAATTGAAGTCGAATCAGCCACCAACCTCCGCCCGTGCTTCTGCAGCCAAAGGAGTACTGAGGTAACGTTCTCCAGTGGAGCAGGCCACGGTGACGATGGTTTTGCCTTTGTTTTGAGGGCGTCTTGCGACTTCCAGGGCGGCGACAACATTGGCACCGGTGCTGATACCTGCGAGAATGCCTTCTTCTTTTGCCAATCGGCGGGCCATGGTAAAGGCATCGTCATTGCTGACCTTCACACATTCAGCTATTTGCTGGTTTCCATTTTCATCCTTCAAGTGGAGATTTTTAGGGATGAATCCGGCTCCGGTTCCTTGGATTTTATGCGGACCAGGTGTCAGGGTTTGCCCTTCAAGAGTCTGGCTGATGACGGGAGAATCAAAGGGTTCGACGGCTATTGCCTGGAATTCAGGTTTCCTGGGTTTAATCACTTCAAGGCAACCCGTAATGGTGCCGCCGGTACCCACACCCGCGACCAATACATCGATACCGCCATCTGTGTCATCCCAAAGTTCCTCAGCTGTGGTTTTTCGATGAATTTCAGGGTTGGCTGGATTCTCGAATTGTTGAGGGATCCAGGCGTTTGGAGTTTCGTCAGCGAGTTCTTTGGCCTTTTCGATCGCTCCCTTCATACCCTTAGGTCCAGGGGTCAGGACCAGCTTCGCACCAAGGAGTGCCAGCAAAGTGCGCCTTTCCAGGGACATCGTTTCCGGCATGGTAAGGATTAACTGGTAACCTTTGGCCGCGGCCACAAATGCCAATGCGATACCTGTGTTTCCGCTGGTGGGTTCGATGATGATGGTATCCTTGGTAAGAACGCCACGTCGTTCGGCATCTTCAATCATTGCCATCCCGATTCTGTCTTTGACACTTCCCAAGGGATTGAAAAATTCACATTTGAGGAGGATTGTGGCATCCACTCCTTCAGTCACACGGTTGAGTCGGACCAATGGGGTCTTACCTATTGTTTGAACGATATTGTCGTAAACTTTTGACATATTTATCCTCTCTGAGAGTGTATGATTACGTGAATCGTATTTTTTCTCCTGAGGGAGTCAATCTTCAAAAATATTCTCAGAAGATTCAAACCAGCGTTCCATTTCTTTTTCCTTTGATCCAATGTGGACACAGAACCGTATTATGATTTGATTGGGGTTATGAAGGTCTTGTTTGTTCATGCGCATTTTGATGATTACGAATTTACTGCTGCCGGGCTGTTTGAGATTTGGCGTCGAAAGTTGGGGAGAGATTTCTCGGCCAGAGTTCTTGTATGCACGGACGGAAGAGCGGGGCATCACCTGCTCACAACCGCTGAAACAACAAAGACACGAATTGCAGAGCAGGAAGCCTCTGCAGAAATTGGGCAGTATGATTTCCAAAGTCTAATTTTACCCGATGGCAGCCTGCCTCGTGAGGCGTGCCTGCTCGTCACTCGTCCATTGTTGGCGGCACTGTGGAAAGCGATACGTGAGTTCGAGCCTGATTACTTGTTTTGTCCCCCTTTGCCGTCCGATCCCTTGGCAGGAGTCCATGTCGATCATGTTTCAGTAGCTGAAGCTGTTCGGAAGGTGGCCTACATGATCAACGTGCCCCACGCTTTTCTGGAAGAATACCCATCCGAGGAACAAAATCCCAGACCGTGCAAAGTTCCAGTCATCCTGAACACTTACGACGCCTATATGGCTGGGGCAAATCACCCCGATTTTACAGTGGACGTTGAAGAAGCCTTTGACGCAGTGTGTCAAATGACATGGTGCCATCAGAGTCAAATCATGGAATGGTTGCCATGGGTTGGGAGGCATCAAATGGATCCTCCAGAATCCTTTGAGAAATGGAGAGAAATATTGCGAGACCGTTTTTCGAGGCAGAACAGAGAACTCGGATTGGGCGGCCATCGTGCAACCGAAGCTTTTTTAATCACCGCCTGGGGAGAAGTGCCTGGTAAGGAAAAAATAGAACGCGATTTCCCTAATATCCATCATGATTCCAGTCACTTTCAAAATTTGTCACGCTTTTCAAAGGCTCACCATGGAGAGTAGGAATGTCGGTGACTTGGTGCTGCTTGCCTAGCTCCCGAAATTTTTTACGTCACCAATTTAATGGTTCACCACCGATGGCATTGACCTTTGAGATGCCATGCAGCAGACTTACCGCTGTTCCATGAAAAAACACCCATTAATGCTTTGTTTTGCCCGACTCCTCTGCGGGATCTCGAAGGTTTGCCTTTGTCTCGCGGTTACACAGTCGACCAGTGCCTCTGGGGAGCCTTTGCCCAGGCCAAATATCATCGTTATGATGGTGGATGACATGGGATACTCGGATATCGGCTGCTATGGTGGAGAAATTCAAACACCCAACATTGATGTACTTGCCCGAGGCGGCTTGCAATTTACTCAGTTTTACAACACCGGACGATGTTGTCCGACTCGTGCCAGTCTCTTGACAGGATTGCACCCACATCAAGCAGGAATCGGCCACATGACCGAAACCCCTGCAGGACCCAGTCCTATGAGTGATCATCCTTACCAGGGATATCTCAACGAAAAGTGTGTCACAGTGGCCGAAGTATTAAAAAAGGCCGACTACTCCACACTCATGACGGGCAAATGGCACCTTGGATATCATGATAAAAGTAATTGGCCTTTACAGAGAGGCTTCGATAAGTACTTCGGCATCATTTCAGGCGCCTCTCATTTCATGAATCCTCAACCTCCTCGCGGTTTGACATTGATGAATGAACCCTACTCTCCCGGGCCGGGATTTTATACCACCGATGCTTTCACAGATTACGCTATGCAATTTATCAGGGATGCAACTCGCGATAGCGACCGTCCTTTTTTTCTATACCTTGCCTATAATGCCCCTCATTGGCCTTTGCATGCCAAGTCGGATGATTTGGCCAAGTATGAAGGGAAATATCGTGGTGGTTGGCATGCCTTGATGGAATCTCGGCTGGAAAGACAGCGGGCCATGGGATTGATCGATCCTTCGTGGGAGCCCGCACCGCATGAAGGCCCCGAGTGGGACAGCTTGGACGAAGAAACGAGGCGACTTCTTGACTTGAGGATGGCTGCTTATGCGGCATGTATCGATTCTGTTGACCAAAATATTGGCCGACTCGTGGCATTTCTGAAACATCAGGGGTTGTACGAGAATACTCTGTTACTTTTTTTGTCAGATAATGGAGCTTGCCAAGAGGGCGGGATTTTAGGGAGTGGATCGGAAGCTGAAGTTCGGGATCCTTTAGTCAGCAAGGGGACGGCTGGTCCTCGCTGTGGACAAGCCTGGGCCAATGCATCCAACACACCTTTCCGATATTACAAACATTTTGTCCATGAAGGTGGAATGTCCACTCCGTTGATTGCTCACTGGCCAGCAGGGATTCCCTGGCAATCACGCGGAACTTTCGTCAGGCAGCTTGGTTATTTGCCTGATTTCATGCCCACGTTTCTTGAACTGGCCAAGGCAGAATATCCAGCCACCAGGAAGGGGACCAAAGTGCATCCATTGGCAGGCCGGTCTTTGGTGCCACTGCTCCAAGGGCACAACAACCCTGTTCACGATTCACCTGTGTTTTGGGAGCACGAAGGCAATCGAGCCATGCGAGATGGTCAATGGAAACTTGCCTGGTCTGGTAAAGGACCCTGGGAATTGTATGACATGGAAGCAGATCGCACTGAAATGAACGATCTGGCGAAGCAAAAGCCTGAACGATTAAATTCCATGATCCGCCAATGGGAATCTTGGGCCCAGGCAACAGGGGTGAGTTTTCCTGAGCCGATCAACTACTACAGAGCCTTCAAACGTTCTCAGGAAAAGAAAAATTGAAAAAAAAACGTTTTTTTTTGACAAACGCATCTCCATGCCAAAAATGCGACACGCATAACCCATGAAACACTATCATTCGGCTACATTTTAAGGAGGATTTGCCGATGTTGGGAATGTTTACGGAAAAAATGCACAACTGTTATGGAAATTAAGAATAGACATTTCACTAGGAAATATCGCACAAGCAATTGGAGTGTTTACAGTTTGTCTCTGCTTGCTGTTGCGGCCATGTACTCAAGTGACAAGGCTTCAGCTCAATCCTCCTCAGATCTGGTTGAGCTTGATAGAATGGTGATCACTCCTTCTCGAAGTTCCCGACCTTTGTTTGATGCTCCCAATACGGTATCCGTCATATCAAATGAAGATGTGGAGCGGAACATGTATCGCACCACGCCCCAGATTCTGCGCGATACTCCAGGTATCATGGTTCAGGAAACTTCGCCCGGCCAGGGCTCTCCATTCATTCGAGGATTCACTGCTTTTCGTAATATTTTTCTGATCGACGGCATTCGGTTGAACAATTCAGTTTTCAGGGATGGCCCCAACCAATACTGGAATTCCGTAGATCCGTTATCCATTGACTCGGTTGAAGTATTCAAGGGACCGGGATCAGTTCAGTACGGATCCGATGGTGCCGGGGGTGTCGTCAGTGTCAATACGCTGTCTCCAACCGTCTACGGTGATGGGGTTGAGTATGGTGGAAGGGCTTATTATCGAGTCAGCAGCGCTGAAAATTCTCACATGATCCGGGCGGAATCACAAGCAGCGCTCGATCAGAACACCGGGGTCATTGCTGGTGTATCCTACAAACAATTCGGCAATGTGGTTGCCGGGGGCGGTACAGGCACTCAGCAAGGAACCGGCTATGAGGAGTGGGATTTTGACCTAAAGTTTGAACATCGTATCAATCCTCATCACAAGGTCATTGTTGCTTATCAAAACGTCGAGCAAAACAATGTCCCCAGAACCCACAAAACGATCGATGGGATCAGTTTTAAGGGATCTGCCATCGGGACCGAGTTGCACCGCGACAGCGATCAGATCCGCCGCCTTGCTTATGTTCAATGGCACGCAGAGGATCTGGATGGTTTTGTCGACAGTATGCAGACCAGCCTTTCATGGCACATTCAGGAAGAGGTGAGAGATCGTCTTCGCACCCGTGGACGACAGGATTACCAGGGCTTTGATGTCAATACCTTCGGCTTCTTCAATCAAATGCAAAGTGAAACTTCGATTGGAGATCTTTCCTATGGTGTCGACTATTACCACGATGAAGTGGATAGTTTTTCATCCAGAAATGCCATTCAAGGTCCAATGGGTGATGATGCCTCATATGATCTTGCAGGTGTGTATCTCCAGGACACCATTGATTTAAGTGATCGATGGGATTTCACACTAGGCGGTCGCTTTACCTATGCGGGTGCAGATGCCGACAAAGTTGAGGATCCCGTTACTGGTGGTCAAGTTTCGGTCAATCGGGATTGGACCAACGCAGTCGGTAACGCAAGGTTGGTCTACAAGGCGAAACCAGATGTCTGGAACATTTACGGCGGCGTGGCTCAAGGTTTTCGTGCCCCCAACCTGACTGACCTGACTTCTCAGATAGATACAGGGGCAAATGAACAGGAGATTCCTGCCATTGGATTGGAACCCGAGAAGTATTTGACCTACGAGATCGGAACACGCGTTGATTACGATCGGTTTTCAGCCGAACTTGCTGGGTTCTACACGGATGTCAATGACATGATCAATCGCTTTCCAACTGGCGTGGTTACAGCGGATGGAAAAACGGAAGTCGGCAAGGCAAATGTCGGAGACGGTTTTGTGACCGGCGTGGAATTTGGTATGTCCTATGAAATTTACCCGGAATGGACCCTGTTTGGTAATGCCACTTACATGGATGGAGAGATCGACGTATTTACCGGCCCTAATCCCATCCCCACTACCGAGTATTTGACTCGGGTAATGCCATTATCCGGACAAGTGGGGCTCAGATGGATGGATGACCAGCAAAGATTCTGGGCTCAGATTAGAGGAATCTTTGCCGCTACAGCCGATCACCTTTCTTCACGAGATCGTCGGGATACAGAACGTATTCCACCGGCGGGCACCCCCGGATATGAATTGGTTGATTTGCGCGTAGGTTGGAATATCAACAAAAACATTACGCTGACCGGGGCAGTTGAAAATATTACCGATCAGAATTATCGAGTCCATGGCTCCGGTACGAATTCACCTGGTCGTAATTTCATTGCCGCCCTTGAAGCCCGATTCTAAGAATCTGATTTTCGTTTTTAAAATTCAGTTCCACGAAATCGCCCCAGCGGAAGTTTTCCCTGGGGCGATTTTTTGATGACTTTTCATTTTTCAGGGATTGCATACATTGATTGCCATCATGATTTCAAAATTACGTTCAATGACCCAAAGGCGGAGCACTCTTATGGAGATCCTTTGCTTCCTTTTGATGGTGGTCAGCTTGTGGCGGCCTCTGGAGTCCATGGCGCATCCCATCTCCATGAGCACAGCCGTGGCGGACATCTATGAGGATCATGTTCAAATTGAATTAAGAATTCTGACTGAGGATTTGATGTTTTATCACTCTCTCGAGGCAGACAAAAATCAAGTGCTAACACATCAGGATCTTGTAAAGGCTGCAGATGCCCACCGATCTTTTCTATCCAGGTATTTTCGAGTCTTCAACAAGGATGGTCAGGCTTATGATGGTGAATTCACCAGAGTGGACCTTGGGGAAATTCCTGAAACTGGCGTTAGATTGGATCAGGTCATGGAAATTGGGGTTTTTTATGAATACCATATCCCGCTTGATGAGCTTCCTGAATATCTGACCTTCTCCCAAAATTTTGGAGGGGACAGTTCTCCGGTGCCAGCAGTTATGGATTTAATACTGCTGCAAAAAGGAGCACGTTTGGATTTTCCCGTTCAAATCGGTCCAAGGTCTCCACATTCAGTCGCGATAGATTGGGAAAACCCGCCCAGAAATGATCGAATGTATTGGAAAGAGAGACGTGATTTAATGAAGAAACGTCGCGAAGAGTTGCTTGGGATCACCAGCTATAGCTCCACTTATGCCTACATTTACGTCGAACCTTACGAGATTCGTTTTGAAATACTGGTGCCACTTTTAACGCTGGAAACCTGGCTGCCTCTTGAAAGGGAAAAACAAGATTTCCTGAGCGTTGAAGAACAACAGAAGCTAAAGAAACCTCTTGAGGCATACGTTCGCTCTCAGTGCAATGGGCAAATAGACGGCATCGACGTCGTGCCTGTTTTATCTCATTTGAATTTTTTCAGCCTGGATATTCGTGATTTTGCTCGTTCATCTGAACCCCGAACCATTGGAATGCAGAATGGCCGTGCCGGAATCATCATGACTTTCAGCACCAAGGGAACACCCAAATCTGCAACCATCAAGTGGAATGGATTTAACGACTACACTCCCATGCTGAACACGATGGTTTACGTCATGAATGAAAAAGGAGAGAGGCATTTCTTTACTGAAAATGAACCTGAATGGATTTGGCAATCTGAAGGAACTGACAAGGAGAAGGGCGCATGGGCGTCGCTACCTGAAGCACCCATGGCTCCGCAAATAAAAGTTTCCCTGGCATCCCTGGGAACGGGATTTTTGTTTGCCCTGACTCTGCTAATAGGGGTTTTCGGAAATAAGAAAAATCTAATTGGGTGCGGAATAGCAGGTCTCTTGTTTTCTGGAGTATTGTGGCCTCTTACCGCAAAAGACTACGCGCATCCGTGGAAAGGTATCGAAGCACCTGAGATCGACCACCAAAAAATGATCGCCGAGGCCATGTTGAAAAATGTTTATCGGGCATTCGATTACAAGGAGGACGGTCAAGTTTATGATGCGCTTTCCAGAAGTGCTGGAGGTCCTTTCTTGGAACAGCTTTATCTTCAAATCAAGAAAGGCCTTGTTCTGCAAGAGCAGGGGGGAGCCAGGTCCAGGGTCAGGGAATTCAGGTTGGTTTCCTCAAATCCAGCTCCCTCGGTGGAACCCGGTGATATCTTTGCGCTGGAGATTCAATGGGAAGTAACCGGTACGGTGGAGCATTGGGGACACATCCATACTCGGCAACACGGATATCACGCCGTTCTGCAGGTAATTGCAGAAAGCGGGCAATGGAAGATTGGAGGTATGGATGTCAAATCTGAAGAACAGATCAAATCATCCACCGGACTCAGAAACGCTGCATGACAATTTTTCCTTTTGTAAGATACAACTCCGTGGGATAAGGGAGGTAAGATGAGCGGGCGACAGGCCGAAATTGACAGGAAAACGGGTGAAACACATATCCGTTTGAAATTGAATATTGATGGAACGGGGATCTATCGGATCCAAACCGGAATTCCATTTTTCAATCACATGCTGGATCTTTTTGCCCGTCACGCGGTGTTGGATCTGGATTTGGTATGCGATGGTGATCTGGATGTGGATGGGCATCACACCGTTGAAGATTGTGGAATCGCATTGGGTGAAGCCTTCCTTGAAGCACTGGGAGACAAGAAGGGGATACGAAGATATGGTTTTGGTTTTGATCCTAAAAACCCTTTTACTGGAGAAGCTTATGTTCCTATGGACGAATGCTTGGCACGGTGTGTGATTGATTTCAGTGGCCGTCCTTACATGGTTTGGAAAGGCATGGATGGGATGGGCATGAAATGTATTTCCGAGAATGAGAAAAACCAGGATATGTCCTCCCGATTCAGGTTTGGGTTGGCTCGTGAGTTTTTTCAAGGATTTACCAATGCAGCAAAATGCAACCTGCATCTCGAACTTCTTTATGGAGAAGAGCCCCACCATGTGGTTGAAGTTCTATTCAAAGCATTTGCCAAAGGGGTGGATTTTGCCTGTTCCCGCGATCCTCGCATTAGCGACCAAATCCCAAGCACCAAGGGGAAGCTTTAAAATTTTCTGAATATCACATCGGCTTTCCTCGTCCCTATCATGTCGGCCTACAATTCATTCGAAGATCGAGAAGAATCCGAGGTGGTTTCCGCCGCAAAGTCCGGTGATGCCGTCGCGTTCGAAGAACTTGTGCGTCGGCATGGGGATAAAATTTTTCGTCGCGCCTTAAGTATGATGCGTGATGAAGATACCGCACTTGATATGGCCCAGATGGCCTGGATCAAGGCTTGGAAGAGGTTGACACAATTTCAAGGTGACAGCAGCTTCGCCACGTGGATGACCAGGGTTACGATTAACGTTTGCCTGGATCATATTCGTAAAGCGAAACGGTGGAAATTTTCAGAATCCATTGAAGAGATGGACGAAAATTCGGGAGGGGTTGAACGTAAATTACCGATCATTGAGGCAAACCCAACCGAAGGCTTAGAACGAGAAGAACTGAAAGAGAAAATTGACAAAGCTCTTGCCCAATTAAGTGAAGGGCATCGAGCCGTCATTGTGATGCATACATTTGAAGAAATGGCGTATAAGGAGATTGCCGATGCAATGGGGTGTTCCATTGGAACGGTCATGTCACGATTGTTCTATGCCAGGCGCAATCTAACCTCGGCATTGAAACGTTTGCTGGAAGAGGAGGGAAATTCATGAGCGAAGAACTGGCAATAAAAATCCAGGCTTATTTGGATGGGGAACTCTCACAGGAGGACTCACTCCAGTTGTTGGCCCAGTTGGAAAAGGATTCACAGGCGAAGGAACTTTTAGAGTCATTGAAACTTGAGCAGGCGACCCTGAAAAACATTGGGGAGAAAGACCATTCAATGCCTGTTGCGCATTCCTATTTTTGGAAAGGTATTTCTCAGGCCATCGACCAAGAAAGTGTCCGTCACGAGAGTAAAGACGATGTGACCTCTTCTGCAAATTTTCCCGGATGGTTGTCCTGGTTAATTCCAGTGGGGGTTGCCGGCTGTTTTGCGATAGTCGCTTTTCAGAATGGCTATTTGGAAAGTGTCGTTGAAAGTATTCGTTCAACTGGCAAAAAAGCGGCTCGAAGGGCTCCCAGTTTCCATGAAATAGACAGCCGACAACAAAACGCTGGTTTCATCTCCTTTCGTTCAGAATCCGAGGGTGTCTCTGTTGTATGGATCAGCAATTACTAGGCTTTTCCATTTGCTCAAACGTCCCAGAATGTTTAAGACATGTTTCAAAGTTGACGGTTTATGAACAGTTCCAATTTCTCAATCCATAAAATGGGCAAAGCCCTTCGCGTGTTTGGGCTGATTCTTTTAGCCTGCTATCTTGCGATCACTTCCCTGGTGGCTGCTGAACCGGTGAGTCTTTCCGCCAGACTTGTTTGGGGAACGAATCGCGATAAACCTGCCGATGATAAACTCAAAGCAGTGTCTCCCAAATTGGAGGAGAAATTTGTTAATATTTTTAAATGGAAAGACTACTACGAAATTTCCAAAAAGAATTTCCAGTTTCCAAAACACGAGGGGAAGAAAACCCGCATGAGCCCAAAGTGTGAGATCATCATGAAACTCCTGGACAAGGACACACTTCAGGTTCAGCTCATTGGTGAAGACCAATTACAGAGAACCGTGAAACACCCACTCAAACCGATTCTTAAAGACGGTGATTTGTTCGTGGTTGGAGGTGATGACAAAGATAGCTACGGAGATGCATGGTTCCTCGTCATTTCTCATCCTGACCTTGGGAAAGAGTCGAAGAAAGACAAGTGAGATTTTGTCTTTCTGACTCAAAAGTTTTTCTAGTAACGGTTCAAAGTCCTACCCGTTTTCTCCCTGATGGGTGATTCCTTGGAAATTACCTGGCAAAAGTTTTAGAAATGTGATTGATTGCCTCTGCGTCACCCAGTCGATTTTCCCTTGAACCCATTCTGGATAATGCGGCTGGACTTGTATCAATTCAGATTAAGTCAAAACATGCGAATCAATTTTCCAGTCTGGTTTTTTATTGCCTCCTATTTGTGCGTTTCCACGCCAGCAAGTGCCGCATCTGTCAAATTGGCCACGGAGCCGGGCAAGTTGAAATATGACATTGAGACTTTCGGTGTTCGTCCCGGAGAAAAAGTTCAATTGACTTTTATCAACAACGATGAAATGCAGCACAATCTCCTGATTGTAAAAGGCAAGGAGGGGATTACCATGAAAGTGGCTCAGAAGGCCTGGGCTTTGGGGACAAGCGCGGTTGAGAAAGATTTTGTGCCGGACATGGAGGACACCATACTGGCTCATACCCGTGTTCTCAATCCGGGAGAACAGCAGGTGATTCAATTCACTGCACCCGAAGTGGAGGGTAAATACCCCTACGTCTGCACATTACCGGGGCATGCTTTCTCAATGAAAGGAATCATGGTGGTAACGCCTGATCCTTCGACCATTTCGGATTCCAAAGAAAGCACCACCAAAGAATCCAACGACAAGTTCATCCTCAGACCACATCACAAACCCATTGTCAAACGAGCGTTCGTCAAGGACGGTCCACCACGAGCCATCAATGTGGGCATCCCTGGAGGTATCAATTATTGCTTTGATGCGGAGTCTTGTGTGGTTGCCTTTGGATGGTTTGGTTCATTTCTGGATATCGGCCCAGACTGGGGGCGCCATGCCGGTCAACGCGGAGGTGGTTCAGTGCCTGTATTGGGTGAAAGATTTCGGTCTGGGCAAACCATGTTTCCCATTCGGATTGGCGGCAAGCATATCACTCCTCAGGTTACTTTCAAAGGTTATCGCTTAAATGGAATGAACGCTCCGACCTTTGAATTCACTGTCAATGGAGCCTGGGTGAAAGAAACCGTTTCCGCTTCTGATCAAGGAATCGGTCTCAGTTATCAGTTTGAAATGGATCCGGGACTCGTCACTCCAATCTTTGTTTATATCGATCGGTCCGGCTCTGACGTAGAAGCATCCCATGGGGTTTGGGACGGGAATTGGTTGAAGATAGAACCTGAAAATATTGCTTCTTTCCGAATCACACACTACCGCCAACCTTGATACTGAGCCTGCCATGTCTATCAGATTACCTATGAACTCTCGATTTGCATTCTCGAAACTGTCTGCCCTGTTGTTGATCTTTATTTCAGTTTCTGGCTTCAAGCAGTCCCACGCGGCCGCCAACATGCCTGCAGGGTATGTCGTTGAAACCATCGATATCCCTGAAGGTGTGACTCTGGGAGTCGGAGGTCTCGCTTTTGCCCCGGATGGAGCTCTCTTCGTGACCTCACGTGAAGGTCAGGTCTGGCGAATGAAAGATGGGCAATGGAACCTTTTTGCAGACGGATTGCACGAAGTTTTGGGAATTTATATTGACCCGGTGACCGGGGAAACCTGGGTGATGCAGAGGCCTGAGTTGACCAAATTGGTGGATGAAGATGGTGATGGAAGCGCAGACGTTTTTCGTACTGTGAACGCCGAGTGGGGACTCACCGATAATTATCATGAGTATGCTTTCGGAATTGTGCGAGATTCTGATGGGAATTTTTATGGAACACTCAACACCAGTCTGAGTTGGAAAGGGTGGGCCGGCAGTTCCAAATGGGATATAGGACGAGTTCATGATGGGAAAATGGGTAGAGCCGCCAAATATCGTGGATGGTCTTTCCAGATCACGCCCGATGGAAGATTCGTTCCTTGGTCTTCTGGTATGCGATCACCTGCCGGGATTGGAATGAACCGTTTTGGGGAAATATTTTACACGGACAATCAGGGAGATTGGAATGGCTCTTCGACACTTCAGCACGTTGTCAGGGGACGGTTCCATGGGCATCCTTCGTCATTGATGGATCATCCTGATTTTCAGGGGCAGGATCTCAACTCTATTCCTGTGGAAACTTACAAGGAGTTAAGGACACCACCGGCTGTATATTTCATCCATGGAGATCTAGCTAATTCGCCCGGTGAGCCGGTTTTCAATGAAACCGATGGACAATTTGGTCCTTTTGAAGATCAGATTTTTGTGGGCGACCAATCCCGCTCCAATTTAATGCGTATTTATCTCGAGAAAGTCCAAGGGGCATATCAGGGTGCCATATTTAATTTTATCGACCCGATGCAGACTGGTATCGTTAGAAATCAATTTGATAAAAACGGTGTGTTATACGTAGGGCAGACTGGACGGGGGTGGCGTTCTGTAGGAACTGAAATTTTTGGCTTACAGACGGTGCGTTGGGATCGAAGAACGACTCCGGTTGAAATGCAGTCCATCAGATTGACACGTACCGGCTTTGAAATTCGATTCACACAACCAATGGATGAATCTCTGTTGGCAGATCCTGAAAATTTCTCCATTCAGCATTGGGAATACCTCTATCGTCCCGAGTATGGATCCCCCAAAGCGGATAAAACTTCCGTAAAACCGGCTAATCTTGAAGTGACTCATGATGGAATGAGGGTTCGTTTTGATCTCCCCTTGCTCACTGGCAGGGTTTACGAAATCAAAGCAAAGGGAATGAAATCCAAAGCGGGCGGAGATTTAACCAATCCAATCGGATGGTACACCCTAAATCACCTGCGATTAAATGACGTCAGGTAAACCACCCTCAGGGGATTAAAAAGGCAGGAAGGTTTCTTACTCCTCTGATAGAAACAGCTTCTTTGCTGATTCGATATCCTGCCTGATTTGAGACTTTAATGATTCCAGATTTGGGAATTTTTGTTCATCCCTGATCTTTGTCTTGAGCTCGAGCTCAATTTGTTTTCCGTAAAGGTCGAATTCCGCGCCCCAGAAATGTGACTCCACTTGCACTTTTGGCTTGGATTGATGGATGGTTGGCCTTTTTCCGATATTTAATACACCGGGGATGCTCTTTCCGTTGATGGTCGAAGAGATGGAGTAAACCCCGAGAGGGGGCAGGGCAAGGCGTTCGCAATCTAAATTGGCGGTTCGAAACCCTAATTGTCGCCCGACACCATCACCCTGGATAACCTTTCCTATGATGCTGTATCTGCGTCCCAACAACCTGGAAGCTTCATCTATTTGACCGGATAGGATGAGGTTTCGAATTCGTGTGCTACTGACCGCATCTCCTTCCAGACTGAGAGCCGGCTTCGCTTCTACCTCAAAATTACTTTGCTGCCCCAATTTTTGTAAAAGCGCCACATTTCCTTGTCGCTTGTGACCAAATGAAAAATTCGAGCCCACACAAATTCCCGATAAATTCCCGCAAAAAGATTCCACTCTTTTGATAAAATCTTCGGCAGTGAACTGGCTCATTTGCTCGTTGAATGGAACCATCCAGGCCAAGTCCAATCCAAGCGATTCAAACAGCGACTGTTTATAGTAACTCGGGTAAATGAGCTTGGGAGATCGCGAGGGGGCCAGCAAGTCGGCCGGATGGTCCTTGAAAGTCAGAACAACCGCAAGTCCGCTTTCTGATTTTGCTTTTTGAACGACATGTTTTAAAACCGATTGATGACCAAGGTGCACTCCGTCAAACATCCCAATCGCACAGTAAACGGGTTGAGTTCCTGTTGGAATGGGTTCGAACTGACGGATGATCTGCATGTTGCTTCCCAGTAAAATGGCTCAGGGTTGTGGTAGCGAAGGCGGGAGCAGGGCTGATTCAAGTTTGGATGTGTTCCAGGCCAGAATATCATCCAATGGGGTTGCCTCTGAAATTTTAAAGTCTCCTGAAACGGTACGGCGAAGAGTTTTCAATAAAGCACCGCAACCTATTTTCTGTCCAAGGTCGTGGGCAAGGCTCCGAACGTAGGTCCCCTTGGTACATGCTATTTCAAATTCACAATCAGGTTTGCTGTAGGATTTGATTCGAAAGTAATAAATGTGAATCAAACGTGGAGGTCGTTCAATTTCGATGCCTTTTCTGGCCAGTTTATACAGAGGCACCCCATCCTTCTTGATGGCTGACACCATTGGAGGAACCTGCATTTGATCTCCCTTGAAGCCTTTGCATAAATCATTAAGCTCATCCATTGAGAGCGTTGGAACTTCTTTTTCTGCCACCACTTCCCCATCAATATCATAACTGTTTGTTTCGCGGCCCAGTTCGATAACGCCGGTGTAAACTTTGTCTTGCCCCATTAATTTTTCCGACAACTTGGTGGCTTTTCCCAAAACCAAAATCAAGAGTCCCGTCGCATTCGGATCAAGTGTGCCGCAGTGCCCGACTTTTTTGATGCGAAACCTTCTGCGCATCGCGTCCACCACATCATGCGATGTCATTCCCGGGGGTTTATCCACCAATAGTATTCCATTCGGAGTGGTGTTTTTTACCATCTGATCATTTGCTGGTTTGAAATTGGAAGTAATTAGAAATCCGAAGGGAGGGCCTTCAGTGCTTTTCGAATGGCAGAGATTACTTTGCGCTGCACAGACATTTGACTACCTTCGATCCGTGCTCCCGAAGCCGCTTTATGGCCTCCACCTCCAAACAGTTTTGCGATCTCGTTGACGTT
Organism: uncultured Verrucomicrobiota bacterium; assembly: GCA_964342825.1. Taxonomy (GTDB): domain Bacteria; phylum Verrucomicrobiota; class Verrucomicrobiia; order Limisphaerales; family AAA164-E04; genus AAA164-E04. Next base: position 36,407 of record CAYFHO010000034.1, read on the forward strand.
GATATCCGGGTGCTTGGAGCGAAGGCTGATTCGGGTTTCCCCAGGCTCGACTTCTTCAAAAAGGCATGCCACTACGACCGGCTCGATGGCTCGAATGTGATCAATCAATCCTTCTGTGTCCTCGCGTGTAGCTCCGGATTTGGAGTAGTCGGTTTTCTTCAACCAAAGGTAGGCTATTTTATTTTCGTCCGTTAGTTTAAACTGATTGTAAACTCTGCGCAGAAGTCGGACCCGAGACAATGAATAGGATTGGTATACTTCATCGCAAATACGCGCAATGCTCGCACCTCGTTTGACAAGTTCTCCGGCAATTTTAAATGTATCCGGGCTGGTGGACGGATATTGAAAAGAACCTGTGTCGGTTGAAATGGCAGTGAAAAGTCCATCGGCTATTTCAGGGGTAACTTGCCATCTCGCTGCCTTAATCAACTGGAAGACCATTTCTCCGCTGGAAGAAGCATTGGAAGCAATCCAATTCAGGTCACCATACCTCGTATTGCTCGGGTGATGATCTATATTGATTAAGACCTTGCGATCCTCAATCGCATCGACCACTGTTCCGATCCGTTCGTAAGAGGCAGCATCGACCGCAATCACGCAATCAAATTTCAAACCGGCCTTCGGTTGCTGCAAGAGTCGTTGCGGATCCATGAACATTAACTTTGGCGGTACCAAATCTTGATTCCAGCAAGCCACATCCACCCCTTGCGATTTCAAGGCAAGCGTCATTGCCAACTGCGATCCAATGCAATCTCCATCCGGTCGAATGTGCCCCACGACGCAGAAAGTTTGATGTTTCTTGATTTCCTCAAGAATTTTGAGTGCGGACTTGGGAGCTCCCTTCATGATGGTGATTCTTCAGAATGTTCCAATTCATCAATGATGCTAAGGACGTTGTTTCCTTTTTCAATGGAATCATCAAAGGTAAATCGAACCTGGGGAGAGTATTTCATGACAACGCGACTAGACATTTCTCGTTGGATCTCACCGCGGTGTGTTGAAAGGTAATTAACCGCTTCATTCTTTTGGTCCGCTGAACCTACATGGCCAAGGAGTATTTTAGCGTGCTTCAAGTCCCCGGAGACAAAGACTTCATGCACCGAGACCAAGCCGTACGTTCCAAGTGACAAGTGGGATCTGAGTAGGTCTCCCGCTTCCCGTTTCAATAACTCCCGGATGCGTTGGTGTCTCAGGGACTGCATGAATGATTCAAATCGTCGCTGACTTAAAGCTCTTGAGCCACTTTCTCAAGAATATGGGTTTCGATGATGTCACCTTCTTCATATCCAGTGAAGCCATCTATACGAATACCACATTCCATTCCATTGCGAACCTCCGGAACTTCATCTTGAAATCTTCTCAGAGATTGCATCAATCCTTCGAACAGCAATTTATCCTTGCGGTAGACACGCGTTCTTCCTCGGACCAGTTTGCCGTCGATGACATAGCTACCCGCAACGGCACCACCCTTTGAAAGATCGAATACTTTGCGGACTTCTGCTTTGCCAGTGATTTGTTCTTTTGAGATGGGATCCAGCAACCCGGCCATGGCTTCTCGCATTTCGTCAATCAACTCGTAAATGATACTATACAACTTGATTTGAACGCCTTCGCGCTTCGCAGTGTCGGGAACGCCAGTGTCCAACTTGGTATGAAAGCCAATTACGATTGCCTGAGAGGCGGAAGCCAGCATGACATCGGAGTCCGTGATCGATCCGACGCCATTGTGAATCACATCCAGATCCACCTTGTCGGACTCAATCTTGTTTAAAGCATCTACTATGGCTTCTGTAGAGCCCTGAGTGTCGGCCTTGACGACCACTTTGAGCGTTTTGGAGGCTCCCTCGTTCAGGGTGTTGAAAAGGTTTTCAAGAGTGACCGCTTTGCGTCGATCAGCGGATTTCACGCGTGCGTCTTCGGTTCGTTCCTCAGAAAGTTTCCTGGCCTGTTTTTCTGACTCAACGACATTGAATTCAAGTCCAGCTTCAGGGACTCCGTTCAATCCCAGTACTTTGACTGCGACAGAAGGGTCGGCCTCTTTCAGGCGTTTACCTTCTTCGTTGATCAGTGCCTTCACGCGCCCCCAGAAAGGTCCGCAGATCATCGCATCCCCAACTTTCAAGGTTCCTTTGCGAACCAAAACGGTTGCGGTGGGACCTCCTTGAGCCATACCTGATTCAATGACATTGCCGGTTGCTTTGCGGTTTGGATTGGCTTTGAGTTCGAGCACTTCTGCTTGAAGCAAGACCATTTCCAAAAGGGTGTCTACACCTTGCTTGGTGATCGCTGACACATCGACAAAGATGGTGTCACCTCCCCATTCTTCACACATCAAACCACGGTCCTGAAGTTGTTGACGTGCCTTCATGGGGTTGGCGGACGGGTGATCGCACTTGTTGACCGCAACAATGATCGGGACTTTTGCGGCTTTCGCGTGGTTCAATGCTTCAAGCGTTTGCGGCATGACTCCGTCGTCCGCAGCCACAACGAGAATCACGATGTCAGTGACATTTGCGCCCCTGGCTCTCATGGCACTGAATGCAGCGTGGCCAGGGGTATCGAGAAAAGTGATTTGTTGTATTTCTTCAGGTCTCTCGGGGTGAGGAAAGTGAATAGTGTATGCACCTATGTGCTGCGTAATGCCGCCGGCTTCACCTGATGTTACATTTGATTTGCGAATGACATCCAACAAGGTGGTTTTACCGTGATCCACATGTCCCATGATGGTAACCACCGGAGGTCGAATGATCAGATCCTCTTCTTTGTCACTGTGATCGAGTTTGACTTTCTCCTCAACCTTGGTAACACCCGCACCCTTTTCGCGTTTTTCAACTTCGAATCGATACCCGTGTTTGGCACAAACCTGTTTTGCTACCGGCTCGTCAATGGCTTGGTTAACAGTTGCAAAGACATTGAGCTCCATCAGATCCGCAATCAGTTGAAATGGCTTGCGATTGATCTGTTGTGCCAGATCACGGATGATGATGGGTGGCTTGAGGGTGACCACTTTTCCGTCTTCGGGAACTTTGTACTTCTGAACAAATTTTGGTTTTGGCTTTGGAGCAGGGGACTGTCCTGATTGGCCCCCAGCTTGAGAACCTCCATCACGGCCAGGGCCTCTGGAGTTGCCTTGCTGCGAGCCACCCGCTTCACGTTCCTTCTGCTTGGCCTTGCGTTTTTGATCCCGTTCTTTCTTGCGATCTGCCTGCCTGGATTGCTTGGAGGGTCCGGAGCGGGTTGGCAGCTTGATAAATCCGACCTTGGCTCCAAGCCCAGGTTTCTGTTCGTCAGTGGATTCAGGTGAACTTTCTGCTTCAGTCTCGGGTTTGTCCACTTCAGTCTCGGATTCTGCACTGTCCGGCTTTGAGGACGATTCCTCGTCTGTTGTCCCGTCTTGTTGGGCTTGCGTGGTATCAGTCGAATCCGTTTCTGCAGGTTCCTGGTCTGCAATTTCAGGTTCCGCTTCGGGTGAATCAGGTTCTTCTGTTGAAGCCTCCTCCTGGGTGGGTTCGGCCTCCGGTGCAGCAGGCTCCTCTTCCGGAGCATGAATGACTTTTATAGCCGGTTCCTCAGAAGAAGGTTCCTCTGCCGTTGCTTCGCTTGCAGGGGTTTCCTTTTCACCCTTTTCCTCGGAGGCGGTATCGGATGCTTGTGCGGTCTCATTTTTCGCTGCACTGCTACCGGCGGTATCAGGTGTTGCGACTGCTGTCTCTTCGGTTTCACCGCCAAGTTCCTTGATCAGATACTCTGCGGTGATTTTGTCAATGGAGCTGGAGGGAACCTTGGCGTTGGTGATCCCCAGTTTCTTGGCGTGGGCAATGACTTCTTTGTTGGGTAGACCAAGTCTTCTGGCGATGTCGTATATACGAACGGGCATAAATTTATTCTGCAAAGCTGCCTCTCATGAGGGTAGCCTTGGCTCACTTTCTCTTTTTAATGAAATAATAATTTCTCAGGCTTTCACGAATTTGGATCTTCGGATGAATCCCCTTCTTCGGAAGAGCTCAATCTGCGCTGGGTTTCGGCTTTTACGGATTCCAGAATGGTTGCGGCATTTTCTGCAATTTCGGGTATTCCACTGAGATCTTCGAGATCCACTTCAAGGAGTCCTTCCAATGTGTGGAACCCGCTGTTCACCAAAGCCGTTGCCTGTTCCTCGTTAATGCCGTCAATGGCGGCAAAAGTGCGAATCGCTTCAGCCACCTTTTCTTCAAAACCAAGGGTCTTAACCTCTTGAGCCTGTATATCGACGTGCCATCCGCATAGTTTGGATGTTAAACGAGCATTTTGGCCTCGTTTACCTATGGCCAGTGACAATTGTTCCTCGTCCACCACCACGTTGAGCCTGCGGCGTTCTTCATCAATTTGGATTGATTGAAGCTTAGCCGGGTTGAGGGCATTTGCCACAAAATTTTCTATATCCGGCGCCCAGGGAATAATGTCCACTTTCTCGTTGTTGAGCTCCCGGACGATGTTTTTCACACGTTGTCCACGCAGTCCAACACAGGCACCAACCGGGTCCACTTTTTCATCACGTGAATAAACGGCCAGCTTGGTTCGGTATCCAGGTTCTCGGGCAATCGCTTTGACCTCAATGGTGCCGTCGTTGATCTCGGACACTTCGAGTTTGAACAATTTGACCACAAAATTCGGATCCGCCCGACTGAGAATGATTTCGGGTCCGTGCGAACCCGTGTCCACTGCCTTGACATAGCAACGGACACGTTCACCGACCTGATATTCTTCGGTTGGCACGCGCTCTCTGTTTGGGAGTAGTGCTTCAAATTTTCCTAAATCCAGGTAAACGTCCGAGCGCTCGAATCTTCGAACGATGCCACTCACAATATCTCCGGTGCGATCTTTGAATTCGCTGTAGATCAGTTGTTTCTCGGCCTTACGCAAGTGCTGAAGCAAGGCTTGTTTGGCGTTTTGTGAAGCGATGCGGCCAAAATTTTCAGGTGTGACCTCCATTTCAACCTCGTCACCCAACTGAACGTTGGGGTGATGGCGTTTGGCTTCTGCGAACGAGATATGATCGTGCTTCGATTCAGGTTTCTCCATGACGATCAGCGTTGCGAAAGCTTTGATATCGCCATTTTTGGGGTCAATTTGAACCCTGAGATTTCTGGCGGGGCCAACCGCTTTCTTAGCGGCCGAAATCAGCGCTTCCTCGACAGCCTCCAGAAGGGTATCTTTGCTAATACCTTTTTCTCGCTCCCAGTATTCCAATATTGCTAATAAATCCGCATTCATGCGCGATTCCTTTCCCTTTTAGAGAATAAAAAGAGCCGGCATATATCGCCGACTCAGGCGTGCCGCCCATTGCGGCTTTAAAATGTTAGGTTGGAAAGTAAATGGACGAGGCTACACCGTCAAGTTAGATTTATTTTCAAAAACGGAGTCTGAGCACCCATCCTGTGGCGATATCATAGGGTGCCTTCGAGATCATTTCTCGGATTTAACATCCATCAATTGGCATCAATATTCACTTTTTGGAACTTCAATGCTTATCATGACTTGCGTTGACACGCCTGGGACCAGACCTGATAATGCACAAAGGTTCGGGTTGAGCGGAGGTTCTCCCAGGTCTCAAGTCCCTTTGATATTTAAAATTCATGCAAGACGATACTCATAGAGCACCGCACGAGCGGCTTTCTGCCGAATTGCAGTCAATTATACATGATGCAGAAGCGCTTCTGAACGCAACCGCCTCTGAAAAAGGTGAAAAGGCAGACAACGCTCGAGCCAAGGTCAAAGCTGCCCTAGATAAAGCTAAAGAAAGTTATAATGCATTGGAAGGTAAAGCATTAAAACATGCAAGAGCCACTGATGAAGTGATTCGTCGGCATCCGTATGAGACCTTGGGGTTTGCTTTTAGTGCGGGATTGGTTTTGGGGCTCCTGCTCAACCGGCGTTGAAAAGAATGACAACTGATTCTGAAAAACAGCCCAAATCCTCCGCACTGGGGGATTTAAGCTCAAGATGGGTTCATTCGTTTCTGGGCTTGCTTAGATCTCGGTTGGAATTATTTTTGTTCGAACTGGAGGAGGAGAAAGTACGTCTGGTTGAACTGCTGCTTTGGCTGGTGAGTTTGGTTATTTTTGGGCTGATTTTTCTTGGAGTTGCTTCAGCCGCCATTGTTTTTCTCTTACCCTCAGATTGGCGTGCTGCGGGTCTGTTGGTTCTTTCCACCTTGTATGGGTTGATTGCTTGTTTTTCTGTGTTCAGGATCAAGGCCTTGCTTTCACGGGAAACGACCATCTTTGAGGAGTCCATTTCGCAATTAAAAAAGGATCAGGCATGTTTTTCGGATCGAAAGTAAGTGTCAACGAATTACGCAAGCGTATGCTCTCCATGGAGTGTGATACACATCGTCTTGAGCTGACGGAGAAATGGAGAGATCTCAGAGGAGAAATCGGATTGGTAAGTGAAGCCAAAGGAGGGGCGTCAAATGGTTTTCGTCGATGGAGTCACTGGTTGGCTCCCGCTGGTGCATTTTTACTCACGAGGTGGCTTCGCTCGAAATCTGATTCTCAAATTGAAAAGTCCTTTTCCTCCAATCAGTGGGGGTTTTTAGGCCAGTTTTTCGACTGGATGGCAAAGTTCAGTCGATAAATTTGTTTTTGTTTTCGGTTGCTGATGGAAAGAGAACCGCAAGAAGAGATCAAAACCTCCAAGCAAAGGTCACTCGTTTCGCTTCTTTGGCCATTCGATGAGCTGCGCAAACTAAGTGAGTCGGACAATCGTAATTTGTTGGTGATTACCACGATCGGTGTGGTTCCGATGGTCATTCTGACGCTTTTTTCGATTTTGATACAGGCTCAGATTGCTTTCCTTTTGACCGGATTATACTTCTCCGTCCTCTGGTCCATCCTGTTTTATAATTTGTTTCCAGCTCCTTCCATTCGTGTCAGTACCTCACTTTTCTGTTTTGTCGGAACAGCGCTGGTTTCTGTCAGTCTGCTCTCACTATTTTTTAAACTACCTTATATTGACTTACCCCTGGATTTATTGAAATCACCCAATCATTTGGAGCGTTTCCTGGGATTTTGGTTTTGGGTGGGATTTCCTGAAGAACTCGTCAAAGTATTTATGCTATACGTTCTCTCAAAGCGCCACGATATTCAATTCCCAAGCACATTTGCCTATTATGGGATGATATGCGGTCTTGGCTTTGGGATTTACGAGGGGATGGATTACCAGATGACCGTTAATTTTGAATTAGCGGAGGGGGTGGAGGAGTATTTGTTTTTGAATTTACTTCGTTTGACGACCCTTCCTGTTTTGCATGCTGTTTGGAGTGGGATTGCCGGGTTTTTTCTTGGATTTGTTTTTCTTTATGGGCAGAGAAAGTTTTATTTCGTGATGGTTGGTTTGGGAATTCCTTCCATACTCCATGCCCTTTTCAATACTTTCAACCACACCGTTGCAAGTCTTGGATTGGCTATCATGAGTGTGCTTATATTCAGTCTATATTTTGCGAAGCACGACTCACTCAATTACTACTTCGGTCAGCGGAGTGGCTATTCGGAGTAAAATCGGCGTTTCATGGTCGATATCCACACTTAAGAAGGAGAGTGGTGAAACTATTTCAAAGTGCGGCTGCTCTTAAACTGATCCCATGGCATCCTGGCCGGTATACAGGCAGTCTCGCTTTTTGATGCTCAACTCATCCAGGGCTGAATGGCATGGTGGATTCTGTAGTTCATTCACTATCATAAAATCAAACTTGATTGATTTGTCACATAATGCCCATACTCAGCACGCATCCCGTCGGGCGATTTTTTCCTGTTTGATTGGGACTTACGAACATTCTTATTCTGAATAAATTGTGAAAATTTTTAGCGGAACGTCCAATCTCCCTTTGGCGAATAAAATCACTGAATGTATGGGGATCCCTCTTGGACGGTGTAAGGTGAGTGCCTTTCCTGATGGTGAAACTTTCGTGAAAATTGAGGAAAACGTACGGGGTCAGGACGTTTTTGTCCTTCAATCGACTTCGCCGCCATCAAATCACCACCTGATGGAGATGTTCATCATGATTGATGCCCTCAGGCGTGCCAGTGCATCCCGAATCACTGCGGTCCTGCCTTTTTATGGGTATGCGCGTCAGGACCGCAAAGATCAGCCACGGGTTCCTATCACCGCAAAGTTGGTTGCGAACCTCATTGTCGCATCGGGTGCACACCGAGTTTTGACCATGGATCTGCATGCCCAGCAAATCCAGGGCTTTTTTGATATTCCGGTGGATCATCTCTACGCGGCTCCTGTCATGTATGAGTATCTCAGGAAGAAGAATGTAAAAGATCTGGTTGTGGTGAGTCCGGATGCGGGCGGAATTAAAATGGCTCACGCGTATTCTGAAGTTTTGGGATGTGGACTGGCCATTGTAGCCAAACGAAGGAAAAGTGCGACCGAGATTGAAAGCATGACTTTGATTGGAGAGATCGAAGGTAAGTCAGTGCTCTTGGTGGACGATTTGACCGAGACAGCAGGCACTTTGACAGAAGCGGCTCGATTGCTGAAGCAGGAAGGGGCGAAATCCATATTTGCCTGCGTATCGCACGCACTACTGAATCAATTGGGAATCGAAAGATTGCAGAATTCTGATATTGACGAGTTGATTACAACTGATACAGTCCTCCGCTCTGCCGTCGAAGGCGTTAACATCACCACATTGTCTGTGGCTGGTTTATTGGGCGAAGCAATCAAACGAATACACAACAATTCGTCGGTTAATTCGCTCTTTGAATTTAACGGTGCAAGAACAAGTTAGGCAGAAATAGCATTTCTAAAGTGCAAACAAGTTTAATCGATTAATTAAATGGAAGCGGTAGCATTAAATGCCCAATCACGCAGTGAGCTAAGACGGACTCGAGTGAAAAAAGTTCGAGCGTCAGGTCTTTTGCCAGGAGTTCTTTATGGATGTCAGAATGATGCCAAACCCCTTTCGGTTTGTGCCAAGGATTTTGACAAGATGGTCAAACACTCCGCCTCAGAAAACCTCCTTGTAAAGTTGGCTGTTGAAGGGGATGGAAGCGGGGAACACTTGGCCCTGGTGCAGGACGTTCAGCGTCACCCGTTGTCAGGTCAACCTCTTCACGTGGATTTTCGCGCAGTAGTCGAAGACCAACCTGTAGTCCTTTCCGTACCTATCGAGCCTCGAGGGGAGGCTTATGGTGTCAAGAATGAAGGAGGTAACCTTGAACATGTGCTTTTCAGCGTCAAAATCAAAGCGTTGCCCAAGGATCTGCCTGAAGTGATTCACGTAGACGTCTCTGAATTGCGCTCAGGTCAGACCTTGCATTTGGGTGAATTGCCGATGCCGGAAAATGTTGAAGTCTTGGGTGACAAAGGTATCCCCGCATTTTCCGTTTCGATCGGGCGAACAGCTCGCTCTGAAGCCGCCAAGGAAGCAGCTGCTGCAGGGGATAAATGATTACTGCCTTGCGGGCATATTTTTAAATTGCCCCTCAATCCTGATCCCTTGCTCCGCTTGATTTCATGAAGTATCGGATGCTTGTTGGTTTGGGAAATCCCGGCAAGGAGTATCAGAACAACCGACACAACATCGGATTTATTTTTCTGGAGAGGCTGGCTGGGATCTGGAGATGCGCACTGGCGACTGAGGGTAAGTTTAGGGCTGAAGTTGGAAAGGTAAGCAGGGGGGACTACCAATGGTTGATGGTCAAGCCGCTGACATTCATGAACTCAAGCGGGGAGGCTGTTGCCAAAGTGGCAAAATATTATAAGGTCGCTTCCAGTGATATCTTGGTCGTCTATGATGACATGGATTTAGCTCTGGGAGCCTTACGTTTGAAACCCGAGGGAAGCTCGGGAGGACATAACGGAATCAAGTCGTTGGAATCCCATCTAGGCACAAGGGTTTTTCCCAGACTAAGGATTGGGATTGGAAGAGACCAACGAGGGCGGCAGGAAACGGTTCGTTTTGTCTTGTCGGATTTTACTGATTCCGAAATGGAATTGATAGACCGGGTTCTGGATCGAGCCATGGATCAGGTCGAAGAGTGGAGCAAGTCGACACTTGATAAAGCGATGAGTCTTTACAATGGTCGGATCAAGAGAGATGATCCGGTTTGATCAGTCTATAACTTAACAACGATTCATATTACATAAGCGGTTGTGAAACAATATCAGGGATTATTCATCCTCAATACAGCAGGAAAAGTGGAAGGTGCTGATGAAGTGCTTTCTCAAGTGACCGAAGCAATCAACGGTGCAGGAGGCAAGGTTGGCGAAATTGAAAAGCTCGACAGTCGTCCCTTCGCACGCGTAGCTGACAAAAAGTTCACCTCAGGTTTTTATGCCAAAGTGCCCTTTGAATTCGAACATTCAGAGCTGGGTGCTCTTCAGGCGCAACTGAATGATCGTGACGACGTATTCCGCGTCATGGTGACCCGGGCTTGATTTTCCGTACGGACTTTTTGAAATACCCATCATGCCATCATTCAACAAAGTCATTCTCATCGGCAACCTGACCCGAGATCCGGAGCTGCGTTACACGCCCAACGGGAAAGCCATCGCGAAGCTCGGCCTTGCCGTCAATCGGACTTGGCGTACCGAATCCGGCGAAACTCGCGATGAGACTACTTTCGTGGATGTAGATGCCTTCGGGCGTCAGGCTGAAGTCCTTGGTCAATATTTGCGAAAGGGGCGCCCGGTGATGATTGAAGGGCGTTTAAAGCTCGACCAATGGGATGACAAGCAGACAGGCCAGAAACGATCTCGATTGGGTGTCATTCTGGAATCCTTCCAATTTCTTGATTCCGGCGGTGGCCGGGGTGATGGAGGCGGAGATGGTTATTCAGGTGGTGGACAGTCTGCTCCCCAAGCCAATCCCAATCCTGCTCCGCATACAAGAAGGCCAGCTACGGATGATGGACCTCCGATGGACGACGATGACGTACCTTTTTGACAACAGCTGACAAAGAGATTGGCTCGTTTGAATTTCAACAACAAAAATCATTAGTTAAGAATTAAAATTATATGGCAAAGACAGATGTAATCCTCATCAAAAAAGTAGATGGTTTGGGTGGCGAGGCAGATCAGGCGACTGTGGCCGCTGGATATGCACGCAATTACCTCATTCCACAGGGATACGCCATTCCGTTGACCAATGCCAACAAGCGTCGAGTCGACAGCCTGCGAGACCGCCGCCAAAAGCGCGAAGCCGAAGAATTGGCGCACGCCAAGGAACTCGAGAGCAGCTTGAGTAAACTGGTGCTTTCCATCAAAGTGAAAACCGGTGAAGACGGCAAGATGTTTGGTTCGGTGACCTCGACGGTTATCGCCGAAGAGTTGATGAGCCAATTTGAATTGGAACTGGATCGCCGTAAAATCCTTTTGCCGGAACCCATCAAATTCGCTGGCGAGCATCTGATTGAAATCCGATTACACAGTGAAGTGACTGCTAACTTAAAAGTCACCATTGAAGGAAGTGCTCCGGTTCCAACACCTGCCGAATAACAGTATCGGTTGGGTTTATTAACCTTTTATCAAAGCCCCCGCTCTCCAAGCGAGAGTGGGGGCTTTTTGTATTTACCCAATGAAGCTATTTGACTTTTCTTCCGATTGGCTGTCCATAGAATTTAGCTCATGGATGAAGCTCGGCCGACCCGTTCCATCAGTCAATGGATCGAAGGGCTCAAGCAAGGTGATGACCAAGCCGCGCATCGACTTTACCAGCTCTATTTTCACCGAATTGTCGGTTTGGCGAGAACACATATGACTGACCGGGCCCGTAGGGTGGCGGATGAACAGAACGTGGCGGCCAGTGCTTTTCAGAGTCTATGCGTTGGTATAGAGGCAGGACGTTTCGATCAGCTCCAACACCAAGAAGATTTTTGGAAATTGCTGGTCACGATCACGCTTCGCAAGACCGCCTTCCACCTCCGTCGCTGGACGCACAGTCCCGACGCGTCGTGGACATCCTTACCAAGATGCTGGCTGCTTTCCTCCCATTCTGAGCGCACCTGCAGGATCAGTGGCAATGAATTCTGACTCGACCTTTTCTAAAAATCGGAGCATAAATCACCTGCGTGCAGAAAAAAATACTGGCGCTCGCCAAAAAACTGGAAGGAATTCCAGGGATGGACGAGCACGAAAGAATTCTGATGGCCAGAAGCATTCTGGCCACTGTAGACGAGCGCTGGGAATTGCACCAGACCTTCCTCCGATCGCACGGCTTGTTCATGCACTCCGAGCGGAAAAAATTCGGTTTCAAATCGACGGAATGAGCGCTGCCATCCTTCAGGGGGCTTCCGCTACGACTTTGGATACCGATATCTGGATTGATTTGCCGGAGCCTCAATACATGCGGGTGTTAAATCTTTGTCGTAAACTTAGCCCGACTTTCGCAACTCGACCTCAAAAACTGCAAATTTCAGGTGTTTTTGC
>CAYFHO010000035.1:0-48684 GCA_964342825.1 uncultured Verrucomicrobiota bacterium
GGACGTTGAAAATGGGATGGATTTGCGGGAATAGAGGGAATCTATGCGGGATGAGTGTTTCGATGTTCAACGGAAAAACGCCCCAAAACCCGTAGTAATTCTACACTGTACAGCAAGTTTTATCATACTGATGAACATGTAGTTATGGAGCCAATGACGAGACTCGAACTCGTGACCTACGGTTTACGAAACCGTTGCTCTACCAACTGAGCTACATTGGCGATGTGAATTAGGTCGCGGGAGAAATGTGAGATTGGCACACATTACATCACACGCGACTCCCTAGACGGGAGAGATAAGTGTTTAGAAAACAGCTTCCTTCTTCGCAAGGTTTATTTTGCCGGGATTCATGTCGAATAGACCATTTTAGGTCATCAAAACTACTGGCAAGTTTACCGAAGACGGCCGTTACAGGACAATTCAAAGGCGTTTAGTCTTGTTTTGATTATTTTGTTTTGTATATCTAACCCTGAATTTAAAAACATTTTATTTATATAATGAGCAAGAAACATCTGATCATCATACATGGACGCTCCTCTAAACCTTCCCATAAAGAGAAGGAAAGATTGGTAAAAACATCTTTATTTCACGGACTTGACCGTATCGACCCCAGTACTTCTCAGGCCATTCGCGATCGAAAGGTAAAATTTGATTTTGTTTATTACGGCGACATCAACAACCGATTGATCCTGGAGTCATTGAAAAAGAATGATCCCAAGAGGAAGGAGTTTACAGGACGTGATGCCATGCATGACAACCAGAAGTGCCAACCCGACGGGAGCTATGATTCGGACCTTGAGGAGATGTTCAAGCAAAAGGTGTTCAACAAAAGTGCTTACAAAAAATTTCTGAAGGCTCACCCGGATGCACGTGGTTTGGATGAGGTAGCAGCCGTCGTCAGTTGGTTCGCCAATTTGGTGGCTTTAAGTGATAATATCATTCAACGCGCCACACCTGACATGGGAGCCTATTTGTTATCGAGAAGAGTAGGATCTTCCATTCGAACCAGACTTCAGGAACCCCTTCAAAAATCTTTGCTGGCAGGCAATGACATCTGCATGGTTGCCCATAGTATGGGATGCATAGTCAGTTATGATGTGTTGTGGAAATTTTCACAAATGAGCGAATACCGGAAGATAAAGGAATCAGGTAATAAGGTCACCAAATGGCTCACATTGGGAAACCCACTTGGAGAACCCGGAGTACGGAAAAACCTCTACGACGCCCATGAATGCAAGGATGGAAAATATCCACGAAACATTATCAAAGACTGGGTTAATATCGCGGCTGTCGATGATTTTGTGAGTCATGACCAGGATATCAAAGACGATTTCAAAACCATGCTGAAGGAAGGCTATGTTGAGAGCATCACTGACATGCATCGGAATATTTACACCTTTTGGAAAGGGAGAAACGGCACCAACCCTCACAAGCTCTATGGATATTTGGACAACCCCAAAGTAGCCAAACAAATCGCGGACTGGATTCTGGCATAAAATAAATGTGACAAAATTGAGAAACAGAGTCCCCCGAGCAGAAAAAGGTGATCACAGGAAATTACTCCTTCATGATCTTCCGACTTATTCTTCAAAGGATTCTGGAATGCCAGCAAACATCAAAGTATCGGAAGCTGAAGATCGGCGGTTTCGACTTTTTAACGAACCCGATCCCTGTCTAAGTTCCATTAGAGCCTGCAGAGTATATGGCGCATCCATCCCCAAGCGATGATGGTAATGGTGAAAGACTTTCTCGTACATGGGGCGAAGTCGACCACGTGCCTTGTCTGATATCTTTCGGTAATGATATCTTCCCTGGTAACTGCGATAGGGCTCATAAGGCACCTCAAAACCCAGATTATATTTTGCAGTGTACTCAAAACCCTTGAGCAATCGGTTTCCAAACGCAGCGTATAGATCCACATTCTGATTCCATGCTATTTCACATGTATTGGCGAGGTAATCGAGCCCCATTTGGGTATGCCCCTGGTCCCTCCCCGTTTCCTGACATTGTCCACTAGGCTTGAAATAGTGACGAACTGCCCCGTTTCCACGACCATTCATGTAGTAATCGATGGCTCGATCAAACATCATCGGATCGTCCAGATAAACGCCCATTGCCAACATGGTCTGTAGCATCGAGGCATCCCAATTTCCGTTGGCAGAAGGGTAAAATTCCTTGATGACGGGGTAGAAAATATTCCGGAGCATCGAAGCAAATTGATCCTGACTTCGTCGAGGCCACTCTCCCCAAGTGTGTTTGAGCAGTTCAGCTCCATTGCAAAATTCATACCCTTCCATCCCAACCAGCAGTCGAGCATCATGATTGCTGATCGACTCGAGAGTGGATGACCAGGCATCAATGATCTCAGCAGCTTTCTCGGCATGAGCAGCGTTTCCGGTGAGAGCCCATAAAAAGGCATGCGTATGGGCAGCCTTGGCATCATCGCTAAAGTCGGACGAACCCACATCAGGATTGTTGTAAGCCCCACGTTCAACATGCTTATGTGACTTTGGCTCCCAATCCAAATCGGCAGAACGAGAAGCTTTGACTTTCTCGAGGGCGGAAAACCATGGTTCCTGATGCGAAGAAATCTGTGCTTTGATAAAATCAATCTTCGACTGTGTATGAGAAATACCCGGGTGCAGGTAGACATTCCCTGTCCCTGCCCATTTGATAACCTTAAACTCCGGCTTACCACCCTTCCATTGCGCACCTAAGACTCTTGTCACATTCGGTGCTATGGCCCTGAGATTTTCCCGTTCCATCAATCTGAGCTCTTTGACATCTTCAAAACTTGTCAGGACGCCACCGCGAGCATCCTGAAAGTCGGAGTGCTCTAGGATCACCTCTTGCCACTGGTTCCCGCCTGCTAGGGAAATCTCAGTTGCAAAACCATCCAATCCGACAATCATTACGTTAGGCAATTCAGAACGCAACTGGATCGAAAGCCGGGCACCTATTGGAGCCCGCCAAATAGGGTCGTTGACTTTGTGAGTTCGAATTCCCCATGGATTGGGCTTATAGGCAAACCATGACTTTTCCCAACCTTCGGCAAAGGATTCTATGACGGTGCTTGGTTTTCTGGTAGCAATCTGACCACCAGACTTAATCCTGGCTGCAGAGATCATTTCAACTCTTGAGGAAACGTTGAATGACTCTGCTTGATAGATATTATAATAATAGCCAGCCCCTGTCACGGGTTGATCCAATTGATAGGTAATATTAGCATAGGTCCAAAGCGCTTCATCGGCCGAAGAGAGGGGTAACTCAGCGACCCATACATCACCCTGTCGTTCAGCATTGGCGTGATGCCAATATCTGTGAATGACTGCGTCTCGATCTGCATCAGGGTCAGCATCCTGAGTATAGAAAACCTCGACCGAAACAATGGACCTGCTCAGATCAGGTTGAACCGTCAGAAGGGGAATTTGGTTTACTGTTTCCAAGTCCAATCGGGTTTCCGGTGTTTTTGGCCATCGAAAGGTTTGCTTCAAGTGCTGATCAAACCACAACTGAGTTGCGACCTCATAGGGAGGGGTGTCTTGATGATTATGGTGCGGTGAACACGTTAGGCGCCACTCACCGGTTTTAATCTCACTTAGAGCTGTCTGCAGATCGTGGATTCGACCATGAAAATCATTTGAAGGACTGAGAAATATCAGAGGTACAGATATGTTTTCAAGGTAGACACCATCCCCTAAGGTTTGCTGTAATAGTGTATCTTCAAAGAAACGACCACTTATTCCACCGCATGAAGGAGCTGCAGCTTTAACACGATCGTCCGAACCGGAAACAAGCACCGTCAACTTTCCCCCCATGGAGTGACCGTAGACACCTATTCGATCAGGATCCACTTCGGGTTGCTGCTCAAGAAAAGTCACAGCCCGGCGGGCCCCGAGAGCACACAGGAACCACGCATTGTTTCGGGGCGATTCAAAGGCATCAAGCGTCCAAGGCTGAGGTTTTGTTCCATTAAAGGAGGCTCCTCCAAACCGGCTCGGAGCATGATAAGCATCCAGCGCACCCCAATCCGTGGTCAAGCGGTAATTAGCGTTGGAAACTTTTTGTGTCCAAAACAAGTTCACCTCCTCAGGTCCAACCTTGTAACCGGGAGCATTGATCCTGCCAGCCCAGGCAATAGAAACGGTTGCATAGCCACGTTTGGCATTTGTCAGTGGAGCACGGAAATCTGCGTATTGACCACCACCATGGATCTGGACCAATCCCGGAAGATTGCTGCCTCCTTTGGGATAACCAACCACGGCAGCCATCATTGCTTTTTGGTTCTTAAAAATACCTATTCGGTAGCGAATCACCTTTAAAACCACCCCATCCTGTTCCCATTGATGAAGCAATTCGACTTCTAGGGGCTCAGCGCGTGGATCGAAACCCGTCCATAATTCTTGAAGCGTCTTTGGAATGGATTGCTCAGTCGCAGGAGGCAAGGTTTCCTGCGCCTCGATAAAAAAATTAAATAGCTGAAATGCTAAGGTAATTAACAAACAACGAGGAAAGGGATGTCGTATTCTTTTCAAGACTATCATAGGAGCCACCACTGAGCTCCCTGAGTTTTAGCATGAATGATCTGTCGATTGAAGGGAGAAGTGGTGGTAGGAACAGGATTCGAACCTGTGAAGGCAAAGCCAGCAGATTTACAGTCTGCCCCCGTTGGCCACTTGGGTATCCTACCGTCCTGAACGGAGCCATCCTCGGCATTCAAGCCGCAATTGCGTCGACCAGAGCTCGCAAAGAAACATGAATGCCGCTATCAAGTCAAGGCCGAACATGGATATTTTTGGTTCAATTAAAAAATGTCGCAGAATTCTCGCTTTTCATTCCAAAGGGATGACTTAATCTCTTCCCTCAGGAAGATCATGGGATTGGAATTATTTAACACACTCAGTCGAAGCGTCGAAACATTTGTACCCTTGGACCCTACGGGGAAAAAAGTGGGTATGTATTGCTGCGGGCCAACCGTGCATGATTACGCCCACATCGGGAATTTTCGCACCTTCGTACTTTCAGATCTTGTCCGCCGATATCTGGAGTTCAAAGGGCATGACGTCCTTCATGTCATGAACATAACGGATGTGGAGGATAAAATCATCGCAAGAGTCAAAGAATCGGGAGGGTCGCTTCGGGAATACACCAGCAGATTCGAGGAGGCATTCCTCAATGACCTGAAAGATCTCCAGTGTGTGCTTCCGACAGAGATGCCACGTGCCACCGAGCACATGCCCTCCATCATTGAGTTGATTCAAAAACTGGTAGATCGTGGCATCGCTTATTCGGCAAAAGATGGCTCAGTCTATTTTTCCATAGAGCATTACCAAAAATTGGGTTGTTGCTATGGTCAATTATTGAAACTCGACTTCGAACAAATGCGACCGGGAGATCGAGTTCAATCGGATGAATATGCAAAAGATGCGATAGCGGATTTCGCCCTCTGGAAAGCAAGAACTGAAGGTGATGGTGAAGTTTATTGGGACAGCCCATGGGGAGAAGGACGACCAGGCTGGCATGTGGAATGCAGTGCCATGAGCATGCAATACCTAGGAACGAGCTTTGATCTGCATCTGGGAGGAGAGGATTTGGTATTCCCTCATCATGAAGATGAAATAGCTCAAAGTGAAGGAGCCAACGTACAGGCGCCCGGTCAGAAATTTGTCAAACACTGGGTCCATGGCTCCCACCTCCTGGTTGAGGGTAAAAAAATGAGCAAATCTTTGGGCAATTTTTTCACGCTGAGAGACCTTCTTGAAAAAGGGTTTACCGGTCGCGAAATTAGGTTTGTGCTCTTATCCGCACATTATCGTGAAACATTCAATTTTACATTGGAAGGCCTTCAAGGTGCTAAAACTGCTCTCAACCGCCTGGATGAATGTATTCACAAGCTGGGTCAAATGGCGGAAAAATCCGACAGCATTCCCGCATCTGATTTCATGGCTGATTTTGAAAAAGCCATGGATGATGATCTCAATGTTTCGGCAGCATGGGCTGTTGTATTTGACTGGGTGCGAACCATGAACAGGAAGATGGCTGATGGTTCGATGAGCGCGAAAGATGCCACCATAGAACTGGAGGCTTGGAATCGTGTGGATTCCGTCCTTGGTGTCGGACAGAAACAAACGCTGGAAGAAATCCCAGCTGAAGTGGAGTCTCTGGCAGAGCAACGGCTCAAAGCACGTCAAGCTAAAGATTTTGCTGAAGCGGATCGTATTCGAGACGAATTAAAAGCAATGGGATGGACCATTGAAGACACCCCTCAAGGACCTCGGCCAAAAAAAATCTGAATTAGCGAGATTGGATGAAAAAGACTCAATTCAATCGGATAAATAGAAGTCTGGTCCACTGGATTGTAGGACTGCATTTTGGGACGGGTTCCATCTTCGGCCAGGCAACGTCAGTGGATTCATCCAAGTCCTTATTTGAGCTACCCATTCCAAAGAAGGCAACAGAGCATGTCACGAATCATTCAATTAAAAAAAGATCCCAAAGTCTAAAAACTCCCAAGGATTCTGAAGGTCGATTCATCCAGGATACTCTTCTGGCTTTTGATAGCACGCGCAAAGAAATCCACCCAGATCCGAAGGCCGAAGTAGCGGATCTGGCTTTTGAAATTTCTAATCCGACAAAAAGCCCGATCACCATAACCTCCATCCTGCCTTCTTGCGGATGTACCGCGGCAAAAAGCCCGCAATTACCCTGGACGTTGAATCCCGGTGAAAAGGATCAACTGAAACTGAGCGTGAGACTGAGTGGAAAATCAGGCATCCTGAGCAAGTCCGTCACAATCCTCAGCACAGCAGGTCGACGAGTTCTTTCATTCAAGGTTCACCTTCCTGAATTAACCCCCGACCAAAAAGGAAACCGTAGATCCATGTCCGTTCGTATGAGCAATATCCAAAAGGCAATGCGAAACCGTCAAACCCTTTTTCAAGGTCACTGCAAGGCTTGTCATTTTATTCCCTGTGAAGGAAAGGAAGGAGAAGATCTGTTTCAAGCCGCATGTGGTATCTGCCACGATACCCCAAATAGAGCCAGTATGGTTCCAGATCTGGAACATTCCCCGGAGGGGGTCCATCGGAATGTTGCCTACTGGAAAACGTGGATCACCCAAGGCAAGGAGAAATCGTTGATGCCCGCTTTTCACGAAAAATATGGCGGACCCTTGAATACGGAAAGAATTGAACAATTAGCAGCTTATTTAACTGAGAAATATAAACCGCGCTCGAAGAAGACCGGGGTACAGAACAATGACTAAGAAAAAAAAGACTTGGGCCGAAAAGCTGAGAGATTCTAAAGACCTCCCCAAGAATATTCCTATGCCGGACAAACTCATAAAGAGCTGGGGCAAAGGAAAAATGCTCATTCCAGCTCCCATTGAAGTGGACGCAGTGATGAAAAAAGTTCGTAAAGGCCGTTTGATCACAATGGATGCGGTAGCGCGATATTTAGCAAGCAAACATGGAGCTCAGGCCGCTTGCCCCATGACGACCGGAATTTTTGCCTGGATCGCAGCCCATGCAGCAGCAGAAGCCAGGGAATTGGGACAAAAAAGAATCACACCCTATTGGAGAACCTTGAAGTCAAATGGAGAACTCAATCCCAAATACCCCGGAGGGATTGAAAATTTAAAGGTGCATTTGGAACAGGAGGGGCACGTGATCGAGCAGAGAGGGAAACGTTTTTTTGTGAATGATTATCAATCCAAAATCATTTGCCTCGATGGAGAGGAAACATGACAAATCCTAAAGGCTTGTTGGTCACATTTGAAGGAAATGAAGGTAGCGGCAAATCGACACAGATCGAACTGCTGCACGACAAGTTACAGTCATTGGGCCGAAAGGTAATCAAACTACGCGAACCCGGTGGTACGGGTCTGGGGGAACTTTTGAGAGACATTCTGAAAACTCCCAAAGAGGGAGTTGTTATTAATCCGATCGCAGAATTACTTCTGATGAATGCGAGCCGTGCGCAACTCGTTCATCAAATGATTCGTCCCGCCCTGGATCGAGGCGACATTGTTCTTATTGACCGGTTTTTTGACTCAACGATTGTTTACCAGGGACACGGAAGAAGCCTGGACATGGGCATAGTAAAGAAAGCCATTGAAATCGCCGTTGGAAACACGATTCCAAATATCACCTACCTACTGAAGATCCCGGTTCAAGTCAGCGAGGAAAGAAGAGAGAGACGCAACTCTGCAAAACCTGGAGCAAGAGATCGGTTCGAAGAAAACGAAAGAACTTTCTTTGAACGGATAAATGAGGGTTATGAATTTTTGGCAGAATCAGATCCCGATCGAATCAAGGTCATTGACGCCCAAATGGGCATACAGTCAGTGCACTCCAAAATCTGGCAATCAATGGAAAGACTCCTATAAAAAATAAAACCGGAAACCACATATAGCAGTTTCCGGTGATAAAAACTCGATTTCAAAAAACCGTCAAATGAAGAAGTATTAAACGATCCAAGGGGGATTCTCAGGCAGGCACTGATTAAATTCTGCGACCAAAGAATCTTCATAATCACCAGCGTATTCTTCATTAAAGAACCGGTCCAATGCCTCATCATACAATCTCTGCCATGACTGTTCTTCACGGCCTGGATTAATGGGATAAAACAAAGCGAAATTGCTCTTGGCAGCCTTAAAATCACCAGGGGCATCACCTATCATCAGTATGCGATGCGCAGGATATTTGGAAGCAGCTGCATATTTGATATGCTCGGTTTTTGTGCCCATTTCCTGACCCGCAATCATCGAAATATACCCCTCCAATTGATTCTCTCCCCATTCACGCTCGAGCGCATCGACCGGAGTCTGGGATATACACATCGCATCCGCTTTTTCACCAATCTTCTGGAAACACTCGCGAACCAATGGAAAGGGGGGAACTCCATGCACAATATCCTCCACCTGAACATTGACTGCTTTCGACCACTCATAAAGGCCAACCAGTGCCTGATTACCACCCTGAACTTCCGCTTCCAGAGTGGCGTTCCCCAGCTTCGATTCTCTAGCAATCCACTCATCCAATGCATCGGACGATGGGACATCCACATTGCGAGCCTGCACTTCGGGTCGGTCTTTGAGAAAGTTTAGCGCGTTGGACAAGGCCGGAAACCGGTTAATGCCACGCGTCTTGCTGTAAAGGTTTACAAATTCCCAAACCTCTCGCGCGTATTTACTGACGGGCTGAAGTCCAAAGTGCTTGATGAACATGGGGGTAAAACATTCCTTGTGTTTAATCTCCATACTGTCGAAGACACATCCGTCGGAATCAATCCCCACGAAAAATTCTTTGGAGGGTTGAAAGGCCTTTAATAGTTCTGCTGGGTCGCTCATTAATTTTCAAAAATTTAATTAAATCAACTACGCGAGCGATCTTCCGATAATTCTGGAAAAACTGCAAGAGGTCTTCTTATTTCTGACTGGTCAAGCGCATGACCTGAATGCAGACTGATCACCCAAATTAAGAATAGAAACCAACACCCGATGACCAACAGCATAATCAAACCGAACCGTGATCGTCAGTTCGCGAGCGACAACTATTCAGGTGTTTGCCCGGAAGCCTGGGAAGCGTTGGAAGAAGCCAACCGTGGTCATGTTCCCGCCTATGGTGAGGACAAGTGGACACGTCATGCATCAGACATGATACGCGATTTGTTTGAGACCGACTGCGAAGTGTTCTTTGTGTTCAATGGAACAGCAGCCAACAGCCTTTCCCTCGCCTCCCTTTCTCAGTCTTACCACAGCATCCTTTGCCATGATTATTCCCATGTTGAAAGAGACGAATGTGGTGCTCCGGAATTCTTTTCTAATGGAACCAAGGTACTGACGATTACAGGAGCCAACGGAAAAATCAGTCCCGACGATGTCGAAGAAATGGTAAAGAGACGAACGGATATCCATTACCCAAAACCCAAAGTCGTTTCAGTAACGCAAGCGACGGAAATGGGCACGTGCTATACCGTAGAAGAACTTGAAGCACTCGGGTGTCGGGCAAAGCATTTAGGACTGAAAATGCATATGGACGGAGCGCGATTCGCCAATGCAGTGGCATCGCTGAGTTTGAAACCTAAGAAAATCACCTGGCAGGCTGGAGTGGATGTCCTTTGTTTTGGTGGAACAAAGAATGGAACCCCAGTGGGAGATGCCGTGGTTTTCTTCAATCATGAACTTGCAGATGAATTTGATTATCGCTGCAAGCAGTCGGGACAACTTGCTTCGAAAATGCGATACCTCTCCGCCCCATGGGTTGGAATGCTTAAAAATAACACTTGGTTGAAGCACGCATCCCATGCCAATGAGATGGCTAAACTGATGCATGAAAATCTGAGTCCAATTGAGGAGATCAGCATCATGTTTCAACCTGAGGTAAATTCAGTTTTTGTCCAAATGCCCAGAACCCTGATCGATTACATGCACGCATTGGGGTGGAAGTTCTACAGTTTTATTGGTGAAGGAGGATGCCGCTTAATGTGCTCATGGGACACCACAGAAGAGGATGTTCATGCTTTTGTTGGCGATCTTAAAAACGGAATAACCGAATCGGAATGATGGATCCATCATTCCAAACATGCTGACAATGCCTGTCTTGGGAGGGAATATGCAAAGCAGCAATTTAAAAATTCTAATCGCAGACGACGTAGAGGAGAATCGCGAACTCCTGCGAGCCACGGTGGAACCGGAAGGTTTTGACGCGTATTGTGTTCCTGACGGAGATGTTGCCATCAAGGTGGCTTCGAAGACACCGATGGACTTGATCCTTCTGGATATTCGGATGCCTGGCAGCATGAATGGAATCGACACCTGTAAGGCTCTCAAACAAAACCCCGAGACAAAGCCAATACCTGTCATCTTTATTACAGTTGATAACGATTCCAGAACGCTCATTAAAGCATTCGAGGCCGGAGGGGTTGATTATATCACCAAGCCATTTTCCAAGGAAGAAGTGATGATACGGGTGCGAACCCATATTGAACTGTATCATCTACGCAAGGAGCTCGAGGAAAAAAACCTCAGGCTTGAAGAGGAAATAAAGAAACGGGAAACCGCTGAAATCGATCGTGATTTCTTTTCAGAGCAGATATCGGTCAGTCAGGAAATTTCCGGCATCATCGGCCAAAGCAAGGAAATACGGGAACTCATCGGTAAAATTGAAAGTTTGTTGGAATACGACAAAGTTTCAGTGCTTCTGAATGGTGAAAGTGGCACCGGAAAAGAATTGGTAGCCAGAGCCATTCATGATGGAAGAAATCCAAAGAAGGTTCCGTTTATCAGCTTGAACTGTGCAGCCATCCCCAAAGAACTGGCCGAGTCTATGCTGTTCGGACATTTGAAGGGCTCCTTCTCAGGAGCTGTGAGAGATCAAAAGGGATATTTCGAAATGGCGGGAAATGGAACTTTATTTTTGGATGAAATTGGAGAACTCCCCCTCGAAATGCAGGCAAAGCTACTGAGGGTTCTGGAAGAGAAAGTCGTGGTTCCCGTCGGTTCCACCTCTCCCACCCAAGTGAACGCCTGTATCATTGCTGCAACGAACCGTGATTTAAAACTCGGCGTACAGGATGGGACATTCAGAAAAGATCTATATTTCAGGCTGGCACAATTCGTTTGCAACGTACCAGCACTGGATGAAAGAAAAGAGGACATTCCCTTGTTGGCACACCATTTTGTGAATCTTTTTTCTGATCAAATGGGAAGACCCGCCCCCCCTATTTCGGCGGAAGCTCAGCAAGTACTGGTGAGTAATTCATATCCTGGAAATGTAAGAGAACTCAAAAATATAATGGAACGTGCCGTGATCGAAGCCGGAACCTCCACGATTCTCCCTTCTCATCTTCACTTTTTTGATTTCAATGAATCCGTATCTGTTGCACAGGAATCGAGTGTAAAACCCAACTCGATTCAAGTGACAAGAAACCATTCTTGGCCCAACCATTTAAATCGAGATGAAAAAGCTATATTAAACTATATAGTAGAACATGGTTCGATTCGAAATTCCGAATGCCGAAATGAGTTGGGAATCAATATTGATCAAGCGTATTATTTTCTCAACCAACTTGAAAGATCCGGATTGATTCAGAAAATAGGTCAATCTCGAGGAACCCGATACATCTTACCGGAACAATGATCCGCAATCTTTCAGCCCTTCATTGGAAGATCTTGCTACTGAAAGGATGGCTGATTGCAGGTCTATGCACGACCTTTGCTGACAGGACACCGATTGAAAGCGTAGAATCCTGGGACGGCTGTTGGTCATTTGATGGATTCAATGACGGTATCAACATCGGTATGGGAAACAGCATTGAATTTCTGGGAGGTTTTACCGTGGATCTTCGGTTCCGATACGCCCAGCGCCAGCCCTACTCCGAATTGTTTCACTTTAAATTGGGTGGAACCGTTATGTCCGCCTACCTGCTACCAGGCACCTATGATTTGGCGGTAGACTTTAGAGGACCTGATAATCTCTTCTATCGCCATCAATTCCCCTTCCCTGGTATTTCAGATAAATGGCACCACTTGACCATTTGCCTCAATCAGTTTAGCCCAGCCAAAGCTTACCTCGACGGCAAAACCGTTCAAGCAGAGACCGAGATTGAACCTATGATTTCTGAAATTCCAACGAATCATTTTCATTTGGGAGGTTCCGGAGATGTTGAAAACACCCGTTTTGCAGGAGACATAGACGCGGTCCGTTTTTGGAATCGAATGCTGAATGAAGGAGAGCTAGAACACATAGGAAACAGAAATCATCAATCAACACAATCCCAGCTCCTGGTTTCTTGGACCTTCAAAGATCAGGATTTATCACCCGTAGCAGCGCAATTCCAGGTCGAAACAAAAGGCAATCCATCATGGAGCCCTGGGGATGTCGTTACCGATGAGGAAGTAGTGATTCATGGCAGAATTACCGATGGGCAGGGAATTCCTTTACCAAGACAAATTGTCGAGATCAGAAGCCCGGGCAAAAATTATGGTCAGATGATCACAGATTCAGTTGGAGAATTCTTCAAATTGATTCGCAATGATCCGAAAGAGATTATGGTGGCAGCCTACAGTCAAGATGCATGGATTTTTTCAGAAACTTTTGGTATTTCGAGGTCATCTCCGCTTCAGTTGGATTTTTCCATGTCACTCATGAATGCTCCAGTATTGGAAGGTTTCGTTCGGGCAAAGGACCAGGAAACACCCATTACTGGAGCTGGGATTGAAATTGAAAGCCTGGACCACCCAGAAACCATTGGCCGGATCATGACTTTCAGTGATCTGAGCGGAAGATTCCAGTTCTCGGGTCTGCCTTCAGGGAATTATCGTGTTACACCTCAACCAACAAACTGGAATTTGTTTACGAGTCAAAATGGATTTGTTGAGGATGAAGACTTGGGTGAGACACTGAAAATTGAAGACACTAATTCTGGAGTCAATTTCAACTTAAACCCGCATAAAACCGGAAAGTGGAAGCATTTCGGAATGGAAGACAGCCTGCCTTCCAACCACTTTGCCTTTATTGAATTCTCACCTGACCACGCGTTATGGACAGGTAACGAAACTCAACTGTATCATTTTTACGGATCTGGATTTCAGCGTGTCCCGCTGGATCTTTCCAGTAATGAAAAGATTACTGATATCGAAGTAACAGATATAACTGAGTGTTTGATTGCTTTAAATACCGGCAGATTACTCAAAGTAAATCCATACGGCATCATCCTCGAATCCATAGGCCCAGGCCGCGCCCCTATTCATTCCATTTTAAATGATAATGGAAAGATTTATGCAGCGACCAGCAAAGGTATTTACTGGATCAAATTGAGTACCTTGAAATCCGAAAAACCAACCCAACCTTCATGGACCATGCTTTCAAAAACCACTGCTCACCACCTAAGCTCTCATCAGGATGGGGGTCTTTGGGCGAGCACGACACAAGGGATTGTATTAATTGAAGACGAATTGGAAAAAAAATTTCAAAAGAGCAGTGGACTAGAAAATGCCTTTGTCTCAGCAACCGTTCAAGCAAAGGATTCGGATACCCTCTATGCAGTCACCTCTCACGATATATACAAAAAAACAGGAGACTTCTTTGAAGTGATAAAATTACCTCACCGCTTTGAATTCAATTTTATCAAATGCTTATTAGCATCGAACAAAGGGGACCTCTGGATTGGCACAGAGAAGGATGGGCTTTGGAAAATGTCTGGAAACACCTGGACTCAATACACGATGACAGATGGGCTTCCTTCCAATAGCGTTATGAAAGTAACCTGTGACAATTCAGGCAACATCTGGGTTGGTACTCTCAATGGTTTGAGTCGTTTGGATGAGAATCAATGGCTGAACCTCGGTTCTCAATTTGGCATGCCCAAAACCCAAGTATTTTCTCTCTCATATGATCCCGAAACTGAAAGCATTTATGCAGGAACAGAATGGGCTGGAATCGTACAGCTTTATGCAAACGGACTCTCTCGGCATACCAAGCCGGAATTAGCCAGAAATCAAATCAAGCAAAATGGAAAACCGCTGGTGATCCTGGGCAACCATCTGGCGATTGCCAGCTCGGATAGCAACTCCTTTAACGAAGTCTTAAACAACCTACCCTATAGCTCCTGGTTATTAACCGGTGATATTGATCCTTCAGGCAATCTATGGCTGGGTAGACAGTGGTCCGGTGGGGGGTTGATGAAAATGAATTGGTCCTATCCGGAAATGGAAATGCCCAAATTTGAAAAGTTATGGACGGTTGAAGAGGGGTTGGGTCACCCAAATATCTGGTCCATTTGGGCAGAATCTGAAGAGCGTATCTGGGTGGGAACTGAAAAAGGGATTTTCATTAAAACGGGTGATACCTGGACGCCAGTGGAGCATAAAAATCCAGATCTTGAATACCAGGCAATGTTTATTCTACCGACTTCTTCAGGTGAAATCTGGATAGGAACTAATCGCGGAGTTGGGAAGATCGTGAATGGCCGATTTGAACCCTATCAAACCGGGACACTTCTCGATGAAACCTTGGTTTGGACGATGCATGAGGATTCACTTGGAAAAATTAGAGTAGGCACCAATGCATACGGGTTATACGTCATCCAAAATGGTATGATCAACCATTTGACCACCCGATCGGGTCTATCAGGCAATTCAATCTATGATATCATCGAACAGCCCGAAGGTGTTCTGTGGTTTGCCAATGAATATGGGATTGACCGTCACATTCCATCAACCGCCCCGTTTAAAGCTCACTTTTACAGGATTCGTGGTGACCAGATTTATGATCCGAGTGAGTTGCTGCCTGATTTTAAAATACAATCCAGAATAGTTTTCGACGTTCAAACATCTAACATCTCCTTAATCGAACAAAGGCATAAGTACAGGGTAAAAATTACTCACACAGAAGAAAACGAAACTCAGGTTAAAACCCTATCTTTTAATGCAGACCGCTTGGAATGGGTTCCGCAAAAAAGCGGACACTATGAATTTGAATTAACAGCTTTCGATAAAAATTTATTTCCATCGCAAAGCGATACTCTGGAACTGAATGTTTTTCCGCCTTGGTACAGAAATTCAACTATCTTAATCCCGTTAATCATAGGAGGCACCAGTGCTTTGATCTGGATTGCTGTACTACTGGTAAAAAGTATTCAGAACAGGAAAGAGACAAGAATCCTGAGAGAAAAATTGTTAGAACAAGAAATTAAAGCTCGCCAGCATTTGGAATCTGTGAATGAGAACCTCCAACTTGCCCGAAGAGAAGCCATCAATTCCAAGCAGGAAGCTGAAAAGTCAAATGATGCAAAGAGTCTGTTCCTTGCCAAGATGAGTCATGAAATCAGGACTCCTCTGAACGCAGTACTCGGGTATTCCCAAATGCTCAAAAGCAAAGAATTTTTGGATGAGCAAACTTTGACGGGTCTGATAGCAATTGAAAATTCAGGCCAGCACCTCCTGGAGATTATCAACGACATTTTAACTCTCTCCAAAATCGAATCAGGCCACATAAAGATTCAATCTTACGACTTCGCACTTCATGAACTTATTGATTCCATTTCTGAAATGGTGACTTTGCAATGCAAGAAGAAAGGATTGGAATGGAAAATCCAATGTTCTGAATGGTGGTATAATGAGGTTTCGGGAAAATATGAAATCAAGGAACTAGCCATTAAATCTCCATGGCCCCGTCTTGCATTCCATAGTGATATAGCAAAGTTACGGCAAATTCTTCTGAACCTGCTCACCAACGCTGTCAAATTCACACATGAAGGTTCCATCAGTCTGGAGATACGCATTCAACATCCAGAAGCAACAAATGGTATGGATTTGCCCCAAACCAATCAGCGCGCACCTTTGGAAGTTTTCTTCTCTGTCACTGACACCGGAACCGGAATGGAACAAGACGATATCCAGAGAGTCTTCCACGCTTTTGAGCAGGGCAGAAGTCAAGGTAGTGGTGAACAGGCGGGAATTGGTTTGGGATTATCAATAGCAAATCGCTTGGTAGAGGTTTTGGGAGGGAAATTGAATTGCCAATCCAAACCAAATAAAGGCAGTCAATTTCGCTTCACGCTTTCATTACCTCAAGCAAGGTACCGCTCACTGACCAAACCGATATCCACGAGTAAACCGGAATGGAGAACGCAACCTCCAGTGGCACTCATTGTAGATGATCTTGAGCAAAACAGTGCGGTATTAGTGCGACTTCTAAACTTGCTTGAAATTCCATCGACTTGGGTTCAGTCAGGAAAAGAGGCTATCGAATATCTTGAACGTAAAAAAGCGGACATCATCTTCATGGACATCATGATGCCAAAGATGACTGGTATTGAAGCATTCCAACGCATACGGAAAATGCTCGGACCAGATGCTCCAAAATGCGTCGCTTACTCGGCTCATGTTTTCGAGCATGAAAAGGAAATTTACGATCAAGCTATGTTTGATGCCACATTGGCGAAACCAATTGAATTGGACGAGTTGATAAACCTTATCCAGAAATTATTTTCTGATCGGATCCATTCAAATAATGTCCGAGCAGAAAACGAAGAATTAAAAGGTCTCAAAAAACTCAACCCTCAAGCCAAGCAACGATTGGTCAATGCCGCGGAAAGATATGCGGTGTCTGAGTTGATGCGAGATCTCGACAGTCTGCAATCCAGTGGCGCACTCCCCAAGGAAACCTGCCAATGGTTAAGATCTATGAGCCGGTCGGGTAATATGAACAAAATGATTCGAGCACTGGGCAATCATCTGGAATAACACCGAAGTAAAGGCCGAATAACAATTCCGAGTATTTCCCAGCTTTCCCAAACATTTCCGAACAAACCCAGTTTCTGGAAAGAGAAGCAATTCAAACATATGGTAACAAGTTAGACGGCCAATCGCACCGAAAACACGTAACTAATTTAAAATAAATTAATTACAATGCACCAATGTTGTAGGAAATTAAAATTTTCGTTCTCTGAAGCTTCTTGTTTAGGAATTCAAAACTTGGCATACAACAAGCTATGCAGCGAACTCAAGGAGTGAAGGTGACGTCGCGTTCAACGCAATATTCTAAAACACAATAATTTTCATAACCTCATTCCTTGGCTAAACAATACCCCACCCCAGGATCCGGATCTCTTGAAAAAGAGGTCCGGATCCTTATTTTTTGAAGGTTCCTTTTTCGAAAACAAGCTCCGCAAAAACAGGCATATGATCGGATGCTATCGGAGCGTCTATGATTTGTGACTTCTTCACTTGGACGTTTGATCCAGGGGAAAGCAATAGGTAATCGATCCCATTGTGCTTTTGAACCAAATCTGACCAACCCCTGTCCCATAACAATTGCATAGGAGCGGTATCGGGTTGTGTGTTGAAATCTCCGGCGAGTAAAACAAGCTGTTTCTGGTTTTGGGGTATGATCTGCAAAATTTGCTGAACCTGCTCAAGTCGAGTCTCAAAACTTATATGGCACAGATGAGTATTATAAAAAAGAATCTTGGGCCATTCATTGCCAAGATCAACCTCTGCCTGGAAAACAACACGAGGTTCCTGCCCGAAACGGTAAGGCAGAGCGAATGTTCGACTGGAGTTAATGTTACCTTTACTCAGGATGGCAAGCCCATAAGTACCGCCTTGAAAATTTAGGGCTTTTCCGAAAGCGAATTCATAACCCAGCATCTGAGCCAGTTTTTTGGCTTGATCCACGCCTTTAGTGCGCCTGACTCCATTATCGACTTCTTGCAGAGCCACGATATCGGATTCCGTTTGGCGAATAATATTGGCAATTCGATCATAACCCACAATTCCATCAGTTCCTTCTGCATGGTGGATGTTATAAGTCAGTATCTTTAATGAAGAAGATTCTTGACTCTGAGCTGGGCTCGAAAAAATCAGCAGTGAGAGAAAAAATGCTCGAATAATCACAGATGGACCATCATTAAAAAGGCGCTCGAACAAACCTGACAAACAATTAAAACTTACCTTCATCTCAATTAGCCTTGGGACGTTTTCCGATACTGATGGCGCGCTTGGAGAGATTTCTTCCTGAGGTAATTTTCGTAACCGAACCCACCTTCAAATAGGCCGTTTTCAATTCCTCCAACATGTCGTCCCTCCGATCATAAAGGCGTTTATGTTTGCGTTTTGGACTCCTTGAAAGGCAATAGGCAGTCAGGAGCGGTAACGAAACAGTACTATCCACGTATGCAACCACGCAATCTGGAAGCGTGTCTGGATCTACCTTACCCCAACTAACGGCTTCCGCAGGGGTGGCACCACTGAGTCCCCCGGTATCTGGCCTGGCATCCGTACACTGTAAAAAGTAGTCGTGTCCTTTTTCCTGAATGCCCATGACTTCTTGAATTTGGGGTTCGGTTTGCAACATGAAATTCTTCGGAGATCCACCACCCAAAATAAAAACGGAGGAT
This sequence comes from uncultured Verrucomicrobiota bacterium, assembly GCA_964342825.1. Lineage (GTDB taxonomy): Bacteria > Verrucomicrobiota > Verrucomicrobiia > Limisphaerales > AAA164-E04 > AAA164-E04. Next base: position 18,904 of record CAYFHO010000035.1, read on the forward strand.
TTATGGCCGCTCGATTTGGCGTCATAAACTATGGAGGCCGTTTGATTGACATCGCGATTGATATCGAAACTCAAAGAAAGATCACGTAGGGACATGGCTGCCACATTCATACCAATGGAACTGTCACCGGGCGAGCTGGTGAAGATTGGAATGCCATAACGATAAGCTGTAGCCAACACCGAGGTATCTTTTAATTTCAAAGCCTTGGCTCTGGCATCCACATATTTACCCAGAAGGTAATGAAATTCATCCGTACCAAGAGGTCTCTGGAACTCAGGGCCCTGTATAACACTTCGCACAAACGCATCTGTGTCCAGCAACACGTTGTAATCAAAGATCACATCGTAAATGCGAATCACACCGTTCTTGTGTAATTCAATGTCGTTCAAGAATGGAGATCCCTGATGAATAGAAAGATCAAGCCCGTAATGTAGATCGTGATATAAATTGGCGCCGGTTGAAACAATCCAATCCACAAACCCTGCTTTCATCCATGGAATCAAGCAAGATTTCCCCAACCCGGCAGGTGTCAATGCTCCCGTAAGGCTCATGCCAAGATAACCATCGCTGGGCAGCATTTTATCGGTTAGTAAACGGGCGGCTTCCTTGAGTCGCCCCCCGTTGTAGGCCAAAAACGCTTCGTCTATAAGATCCGCCGCTTTCATGTTTCTGCGTATCCCCCCCGGATTCAATCGGGGATAGGATGAAAGCGCGCACTGGTTGGATTTTTTCTTGCTCACAAATGTAGTCTGCCGAAATCAGTCTACTGAAATCAACGGGAAATTAAATTGACCGAGCACTTTCAAGTCTTTGAAGTAACGCTTGTCGTATTTTGACCAATTCCGAAATGTTTTCCATGGTCAGCAATCCAACCACACACCCACCCTCGACGACAGGTATAGTAATGACTGGATCTTCCTGAAAGCGCATAAGGGAAGGCTCCAACCATTGATCAGGACCCACTTCTTCATAATCTGATCTCATAACTAATCTGGCTGGAGTCGACGGATCGTGTTTCCTGAGGGATTCAAACAGATCGTGTATACTTATCATTCCAATCAATTCCCCAGAATGGTTGACAACCGGAAAATCAGTCTGGCTGCCAGCCAAAATCCAGTCGGCAATCTTAGATAGCGGATCCTCTGCTTGAGCAGTATGAAATTCGCGTATCATGGCATGCCTGACCAATACTTCGCGAAGGTTAGATTTGATTTCAGCTTGCTTTGCCTCTTGTCCCGCACCAAACCAAACCATAAGTGCTATGAAAAAGAGGAAAGGATTCTTCAATAAAAACAATCCAGTCACCACAAAGATGACAGCCATGGTCCGTCCAAAAAAGGCAGCTATCTTGGTCGCCTTGGTAAACTCCATACGAGTTGCCAGGAAAGCTCTAAGTACTCTGCCTCCATCCATGGGAAAAGCTGGGAGCAAATTGAAGGCTATCATGATCAAATTGATCGTCATCAATTGAACGGCGAATCCCCCATGAACGAGTGACAGACGGATGCTGTCTAATCCGTCCCCAAAAAGTGTGATCCAAATGAAAAGAATCAGCGCGATGACCACGTTGACTGCCGGCCCGGCCAACGCCACCCATAACTCCTGTTTGGGTTTCTCGGGAATTTTTTCCAGTCGAGCAACACCTCCGATGGGCAACAAGGTCACGTCTCTGGTTCCAATCCCAAACCGTCGAGCCATCAGGATATGACCAAATTCATGGGCCAGCACGCAGGCAAATAGAGATATAAAAAAAAGGATCCCCAACAAAGCAGCAGTTAAGGATCCAGAAGCCCAACCTTCGGTGGCACCGACAATGGCAAGCAAAAGAATGAAGGTGAAGTGTAGATACACTCCCACTCCTGCGATCCGAAAGACTTGAAAGGACCAAGGCATGCTCAGGATCGCAAAGGCCGAAACCGGTTATTCGTCGCTATTCCCAACAATGAAAGGAAGAATATAGTAAAGAAACCATGCCATGCTGGTGATGAACGCAGCAACATATGTGAAAGCTGCAGCGTTCAACACTTTGGAAACTCCCTCGTCTTCCGTTGTTGTTGAAGTAAAGCCCATCTGATTCAGCACCACCTTGGCTCTCCGCGAGGCATCGAATTCGACTGGAAGGGTGACCAAATTAAACGCCATGATCACTCCCCAACAAAGAGCCAACAGAGGTAAAGCAATTTGAAACGGAATGAGCCCGAGGAATAAACCTCCTATCATGATCCATGTCAGCATCCCGTTGGCAAATGACGTAATTCCAACAGAAGCCATTCTCAATTTGAGTGGACCATAAGATTGTTGATGCTGAAGTGCGTGACCACATTCATGAGCAGCCACTGCGATGGCGGATATGGATGTTCCATGATAATTCTGATCTGATAATACCAGGCGTTTGCGTATGGGGTCATAATGGTCATTCAGTTGGCCGTGTTGGACACGGATGTCAACATCATGAATTCCCGCAGATCTCAAAATTTGAGCAGCAACTTCTCCTCCGCTATATCCATTGTGGGCGCGGATCTGACTGAAGTGCGAAAAGGTGTTTTTGACCTTCGCTTGAGCCCATAAACCGATCAAAAAAGTTCCGATGATAATAATCCAAAACATATGAAATTTTATTAAATGATAAACTTATGCAAACGATTCACATCGGTTGCCGATTGAATTCTGCACTGTGATAGCAATAACTCGATTCTTCCTTTTTTGCAACTGTCGTGATGCGAAATTCAACTTCCAAACTTGGACTTTATGCGCCTCGCCTTAAAATGAGCGATCATCAGAGAGTCCGCTGACGCATCACTTCGTAAAAAAACACAGATGCCGCACTGGCAACATTTAGTGAATCAGTATCCAAGGCCATCGGGATAATCACCTGCTCGTCACAACAGGCCAATACCTGATCGGAGAGCCCCTCCCCTTCACTGCCAAGAACTACGCACACATCACTGGAAAAGTCAGATTCGAATAAGGCTGTCTGATTTGTGTGCGGATGCGCCGCCACCATTCTAACTCCCATTTTCCGAAGATCATGAAGAGTCTCCACCAAATCTGCCGAATGATAGACTGGGATTTTGAAAACCGTTCCCATGCTCGCATGCACTGCACGCCGGATGTATGGACTGCAGGCAGATTGTCCCACGATCAGGGCTTGGGCTCCAAACCCGACCGCATTGCGAACCAATGCACCCACATTTTCAGCACTCGTGAGTCCATCAATGGCGACAAAAAATTTAGGAGATTCGGAAGACATGCTAAGTGTCTCTAATCTGGGCGAAGGGGGCACGCTGGCGACTGCTTTGATAGCCTGGAAACAACCAAAACCAGTCAAGGCCTGAATCCCTGCTTTATCCGTGATGAAAACATCCACATCATACTGCCTGTTTTGAATCGATGGCTTCAAAGAATCCAGCCATTCCTGAGTCAGCAGAAGAGAGTGTATATGGAGGTCGGTTTCCAGCAGGCGAGTCACGACTTTGTGCCCCTCAGCTACAAAAAGTCCCTCAAGCCGGTGATCGGTCATTTTTCGCATGGATCGATATGGAGCCAGCTCAGGGCAATCGATATCGCTGACCGGATGTATTCGTAGCATACCAGGAACGTCAGAAAACTATTCCAGATCAATACGGCCCCAATCTTCAGGACGGCCCTGAACCCCGGACCTCGGTGCCCATGCCAATCGTGACTCATTAATATTTTCACCCGGCTTGGCATCTTCCTTGTCACCATCATAAAGGATGATGTTGAATCCCAAACGACTACCCGATCCGAGCCCATCCCCGATCTCATTGAAAGGGATCATGATTCTGAGTAAGTATCCGTGATCTGTTCGCGTTGAAAATAACTCGGTTCCAGGAGCTGTTTCTTCCAAAGGCCCTTGATTGGCATCGGCATCACGTGCCGCGCGAACCTGGCCCTCTGTATCAAATGGAAAAACACCCAGTTTGTATGTTGAAAAACTATCCTCTGCGCCACCTTTCGGATCCAGACAGATTTCAACCGCATCACTGCGCCAATGCCCACGAATGTCATTTGGCTCAATGTTCGAAACGACACGGTCATCCATCACATTGGCTTCGATGTAAAGATAAGCCCTGTCATGAGCCAACTTTACCATTGCACTGCTGTCAGAAGCATCTTCCACCTCTCCCTGCACTCTGTGTTCGGCTGAAATCATGATGGGTTTGACACGCTCCCAAAAAGGGCTGTCCCAGTCCAGACCACCGTCAGGCATTCTGGCAATTCTACCATGAGGGATAGGATGTAGGTTTGCTTCCGCGATCAGTTTGGTCCCGTTGATATCTGAGACCATTTCTATTTTTCCGTCCTGAAGTTGATTTGCCGGAGGTTTTACCCTGACCGAAGTCTGAATCCCAAGATGCTCCTTTAATGAAAAGGGCAGAACAATCGGATCAACGCCCCAGTCTTTGGGTAATCTAAATCTAATTTCTCCCTCCAAAGGTTCATTACCCGAGTTCTCAATTTCCAAAACAACGTCATTCCAATCGCCTGCCACAACCGGTATGTCCGCCTCAAACTTCTGGGAAAGGTGTTCAATGCCTTGATCTTTTGCCCAAGCTTTGTATCTCTCTATTCCAGGGCGTGGGACAAATCTCAAAGCCACCGGAGCCGCTGGTAATGACGCGGTCGATGGTGGAGAAATCAAATCGGGTGTCCTATCTTGAAGATCATCTGCCAATCCCCTGAACAAATCTTTCTCCTCGACAACAAAAGGAATCACCGAATGAACCAACGAAAAGGTCCTGGGCCTCTGAAGCCAGGTAGCACCCCTCATTCGACCAAATCCTTGTGACCGATGATTGGAGAGTGCTTCCCCTGCGATTTGCCCCGCCGTCAGGCCATCCTTGACGACTCGAGTGGACTCGATCACTGCCTGATGATCCCCCATGGTACCGCCAAAATAAAGTTTGCGAACCTGCCATGGCTGAATCCCTTCGCGTTCAATCTGCTTAGGAAAAGCCAGGGGATCGGCTGCCAAGCGAAATGCCTCGGTAGCGAGAACTCCAGCAGCTTGATGGTGTCCATGTTGTCCAGGCCGCGGAGCTGGGTTCATGGTGACGATGATTTCGGGACGGTGATTTCGAATAATTCGAACTAATTTCTCGAGTGCCTCCTTCTTATTCCAGCGTTCCAAAGTGGCCCAAATACTCTCAGTGTAGGCAAAGTCCAATTGATTGAGAAAATACCAATGCCTCACTCCGAGCTGGGTTAAACAATCACGTAACTCCATTTCCCTCAAAACTCCAAGTGAAGGTCCGTAATGGGTTCCAACCATGTTCCCCCCACCTTCACCACGTGTGCAATAGGCATGGACAATGGTTTTACCTTCACCTAACGCGTAGTGGGCTAGGGTGGATGCCACGCCTGTTTCATCATCGGGATGAGCGAAAACACCGAGGATATCCGTTTTCAGCAACGCGTTTCCCTGAAGTGGTTCCACTCCTTGGGCGACCATCATTGAATGCATGCATCCTAATAATCCAAGGAATATCACCAACTGATGCAATGCTCTGGAGTTGAGAAAAAACATAGATGAAAAATTGAAGACCAAATACGCCCTAGATTCCCATGTTGGACAGCATGAGACTGATGCGATTGACCAGTTGGGACAGTTTGGGATGGTCATTTTCAAATTCCATGACAGAAGCCTCCAAACCTTCCAGGGCGGGTTTGAGGAGTTCCGGTTTTTGATTGGTTTTGACCGCTTCCAGCGAAGAAATATCCGCAAATCCAGCAATACTTTCCGAATGTTCCGGATGAGTCTTGGACAAATGGGTCACCTCATCACGCAGAGTGCCCAACAACTCGCGCAACTCCTCTTTGGAGTCCGTTTTGAGCCCTTGGGCTCCACTGATCCGTTTCTCAATTTTTTTGAAGGTTTCGTCAATCATGATTCTGACAACAGAATATCAAACACAGGGAAATTGTCCACATGGATAGTCCAAACTTCAAACAATGACTCGAAGACCGTTGGCAGCAGAAGCGACACAGATTTAAAAACTAAAAACCAATGAAGCCGTACGCTGAAACAATATACCCTCTCTGAAGAGGTCAAGAGGGAAAACGACTACTGAGAGTTCTCTCTTTCAGGCATGGTTTCAGAAACTGATTGAACAGAATTCAGCTGTAACTTGGAAACCACTTCTCTTGCGAGGACTTCGTAGGCAGCTGCGCCCGCACTGTATGGATCGTAGTCGATGATCGGCTTGCCATGGCTGGGAGCTTCAGCAAGGCGGGTGGTGCGCGGAATGACAGTTTCAAACACATCCTGACCGAAATACCCTCGGACCTCTTCCACCACCTGATGGGATAAGCGCGTTCTGGCATCAAACATCGTCATGACGACTCCGAGTAATTCAAGCCCTGCATTGGCACCAGATTCCTTGAGTTGGTTCATCACGCGGGTCAACATGGCAATTCCCTCAAGTGCGTAGTATTCACACTGAAGAGGAACGAGAAGAAAATCAGCTGCACAGAAAGCATTGAGCGTAATGACGGCAAGAGAGGGTGGGCAATCGATCAAAACAGCATCATACTTCCGTGAATCCACAAGCGATTGAAGGGCTTCACGAAATCGGTGCAGGTGTCTTTCACTTTGAGCCAATTCAATCTCAGCACCACAGAGATCGACTTCCGAAGGAATGATGTCCAATCCCTTGTAAGCGGTGGACTTGATTTTCTCGGAAAGTGTCCCTTCTCCAAGCAAAGGACGGTAGGCGCTTGCTCCCTCTTCCTTCTCAAGCCCAAGTCCACTGGTTGCATTCGCCTGGGAATCAACATCTATCAAAAGCACTCGAAACCCCTCAGCAGCCAAACAGGCAGCCAAATTGACAGTGGTAGTTGTTTTTCCAACCCCTCCTTTCTGATTCGCAACCGCTATGACATGTGTTTTAGGCACGAGAGATTTTTAAAGAAATGCATCCCACTTGTGCAAGGACATTAGAGTATGGTCCTTGAAGGAATTAATTTTGATCATCAATGCTTTCAGTGCCATCACCGCTTGAATGTCCAGATTCGGCTGTCCCCATTGAAGAACGTTCCAGATTCTGGTTGGCAGGCAAAACTCCTGTTTTATTGGTAAACAATCGATTCAATAGCGGCAAATACGCCACCATGCCACCGATGGCCAACTGTAAAATCGGAGCCTTGATGACGTAACCACCGCCCACAAGTAAGATTCCCAGCACAGGTAAAATTGAGGAAGGGGATCGTAAGCCGTAGCTGATTCCAAAGGCTCCTGCCACCGCCAGCAAACCAATCTCCCAACCGGCCACAAAAAGGGCCAATCCAAGTACGTAAAAGGCAGGAATAACAAACACACGCCGATGCTTGATAAAATGACACTGCACCAGGGTGCCGACTGCCATACAACCCAAAACAGCGACAAGCCCAATCTTGGCTTCCTCTGGAGGATGAGCGAGCACGAATGCCCGAAACCACTTAATAAGGACAAAAGACGCAATTCCCGCTCTGATGAAATCCGCCCAATTAGGACCAAAGGTGAGAATCAACGGCCACGGGCCTTCCGGTTTCAAACGACGAAACCGCTGTTCTTTGCGTACGACAAAGAGAGGCAATCCTGGAACCCAAAGGACCAGGCAACAAATAACAAATGTGATCCATGAATCCATCATCAGCCGTAGAATGCCTCCGGAGAACCTTATAGAGTTGGGATTCTATGAACTCAACAGAAATCCAATTCACATGCCAATTTCCAGGGCTCTTTCCGGAAAATGCCATAACTTAAATCAATCTCTACCAGGACAAATCAAACAAGGCCTGGCTTATTGATAAAAATCGGAACCAAAACCTGCGGCAGGAGATCCGCTCTTGGTACGATGATAGAACTGCGTGCCTCGATCTCGCTGCAGCGGAACATCTTTTCCATCGCTGAGTTCCAGCATGTCAAAGAGTGCCTGATTCATGGACTGAATCCGTGATTGATGTTCAGGCATCCGAATTAAATTGTACAACTCATCAGGATCCGTTTCCAAATCATAAAGTTCGTCTCTATCCCAGATTCCATGGTAGCGGATGTACTTATATCGATTACCTCGAACAGCATGGGTTGTGGGAGTTTGAGGGTAGTTTCGCTCCCAAAAATATTCGTACAACAGATACTCACGCCAAGGAATTTCTTTTCCCTCTATCATTCCAAAAAACGATTGACCATCCATGTGTGTTGGAACTTCAACACCAGCAGCACTCAGCAATGTGGGAGCAATGTCAATATTCGCAACCATGGAAGTTACCTTGGCACCTTTGGAAGCTATTCGCGGATACCTGACCATCAATGGAATACGCATTGATTCTTCGTAGGCATTTCTTTTGTCAATCAATCCATGTTCACCAAACAGAAATCCGTTATCCCCCATGTACAAGACCAATGTATTGGACGCCTCACCGGATTCATCCAGCCAATTGAGCAAAGCCCCAACGCTGTCGTCCACGGCCAGCAAAGTTTCACAATAGCGCTGGTAGTACTGCTCCATATCCAGACGGCTGTAGTAGGCGTATTCAACTCCATGGCGACTGTTACGTTGGTTTTGAACCCACATAGGCTTGCCTTCCTCAACGTTTGCATCGCCTTTCCAATCCTTTTTAATGGGTAGTTGTTGGTTCTTATAGCGATAGGCATGCCTTTCAGCTGGGATAAAATCTGCATGAGCAGCTTTGTGGGAAACATAGAGGAAAAAAGGTTGGTCAGATTGGCGCTGATTCAACCATTCCAGGGTAAATTCAGACAATTCATCCGTAATGTATCCTTCCTGATCCACTCGTTCCTTGCCGTTGATGTTGTAGCCATCTCGACTGGCTTGTGGAACATACCTTCCCTTGACAGACGACTTGGAAGGATCGGTCCAATATACACCCTGCCCCTTGAAACTCACCCAATGATCAAACCCTCGTTGAGGTTCATCTATATTGCCTCCCATATGCCATTTACCGATAAAAGCTGTTTCATATCCAGCCTGTTGAAGCAACTGGGGGAAAAAGACGAGATCCTCACGCACGGGATTGTAATTGTCGATGACCCCATGACGATGGGCGTACATTCCTGTAAGTATGGACGCTCGACTGGGACTACACAACGAAGTGGTAACAAAGGCATTCTCAAAATGAACACCTTCACTTGCCAACCGATCCATGTGGGGTGTCTCAATGAATGGGTGTCCCATAAAACTCATGGCATCGTATCGATGATCATCACACAGGATAAGAACAATGTTAGGGCGTCGCTCTTCGGCCGAGGCTAAAAGGCAGGTCATCATCATCCCGATGAATGACGAGAATAAAAAAATCGTAGCCGTCCTCTTGAGTTTGGGCATTAAATTTGTTGGTAAATTCATGATGCAATCCTAAAGCAGTATACCGGAGTATAAAAACGGAAAATCTTCCAAAAGAAAAGGGGGGAGCCAGGAGCCAGCCAAAAACATTGAAAATGTTGGCAAAGCAACTAAGCTCCCACCATGACTATCCACTGGAAATCTTTGTTGGCAGGTTTGTGCTGCCTTGGGTTGGCAGGTTGCGGACAAGAATCTGCGTCCGTAAGCGATACCACGACCATTGCAGTGATCCCAAAAGGGACAACCCACGAATTCTGGCAATCCATCCATGCCGGAGCACGCAAAGCGGAAAAAGAACTCAAGGCTCAAGGTAAGTCCATTGAGGTGGTTTGGAAAGGTCCGCTCAAGGAAGATGACCGGGATCAGCAAATGGGATTGGTTGAGAATTTTACTGTTAAGGGCGTGAACGGAATTGTCCTTGCGCCACTGGATTCCAAAGCCTTGGTGAGACCCGTTGAAAGCGCCCAGAAAGCAGGCATTCCTGTGGTCATTATTGATTCCGGATTAAACACGACCAATTATGTCAGCTTCGTTGCCACCGATAATTTCAAAGGTGGTGAAATGGCCGGACACTACATGGCCAAGCAGTTGAACAACAAAGGAAAAGTCATTCTACTGAGATACGCGGTAGGATCTGCAAGCACTGAAAACAGAGAGAATGGTTTTCTGAGTGCACTTGAGAAATACCCTGATATTGAGCTTATTTCATCAGATCTCTACGCAGGCCCCACAAGGGAAACAGCTTACCAGCAATCCCAAAATCTCCTCAACCGATTCGGCAAGGAAGTGGATGCTATTTTCTGCGTCAATGAAAATTCAACTATTGGAATGACAAAAGCTCTCCGTGAAATCGGACGAGCCAAAGGAGAAGTCAAAATGATCGGATTTGATGCCGGTTCACAATCGATCAAGGACATGGAAAGCGGAGACGTTCAGGGACTGGTCGTTCAAGATCCGGTTAAAATGGGATACGAGGGAGTCATGACGGTGGTTGCTCATTTGGAAGGTAAATCAGTGGAGAAACGTCTGGATACCGGAGTCGTCATGATCACTCCAGAAAACCTGAATGAAGAGGAATCTCAGAGATTACTCAACCCTCCGATTGACGAATACTTGAATCCATAGGATGGACCGCAACTGAATGATCATGCAGCCAAGTCACCCATGACTGCATCCACGCCTCCTCGCCTGAAAATGACAGGCGTCAGAAAACGATTTGGAGCTACACACGCTTTGCGCGGTGTCAGTTTTGAAGTGGGGCCGTCTGAAGTTCACACTTTGATAGGTGAAAACGGTGCGGGGAAAAGTACCCTCATGAAGATCCTCAGCGGAGTGCATACACCCGATGAGGGCGAGATCCTTCTCAATGGCAGCATTTTTCAACCAAGCAATCCGCATCATGCAAGGATGTGCGGGATTGCCATGATTTATCAGGAATTGAATCTCGCACCTGATTTGTCAGTGATGGAAAACATCACCTTGGGTGATGAGCCCCGTTCGTTTGGGTGGCGCCGGATTTCCGAGCAAGAGGCCCATGCAAAAAATGCACTTCAACAATTGGAGCACGATAATCTGCCACTCGATATTCCGGTCAGTCAGTTAAGTATCGCAGAGCAGCAAGTCGTCGAAATCGCGAGAGCACTGATCAGCAAGCCCAAGGTTCTGATCATGGATGAGCCGACGAGTAGTTTGACACAAGTAGACGTGCGTAATCTGTTCCGCGTGATCAGGCTCCTCAAGGAATCGGGTGTCAGCGTAGTTTACATCAGCCATTTTCTGGAAGAGTGCCAAAGTATCAGTGATCGATACACCGTTCTACGGGACGGAGAATCCGTTGGAGCTGGCGATATGAAGTCCGCTGACTTGCAGGATATCATTCATATGATGGTTGGACGTGAGATGAAGGATATCTACCCTCGAAAGGATCATCCCATTGGAAAACCTGCGTTGGAAGTCCAACAACTCAGCGGTCGCATCAAACCAAAGTCAGCATCGCTTCAATTGAGGAAAGGGGAAATTTACGGGGTTGCAGGCTTGGTGGGTGCCGGTCGCACCGAAACCTTGAGAGCCTGTTTTGGTCTGGATAAGATTGACTCGGGCAAGGTGTTCGTCATGGAACAGGAAAGCACGCATTCGACCCCGACAAATCGACTTGCCCAAGGTATCGGATTGCTCAGCGAAAACAGGAAAGAAGAAGGATTGCTGCTCAACAGAGACCTGGCTGATAATTTAACCATCACCAGATTCAATGCGTTTTCCAAAATGGGCTTCATTCCGCGCAACCAACAATTGAAAGTAACGCAACAGTGGATAGAAAAGCTTCAGGTCAAAACCCGTAGCCCCAATCAAACCATTGGAGAACTGTCTGGTGGCAACCAGCAAAAGATTGCTATCGGTCGCTTGCTTCATCATGAAGCCGATATTTTTCTGCTGGATGAACCCACTCGTGGTATTGATATTGGAAGCAAAGCTCAAATTTACAGCTTGATCTGCGAACTGGCCAAACAAGGCAAGGCGATTCTTTTTGTCAGTTCGTATTTACCAGAACTACTCGGTATTTGCGACACCATCGGAGTCATGTGTCGAGGTGAAATCAAGGCAAGTCGTCCTGCATCCGAGTGGACAGAACACGACTTGATCAGCGTCGCGGTAGGACAAACAAGCGACACTCCGGAATCGGAAACATAAGGTTAATAAATTTTCGAAATCACAGGAATTTTATCAAAAATCAAACTCATGACCAACGACCCCATATCCAGCGAAAGATTCAATTGGAAAAAATTCCTCAATTCCTTTGGCCCACTGCTTGGACTCCTTCTGGTCATCGGTTTGTTTTCATTAAGCGCAGAACTTCGCCCCACTTTTTTTACAGGTGGCAATGCCAAATTAATTCTGACTCAAACGGTGATCGTGGCAACAGGTGCTCTTGGCATGACCCTGATCATCGTAAGTGGCGGGATTGATTTAAGTGCGGGTTCACTCGTGGCTCTCTGTAGCGTAGTAGCAGCCACCCTGTTACTTGAAGACTGGTCACCCGCATCCACACTCATTCTTACAGTCCTGGCCGGTGGATGCATTGGAGCCATTAATGGAACCATCATCGCCGGATTCCGTATGGTTCCTTTCATTGTCACCTTGGGAATGATGGGAATTGCTCGCGGTAGTGCCAAATGGTTGGCGGGCAACAAAACGGTCAACCCAGATGAAAACGGTTTGAACCGCATCATGGAACCGGTCGCACCTCAGCATTTCTGGCCCCTGCCCATGGGAGTCTGGCTGACGATCGTACTGGCGATCCTGATGATCATTATCATGAAATACTCGGTTTTCGGGCGTTACATTTTTGCCATTGGATCCAATGAAGATACGGCAAGGCTATGTGGAATCCGGGTACGAATTAATAAGGTGATGATTTATACATTAGCGGGCCTCTTTTTTGGATTAGCGGGGGTCATGCAGTATTCAAGATTGACTCAGGGAGACCCCACGGTTGCCATCGGACTTGAACTCGAAATCATTGCAGCCGTGGTGATAGGAGGGGCCAGCCTGAGCGGCGGTTCTGGCAGCATTATGGGAACCATGCTGGGAGCCTTGATCATGGGCGTGCTGAAGAGTGGTTCGAGTCAAATGAACTGGCCCACGTACATGCAGGAAATCATCATAGGGATTGTGATTATTTTAGCGGTAGGACTCGATAAATGGCGACAAGGAAAACAAAGCTGAAAAGCCAGCCATCTGTTTCCGGGTCTTTCTTTTCCTATTGCAATTGACGATTTGCGCAGGGACCTCCATGATTCATTCATCCTGTGATTCAATCAATCTTTTGGCGTATGAACAATATGATTCCACTTACTGCCAGCAACCAAAGTGTTTGGACTCGCCGGCATTTTTTAACTTCATTATCCATGGCAGGAATCGCTTCTGCATGCGGCCAAATATCTGCTGCCTACAAGGAAGCTCATCCAGATTCCGACCGTCCACCCACCGTTGCACTTTTGGCCACCGAAGTTCGAAAGCACAGCCACGCACAACATTTTATTGATCGCCTTGTGGAGGGATATGGATGGCACGGGCAACATTATTTCCCAAGAATCAAACTGGTTTCCATGTACGTGGATCAGTTTCCCAAAAACGATTTGTCACGAGACCGCGAAAAGCGTCATGGGGTTCCCATATACCCCACCATCGCCGAAGCACTGATGCGAGGAGGAAATACCCTGGATGTCGACGGAGTGATCATCATTGCCGAACACGGCGATTATCCGAGAAATGCCAAAGGGCAAAAGAGGTATCCTCGTTACCGTTTCTTCAAAGAAATGATTCAAGTCTTCGAGGCCAGCGGAAGGTCCGTGCCGGTGTTTAATGATAAACATTTATCCACCGAATGGAGTGAATGCGTTGAAATGGTCGAGGATTCCAGGCGTTTGAATTTTGCATTCCTTGCAGGATCCTCTCTTCCAGTTACATGGCGAATCCCTTCTGTGGATATGCCATGGAACGCTGATTTAAGGGAAAGCGTCAGTGTCTGTTATGGAGGGATTGATTCGTATGACATTCATGGACTTGAAACAGCACAATGCATGTCCGAAAGAAGAGCCGGCGGCGAATCAGGGGTTCAATCCGTGCATACAGTCAGAGGGAATGATGTGTGGTCCCTGCTGGAGAAAAGAGACTCCACACGTGAACTCCTGATGACGGCACTGTCACGCAGTCATCAATGCAAATCACCGGAACCCTGGACATTCAAACCACCCACAATGGATTGGATAAGGCAAGCGTGTCCTGGAGCTGTTGCGTATTTCATCGAGCATCTCGATGGTTTTCACACAACTCTGTTTATGTTGAATGGACTTGTTTTGGATTTTACCTACGCAGGTTTGCACAGCAGCGGAAACATCACGAGTTGCCAAATGCATCTCCCCATGCCCCCCAGACAAACCACCACCGCTGATTTTTTCAATCCCCTTTCCCATCGGATAGAAGAAACCATTATGTCGGGACACGCCGTTTATCCACCTGAACGAACCTTATTGACATCAGGTATGACGTTGTTTGGAGTCGAATCTCTCTATCGCGGCTCGGTGAAATTAAAGACACCTGAACTCGAGGTTCCTTACCAGGTAGAACCTTTGTCGACCTTCTGGCGGGGATAATTCCACTCAATTGAAGATCAACTAATCTCATGAAAAAACTGGCATTTTTCAGCACACAATGGGAAGAGGGATCTCCCGCTCTGCATTTATTGGACCGAAGCTTAAATGGGTGGCCTTCGAACGGTCGAATGAAAGAAAAACCCTTTGAAACCATTTCAGTTTATGGACACCAGGCGGAGAAGCACCTTGGAGAAAGACGGAAACATCCCCACTTGAAGGTTGAAAAGAGTATCGAAAAAGCCATCGCCGATGCCGATGCCTGGATATTGGCCGCTGGAGCTAATAATAACTGGGCCTGTTGTTCACAATACCTCTTCAGTGCCATCAAGCTGGCTCCAAAATCCACACGTGGATTTATCGTTGGATTCCCTACTGGCCTGGGAACTCAACAATTTGAAGAACTCATTAAAGCAGACGTAAACCGTATTCAAGTAAGCACCCCCCTGCCCTGGACTTGGCGACTGCCTGAAACAGACATCCCCTCCGGAGCGAAACTTGATGAGGCAGTGATTTTGATTCGTGGTAAATTCCCAACAGCCGAACAAGAGGCTATGGATGCGCTGCTGGCGCTGACTTCACATCGCCAAGGAGGTGAGAGTGGAATAAAAAAGATCACCCGATGGACCGGCAATGATGTTTGGAAAGCGGCTCGCGAACGTCGATTTTCCTGGGACTTGTTTTCTGCGGCGGTTTCACGAACGAACAGTAAACAAGGTGATGCACACATCGATGGACGTACTCAGGACATCGTTGGTTTGGGGAAGATTCCCCAATTGGCCAAAGGAACTCGCGCTTGGGTTATTAATCACAAGGACGGACTTCAGTCCACCATCATCACCGTGGATGGAATCCTGAACGACGACAACTTCGCTGTCAGAACCCATTCAGGAGAAATTTTTTCAGCTCAATTCTATCGTCCACCCAAACCTCATGATCATCAGTACAGTCGCCTGATGGACCGGATTTCCTCATATCTGATCGAAGCTAAAAACACTCTGCCACGGCAACGCACGCAGCTTTGGGTTAATACGATTCAAATGATGCAAAGCATGGAGAAGGATAATCTCTCGACCGTTGAGGTTCCAGATGATGGATTGAGATATGCTTTACCTAATTCGACCTGGACTCCTTGAAAAGATTTCAAATCATGAGCCATCAAAATCCCAAGACGGATCCTGTTTATCAAAATTCAAAGCGAGAAACGCAGTGGATACTTTTTATCTGGGCACTTTTTGCAATCTGGGTGGTAGGGATTTCGGGATGGTTGGGATACAAAACCGATCCCGAGGCTCCAGTTAAAGTGGTTATGGGGTTTCCGAATTGGGTATTTTGGGGGATTGCCGTTCCATGGCTGGGAGCCAATATCGCAATTTGTACCTTTGCCATCAAATTCATGAAAGACGACCCTTTGGGTGATGACAGCGAAAATCATTCTTCCAACGGGTAAATGATTTATTCCTACTAGATAACTTTCATGGAATCCCTCCATCATTTTATCAGCAGCGCCGGAGAGCAGAGTCAGGGCCAAAACGCGGCTTTGATCAGTTTTGCAGTGTACATGTTTTTTGTTTTTGCACTGGCCTGGCTTGCGGGACGTATTCGCAGCAAAAAAGAATTTGTCAGTGAATATTTTTTGGGAAGCCGTGGATTGGGTGTCTGGGCGTTTGCCCTAACCTTCGCTGCAACAAATGCCTCCGGGGGCAGTTTCATGGGGTTTCCGGCGCTGATCTACACACATGGTTGGGTGCTTGCGCTTTGGATTGCCGGTTACATGATCGTCCCTCTCGTTACAACCGGTTTACTGGCCAAGCGATTGAATCAGGTTTCCAGAAAAGCCAAAGCGGTCACTGTCCCGGAAATATTACGTGCTCGATTTGACAGTGCAGCCGTTGGATTGGTTGCGACATGTCTTCTGACATTTTTCATGTTCTTTTATCTGCTCGCACAGTTCAAGGGAGGAAGTGTCATTCTAGCCACACTCCTTCAGGATGTGGAAATTTTTCAATCAGGGGTCTCCTGGGTCGCTGGTTGGAAGGGAGATTTCTTTTTAACACGATCCACAGACCCCGACTATCTTCTATGCCTGATGCTGTTCGCGACCACAGTGATTGTTTATACAACATATGGAGGATTTCGAGCGGTTGTTTGGACAGACGTGATGCAAGGACTTGTCATGGTGATTGGTGTCATGATCATGCTGATTTTGGCTTTGGGACAGGTAGGAGGATTAAGCAAGGCAACTGAGAAACTTGCAGAGATGAGACCTCCACAAATGGGAACGGTCACCATTCATTGGAAATCTCCGTTAGAGGAAAAACTGACGATCCAAAAAGGCACCTGGTTTCTTTCTGAAGATCAAAATGTCGTTCGCCTCGCAAATCACACTGTCATACAATCCGAAACATCTAAAACTCCTGAACTCGAAGTTCTCATCCACCCAGATCCAGAAGAGGAGATCATGGATCAAGCTTTGAATCTCTCAGACTGGGGAAGAGTTGAAATAACCTCGGTCATTCCTTACGCAAATGGAGACGGACAGAAAGGTGTTTACCTCACCCCACCCGGCCCGAGCAGCAAGGAGGACATGGGATTTCTATCCATAGGGATGGCGTTTAGCTTTTTTGTATTCTGGGCATTTGGCGGGGCCGGTCAACCCAGCAATATGGTTCGTCAAATGGCCTTCACGGACAGCCGCGTATTAAAACGATCCATTGTCCTCGTTTCTGTTTATTATACCGCCATATATTTCCCCTTGATCATCATTTTCTGTTGCGCGCGTGTGGTGATTCCCGGCATGGAAATTGAACCAGACAGCATCATGCCTACCATGGCCAGAACTTTGTCAGAGAATGCAGGGATGCCATGGTTAACAGGACTCATCGTCGCCGCGCCCTTTGCCGCGGTCATGAGCAGTGTGGACAGTTTTTTACTGATGGTCTCCTCTGGAGTGGTTCGAGATGTTTACCATCATCACCTCAACCCCAACGCATCCGAGAGGAAGGTGAAATGGCTGACTTATATCGTCACAGCGGTAATAGGAGTCGCAGCCGTCATGGCGGTATTGAACCCACCACAATACCTGCAAAACCTGATTGTCTTTGCAACGGGTGGATTGGCGGGTTGTTTCCTGATGCCAATGGCCCTGGCCCTCTACTGGCCTGGAACCACCAAAGCAGGTATCATCGCTGGCATGCTGGGAGGTTGTTTTACACACCTGCTACTCTACATTGCAGGTTATGTCATTTACCGGGAATTCAAGGTATACTCCTTCCTGAATATTCAACCCTTTCTCTGGGACATCCTTGGATCCACCGTATGCGCAATGATTTTCTCCAAACTAACCACACCACTCGATCCATCGATCAAAGATTATTTCTTTGGTAAAAGGTAAAATTTTTAAAATTATCTGATTCGAGGACTTCAGAAAAGCGAAGGTCAGTTCAAGTTACTGACCTTTTGGCGAAAAGATTCGAGAACTTTAGAATAAACCTTCTCATCAGCCAAATTTCGCCATTCATTGGGATCGTCTTGAAGATTGTACAGCTCCTCTTGATGGTCACTGTATTGGATGTATTTCCAACGATGCCCCGTGATGGCAATATTTCCCGGATTAAATAGGGTGATCGCCTGTCGATTGGTCTTGTTTTTAGGAGAACGGATGAGAGACATCAAAGATTGACCCGAGAGATGGCGCTTTGCAGGTAATTCACAAATATCAATCAAGGTAGGATAGAGATCAAGAAGACTGACCGGCTCGCTGCAATGCTGGCCACGAGGAGTATTTTTCTCATTTAACGGGGGCACGATGATCAAGGGAACGCGAGTGGATTCACGCCAGCCGGTCCATTTTCCCCAGTGACGTTTTTCACCCAGATGCCATCCATGGTCACTCCAAAGGATGATCCAGGTGTTGTCGGCGTGTTTGGATTTATCAAGTTGATTCAACAATCTCCCCAACTGTCGATCCACATAAGTCACGCAAGCCAGATACGCTCGCACCGCCGTCTGCCATTGATTGGATTTTTCCACGATCTCATGCGAGCCTGCGGTAATCGGTTCCAAAGCCCACCTTCGAGCCTGATCACTCAAATCCGCCAGATCATTTTCAATCACCGAAGGTAAGTGAATTTCCTCCACCGGTGGATAGACATTAAAATCCATGCGAGGTGCGAAAAGCGGGATGTGGGGGCGGTAGTATCCAACCCCCAAGAAAAATGGTTGGTTGTGTTCAGAATCTAATTGGTTCATGGCCCAATCCGTGATTCTAGTATCCCCCATTTCAAGATCTTCAATGACGAAAGGCCCCCAATCAAAAGACTCGCCCGCCAGCTTGTGAGGATTGCGTTCACTCCTGAGTCCGTTCAGAGGTAATACATAATCTTGGCCTCCTGGTCCGTTGTGGATGAAATGCCTCGGATTTGCGCTGCCTTTGGTAGGAAGTTCTTCCTTGCTGTAACTTGCCTGCGCAGATGTAAACGGACTCCATCGTTGTTCCGTTTTGTATGAATACTGAAAGTGTTCTGTCCCTCCTCCGTGAAAAAGTTTTCCTGTGCCAAAAGTTCTGTAGCCATGATCTGCCAAAAAATACGGCAGCAGATCAGCTCTTGGATAGGCTTTGATGATGTCCTGGCTTTCGTTGGACCACGCCCCGGTTTGATGGGGAAATTTTCCAGTAAAAATGGCGGAACGAGAGGGACGGCAAGCCGGTGCGACACAGTGTGCATTGGTGAATAAAACCCCTCTTTTAGCCAGCTGGTCCATGTTGGGTGTATGGGCCTGAGGATGCCCTTTCATGCAACCGATCCAGTCGTTTAAATCATCCACTGCTATGAAAAGGACATTCGGCGAGGCCACTAAACTCCAATGAGTTAAAAGAGTGAATGCAACAATGACAGAACTGGGAAGCTTCAGAAAGTTGAAGAAGGTATCAAATTTCATGGTTATGGTTGAATTGCTGCCAATGCTTTTTCGATGGCTTTGTGTTCAGCTTCTAAATCAAAATCAGGATTTGGTTCAGAGGGAACTGGCGCCCCTGTTTTATGTCTCCAGTTTTTCATGATCTCATGAAGCTGTTGGAGCCGCTCGGGGTGAGAGTCTGCAAGATTTGTGGACTCACCAATATCTTGTTTGAGGTTGTAAAGTTCCAGATCACCGGTTTCAAAAAACTCCATCAGTTTCCAATCCCCATACCTTACCACTCCCACCGGGCGCGACCTAAAAAGCGGGTCTCTTTGCTCAAAGGGCCCCTTGCCTCCGTAACTCTGCAGATAAGCGGGAAAATGCCAGAACAAGGAACGTTCCGACAGTTTGCCACCTTTAAACAATGAAACGAGGCTGATTCCATCCTGAACCTGATCTTTCTTTGGAGCCGCACCGGTCATCTCCAGGAAAGTTGGATACAAATCGACCCCTATGATTGGTGTGTCATTCGTGGTACCAGCCTTGACAACACCCGGCCATTTAACAAAGAAAGGCTCTCGAATGCCTCCCTCATAATAGGTACCCTTGTATCCTTTCAAAGGAGCCATGTCGGTTGCAGGCCCATATCCTCCGTTGTCAGAGAAAAAGAAAATGGCTGTTTTTTCTGTAAGCCCCAATTCTTCAAGCTTTGCGACAATGCGCCCCACCCCATCGTCCACCGCCTGAATCATGGTAGCCATTTTGACATTCTGATGAAGTTGACCGGGCGGTTTGGATTCATATTTGGTCAATAGATCCTTTTTCGCCTGAATGGGTGTATGGACGGCAAACATAGTCAGATATAAAAACCATGGTTGTGCCTTGTTACTCTCGATAAAAGAAGCGGCTCTTTTGGACAAGGTAGTGGTGACAAACTCATCTTTGGGCACGTCCTGAAGTCCTGGAACATTCCCATGTGGCGGATAATACCCTCGAGGCGGTCCACCTGAATGCGTACCACCTACATTTACATCGAAGCCGTAAGGTATGGGATCATCAGATAAATGCCACTTACCCATGGTAGCCGTACGATACCCTGCCTTCTGTATTCGATGTGCCCAAGTTTGGATATCTCGTCGCAGGGTTTTCGTACCGGGGATGTGTTTTAATCGGCGATGTTTGGCATTCCCTCTTGGCCCGGTGCCTACATTGAAAATTTCATGTCGTGGGGTGTATTGCCCACTTAGCAAGCTGGCTCTCGCAGGAGCACAATTGGCGGCAGCAGAATATGCCTGGTTAAATACCATCCCTTCACTGGCCAATTGATCAAGATGGGGTGTTTCATAAAAATCAGATCCCATGTAGCTGGTGTCTTTCCAGCCAAAATCATCAAGAAAAATGAAAAGTATATTCGGGCGGTCCACACTTTGTGCATGCAGGCAATCACAAAGCAAAAGTAGACTCATTATCACTGAGACAAATATGGTTTTCATAATGGGAATCAGTTGTCTATGAAACCATCATGACACCATGCACGTCAATCGAATGATCATTAGCATGTAAAGAATGGGAACCAGTGGCATTAAGCGTATCCACCTAATCCTTTTCTCTTCGGTGAACAAGGTCCCCTGATTTACAAACGATACGGAATGCCAAATGGTGCATTCTTTCTAAATCAATAAATCTTTGACCACATCATGCCCTTCCACTCCGGTCAATCTAAGGTCCAGTCCCTGGAACGGAATCGATAGAGATTTATGATCAATACCGAGGGTGGCCAGAATGGTGGCGTTAAGATCATTCACATGAACAGGGTTTTCGGTGATATTATAGCTGAAATCATCCGTTGCACCATAACTGATGCCTGGCTTCACCCCTCCTCCTGACATCCAGATAGTAAAACAACGGGGATGATGATCCCTGCCATAATTCTCGCGGGTGAGTTTTCCCTGACAGTAAACCGTCCGACCAAATTCACCAGCCCAAACAACCAGCGTGTCATCCAGCATACCGCGCTGTTTTAAATCCTGAAGCAAACCGGTAGTGGGTTGATCTGTGTCACGGCACTGGCCGCTGATTTGTTTTGGCAAGGTGAAATGTTGATCCCAACCCATGTGATATAATTGGATAAACCGGACGTCACGTTCGGCCAGTCGACGAGCCAGAAGACAATTGTTAGCATAGGTCCCCCGGGTCAAAACATCAGGCCCATACATATCCAAAACAGATTTGGGTTCATTGGAGATATCAGTCAATTCAGGAACGGACATCTGCATTCGATATGCAAGTTCGTATTGAGCGATGCGAGTACTGATCTCCGGGTCACCCACTTGATCGAGTCGGTGGTGGTTCAAGGATGCCAAATCATCCAGCTGTCTGCGACGTGTACTTCGGTCGATTCCATCTGGATTGGAAAGGTACAAGACAGGGTCACCTACTGAGAGAAATTTCACTCCCTGATACCTGGAAGGCAACATACCCGCACCCCACAAGCGATCATATAAAGGCTGACAACTGGGTCTCCCTGTCCCTCGTGAAACCATGACCACAAAGGAGGGCAGGTCACGATTCTCCGACCCAAGGCCGTAGCTGACCCACGAGCCCATGCTGGGACGGCCAGCCAACTGAAATCCTGTCTGGAAAAATGTGATCGCAGGATCGTGATTGATCTGCTCGGTGTACATCGATTTGATAAAGCATAGCTCATCTGCAACTTTTGGAAGGTGAGGCATGAGTTCACTGATCCAGGCTCCACTGTCGCCGTGTCGTTTAAAGCTGTATTTTGATGGAGCCAAAGGAAAGCGCGTCTGTCCGGAAGTCATGGTCGTAAGGCGCTGCCCCTGTCTGACCGATTCCGGTAAATCCTGATCAAACATTTTGTCCAATCCCGGTTTTGGATCGAACAGGTCCAGTTGAGAGGGTGCACCGCTTTGGAAAAGATAAATGATCCGTTTCGCCTTAGGAGTAAAATGAGGCACTCCAGGCAAACCACCCGTCACCGATTTGGATTGCGAAGCTCGCGCCTCTTTAGACAACAGCGAACCTAGTGCAGCACTCCCGATCCCTAATCCAGATCGCTGAAAAAAATAACGACGAGTCATTTCCATTCTTGTTTCAATGGTAACTCGATCATTGTCACTGTGCTCTGGGTGTTTCATTTGAAATTATCTTTCGTAATAAAGGGATGTGTCTCTGGTCATGTCGTGAGTTCACAAAGGAAGTTCAAATCACTCACGAGTAATCGTTTCATCTAGATTCAAAATAACATTTGCAACGGCGGTGTAAGCGGCCAGCTCTATAACATCCAATGCTCCAGAAGGGCTTTCACCTAGCTGGATCAATTGAGCAGCGGCCTTTGGATGATTCTGAAAATGCCTTAAATAGTGATCCAAACTCTTACACAGAGTTTCCAGCTCGAAAGCATCAGGTTTTCTGGCAAGCGTCACGCGCCATGCATAATTCAATCGATCCGCCACAGAATTGCCTCCCTCCAGAATCACTCGTTGTGCGAGAAATCGAGCTGCCTCCACAAACTGAACGTCATTTAATGTAACCAATGCCTGCAAGGGAGTATTCGTCGCTCGCCTTGCGACATCGCAACGCTCACGGCCACTGGAGTCAAAAAGAATCATGCTTGGAGGAGCCACGGCACGTTTCCAAAAGGTATACATACTGCGCCGGTACAGGTCTTCACCCGACCCACGAACATAACGCATCTTCTTGTCATAAGCCACTTCTTCCCACAGCCCGGCTGGTTGATAAGGTTTCACACTAGGACCTCCGATGACTGGCTCCAATAATCCACTGACATACAAGGCCTGATCCCTCACCATCTCACCTGACATACGAAACCTTGGACCACGAGCGAGCAGGCGATTCGCTGGATCCCTGGCTCGCAGTGCATCACTCGCAACTGAGGATTGTCGATAAGTCGAACTGGTCACCATCATTCGCAACATGGCTTTGATATCCCAACCCGACCGAATGAATTCCGTTGCCAACCAATCCAATAATTCGGGGTGACTCGGATATTCCCCCTGAGCTCCAAAGTCATCCACTGACTTGACCAAACCGGTGCCAAACAACATCTGCCAATATCGATTGACGGTGACACGAGCCGTCAATGGATTGTCCGGGTAAACCAGCCATTGTGCGAATCCAAGCCGATTGTTCGGTGCTCCTTCTGGTAATTTCCCAAGACTCACAGGGATGGATGGAAAAACCTCCTCTCCGGGTTGATCATACTGACCTCGATTCAGGAAGAAAGCAGGCCGAGGCTTTTCCATTTCGGACATTACCATCACGGTGGTCGTGGCCCGTTTCTTGAGTTGTTCCAATGATTTTTCCGCCCTTTCAATCCTGGAGCGAATCGTAGCCAGAGAAGGTGCCTGTTTTCGGTAGTGATCCTTAAGGGCTTTTCGTTGCTGGGTATCCCAAAGGGAAGGATCTTCCTTTAACGCAAGAAGAATATCCTCCGGCAAACCACTTCGACCTTCAAGTTTTGGTTCAGTTGAAGATGTCGTGGACAAACGAAAGCGTCCAATCGCATGCTGATTAAAGCCCCCCTCATGACGAAGGCGAATGGTCAGTATCGTTTCACCGGTTGCATTGAATGGTTCTGTTAATTTAAATACAGCGGTCGTATCCTCCATCTTAGGGCGACCAAAAACCGCCCATCCTGTACCGCGTTCGCCATCAATCGCTTTCTCTATGGAGTAACCATTTTGAGAGTAATCAGCGAAAGCGGAGGCGATGGGAATTCGCCTGGCTTTTTTGTCCTCCGGCAGTCGTGCTTCGATTTCGATCTCGGTTAGAACAAAGTTTCCATTGACCGAACGAGCAAGACCGTTGTTGGTCAATGATGGATGCGTCAATGTCTCTAGCCGAATGCCGTTAAGAACACCCGCTGGCGGCAGCAGGTTTATGGTATATACCGAGTTGCTTGGATTTCCGCCCTTCGCAAGATAAGAATGATCCTCCAAGGATTGAAATTCTACTCCTCCAGTGGACTCCACCTTGGTGATGGAAGCCAAACGCCACATGGAAGTTTGTATTTCAGTGGCAACCTCCTGGTGTTTCAGAAGGCTCCATTGCTCAAACTCTTTCAGAAACTCGGAGGTGTCCTGCGCTAACTCGTTCTTTAAAGCTTCCAGCTTCTGTTCAGCTTTTGAAACTTTGATTTCCATTCCAGGAACAGGGACAGTTAAAGTGGGTTCTGCGTTTCCCTGGTTTCCGTCGCGTCCATTTTCTGGGATATTATTGAAGTAGGAAAACATCGAGTAAAACTCATGCTGTGAAATCGGGTCAAACTTGTGTGAATGACAGCGTGCACATCCGACGCTTAAGCCCAACCATACCGTACCGGTCGTTTCTAGACGATCGATGACATACTCCACTCGATATTCTTCCGGAATCACTCCCCCTTCACCGTTGATGCGATGATTGCGATTGAATGCTGAGGCGATTTTCTGATCAAGAGTCGCTCCAGGCAACATGTCTCCAGCAATTTGTTCAATCGTGAACTGATCAAAAGGTTTGTTTTGATTATAGGCATCGATGACCCAATTTCGCCAAATCCACATCTGTCTTTCCCGATCATTTTGATACCCGTTGGTATCCGCATAACGAGCAGCATTCAACCAGGTCAGAGCCATGCGTTCACCATATCTTTCCGACTGCAACAAGCGGTCAACCACCTTCTCATACGCATGGGAGGAGCTGTCATTTAAGAATGCATCCACCTCTGCCAAACTCGGTGGAAGCCCCGTCAAATCCAGTGTCACACGTCGGATCAGTGTTTCTTTTGAAGCCATGGATGCAGGCCGCAAACCCTCAGCTTCCAGGCGCTTCAATACAAAGGCATCCATTGGTTGACGCACCCAATTGGGGGTCTCAACTTCAGGGATTTCTGGACGAACGGGTTTTTGAAATGACCAATGAGATTCGTAGTTGGCACCCTCCTGAATCCATCTTTTCAGCAAAGACTTCTTTGCTTCAGTTAATGTTTTGTCAGATTCAGGCGGAGGCATGAGGTCAAGTGAATCTTTAGTGTAAATCCTTTGAATCAATTCACTGGCTGCTGCATCTCCGGGCACAATCGCCCGATAACCCCCAAGATCTCTTTTGGCATCCGCTGATTGATCCAATCTCAGCTCAGCCTCTCGATGGGCCTCGTCCGGGCCATGACAATAAAAACAATTGGCCGAAAGGATAGGCCGGATATCACGATTGTAATTTAAGGAAGATTGGATGCTGTCATTCGCCATCAATGAGGTATCCAGAATGAATAACAACAATACCAAAAGCAGTGGAAGCAAGTTACAAGAGTGGGTAATATTTCTCCAAGGGCAACTGATCATGACTAAGTTTTACCCTACCCAATTTCTAATGGACAAACAAGCCTTCAGACATTTGAAGAGGCATTTTCAATATACGGACAGGGGAATCAAAAAACATCACCCCTAAATCCTAGACTTCCGCCTTTTTACTGTCCGATTCGATTCCTGTTGAACATTTCCCGAGGGTCGTTTAGATCAAATGGTATATGACACCCAATATTGCACACAACTCAATGCGAGAGATCGCTCGAGCAAGTTTGACAAGTTTACTGCTTTTGGCTTTTGCTACCCAAATGCTGGCTGCAACTTCAAGCTTCGAGATGTCGTTGCGTCATCGTGTCAAACCCACCAAAGCCGGAGGGGATTACGAAGTTGAGATAGTAAAGCAGGTTTGGAAAGCAAGGGAAACAGCGGTTATTGTCTGTGACATGTGGGATCTGCATCACTGCAAGAATGCAGTCACGCGTGTCGGTGAAATGTCTCCGCGCATGAATGAAGTCCTGGAAAAGGCACGCAAAGCTGGCGCCATGATCATCCATGCTCCCAGCAGTTGTATGGATTTTTATGAAGGACACCCCGGAAGACTAAAGGCAAAGAACGCTCCAACCGCCGCCAATCTTCCGGATGAAATAGGGGCCTGGTGTTATGTCATACCCGAGGAAGAGCAAGGTGTTTATCCAATCGACCAATCGGATGGCGGAGAAGACGACGATCCAGTGGAGCACGAAGAGTGGGCCAAATACCTGGAAAGCATTGGACGGAATCCTGGAGCCCCCTGGATCCGTCAGGTGGACACTTTGAAAATTGATTCAAGTGATGCCATCACTGACGATGGCAAAGAAGTCTGGAATCTTTTGGAACAACATCAAATCAAGAACGTCATCCTGGTTGGAGTTCACACAAATATGTGTGTATTGGGACGACCTTTCGGATTAAGGCAAATGGCTAAAAACGGAAAGAACGTTGTTCTGATGAGAGACATGACCGACACAATGTACAATCCGAAGATGTGGCCTTATGTCGATCATTTCCGTGGCACGGAATTGATCGTTGAACACATCGAGAAATACGTCTGCCCTACAGTTACCTCGGATCAATTGCTCGGCGGCAATCCATTCCATTTCAAGGGAGATCCGCGGGCCAAACACTAGAATTAACGCTGAGATTTGTGATGGTTTGGGTGTAGATTGAGAATTTAAAATGGATCGTGCTCACTTGCGAGCAAGAGAGTGAATCGCTTTACCGGTTTCATCACAAACACGGAGTTGGAATTCCCATTCAATCGTCCAATCTTCAACCTGCTCGTTTTGACATATCTTAACTAGAATATCGTTTCTCCCAGCGCGCAACTGGGCATCCATGATGTACTGGTCAATTTGCATTCCACGGTGATATTCATCTCGCCCAAATAATAGTTCACCGTTTAACCATACCTTCCATGCATTTTTACAACCCAACCGCAATTGAACCTCCTGGTCCTTGTCAGACACAAAAGCATGGTGAGCGTAGGCGGTGACCTCCTTGAGGTATCCGGGAAAAGCATCGTTGATATCGACCATTCCAAACCGATCATCACTGACCAAATTTTTCCAGGCAACATCATCGGTTTTACCCTGGTAAGTTGCCTCTGGATCCCATTCGTTTTCTGGAGGAAAAACTGTTTCAAATCCACCTCGCTTCAAATTATGGAAAGGACCGATCACTTTCCAATCCGTGACGAAACCGAGCAAATCAGGAATATCCACTGTATGTTCCAGCTTTTCCAGTTCATCGGCTAATGTTCGTATTTGCTCAATGTCCCGGGCATACTGAATGGCTTGTCGAAAGACGACTCTTGCCGTATCCGGTTGCTCATTCTTCAAGGCATCCATTCCGGCTGACATCCACTGAGCAACAGCCTGACTCCTTAATTCATTGGAAGGATCATTCAGCATGCCCCGGAGTAATATATCTCCGGCTTTGGGGTCGTTGGCTTGAATCATCTCAAAACACAGTGAGCGAGCACGCGGCGCATTATCTTCGTTCAAGAGAAATTCGGTTAATGACATCAAAGGCAAAGCAAGACCTTCTGCACGACTGCGGTGGATGATACTTTCAATCGATGATCGAAGCCAATTTTGAGCGAGAGGAGAGGCTCCTTTCATTCCTGATAGGATAGAAACCAGAGCATCTGGAGATTGGTTACCCAATTCCTTCAAGGCAAGGGATGCTTCCTGATTTCCCTTGCCTTCAATGTCCACACTTCGAAGAGCATGAATCCAGGAGTTCCATTCATTCTGGGAAGCACCCTGCATCAATGCAACGAAACCAAAACCGGCAACAAAGGCCAGATTTAAAAAAATGCGTGGGAGATATGTCATGATGAGGTAATCATCACCCAAACATTCCTCAATAGGCAACGCAAATCGAGTTGCATTTTAGTCCTGGATGAATGTTCTGAACAGTCTCGACATCAGCAGCAGTGTCCATAGAATCGAACCATCCATTCCATGAGCAAACTATACGAGCATAGAAGGAGTTCTCTCCCGCTTAACGAAGCTGTTGTTTCCTCGCTTCTAGTTTGCTTACTAGTTTTCGAGATCGATACGCCTGGAGCAAGAAGCGATGAAATGGTGCGTTTCAACGAGGATATTCGCCCAATCCTTGCCGAACATTGCCTTCATTGCCACGGTCCGGATAAGGATGCCAGAAAAGGAGACCTCAGGCTCGATGAAGAACGGGCTGCCAAAGACCATGCAATCATTGCTGGAAATCCGGACGACAGCCCTTTGATAAAACGTCTTTTGACCGATGATGCAGATGAACGCATGCCTCCACCATAGAAAGGTGATGGGCTCAAACAAAGTGAGGTTGAGATCCTAAGTCAATGGATCGAGCAGGGAGCACATTATGAAGGACACTGGGCATTCGAGCCGATTCGCAAACCAAAACCACCGGACCTTGTGGATGCTACCATGTCGGACATTGACAAGTTTGTCTTTGCAAAACTCAAAGAAGCCGAGCTCACCATGTCACCCCCCATTTCCAGATCGAAATGGATCAGGAGAATCACTTTTGACCTGACCGGACTGCCGCCTTCATGGGAGGAGGTACAAGCTTTTGTTAAAGACACATCTCCCCTTGCTGAAGAAAAAGTCATCGATCGGTTACTCGAATCACCTCGCTATGGGGAACACTGGGGGCGTCATTGGCTGGACATTGCAAGATACGCCGACACACATGGCGGTAGTGCCATCGGTTTTACCAAATTCCCCTTTTCCTACACCTATCGAGATTATGTGATCCGAGCCTTCAACGAAGATCTGCCCTATGATCAATTTATCACCCATCAAATAGCGGCAGACCAGCTTGGACTCCCCGACCATGATCCGGCCCTGGCTGCATTGGGATATTTAACCATTGGTCAAAGATTCCGTTCACCACATGACATCATCGATGACCAAATCGATGTCATCACAAGAGGATTGATGGGGCTGACGGTGACTTGTGCACGCTGCCATGACCACAAATTCGACCCCATCCCCACAAAAGATTACTACTCCTTGTATGCCACTCTGGCAGGAAGCGAACAACCCGATCAACTACCATTGGTCGGAACACCCGCTCTATCAGAGAACTTTCAGGCATATCAGGAGCAATTGAATCGACTGGAAACGGAATTCAATGACATGGCTCTTGAGCAGACCGAGATTCTCAAAGCAAGGCTTCGCATGCAGGTTGGTAATTATCTGCAGGAACTGGCAAAAGGAACACCCGAGCAGGATTTATCGGTTTCGTTTCTTTCATTCAGAACGGAAGACATACGCCCTCATGTGCTGGAAAGGTGGAGGAAATATCTAAAGAGTATCCCATCGAACGATCCAGTATTTGGAGCCTGGAAGCAGTTAGGGAAAGTTTCAGCGGAATCTTTTTCTGAGGAACTCAGCCAGTTGATTGAAAAATGGCAAACCGATAATGGTGACCTCTCCAAATTAACCCAAGTTCGTCACTTTTGTTAAGTTACAAAAGTACGGTTGTTGTAAATCA
>CAYFHO010000036.1:0-47950 GCA_964342825.1 uncultured Verrucomicrobiota bacterium
CGTCCGAAATTAAATGAAATTCACTACCAATTCCCACTTCAGTGACGAACTTGGGCTAGCATGAAGGTTATCTTGCTGAATGAGGACCAGGGAAGCAATGACAGGATAGGTGAAATTTATTGCTGGATGGGAGCAAATTGACACTTTAACTCAATATCTCTTTCAAAACTTCCCCATGGACATCCGTCAATCTCCGGTCTAATCCATTGTGTCTGTAGGTGAGCTGTTCGTGATCAATTCCAAGAAGATGGAGAACGGTCGCATGTAGATCATAGCACCAAATGGGTGAGTCGGTTTTCCATCCCCATGGATCGCTCATGCCTAATTTGCAGCCAGGTCGAATGCCTCCACCTGCCAGCCAGGTGACGAAGGTGCCGCCATTGTGATCTCGTCCAGATTCCCCTTGCGTGAAAGGCATGCGACCGAATTCGGTTGTCCAAATCACCAGTGTGTCTTGAAGTAATCCGGTGGCCTTTAAATCTTTAATGAAACCGGTGATAGGTTGATCTACCTGACGGGCAATCCATGGGAGTTCGGTATGAATGTTGGCATGGTTATCCCAATTATTGCTGGGACCACCTGCCCCGCTCCAGATTTGTATGAAGCGCACATCGCGTTCCAGCATACGCCGCGCGATCAGGCAGCGTTTTCCAAAATCTCTTGTTTCATCTTGATCCAATCCATACAGAGATTTGGTAGCCTCTGTTTCCTTGTTCAGATCAAAAAGCTCAGGGGCCAACAATTGCAATCGTGCTGCATCCTCATACGATTGCATCCTTGATTCCATTTGTTGATCGTTACCCGTTTGAACCAGGTGTGACTGGTTCAATTTTTTCAGTAAATAGAGGCCATCGGATTCACTTTGAGCGTTGATTTTATCCGCATTGGTCGGTGGATGTAGAAATGGAATGGGCGTATGACTGGAAGGTTGAATGACCGTACCTTGATGTTTTGCAGGTAAAAACCCTGAAGAAAAATTCCCCAAATTATTGTAAGGTAGACCACGCGGATCCGGCATCACAACGAATTCAGGTAAGTTACGATTCAGTTTCCCCAAAGCATAACTGATCCATGAGCCGACACATGGAAATCCGGGAAGGGTGAATCCGGTGTTTTGCATGTAACTGGCAACTCCATGCACGTTGCTGGTGGATCGCATGGACATCAGGAACGTCAGGTCATCCACCATTCCGCTCATGTGTGGAAACACATCGCTGACCCATTGGCCAGATTGTCCGTGTTGTTTAAATTCAAACGGACTTTTCATGACCTTGAATCCAGGTGAGTGGGTGACTGATTCCACCAGTTGACCTTCTCCCGGATCAAAGCGTTTTCCGTGAAGGGCATTCAAGGTTGGTTTATAGTCGAAGGTATCCATGGGGCTGACGCCTCCATTCATAAACAACTGAACGACTCTTTTGATGCGAGGGCGATGGTGTTGGTGTTTTGGTGAAAGGTAGGAATTGGTCTCCTGTAGTTCTTCGCCGAGCAAATGATTCAACGCCAAAGCACCAAAACCAGCCCCGGTTTTCCAGAGGAAGTCGCGCTTGTGCATGGTTCCGGGGAGTTTCATTCGATGAAAACGAAAAGATTGCTGTTAAACAAATACCTGCAGGCATTTGCCAGACCATGCTTTTCAACGTAATGGGTGAATAATTCAGATTCTTCCTGGGTTGGAAGCCTGAGTAGTGTGTTTTTAAACAGGGATATCACTCTGGATTCAAGGTCATCATGCTTGTTGGAAATGAGTTCAGCGAGCCGTTTACTCTGGTGAATCACAAAGGCATCGTTCATCAACGCAAGAGCCTGCAGTGGCCCCACAGACACGGTGCGCTTTGGAGTCCAGATGGACGCATCCGGACAATCCATGGCTTGCATGAAAGGATCCGGTAAAGTGCGGAAAAGGAAACGATATATACTTCGACGTGACATTGCAGGTGCGTCTGGATCAAATCCCTCATAATCCACGACAGGGGTGACGTGGATTCCCGGTTTCATGTGAAATTGTTTAACGGATGGGCCGCCCATGTGTTTGTTCAATGAATCCGACAGCGCAAGCAGTGTGTCTCGAAATGTTTCGGCATCCATACGTCGAGGTGAGACCCGCCAGTAGTATTGGTTGCCTGCATCGGTGGCAGCCGAATTCGGGTTGAATTTGGAATCTTGTTTGTAAGTTTGACTGTTCAGGATGATTCGGTGGAGGTGCTTCAAAGAACCACCCGAATCGCGAAGTTCGCATGCGAGCCAATCCAGTAAATCAGGATGAGTAGGTTGTGATCCGCTGTGACCGAGGTCGTTTGGAGTGCCTGCCAGTGGGGATCCAAAATGATATTGCCAAACCCGATTTGCCATGGTCCTCCAGAATAAACCATTCTTTGGATGACTGATCCACTCCGCCAGAGCAAGCCTTCTTTCACCTTCTTGGCCCAGGTTTCGTTGCTTCGAATTCCATGGGATGTGATCCAATTCTGAGAGTGTTCCAGGAAGAACTATTTCCTTGGGGGAATGGATACTTCCGCGTGCTAATTTGTGCACCTCTCGTGGCCCCAGGGAAGGTTTGAAATTTCCTTCCGAAGGGAAATAACTGGTTACGGCATAGACTTGTGAAGGTGAGGGGAGTGATTCCAGTTTTTGATCCCAGAACTCCAGAGTTGCTTGTCGTGACAGAGTTAGTAGCTGTGATTGCGAGCGATCCTTTTCTGAGGTTGTGAACGCTTCTTCAAGATCAGATGGCAAAAAGGGTTGAATCTTGTTCGCTGGAATATCTGTCAAAGAAACGCGACACCTTCCGATCCAATGATCCTTTCCATGCTGATGCGAAAGTTCGATTTTAATTTGATTTCCTCTAATGATTTCCGGACTTTCTTTGATTTCAAAATAACAGCGATGAGCGAGTCCGAATTGTGGCAGGATTCCCCAATCAGTCTTTTCGTCACCATCGATCAAATATCGGACAGATGTCGTGTGCTCGCTGAAGTCGTTCTGCGGATTGGCTAGTTCGACCTGAACCCATGGCTGGTCTTCTTTGACTCGGCTGAAAACACGAAACTCGCTTAATCTGAAATTTCCATCCGATGCCCATCCCGGTCCTTTCTGGGGGAGACGCTCGTCTGGTAACACCTCTAGTTGAATGGCTGTTGGGTTGGAATAAGGTGATTCTATGGTCCAGGCTATCACGCCTTTTTCAGTGGATGATTCAGGGAGAAAAATCGATTGATCTGTCGTGTTGAAGATTCCCGCCGTTGCAGAGTCTTGAGTGAATGTTGGACGATTTGATTTCCAGCGATTCAAAACATGCTGGCGAGACTCAACCCATCGATTCACTCTGCTCAGCGATTCTTTGTTCAGCAAAACCGAGTCAGGATACCTGTTTGCCAATAATTCTGTCTTCACGTGCAACAGATTCTGACGTTGCACGTGAATGGAGTTGTCTTTGTCAAAGGCGCGATTGTGTCGATCCACTCCAGAGAAAACGGCTTGCAGGGAATAGTAGTCTTCAATGGATATCGGATCAAACTTGTGGTCATGACACCTGGCGCAATGAACGGTCAGTCCCATGAAAGTGGACATGGTGGTCGTGATCATATCATCGCGATCCAGATATTGAGCGACCTTTTTGTCAATGGTGCCATCCTGAATACCCATTTGAGAACTTTCATCCCAGGGGCCTGCAGCAAGAAATCCGGTTCCGATCAATGATTCGGCTTTTTTCGGTTGCATGACATCCCCAGCGATTTGCTCTTGGGCAAATTGGGCATAGGGTTTGTCCTTGTTGAAAGACTCAATAAGGTAATCACGGTAGTGCCATGCGTGTTCTCTTGGCGCGTCTTCGTCATGACCATGTGTTTCGGCAAAATGAATCACATCCATCCAGTGGCGAGCCCAGCGTTCTCCGTAATGCGGACTTGCAAGCAGTCGGTCCACTAATGGTGCCCAACCTCTTTCGATGCCTTGTCTGTTCAACCATTCCAAATCTTCTGCCGTTGGCGGTAAGCCCCACACATCCGCACAAACCCGGCGCAGAAGTTGCCTCGAATTCGCAGTGGGGGAGGGGGACAATCCTTTCGAGGAAAGCTTTCTGGCAATAAACAAATCCACCGGATGATCGGACCAATCATCGATTGTTGTTTTCGGAAGTTGAGGACGAACCAGAGGCCTCAACGACCACCAGTTTTCCGAGGCTTCAAGATTCAGCCCAGCCGCCAACAGGATCAACAACCCCGCGAACCAAGCCTGCCTGATAATGAATGGTGCCCGGTGGATTTTCATGAGCTGGATCCCACAAATACTAATCAGATCCGCAAACTCCGCAAGCATTCAAGAAGTTTCACAAATCCCACCCAAGTTGGAGTCCAAGCTTAAGTTTGCGTCCCGGCAGCACGACTCCGAAAAGGAATTGAGGGCGGAATTGCTCAATCGGCCTTTGAATCTTTGTGGGTAGGTGGTTTATGCTTACTGGCATGTTCTTTTTTTATGATATTTAGCGTCCAACCACAGGCATCACATTCGAAATCCTCGTCTCTGAAATAAAATAGGTAGTGCTTCCGGTCTGCGATGTTCGGGGTTCGCGTCTCCCAATCGTCTGGCAACTCAACTAATTTTAGATCACCTTGAACTTCATAAAACTGGCCCCAATGATGACGAATTCCAGTGAATCTTCCCTGTCCACGATACCATCCTTCATCATTTAATGTGCCCATCCGGTAGCGCGCGCAATCCGTGAAGATGATTTGTCCTATATCTCCTTCGTTGCAATCGGAGAACTGAAATGGGTTCATGAAAAATGTAACGTAAAGATCCTCTCCAAACCATTTGACTTTCGGATTTGGGTCGTTGGGCTCCGCATTCCAACCGTCGTTAAGCTTATGAAATGAAGTGCTCATGGCTTCTCATCAGAACTTATGAATCTGATGTGTTGAAGACCCTTTAATTCATCCTCAGCAAAAGTGCTAATTCGACTTGTTTGGTCCCTTGAGGACTTTGTAAAGGCAAATGCAAAAGAGGGTGGTAACAGAACCTACCGAAAGGATCATCATCAACCAACCTCCCGTGGTCAGACCTGCTGCTAGAATTGGTGTTGTCATATGGAAACCTCCTCGTCTTCGGATTCTTTTTGCTGCCAACGTTTACCAGCTTGGGCTGCCATCGTGCACATAAAACCGATCACCACGATGATCAATGCCACACTCAACCTGGCAGCCGCGCTGGCGGGTTGATCTTTGGAGCCTACCAGATCCAACACATAACCGGTCAATTCAATCTCACCTGTTTGCAGATTGTATCCAAAGACTTGAGTGACAATCCACATGGCAAAAATGACCAGCAGGAACAGTGGGCAAATATATTTGATGATTATTTTGTAGAAATTTGGAACCCGTATTTCGGAACCCACATGCATTTCTTTCCATCCCTTGTCGATTCCCAATACCCATCCAAAAATAATAATCTGGATGGTTGCAAGGACAAACAGAGCAAAGGTTCCCACCCAAAAATCGATCGTATCCAGAGCCTTGATGTCCTTACTGAACCAAACCACGAACAAACATCCCAATCCTGTGATGAGTCCAAGCACTGAGACGGATTGTTTACGATTCATTCCGGTGCTTTCTTCCAGAAATGCGATCCCGGGCTGAAGCATGGACAGTGAGCTGGTGACCGCTGCCAGAAACAGCAGAATGAAAAAGATGGAACCAAAGACAACTCCCGCGGGCATATTTGCAAAAACCAAGGGCAGTACCTTGAACCCTAGAGCAAAGGTTCCTTGCCCCACGATGCCGGCGGCTCCCAGGAACATGTAGGCAGCAGGAATGGTGATCATTCCCCCCAGGGCAACCTCGCAAAACTCATTGGCACTGGTGGCACTCAGGCCGCTCAAAACAACATCGTCATCCTTTTTGAGATAGCTAGCATAGACAATGATCACACCAAAACCCACTGACAGGGAAAAGAAAATCTGACCCGCTGCTTCGAGCCAAAGTTCCGGGTTTTTCAGTTCCTGAATCAAATTACCTGGATTCCACATATATCCCAGGCCATTCATGACGTTTTGGTCAGGTTGATCCGCCAAGGGAGCACCCAATGTCAGCACTCGGATAGCCAATATGATGGCCAGGAACACGAGCAATGGCATAGCGAACTTACAGAACCACTCAATTCCCTTGGATAATCCGCGATAGATCAGGAAGAAATTAAAAATGAAAACCAGAATCAGGTAGAAACCTACCTGATTCATGCTAAATCCAATGGCTGATCCGTCCTCTAAATTGCCAATAAAGGATCCCCAAAAATCCCCGTAAGCACCAACGTTGTTCCCAAAACTCAAGTTGCCTGACATGAAATTTACCGCGTATCCCAGGCACCAAGCTTCAATGTAAACATAGTACATGTAGATGATGACTGGAATAATGACTCCGATGACTCCTATATACTTCGCGTAGGGTTTGCGAAGGATGGCATGGAAAATACCTGGACTGGAGTTGTATCCTCTCTGTCCGCCGTATCGGCCCATGGTCCACTCCGCCCAGCAGATGGGAATGCCAATGATAAGCAGTGAAATGAAGTAGGCGACCATGAAGGCGCCTCCACCATAGGCTGCGGCCTTTCCCGGAAAGCGCAGGAAGTTGCCCAGTCCGACAGCACTCCCCGCGACTGCCAAAATCACGCCCAGGCGCGAACTCCACGATTCGGTGGTCTTGGTCTTTTGCATGGCACGGGATCGTAAAGGGCTTACCTTCTGATTACCAGTTCATAATTCATGCAGAACGATTCAACCAATCACAATCGATTCTAGCCAATGAACTCAAACATGCCATTTTGAATAGGATTCCAGCATCTTGAGATTAGTGGGTGGTCATGTTCGAATCCAAAAGTTGACCTCGCAGTTTTGGAGGAAGCCCAAGGTGGTAAGTCATGAATCGTCCCAGGTATTTGAAAAGCTCCAGCATCACAGCTGAGGTTTCTGTGGGTGATAATGAACATTCGTTGAATGGGGCATTGGACCATTCTTCAATGATTCCTTTTGCATGTTGACTTAAACGATCCTGTCTCCATTGAGGTTCCAAACCCAGGCATTGTAACAATCGAAATTCATACCACAGCACGGGAACCAAGTTGGATTTTTGGGGGTGATTCAATACCGTGAGGAAGGTTTGTAGAAGATCGAACATGCCATCCGCAGGCGTATCTTCCTCCAGGCTTTTGGAAGTTAATTGTGCGACATAAGAGGCCTGGTTGATTTTTTCCACATGATGCCGCAGTCGCTCAAAATTTTGTTTCAGATTTACTTCCCGCAGACTGTGTAACGTAGACCTGTGACTCCTTAAGAAATTGATCTGGCAAAGGTAAAAGAGGTCGAGCTTTCCTCTGAATGCTG
This sequence comes from uncultured Verrucomicrobiota bacterium, assembly GCA_964342825.1. Classification (GTDB taxonomy): domain Bacteria; phylum Verrucomicrobiota; class Verrucomicrobiia; order Limisphaerales; family AAA164-E04; genus AAA164-E04. The sequence goes on from CAYFHO010000036.1 coordinate 7,373, forward strand.
ATTTAGGTCTGAGCGCTCCCTTCACCATGGTTGCAATGCGCCCGTGATCTTCTGTCAACCATTGCACAATCAGGCTTGATTCGGAATACCGAATCGTTCTCAAAACGATGCCTTGAGTCTCCTCGATCACTGGTTCTTAAACTAAACGGGCCATCTCTTCTACTAATCACAATCCATCCAGACATCAACTTGTTCAATCAACAACAAGCTTTGCCAAATCAAATTTTGCCTGTGTTTTTTGCATCCATTGATTTTCATGCCGTTTCATGATTCGCCGCTTTTCAGGTTCGAGGTCATCAAAGCCTTTGAGGTGCAAAAGACCATGCAGGACATATCTGATCGTTTCTTCATACCAGCTTGTATTGAATTCCTCGGATTGCCGGGCGGCCACTTCCGGACATATCAATATTTCCCCCATCAAGAAAGACGAAGCATCCTCGCCAAGATTGAATGTGATCACATCAGTTGGCCCCTCGTGTTGAAGGAAGTTCTGGTTGATTTTTGCCATTCTGTCAGGGGAAAGAAACTGGATCGAGATATCGGATTCCACTCCTTTGAACAATTCCATTGCAGCCCAGGTCGAAATTTCCTCAACCATAGGTATATTCAACCTCCACTTCCGTTGTCGGTTGCGGACTTCAATCTGTGTATGCTCCGGGGGCATGGCGGTGTTTGCCAAACAGGGGCGAAAAAGATTCAGTAACTATCTTGAATCCCGTTCTTGTCGATGTGTTTCGTACGCCGCGACAATCTTTTGAACCAACTTGTGCCTGATGACATCGCGTTTTTGAAAATCAACAATCGCAATATCGTTGATTTTATTGAGTGCATGTCTGGCTTCAATCAATCCGGAAGGCTTGTGCTTGGGCAGATCGATTTGTGTTGGATCGCCTGTGATAACCGCCTTTGAGTTCATTCCAAGACGGGTGAGAAACATGAACATTTGTTCTGTTGTGGCGTTCTGCGCTTCGTCCAGAACGATGAAAGCATAGTTCAGAGTTCGACCACGCATGTAGGCCAGCGGAGCGATTTCAATGGTGCCCCGGTCCCGATATTTCTCAATTTCCTCAGCAGGTAGCATGTCGTGCAGGGCGTCCTGCAAAGGGCGAAGGTACGGATCCAGTTTTTCGTATAAATCTCCTGGCAAAAAACCAAGGGCTTCACCGGCTTCAACCGCCGGACGAGTGAGAATGATTCTGCTGACGGTTCCTTCCTTAAGAGCCAACACAGCCATGGCCATGGCCAGGTAGGTTTTGCCCGTACCGGCAGGGCCAAGTCCAAAAGTCACGTCGTGCTTCCGCATGGCCTCGATGTATTGCTTTTGGCCTGCTGTTTTGGGATGGATCGGCGGTTTGCGGGAGGAGGTCTGAATCCGTTCATTGAAGAGGGTCTTTAAAGTGCCCGCCCCATCGTTTTTGACCGTTGTCAAAGCCTGATCAAATTCTCTCAACCTGATGGGGGTGCCTGATTTCGAGGCAGCATCCAGAGTTTCAAACATTTCCTTTGCGACCTTGACCTTGCTTTCGTCGCCTTCAAGTTTGATCCATCCATCGCGACTGACTGCCTTGACACAGAGCTCTGTTTCGAGTCGTTGAAGGTTTTTTGTGTCGTTCGCGAAAAGTAGTTGCGCTTGGTGCGCGTTTTCAAAATGAAGTGTCTCAGTTGCCATTTGTTTTAGGCGGGGTTGGAGTCTGAAGAACCGGTTTTGCCAAAGGCTGTCCTCAGTTTTTCAGCCAAATCTTCCAAAGCTTCCGGGAGTACATTGGTGTTGGAAATGACCGGCATGAAGTTTTGATCTCCATTCCATCGTGGGACGACATGTAAGTGAAGGTGTTCCTTGATACCGGCACCGGCCACCTGGCCGAGGTTGAGTCCGACATTGAAGCCCTGAGGTTTCATGACTTCCTTGAGCACAGCTATACAACGTCGACTGAGTTTCATGAGATCCCCCAACTCCTGTTCATCCAGATCCTCCAAATCTGCGACTTGTTTGTAAGGCACCACCATCAAATGGCCCCCGTTATAAGGGTATCGATTCATGACCACATAACAGGTTTTATCTCGATGAACGACCAAATTCGCAACATCATCGCTGGATTGTCCTATGCGAGTAAAAAGGGATTCCTCGCCTTGGGGTTCCTTGGGGCCAAGAATGTAATCAATGCGCCAGGGGGCGTGCAGATGTTCCATATATTCGAAACTAGACGACTCTTCAGTCGCTGTCAAAAGGTCGTGCCCAATTCAATCTTTGGCCAGTATTTCAATGTTCTTGTATTCCACGAACATGTCCTGACTGCCATGCAACTGAAGGGCAATGTGTCCCGATGTTCTTCCCGGATCGTTCAATAGTTCAGCTGATTTGCGACCGTTGACACGAACGGTGATGCGGCGGCCATGTGCTGAAACGACCAGATCATTCCATTCATCCTTCTTGTACCATGGAGTTTTCTTGTCTGCCGCGTGCTGAACCACCCATGCTCGGCCACCTGTTTCGTATAAACCTCCAGTTTCGTATGAAGTATCTATCTCCACCTGAAACCCATGAACCCCAACCCGATTTTTGGATTCATCCACTCTAAAATAAAATCCACTATCACCTTGAGTCACCTTGAATTGTGCGCGAACAGTGAAGTCGTCAAAAGTGCGATCCGTTACCAATAAACCATGGCGTTTTTCACTTTTCTCACTGGTTCCACGTATGACTCCGTCTACTACTTCCCATTTTCCTCCTGGAATGGTATGCCAGCCATTTAAAGTATGGCCGTCAAAGAGAGGTTTCCAGGAATGCTGGCCAAGGTCCTGAATCCGAATGTTGCGCCAGCGAATCTCCATGGGCTCTTCTTTGTTGGTGCCATGGACCTGCAGGGCGATAAATCCCGACAGCGTTTCAGCATCACGCAAATCTGCCGCAGGAACTCCATTTACCCAGGTTTTGATGGAATCGCCGATTGCCTGGATCTTGTAATGATTCCATTCATTTTGCTTGAACGCCTTTCGGGCAGCATCATTACCTTCGAGATTATTGATCCAACCTCTTCGGCTTTCATCGTAAATACCACCTGACCAAGCGCGCTTGCTTGGATCGATTTCAACCTGATAACCGTGGACCACACCTCGATGGTACTCTGGTTTACTTTCGCTTCGGATCTGGATCCCTGAATTCATTTGTGGGTCCACTTTGTATTCCAGTTCCAGAATGAAATCTCCGTAATCGCGTGCGGTGCAAAGAAAAGCATTTGGATGCCCTTTCACTGTGGTGCCCACAATCATATTATCTTCAATGTGGTATTCGGCTTTTCCACCTCGATGAACCCAGCCGGTAAAATCCTTCCCATTAAATAACGGCACCCAATCGGCACTCAAAGCTGAAGAGCAGAATGGAATCAAGCACAACAACCAAATCCTTGTCATAGGATTCGCCACACTTTGTATGAATGAAAATTTTCTCATGAAATGCTCAATGAGTTTCCCAGAATTCGGTGTGGGTGCAATGTCAAAATATTGAGGGAATGATCGTATTCAAATGAAACCTGAATTGACAATTTTTGGTGGAAACTGTCTGGTGGAGATCCTAACCACATGGATCCTACTCATCACCAACCAGACCGTCTGCCTCCCGGGCAGGTATTGACTCGCAGGCTTCCTGTGGTGGGGGAGAAAGTCTCAAATCCTCCAGTCATTGATCCCGAAAGCTGGAATCTGGAAATAGCAGGGCCTTCAGGAATGTTGGGTAATTTTTCTTATCGCGACATCATGGCGATGCCCTGTGAAACTTTGAAAATGGATGTGCATTGCGTGACCGGGTGGACTCGCATGCAAACCGAATTTCAAGGCTTTTTGATGGAACGGTTTTTGATTCATCACAAAATCACCGTTCCCGATACATGCCGATTCGTAAGGTTCCTTGCGTATTCTTCCAGGGGACATGACACGACCATCCCTCTCCAAATAGCCCTGGAAGAAGCCTGGATGATTCATTCTCTGGAAGCCAAGCCTTTGCCCTGTGCCCATGGATTTCCACTGCGAATCGTGGTGCCTTCACGATATTTCTACAAAAGCCTGAAGTGGCTGAAACGAATCGAGTTTTTGGAATCGGATCGACTTGGATTCTGGGAAAGAACCACCGGATACCATAACGAAGCCGATCCATGGAAAGAGCAAAGACTGGATGCCACTCGATTCAGCTCGCGAAAAGAGTGCGAAGCGTTCAAGGAATTGAAATCATTTGATGAATACCGCAGTGCAACGGGTGATCCGCATGTGATCGTGCGAGCGGATTTTTCGGATTGGAATCCATTGACTCGCGATCTTCATGGATTACATCTCAAGTCCTGTGACTTCAGTCGTGCGAATTTTCGAGCGGTCAATCTAAGAGGTTCCAACCTTACTTTTGGAAAGTTTCGAGATGCGGATCTGACTGGAGCGGATTTAACCGGGGCCGACCTGGAGGGTTGTGACTTTACGGGTGCGATATTGGATGAAGCCAAACTTGATGGAAATTTCCTGTCTGCCGCACGTTTTTGCGCTCCAAGGAGATCTTCAGAGAAACGTCTTGGCTTGAAATCCTTTAAAGGCTTGCAAGTCAGAAACCCAGACGGCCTCCTGGAGGACCAGGAGGCTTATTTGAATTCTTTGGGCGTTTTAGGATGAAGGTGCCGATCAGTTATTCGGATACGGCCTCGTCGTTCTGAGAATTATCTGTGTCTTTGGATTCCTCCTCTGCAGTTTCCTCCGATGATGGCGTGATCTTATTTTTGGGTTTCATTTGTGGAAACAACAAGACGTCCCTGATGCTTTCCTGTCCCAGCAGCATCATGCATAAGCGATCGATACCCATTCCCATTCCACCTGCTGGAGGCATGCCGTGTTCGAGTGCGATCAGAAAATCTTCATCCAGTTTTTGCTGTTCCTCACCCGCCTGATGCTCCAACCGTTCGCGCTGCTGAACCGGATCATTTTGCTCTGTGTAGGCCGGTGCGATTTCCTGTCCATTGATACAGCATTCAAACACTTCGACGGTGGTGTCGTCATCCGGCGAAAGCTTTGCCAACGGAACCAGTTCTTTCGGCAGGTGGGTAACAAAGGTGGGCTGGATCAAATTCGGTTCAATGAATTTTTCAAAGATGGCATTGGTGACCTCAAAATCCTCGTCTGTATCATGGATCTCAGCACCAAGTTCCGCAGCTTTGGTTTTGCGTTGTTCTGGACTTAAGTCAAACCAATCCGCACCGGCTTTCTCCCGGATTAAATCTTTGTATGGCACCCTTCTCCAGGGTGTGGTCAAGTCGATGGTGCGTGTGACTTCACCATCACGGTTTTTGTGTTCAATCACCAAAGTCCCCAATACCTTTTGAGCCACATGAGTGATCATTCCCTGAACCAATTCCATCATGGATTCGTAATCACCGTAAGCCTGATAAGCTTCCAGCATGGTGAATTCCGGGTTGTGGCGTCTTGAGATACCCTCGTTGCGGAAATTACGTCCGATTTCAAATACCCGGTCCATGCCTCCTACCAGAAGTCTCTTTAGGTACAGCTCCAGCGCAATGCGCATGTAAAATTGGCATCCGAGGGCATTATGGAACGTTACGAAAGGCTGTGCGGCCGCTCCTCCGGGGATGGACTGCATCATGGGCGTTTCCACTTCCATGTAGGCTTGATCATGAAGATAATTTCGGATTTCTCGGATAATCTGGCTTCGTTTGATGAAGACATCCTTGACCTCGTCATTAGCCATGAGATCGAGATAACGTTGTCGGTAACGGATCTCGGTATCTTCCAGTCCATGCCATTTTTCAGGTGGTGGACGGAGTGCTTTGCACAGGACTGTGAAGCTATCAATTTTGACCGATATCTCACCCATCTTGGTGGTGAACATGGTGCCTTCAATCCCGATAAAGTCGGCCATATCCATGGATTTGAGCAATTGAAAGGCTTCATCTCCAAGATGTTGTTTCTGGGCGTAAATCTGCATGCGCCCACTCCCATCCTTGATATCGAGGAACTGACTTTTACCCATAACCCGCTGAGCGCTGATGCGGCCGGCCAGTTTTGTCGGGCGACCTTCCTCATAATTTTCCTTTGCTTCAGCACAGGTTTCTGAGGGAGTGAACTTGTTGCGAAAAGGGTTCATCCCTTTTTCATTCAGTTCTCTTAACTTCTGTTTGCGAAATTCGATGAGTGAGTTTGTGTCTTCCATGTCTGCAAAGTGGAGACTAAATCACAATCCACTTGCCTTGTCCAAGAGAACCTTTTCCCAAAACAACATCATTGCCCTTTGGCGGTGAAATCGATTAAATGATGGCCAGTTCCTACAACCTTTTTGGAAATGAGAAGTTTGATGTCCATCATGATCTGCTTCGGTCGTCCCAGCCTGCTGGTGATCCTCATGATGTTCATCGGCAGAGGGCTGGCAGAAGGAGGGAATGCAGGTGACTCAGAAACAAGGTTGCTGACTTATGAGAGAGATGTCAGGCCCATTTTCAAGGCAATGTGTTTTCATTGTCATGGGGAAGACGACATTCGCAAGGGGGGGCTTGATTTACGGTTGGTACGGCTCATGCAAAAGGGGGGAGAATCTGGTGCAGCTCTGGAATCCGGAAACCCTCCCCGGAGTTTGATCTGGGAACGGATCGAATCCGACGACATGCCTGATGGAGAGAAGAAACTGACCCCTGAAGAGAAAAAAATCATTCACCAATGGATCTCCCAAGGGGCACAAACCGCCAGACCGGAACCCGAAAATGTGGAAGATGCTCGCTACACCCTGGAAGAACTGGATCACTGGGCATTCCAGCCCATTCAGAAACCAACGATTCCGTGGATTAATGACCGCGAGTTCGGCAATCCCATAGACGCCTTTGTTGCGCGTTCATTGCTTGAAAGTGGATTGAGTTTTTCACCGGTAGCTGATAAGCGAACATTGATTCGGCGACTGAGTTTCGATCTACGTGGATTGCCTCCTTCTCGAGAGGAAGTTCAGAGTTTTCTTCAGGATGAACGTGATGACGCCTGGGATCGATTGGTAACCCAATTTCTTTCATCTCCGCATTTCGGAGAGCGATGGGGACGACATTGGTTGGATACAGCGGGGTATGCCGAAAGCGATGGAGGTGCTTTGAATGACCCTGCCCGGCCCTATGCCTGGCGTTATCGGGATTATGTCATTCAATCTTTCAATCAGAATAAACCTATCGATCGGTTTTTTCAGGAACAACTTGCAGGGGATGAGATGGTTCAGGGAGAGGTCGATATTGATAACCCCGAGCACGAGACATTACTCGCCGCAACGGGATTTCTTCAAATGGCACCAGATGCCACTCGCACCAGTAACACGTTGATGGATCGTAACAACGCTGTGGCTGAAACAATAAAAGTTTTCAGTTCCGCGATGCTTGGACTGACCGTTGGTTGTGCCCAGTGTCATGACCACAAATATGATCCCATTGGTATTGACGATTACTATAGTTTACGCGCCATTTTTGATCCTGCCTTTCCATTGACTCAATGGCGCCATCATGATGCAAGACTCATCGATCTGACTCCTCCCGATTTGGCTTCAGAGATTGATCGAATCGAGGCAAAAGCCAAAAAGATGGAGGACGATATCAAGGCCAGACGTGAAGCCGTTGCGCTTGATATTCAGGAGAAAAAACTGGCCGATGTGCCTGTCGAATTTCAGGAAATCTTGCGTCAAGCCGTGAGAGAGCCTGCGAAAAAGCGCAGCGATCAGCAAAAACAGCTACTCGACGATTATCCGATGGTAAAACCCATTTCCACGATCATTGGACTGCTCGTCGAATACGACGCTCCTTCCTATCGAAAATTTGAAAAGGAATTTGCAGAGGTTGCTGCTGTCCGTGCAACCAAACCTGCTCGTAAAATGATTCTTTCGACAACTGAAAAACCGGGTTTCATTCCTGTCAGCAAGGTCTTCTTTCGTGGAAATCCTGAAAGTCCTACTGCGGAAGTCCAACCGAACGAATTAACAGCACTGCGTCTGAATGGTGTCGAATCCAGTATCCTTCCTGATGATCCAAATTATCCAACCTCTGGCCGTCGTTTGGCTTACTCAAGGCACATTACCAATGGCTCTCACCCTTTGACGGCCAGGGTCTTTGTTAATCGCGTTTGGATGCATTTGATGGGAAGGGGAATAGTCACAACTCCGGGTGATTTTGGTATTTCTGGTGAAAGTCCTTCTCATCCTGAACTTCTGGATTGGTTGGCAAATGATTTCATGAGCCATGGTTGGGACCTGAAACGGTTGGTAAGACTGATCCTGAACTCGCACACCTACCGGCAAAGCTCCACACGCCGCTCGGATTTGGAAAAAGTCGATCCCGAGAACATCCTGTATGGACGCGCCAATTTAAAACGGCTGGATGCCGAATCCCTGCGTGATTCATTGTTGGTTGCAGCTGGATTATTAAATCCACAGTTGGGCGGAGCCAGTCTTCCGGTCACGGAAAATCCTGAAGGCAAAACTGTCATAGGTGTGAGGAAAATAAAAGACGGACTGAAGGCAGGTGTGGATAGTGGACAAGCTGCCGCAAACCGACGCAGTATCTATGTTCAGATGCAGCGCAATAAACCCTTGAACATGCTGGCGACCTTTGATCTTCCCCGCATGACACCCAACTGTGAGATACGCCCTAAAACCACTGTAGCCACTCAATCATTATGGTTCATGAATGATTCTCAAATGGTGGAATGGTCGGAGCAAATGGCGCTCACTGCCCGTAATGAAAGTGAAGATCCAGCCATTTGGGTGGATGACCTATATCAGCGGCTGTTTTCCGTATCACCTGATCCAGCGTCCAAGGCAAGTTGCCTGGCTTATTTGGAAACTCAGACAAATCATTTTAAAGCGGATACTGACGAAAAATGGCGCGAACAGCTTTTGAAAGATCCAACGCTTGCGAGTCGGCGTGCGCTCTCCACCTTGTGTCAAACTCTGGTTGCGTCCAATCGCTTTCTTTACATCGACTGAACAGATTTATCAGGACAATCAACATGAAGAATCAACTGTGTTCCAGGAGACATTTCCTATCATCCTCCGCTTTTTCTCTAAGCACGGTGGCGATGCCCTGGCTGTTGAAACAGGATGGCCTGCTTGCTGCCGAAGGGAAGGCACTCCCCAAACCTATCGATCAACCCACATCCTTTGATCTGTTGCCCAAGCAACCTCCCAAGCCACCCCAAGCCAAGTCCATGATCTCGATGTTCATGTTGGGTGGCCCCAGTCAAATTGATTTATTTGATCCGAAACCTGAACTTTATAAATGGCACGGAAAAAATTTCCCCGGGGACATCAAGTTTGACAATGCGGCGCAGGCCAGTCGAGAGATCATGGCCCCTTTATGGAAATTTAAGGCGCATGGACAATGTGGAATGGAGCTCTCGGAACTGGTTCCTCATCTGGGCAGTATTGCCGATGAGATCACGTTGATCCGATCCATGCATACGGGAGTCAATAACCATCTTCCCTCCAACTATGCGATGAACACCGGGCAGCATCGAAGTGGCCGTGCTGTGCTGGGGAGCTGGCTGTTGAATGCATTGGGAAGCGAATCACAGGAACTTCCTGCTTATGTCGCATTGACCGATCCTCGAGGGCTTCCATTGATAGGTGGGGAAAATTGGAGCAATGGACCTTTGCCCTCCATTTTTCAGGGAACCTTGGTGCGCCCCAGAACGCCACGCATATTCAATCTGGACGCGCCGCGGCATTTGAGGGGGGAAGCACAACGGGCACAATTAAAATTATTGAACGATCTCAATCAAAAGCATCTTGATGAACATCCAGGAGAGAATGACTTGGAGGCACGTATGGCGAGTTATGGGCTGGCTGCCCGCATGCAGTCGGCTGCCAAGGAGGCTTTTGATATTTCCGGAGAATCGAAATATACCCGGACCATGTATGGCATCGATCAGGATGTGACTCGTGATTATGGAACGCGATGTTTAATTGCCAGACGTCTGGTAGAACGAGGAGTTCGCTTTGTTCAAATCCTTTGTAATGGCCAGGTTTGGGATCATCATGGCTCGATCAAGACCGCCTTGCCTCAAAGATGTGCGGAGATTGACCAACCGGCGGCAGCTCTTGTCAAAGACCTCAAACAAAGGGGGCTTCTGGATTCAACACTGGTGCATTGGGGAGGTGAAATGGGGCGTTTACCGGTGATCCAATTCAGGGAGGGACTCGATAAAAGAGATAAAGTGGGACGTGATCACAATACCTATGGGTTTAGTATGTGGGTTGCTGGAGGGGGAATGAAAAAGGGTTACGTTCACGGGCAGACAGATGAGTTTTCTCATTATGCAGTGGATGGCATCGTGCACCATTATGACTGGCTTGCGACAGTCCTGCACCAGTTTGGACTGAATCATCGGGAACTCGCCTTTCGCAGTGGGCCGCGAGAATTTAAATTGGTAGAACAACCTGAAGCCAGAGTTGTTCGAGAGCTGTTGGCCTAGCAAGCTTCGGCGATTTATGACCTCATCAAATTTACAATAATTCAAATTTATATGAAAAAATACAAAGTTGGTGTCATCGGTTACGGATGGGTGGCCGGTGCACATATACAGGCCATCAATGCGACTTCACAAGCAGAAGTGGCAGCGGTTTATTCTTCACGAGAACTCGATTCAGACGTGGTCAGTGCGCAGCATGGAAGTGCCATTCAATGCTATCAGAACTTGAAGGAAATGCTGAACGATCCATCTTTGGATGCGGTTTCTGTTTGCAGTTATCCCTATCAGCATCGAGAACATGCCGTTGCTGCTGCCAAAGCCGGTAAACATTTGATTCTTGAGAAACCCATGGCTCTGACCTGGAAAGATTGTGTGGCAATTCAAGATGCGGTTGAGAAGGCTGGGGTGCTTTCATGCATCTGTTTTGAATGTCGATACAGCAGCCAATTCCTGACCACCAAGGCGATCATTGATGAAGGTCTTCTAGGAAGAATTCATTACGGAGAAATAGATTATTATCACGGGATCGGACCATGGTACGGACAGTATCGTTGGAACACCAGGAAAGATGCGGGAGGCAGTAGTCTATTGTCAGCAGGATGTCATGCACTGGACGCGCTTCTCTTATGTATGGGAACGGAGGTTGAATCAGTAACAAGCCTGGCCACCGGTTCATCCAACAAGGATTTCAAGGCTTACGAATATGAAACAACCAGTGTCACACTGCTCAAGTTCAAAGATGGGAGAGTCGGTAAAGTGGCCTCGGTAATTGACTGTATCCAGCCTTACTATTTTCACACTCACCTGGTGGGCAGCGAAGGTAGTCTCCTGGATAACAAACTCCACAGCTCCAAGCTCGGCGGTCTTGATAAAACGCGGTGGAGTGAATTATCCATGAAGATGCTTGATAGCGGGGACGTCTCCGATCACCCTTATCAAAGTCAGTTCGAGGCCTTCTTTACTTCATTGAGAAAAAACAAACCCATGCCGCTGACTCATATGGGGGATGCCATTCGTACTCATGAAATATTATTTGCGGCCGACAAATCTGCCAGATCAGGCGGACGGTCTATCAAAGTGAATTAAGATGCTATTCCACCGGGTTTTTACGACTCATGCAACCTGAACTCGTAAGCAAGCGCTGTGGTAAAACGGCCATGGCCATTGCGGCGCATCCGGATGATATCGAGTTCATGATGTCGGGAACACTCATGCGGCTGGGGCAATTGGGTTGGCAATTGCACTACATGAGCGTGGCCAATGGGTCCTGTGGCAGTATGGAGCACGATTCAGTGACCACGGCCAGCATACGTGCTGAAGAAGCCCAGCGTGCTTGCCAGATCATCGGAGCCCAATGGCATCGACCATTGGTGAATGACCTTGAGGTTTTTTACGAAGAATCCCTACTAAGGAAAATTGCTGCGATCATTCGTGAGGTGGAGCCCGACATTTTGCTGATTCATTCGCCCGTGGATTACATGGAAGATCACACCAACGCATGCCGACTTGCGGTCAGTGCCGCCTTCACCAGAGGGATGCCCAACTTTCAGACGGAGCCTGTAAGGAATCCTGTAGGAGGTTCGATGACCCTTTATCATGCCATGCCGCACGAGCTTTGTGATCCATTCGGAGTTGAAGTGAAGGCTGATTATTATGTCGATGTCACGGACATGATGGATCGTAAGCATTCAGCACTTGCGGCCCACACGAGCCAAAAACAGTGGCTGGATCAAACACAGGGGATGGGGTCTTACTTGAAGCACATGGAAAGCATGATGAAAAGGGTGGGGGAGCAATCGGGAAAGTTTACCTATGCCGAAGGTTGGCGTCCTCACTCTCACATGGGATTTTGTGCACGCGAAGATAACCCGCTTAAAGACGCCCTTGGGGGTGCTTATTTCCATGAACCCGCCCTTGATTGAACTAGGCAATCTAGCGACCGATCTGAAGAGTTGGCTTACCCGTCGGGATGATTTACGAGAAGGGATCAAAAAGCACCTGGGGAGGTTGCCTACACTGCCAACTTCGGTTGCTTACGAAACGCTTGAACGAAAGAAGCACGAAAAGGGCGTGATCGAAAAGCTGAGATTGAATCATCACTCTGAATGCGGAATTCCTGCTTGGTTCGCCACTCCCAGGCATTTGAAATTACCCGGTCCGGCGGTTCTGTGGTGTCATTGGCATGGTGGTGAGTATTCATTAGGGAAGGAGGAAGTTTTTCAGCAAATTCACACCCCTCAGACGCCAATACAATGTTTCCTTGAGATGGGGATGTCCGTTCTCTGCATCGATGCCTTTGGGTTTGGGGAACGCAACGGTAAGGATCCGGAATCCTGTGGTGATTCTGATCAGGAAGGGGAGCACACCCTGTTTAAACACTTTCTTTGGCAAGGGAGTTCTCTGTGGGGACGTATTTTATGGGATGACCGTCTCGCTTTTCGATTTCTGCAACAGAGGCCCGAAGTGGATCCTGACCGCATCAGCGCGATAGGCCTCAGCATGGGGGCAACGCGTGTTCAATGGCTGATGGCATTTGAAGATTCACTGGCCTGCGGCGTGGCCATGGCCTGTATGGTTCGATATCGAGACTTGATCAAGGCAAAGAGTTTACGGCGGCATGGGATGTACTTTTACGTGCCCGGACTGGCAGAATACTGTGATCTTGAATCTATCCTCGCCCTGGCTGCTCCCAGGCCTTTACTGTGCTTAAATGGTGATGATGATCCACTTTCTCCTTTGGCTGGAATCCGACAGATCGAGTCAGCAGTGGGTCGTGTCTATGAAATGTATGGGCAGGGTGATCGTTTTTCGTCAAAGGTGATCTCAAAAATTGGGCACTGCTGCACGCAGGAAATGTGGGATGATATGAGAGCCTGGATTTCTCAAGTTTAAGCCCAGGCTCATTCTAAGGCTTCAGTGGTTTTTCCACAAATTCAACGTCGTCCTGGCAACACATGCAGGGCCCGGGTGTCGCCGTTCTGATCGCACAGATGACGCAATAATAATAAAGATCGCAGAGAACGCCGTCTTTGATCGATTTCATGGAAACGATGTCCAGAATGTTGGATTTAGGAAAAAGCCAAGCCGTCAACACCAGTTCTCTATCTCGCACGCGCTCATCCTTAAAAATCGCTCCTGAAAGGTTGTTTTCCAACAATAGATAGAGTGTTCCATCAGAAGCTTTGATTCCGTAGACACGCTTGTGATCGGTAGGCATGTTCATGCCATATTGACGATTCAATTCTTCATGCAGGCAGACCACACGTCCCCGGACTTTTACCTTGGTCAGATCATTGTACTTAACCATTTCACCCAAGGGAGATTCTTGACTCAGAATTCTTGGATTGAAGGTTCCCAGACTACCCAAGAGGCATCCAACAAGACAAATTATCGTCCATGTGAATCTAAGCCTTATTGCAGGCTTCAGTAATATTTTCCGATTATTCACGATCCATGTTTAACATGGCATTACTTGTGACACAATCATGCTCCTATTTCTTACGTCTCTTTTCGGATATATTTACGTTGAATTGGTAATTGTATTTGAGGTTTGTGAGCTTGTGGCCCTGAAACTTTTGGCCATAAGAGGATTGAATCATAGGATTTTGTAAATCATTGAGATGTCATCGTATTCCATCATTTGGCCCAAGAGCACAGGATTGACAATTGTTCAGGTTGGATTTACTTTCCGGGGAAGGCTCGAGTGGTGGTACGTTTCTTCAGAGGGGTTCCCCACCCCCACCTCCTTGGCGTTCGCTACTCGAGTCTTTTTTGAAATATTTTCACAAACCTATTGACGATCTGGAATTAATTCGCATACATTCCGGGTCCCGGTTTTAGCGGGGGCGTAGCTCAATTGGTTAGAGCGCTGCCCTGTCACGGCAGAGGTTGCGGGTTCGAGTCCCGTCGCTCCCGCCATTTTTATGTACTTTTACAAGATTCCACAGCTAAAATCTGCTTGAGAAGCTTGTTCCTCAAGCTACATTCATACTCCATAACTGTGTGATCACTTAATCAAAACATGGAACCTCGTATTTATATCAAAGCATCCTTTGCCTTCGGCTGGTTAGCCGCCTTCTTTCTTTCCACTGGTTTAAATGCCCAAGGCAATGCCTCCCTCCAAATTGCTCCACTGGGGGAGACAGTTGAACTACAACTCAACACTGACTCGAATGATGATTACATTCTTGAGACACAGGCTCAACTGATGGTTGGTGAAAAGTGGGCTCCACTGATGCAGTTCCGTGGAAACGCCGCCCAGCCCAAACGATTCGTTGACCCGATCTGTGGGGACAAGGACGCCAAATTCTTTCGTTTGAGAAAGCTACTGGAAGCTCCCCGTCCTGAGGTAAGCAATTTCCGACTTTTGGATTTGGATGGTAAGGCCCATGAACTCTACTACCATTGGCCAGCCAAGGGCATTGTTGTTTTTCTCGCTGGAAATCAGGAGGAAAACCTTTCCGTTTGGAGCGAATCCCTCTTTCAACTCCAGGCGGAGGCGGAACCAGGAGAACTGTTGACCTGGGTTGTCCTCATGTCCGAACTCGAGCAGCGTGAAGGGCTGAAAGAACGTTGGCACACATTGCCCGCGAGCCTGCCGGTGTTACAAGATATCAACCAAGCAGTGACACGTACCCTCTCTTCCGGAGAAGTGCCCGAAGCTTTGCTTATCAACACGGCCAACTGGTCCATTTCATACCGCGGACCTGTCGAATTAAGCATCGATACCGGCGTCGGGCTAGAGACCACCTTTCCACTCAAAGAGGCAATTTCTGAATTATTATCTGGGGAGATGCCTGCGGTGGCAAGATTAGCTCCCTTTGGGGAACCTACCGATACAGCTGAGATTGAGGAAGCAACATACAGTGATCATATCGTTCCGATGATCCAAACACACTGTTTCCCATGTCACACACCTGGGAACATTGCTCCCTGGGCCATGACCAGTTACGACGTTATTGAGGAATTTTCAGCATTGATCAAATCTGCAGTTCTTGCAGGTGAAATGCCGCCCTGGCATGCCGATCCAAAATACAGCGTATTTTCCAATTCGAAATCGATGACCGACGATGAAATTTCCATGCTTGTGGACTGGATCGATCGCGGCTCTCCGCGTGGAGACGGTCCCGATTTACTTGCAGAAGCCCCCATGCCTGAACCTGTCGATTGGCCTTTGGGTCAGCCAGATGCCATCATATCCATTCCACCACAGTCAGTGCCAGCTCAGGGCACAGTTGATTACCGATATTTATTTGCTGATAGCCCGTTCCCCAATGACGTGTGGTTACGTGCTGTAGCGGTAAATCCGGGAGACCGGTCCGTAGTGCATCACTGTTTGGTTTTCAAAGGAGGCTTCAGTGAATTACTCGATCTTCGAGGTGGATTGGGTGGTTTTTTTGCTGCTTATGTTCCAGGCATGGAACAGGATGAATTCCCGGAAGGAACCGGGAAGCGCCTCAAAAAATCGGATATTATTGTTTTCCAAATGCATTACACAGTCAGTGGAAAAGCAGCTACGGATCGCACACAACTTGGTCTTTACTTGATGGATGGTCCACCCGAAAGAGAATTGGTGACCAGTGCTGCCTACGAAACACAATTCCGCATACCACCGAACAGTCGAGACATCTATGTCAAAGCAACGCGCACATTCCCTCGGGCCTCCACCATCTATGAATTCAGTCCGCACATGCATTACCGTGGTGCCAGTGCCAAGTTTACTTTTCAATATCCAAATGGCACCTCCGAAACGGTGTTGAGTGTGCCGGCTTACTTTTTCGACTGGCAGGCCCTCTATCGATTTGACTCGCCCAAGCAAGTCCCCGCTGGAACGACACTTTTATGTGAAGGCTGGTTTGATAACACAGCACAAAACCGTTTCAATCCGGACCCCAATGATACCGTCCGATTTGGTGAACAGTCCTGGGAAGAAATGTTCATTGGTTATGTCAACTTCTCAGAAGATTAATCACTTGGGGGTCAGTCCCAACTATTGACACTTTTACTTCCGTAACACCATGAGTTCCGATCAAAATCCTCATGATCAAGATCAAGATGTTCAAAACGACGCTATCATTGGGACTGCATTCAAAGGTTCGCTGATCTTTATTGTGGCGATCATCCTTGCTGGGGTTGGTATCTGGATTTGGAAGAATCGTAAACCACAACAAGCCCCGGAACAAATTACCGAAATATCAGTGCCTCAGGTTCAAGACAAGCCGACAGCCACAATTCCAAAGGTCCCATTCAAGGATATCACCAATGAAGCAGGGATTGATTTTCGTCATGTCAATGGTGCCTACGGAGACAAATTGTTGCCGGAAACCATGGGTGGAGGCCTTGCTTTCTTTGACTACAATCAGGATGGTGCTCCGGACCTCTTTTTTGTGAATGGAACTCCATGGCCTGGGCATCCAGTGGATGGGAATGAAGTGGCATCGCATGCATTGTATGAGAATGATGGTAGGGGGCATTTTAAAGATGTAACAGAAGCGTCAGGTATATCATCGAGTGATTACGGGATGGGAGTCGCCGTGGGAGATTTTGACAATGACGGGTGGCCTGATCTTTACATTACAGCCGTGCGCCAAAACCGTCTGTATCGAAACAATGGCAATGGTTCGTTCAGTGATGTGACTTCAGCTGCTGGAGTGGGCGGTGGGGAAAACGATTGGAGTACCTGCGCGGCCTGGTTTGACATGGAGAACGATGGTGACCTGGATTTATTTGTTGGCAACTATGTTCAGTGGTCACCTGAAATCGATTTTGAACAAGGCACCACGCTGACCGGCATCGGGCGAGCTTACGGGCAGCCAATGAATTTTCAGGGAACATTCCCATCTGTGTTCAGGAATGAAGGCAATGGGAAGTTTACCGACGTTTCGGAATCCTGCGGTGTGCAAATCCGAAATCCTGCCACTCAATTGCCTGTTGCCAAATCATTAGGTGTGGCGCCTGTGGATATCAATGCCGATGGTTGGATGGATTTGATTGTGGCCAATGACACAGTTCAGAATTTTGTCTTTCAAAATCAGAAAGATGGAACTTTTAAAGAAGTGGGCAGCATGAGTGGCATTGCCTTCGACAGCTATGGCAAGGCTCGAGGTGCGATGGGAATTGATTCGGCTCGTTTTCGTGAAGATGAAGCCATCGGAATTGGAATCGCGAACTTTGCCAATGAAATGACCGCTCTTTATGTCGGCCGTCCTTCAAATCTGATCTTTACCGATGAGGCTGTTCCTGCCGGGATTGGACCAGCCAGCAGGTTGGCATTAAAATTCGGTCTGTTCTTTTTTGATTACGACCTGGATGGTTGGCAGGATTTATTGACTGTGAATGGTCATTTGGAGGAGGAGATTCACCAAATTCAGGAAAGTCAACATTACGAGCAGTCCGCACACCTGTTCTGGAATGCTGGTCCCAAGCAGGGATGTCGTTTCATGAGAGTCACCGAAGAGCAATCGGGGAATGACTTGTTCCAGCCCATTGTAGGTCGAGGCTCTGCATTCGCTGATATTGATGCCGATGGTGATTTAGATGTTGTCATGTCGCAGGTTAATGCCGCGCCCATGCTTTTGCGCAACGATCAAGAACTCCAACATCACTGGATTCGGTTTCAACTCGTAGGTAAAACAAATAATCGATCCGCAATAGGTAGTTGGATCCATATTCGTGTGGGAGGGCAGGATTTTTGGCGCCAAGTCATGCCAACTCGAAGCTATCTTTCGCAATCGGAATTTCCAGTCACCATCGGACTAGGGGATCAGCAGAAGTTGGAGCTGGTTGAAATTATATGGCCAGGAGGAAAACGTCAGGAAATAGGGGAACTTGCCATCGATCAATTTCATGTTATTGAAGAGGCTCCTTAAATCAGGATTAACATCTGGGACCATGCGTCAGTGGAGTTTCCGGTACACCATTTGGGACTCTGTTTTGGATTTTGGGAAGGCGGCAGGTTTTGAGTTGAGGCAAAACGTATTGCGCAAAAAGATCGCATTCGTCCAGGTGTGGATAACCTGAAAGCACAAAGGCCCTGAACCCCAATTCCATGTATCGTTCCAGTTTATTTCGAACCTGATCAGGGTTACCCACGATGGCAGATCCACAACCCGAACGTGCACGTCCGATTCCGGTCCATAAATGAGGTTCTACATAGCCATCCTCATCCGCATCCTTTCTGAGATCATCCTGCACGAGAACACCGGCTGACTTTGAATCCTGTGCTCGATGCTTGATCATAGTTCCAGTTTCCGCATCAAGGTGTGAAACCAATCTTTGAGCGGCTGACCTGGCTTCCGCTTCGGTTTCCCGTACAATGACATGAATACGAAGGCCAAAATCTAGCTTGCGTCCGTTCCTTTCAGCACGATTTGCTACATCTTGCATCGCATTGGTCAAGGCTTGTTCCTTGTCGGGCCACAGTAAATAAACATCACAAAATCGCGCGCAAAGATCACGAGCGGCCTCTGAATATCCCCCAAAATAAAGCAAAGGTCCTCCGTTTTGCTGATAAGGTTTTACCGGATCGCATGGAAGTTCCAGTTGGTAGAATTCACCTTTGAAATCAATGTGATCACGCGTCCAGGCCTGTTGCAGAATTTGAATGACTTCGGCTGATCTTTGGTATCTTTTTGCGGATTCCAGAAACGTGCCCGGGAGGTCGGAAGAAATGATGTTGAGCGTTAATCGCCCCTGTAGCATATGGTCCAATGTACTAATGGCGCGTGCCAGCATTGGTGGATGAATTTCACCGCATCGAATCGCGGTAAGTAATTGAATCTGGTTTGTTTGCTCAGCCATCGCTGCTGCAAATGTAAGCGTATCCTGACCGACCTGATATGACGATGGGAGAAGGATGTTTTGATAACCGTTCCGGTCTGCTTGTTGAACGATCGATTTGCAATGTGCATAGCTGCTTCTGAGGCGCCCGTCAGGGATACCGAGGAATTGGTAATCATCAGAACATAGCGCACTGAACCATGCAATTTCTGCCGAATTATTCAGAGTCCGGATTTTCATAGTTCGTTTATTGTTGAGCTTTCTCTGATTGAATTTTTATCCATTTGTCCAAAGCTTTTTTTAGCGCTGGAGCTGTTCTTTGTTGGGCAGCTTGCTTGAGAGCGTGATTCAGTTCAGGGGGGATGCTGTTTTGTGATGCTAGTTCCAACCAGTGCAACAGTACGGCATCTGCTCTTCGATCTGGAACACTCCCCAAACTCTTTAGGGCTTGCTGTTGGATCTGAATACTTCCATGTTTTAACTGATATGTCCACTTGGCTACTTCGTCTTCGGGATTCAACTTTGCCTGAATTAACACGGCTTCATTCCTTAACAACGCGCTGTTTGAAATCAGAGCCTCATTGAGTAGGGATTCAAATTGACCGGATTCCCATTCAAACAAAGTTCTCAAAGCCTCAGCCCTTAGTGCTGGCTTAGCCTGATAATCTCTGAAGATTGAGATCATCGAAGGGTGGAATTCCTTCCATCCATATTCCTGGGCAAAATATAGGATGATCTCCTTTTGCCTGGGATTTGAGCTGCTGAACCAATCTTCCGCAAATTCCTTCAAGACTTTGGTGCTTGATTCGGAGGCATTTCTCCATGGCTGCGCGCTTTGAGAGGTTTCCAGTTGCAGATCCTTTGGGTTCATCCAGGCTATCACCCAATTTATACAGGCTTCTTTTATTTCGGTAGGTAAAGTTGAGTCGCTAGCAGCCTCCATCAGTGCTTTTAAGTTTTCTGGCCTTCCAGTTTCATAATTTGCAAGGTACACCAAATAAAATAGGGATTTTACATCGTAACCCTCATTTAAGATTTGTGTTGCTCCAAATTTGGCTGCCAGCTCAGTCCTGGCACCATGAAGTCCGGCCAATTCGGGTAAAGCTTCCTTCAAGTTCAATTCATGGATGGCATTTGCGGATTCAAATACAATGGTCGGCGATTCATCTCTTAGGAAATTTGCTATTTTAGGAGATAATTTTTTTCGCAATGCCAAAGTGCTTGAGAGGCGGATCAACTGGTTTGAGTGAGCACACAAGTTCGATAAATCATCTTCAGAAAAGGCACCAGTCATTGCCATCACACCTGCGTGTTGTAATATCGGCTGCCTATGTGTTTCATCCGCGATAAACTCAAGGAGTGGTTCGCGGGCGCCCTCAATTTTTTGATGACCGATTGCGATTGCTGCTGTTTGGCGAACCTGCAGGGATGGATCCTTCAGACAATTGATGATGATTCCATGAAGCGAAGGTGTCCCCAAGCGTCCGGCAAGGGCGACTGCCTGCGTGCGAACTTCAGGTGATGGATCTTTTATCACATCGGCAATCCAGGATTGAATTGAATTTCCCTTAACCAGCTTCAGGCTAGACTTCAATAGCTGCTCTGCTGCCCAAATAGCGTGAACTCTGGCTATTGCAGCTTGTGGGTTTCTGGCTAGTGCCATCAAGGGATTCAGTGTGGATAACCCTCTGGCAACGAGTGTTTCTTGTGCCTTGGTCCGGACCCGTAGGTCCCGGTGGCGAAGAAGGCGAAGCAAAGCAGACGTGGTTCTATTGCCAAGACTAGAACGCAGAATGGAGGATGCTTGTTGAAATTCTGGAGCAAATTTCAAATGAGCAGGAACGATCCTGTAAAGGGCATTCTCGTGGTTGTCATCGGTAACTGATCTTGAGTGTAGCAGGATCAATCCGCCCTTATCATCGAAGGCAAGGTCTTTGATCTTGAAGTCGTTTTTCCACTGAAACAATTCTGTGATCCGAAAAGAGATTTCGGCAGGTCTTTGTGCAAAACCAATCATTCCATTCATCGTTTCTCCGAATTCGCAGCCAACGAAACGATGCTTACTGTCCTGGCCTGATGGTTGGTATGGATTGTAGACTATGCGATTTAATGGTGTCTGAATATTTGCTACTGGAGGGAACACATAGGCTGGAGTGTATTTGGCTGCGAATTGATTTCTTAAGTGTTCTTTTGCTGCCAGCGGGTTGTTTGCTGAGGGTAAATCAAACCTACGGGAACTATTTCCGTAATGGGCTCCCTCAACAACATAAATCCATCTTGTTTCACCCGGCGAATTCGTATCTCGATCCACTGTAAACAAGTGACCCCATTTATCGAAAACCAGATCTCCAGGATCATTGAAGCCCGTTGCCATTTCTTGAATGTCCGAGCCGTCCGGGCGGCATTTGAAAATAGCTGAAACTGGATCCGGCTTATTGATTTGACCGGGTTCATACACGATCAAGTACAACCACCCAGTAGGTCCTTTTGAAATTGCAGTTATATTCAAAGGAAGGTTCTTTCCGTCCCAATTCTCTTTTGATATTATATTGCGCTTTAGATCTGCCTTACCGTCATGATCGATATCTCTTAACAGACATAGTTTTGATTCAGTCCCGACATAGACCCCGTCGCTGGAAACAAGAAAGCACGGTGGATTTTTTGCTGTGGAGGAAGCCCGCCATTGTGTGAATACCGCCGAAGACTCGTAATCACCGTTCCCATTTCTATCCTCGTATGTAACCAACCGATACCATGAACCTGTTGGTAATCGATTGGGGCTTGCTTTGTTCGGTGCTACCTTATCGGAAGGCGTCTCCCTGATCTCTTCCAGGATCCAGATGTTTTCGTTGTGATCAATCTGGAAAGACAGGGGGTGATAAGATTGGTTTGAAAAGGTCAGGATTTTTTCTATTTCGATGCCTTGAGGGTTGGCTAGCAGGTCGAAAATATCTCCGCCGAATATGTCGATCTGTGCATCCTGTTGTGCTGCGGCTTGTGAAGTTGGCAAGCTGAGCAAAAGGATAGTTGCGGACACCCAAATTAAAGCTCTCGAATGGAGGAATGCCCAGGCAGGACTTTCAGTCGAGTGAGTGAAATGTCCGAACTTGCCTTTGCTGGAGCGCCCAGAATCCATGTTACGATTATCTACAATGAATACTCAGATGTAAACGAACAAGAATGCCCCACAGTGTTCTGTAATTCTTCACTTTGAAAGGGGAAGTTTCATTTTAACATGGCAACTCATAAGTGACTCGTGAGTCCACATGGGGTAAGACCAACTTTATGGAGCCTTATTTACCTCGCATGTTGAGCGCGAAATTCAGTCGGATCTCCTCACGTATTTTGGCGTCATAATATTCGACTGGATTGTAATCGTCGGTCAGTATAATCCCGCTCTCGGGGTTGGCTTCGATGGTGTTTTTCCAGGCAGTCTCCACATATGGTTTTAATTTTGGATGCACTTCACTCATGTCCATGGGACGATGGGGTTCCAAATTTTCTTTTTTTGATGCAACAAAAAACACGTTTCCACGTGTGCCATCGTGAATGCGAACAGTCTTAAAAACCGAACGAAGCGTTTTATCTAAAGAAGCCATGAAAAAATCTTCACCAGCATCAAAGTGGCCAAATGCGTTGATCACCAAAACCGCATCCTCTTTCATTCTGTTGCTCATACTTTGAAAACACTCCTGGCTCATGAGGTGTGAAGGGGAGGAGTCACCCAGAAATGCATCTAATATTACCACGTCATATGAATTCTCAGAGGCATTTAGAAAATACCGTCCATCTTCCAAATGTAGGTTGAATTTGCTTGGATCCAACCCAAAGAATTTTTCACCAACCTCTACCACACCAGGATTGATTTCTACAACGTCCACGTCGCTTCCTTCTCCCGCTAATTGCATCGGAACGATTCCCACACCCAATCCAATGCATAAGATTTTTTCAGGTAACTTGTGGTAAGCATGCGTCAGGCCGCGCAGCATGTAAGTAAACACAGTCAGACTCTTGTCCTCCTTTGGATCAAAAATGTTTTGGGTGAGATAGTCATTCAGATAATAGCGAATATCTCCACTTGGAGAATCCACCACTTGCATAAGGCCAAAATTTGAATTCTTTCGAAACAATTCTTTCCCAATGCCAGGGCTTTTTACGGCTTCGACACGACCGGCAATGCAGCACATGACCAAACCTGCTAGGATTCCGGGTAGCACCCCTTTGGTCTGTTTAAAGCCCTTTTCGAAGAGGATGAAATAAAGCGCTACCAGAACGATTTCCAATCCTATCACCATTATCATGGTATAGGTATTTGGAGCCAGTGGGATCAGAATATAACTGATTAAAAGCGTACCCAATACACTGCCGACCGTACTAATGGCAGAAAGGCGCCCTACCTGGATACCGACACTCTTTGTGGTTTGAGTTGTGACACGTGCCAGGAATGGAATCGTGACCGCCAGCAAGGTGAGGGGAGGGAAGAACAAAAACAAGGCCATCATGATGGATCCCATGGCCAATTTGAATTTTAGGAAAAAGTAGGCCACAGGCTCGAGCGCCAGAATGGCAAAGGCCAGATAAAGAGCCGCACAGAGCATGCAGTAGTATAATCTTGAGAGTTGTGGTTTATTGTCTGCAATCCAACCCCCGTAGTAATATCCACATGCCAGAGAAATGAGGGTTGCCGTAATTTGTGCAGTCCACACGAAATGAGAGGTTCCAAAAAATGGTGACAGCATTTTGGCTCCCAAAATTTCGACTATCAGAATCACTCCGCCGTTTATGGCTGCCGTTAAATACAGGAACGGAACCAATTTTGTATTGAGTTTCTGATTGTCGGACTCTTGCTTATTCTTCTTCACCGGGTCGTTCTAAGGGCTTGGACTGTGAAAATCAAGAATGCTCCTGTTTTCTTGCACGATATTCCACGAATTATGATCGGACCGCCCTCTTTTTCAGGATCTGAATCATTTTGGACGGTTAAGCTTTTTCGCAGACAGAAATCTTGATGATCAATATTGCATTAGTAGTTCAGGTATGATGACCTAACTCTCTCCGATACCACTGATTTGCTTAAAAATTTGATATCGGTGAGACAATCAAATTTGAGAGCCATAGAGGCCTAAGCCAAAGTATATGGGGTCATGAATGAATAAAATACTCATCGCTGTTTTAGATCCCCTGCGGAAACAATTGAATCAACGTCTAGCAGTTGACCTGAAGTCTTTGTCCTTCTTTCGTGTTTTTCTGGGAGGCACTTTGCTGATGGATCTGTGGATTCAAATTCAGGATCTGGAATCTCTCTATTCGGGAAATGGTGTTCTTCCCTTAGAGGCCTTGGCTCAACTGCCCCATTTACCATGGGAATGGTGGCTGAGTATTAATGTTCTGTCTGATTCAGTTGCCTGGCAAACCTTCTGTTTTTGTGCCGGGATGTTGTGCGCGTTCTTGTTAATGATTGGGTGGAAAACTAGGTGGATAGCGCCGTGCATGCTGATATTGCTTCACTCGATCCAGGCCCGAAACCCGTGGGTTAATTACGCTGCAGACAAATTACTTTTTCTTTTGCTCCTATGGGCATGTTTTGTTCCTTTAGATCGATACTGGTCAGTTTCCAGATCTGGGGTTTCATCCCGAATCCCTCCACTTCAGTTGAGCTCCTTTGGAGCCTGGGGGTTAATGCTTCTCCCATGTGTCATGTATTTATTTTCTGTTCTACGTAAAAGTGGTGACACATGGTTGGATGGTTCAGCGTTGAGATACGTTTTGGAAATTGATCAATTCGCATCACCTCTGGGTATTTGGCTGAAATCTGTGCCTGATTTCGTGTTGCGATTTTTAACTTGGTGCGCTCTGGGAATTGAAGTGATCTCCCCTTTGTTATTGTTGTCAAAGAATGTTCGATTCCGTTGGTTGGGAATTTGCCTTTTGATCCTGTTCCAATTTTCCTTATGGCTTACGATGGATTTGGGAATATTTCCTTGGGTGTCTACACTGGCGATTTTGCCTCACATACCGTCTGGTTTTTGGCGCTCCAATAAACAGAAAGTTGATGGACCTAGTCTGGTTTCTCTAACTTCAGCCCCTAAGGGGGGACAAAGATGGGTTGGTTGGCTTCTTGTTTTCATGTTACTCTGGAATTTTTTGATGACTTGGAATTATCCCGATTCCGTTAAAGCTCAGCTGCCTCGATGGCTTTCTAACGGGATCAGCTTGTTGCGGATGGATCAATACTGGGGAATGTTCTCACCGAATCCCATGACCTTGGATGGCTGGTATGTGATAGCAGCGGAGTTGGAGGATGGCAGGGTGATTGATTTTCTTGAACCTGAACGCGAGGATTTGTGGTCAAAACCGGCTCAAGTTCTCCAAACGTACCCGAGTGATCGGTGGAAAGAATATATGATGCGAATATTTGATTACCCTTCACAGTCGAAGCTTTGGCAAGGTGTGATCAGTTATTTCCAGAGTCAGTGGAGATCACAGTATCTAGAGGATGTTCAAGTTAAATCTGTGACCGTATACTACATGATTGAGAAAACAACAGCTCTTGGAGTGCTACCCGTTGAGAAAGAGCAGTTGTGGCCAGCGACGGATGATAACCCGTGAAATCGATTGTTTGTTAAAAAAGTGTCAATAGTTGGGACTGACCCCCAATGATGACGGAGTTGTTGCCGGGAGGGGGCTTTTGAGTTACTGTTTGTGAATTGAATTTTACTGTTTGTTTTAAGGATCAATTAATTGAGGTATGAATGTGACCTACAAGTCTATTTTGAAATTGAAGAGTGCTTTTCTGGTTTTGTTTTTGTCCGTGCTGTCGGTTAATGCCGAGTCAGTCAACATTTGGATCAGTTCGTTTCAGGACAAGACCTACTACGAAAAAATGGTGGAGCAGTACCAGTCACAGGTGGATCCGAAATTCAATGCCAATATCCAGGCGTTTGGATTTCGTGAGATGCCTGACAAGCTTGCCATTGCCATCAAAACAGGAACCAATCCGCCTGACATAGTTCAGTTGGACGAGGTTCTGTTTGGTTCATATCTTGCGGGTGAAGTGCCATTTGTGAATTTGGCGGACAGGGTCAAGAAAGCGGAACTCGACAAAGGAATTGTTCCCCAGCGCTTGAAGTTGTTTGCTCAGGGCGATGCCATTTATGGATTACCTCAATCATTGAGTGCCATGGTGCTTTATTATCGCACTGATTTGTTTAAAGAACATGGCATTCAGCCTGAAGATATCGCAACCTGGGATGATTTCGTGAACAAAGGGCGCGAGCTTGCGAAGAAAAACCAGGCGATGATTGCACTGGACCCCACTTATTTCGAGATACTGCTACGCCAAAAAGGAAGCGACTGGTTTGATCGCACAGGCAAGATGTTTCCATCTGAAGCAGAAGCTGAATCGGTCATGGATTGGCTTTATTCGCTCAACGATGAAGGCATTGGCCTGATTCCAGAACGGGCAAGTATATTTGATCCGGTATTCTTCAGCAGCATGGTGAACTATGGTGAGGTGCTGACGATTATTGGCGCGGACTGGTATGGCTTGGATATGATTCAACAATTTTCTCCCGATCTTAAGGGTAAATGGGGTGTCATGCCTTTACCTGCATGGAAGGATCGATTCGGTGTACCGGGAAGGCGAACTTCGACTTTTGCCGGTCAAGGCCTCCTGATTTACAAGAACAGTCAGAAGGTGGATGCAGCATGGAAATTTATTGAATGGGTCATGAAGGATACTGAAGCCAATGTAGAACGTTTTGTCGGTGGTAACAGTTTCCCTGCCTATCAGCCTGCATGGAAGGATGAACGATTGCATCAGCCCACCGAATACTTCAGTCATCAAAAATTTGGTGATCTGCTCTCGAAATTGGCACCGGAAGTGCCTGAGGTCGTCATGCATCCCAAACGTCCACAAGCGGTCTTTCTTTTTCAGGAAAACTTTTTCAGCTCTCTCATGTATGGTCAAATTAGTCCTAAGGAAACGATTCGACAAATGCGTGTGATGTTGAAAGAGTAAGCTGCTCCGAGTTTCGTTGAAAATTTAGATCCCAATGATCGTTACCAGGCGCCACGCAGTTTATGGACTGCTGGTGCCTTTTTTTATTTTCTTCGTGCTGTTTTGGATTGCACCTTTGATCGAAGGTGTCCGAATGAGTTTTTTCTCCAACGAAATATTTGGAGACTCCAGCTTTGTTGGCTTTGAAAACTATCGTACGGTTCTGGATGACGAAAGGTACCTCAAGGCTATCAAGAACACTTCCGTGTACACACTTGCATCCTTGATTCTTATTCTACCATTGGCCCTGATTCTGGCCCATGGGCTCAGATCTGTTTTTGGAAAAGTTCGACCTTTGTTTCAATTCCTGCTTTTACTTCCAGGTCTAACCCCTCCTGCTGTTTTGGCCCTGTTGTTTTTATTGGTTTTTCATGGTAGGCAGGGTTTGTTGAATCAATGGTTTGTGATTCCCTTTGGTTGGAAATACGTCAACTGGCTCAAGGATCCGGATTTTATTTTGTTCGCCTTGGTTCTTCAATGTGTTTGGCGATGGGTGGGATTCATTACTTTCTTTTTGCTTTCAGGGATGGAGGCTATTCCCAAGATGTATTACGAAGCTCTCCAAATAGAATCGACTCGATCCTGGGATCGTTTACGATGGGTAACGCTTCCGTTTTTACGCCATGTCATCCTGTTCTGCGTGGTCTACTTGATTGTTGATGCTTTTGCATTATTCAGTGGTGCTTATGTTCTATTGGGGGGATCTGGTGGCACGGCCGATGCTGGATTACTGATGGTTTCCTA
This sequence comes from uncultured Verrucomicrobiota bacterium, assembly GCA_964342825.1. Taxonomy (GTDB): domain Bacteria; phylum Verrucomicrobiota; class Verrucomicrobiia; order Limisphaerales; family AAA164-E04; genus AAA164-E04. Next base: position 35,430 of record CAYFHO010000036.1, read on the forward strand.
CTCTTATCAAAAAGCATTTACATTTGGTCAATTTGGGACAGCTGCGGCCATGAGTGTTCTCGTTGCTCCCTGCTTGTTATTCTTGCTATGGACTTGTTTTTGGGGGTATCGAAGACTCAACCTTGGATCACCTTCCAAAATACAAAAGGCCTGATATGGAATGAAAAGGAATACCAAAATATTGTCCAAACAAGTTCTCAGTTCCCTCTGGGTTGGAAGTCTTGGATTGTTGTTTGCCTATCCTTTTGCATGGATGGCGGTTTCCGCTTTTAAGGAAAATAAGCAGATTTTTCTTCCATTGGAATTTTGGCCGGAAAAATGGGATCTGACCTTCTTTGGGCAGTTGTTAAATTCCGAGTGGATTCCATTCGGGAAAGTATTCCTGAACTCTTTGATCATTTCAGTAGGACAGTCCCTGGGTGCGGTTTTACTGACCTCACTTGCAGGATTTGCTTTTGCCAAGCATGAATTTCGGGGGAGGGGATTCTTGTTTGTGACTTGCTTGTGCCTGATAGTGTTACCACGGCAAATGATGGCCGTACCTCTTTTTCAATGGGTGCATACGCTTGGGCTTTACGATTCTATTTGGGGAGTCCTTTTACCGGGGATGACAAGCGGGTTGGGAGTGCTTTATTTTACTCAGGTATTCAAACTCATTCCAAATGCCTATCTTGAAGCTGCTCTGATTGAAGGGGCGGGCTTGTGGCGAACCTACCGGCTGGTTCTACCCATGCTGGGTTCGTCCCTGCTCAGTTATGGGCTGATACATTTTATCCTGGCGTGGAACGAACATCTGGTTCCCATGTTGATTCTAAACAGTCCAGAACATCAGACTTTGCCTTTGGCTCTCTCCAGTCTCTATGGCAGTAGCCTTCGATTTCCTTTTGCCGTGTTGATGGCGGGCTCTTTCCTTGCCATGATCCCAACATCCTTGTTTTTTCTCATCAGTTATCGGCGTTTCAAGAATTCACTCTCGAATGTCATGATGTCCTGATCACAAATAGCCCGGTTTGCTGTTTTTGTTTCGTGGATTGCTTTTATTTAAATTTTCCCGCATTGTTTTTCTGTATCCACGTTCACAGTTTATAGAAAAATTCACAATATGGGGACCGGTGTGCTTGCATTGCTTTCGTTTTTACCGATTTTGGTGGTCATGGTGTTTTTGGTTGTTCTTCGATGGCCGGCCAGTCGTGCAATGCCACTTTCCTACCTGAGCGCTGCAGGCCTTGCTCTCGTTGTTTGGAAAATCAGTTTTACCCAGGTTGCGGCGGCTACGGTCAAAGGTTTGATTGTTGCTGTCAGTTTGCTTTACATCATCTTTGGAGCCATTCTGTTGCTGAATACCCTCCAGGAAAGCGGGGCCATTCGTTCCATTCGAGATGGATTCACTTCAATTTCGCCCGACAGGCGGATACAGGCAATTATCATCGCCTGGTTGTTTGGATCTTTCATCGAAGGATCTGCCGGATTTGGTACTCCCGCAGCTGTTGCTGTTCCCTTGCTGGTCGGACTTGGATTTCCGGCCATGGCGGCAGTCGTTGCAGGGATGATCATTCAAAGCACGCCAGTTTCCTTTGGAGCATTGGGAACCCCCATTCTTATTGGGGTGCAAAATGGATTAGCGGGAGATGCAGCTGTTGCCGAGTGGGCCATTGCTCAGGGATTTGTTGGGGCCAATGGGGATTTTGACTCATATGCATTGATGCTGGAAATAGGTTGGCGCATTGCAATACTTCACGCCATGACCGGTTTCTTGATTCCATTGTTTATGGTGAGTCTCTTGACCCGGTTCTTTGGGCCGGAACGTTCATTGGTGCATGGATTAAAGTGTTGGAAATTTGCCATTGCCGCCTCACTGGCGATGACAGTTCCTTATGTTCTTGTGGCAAAATTCCTTGGTCCTGAATTTCCATCCTTGTTTGGTTCACTGATTGGGCTTGCCATCATGGTGACCGTCGCGCGTAGAGGATGGTTGATGCCAGATCAAGACAAACCCTGGGGATTCGGCCCTGTTGAGAAATGGGAATCCGACTGGAATGGACTGATTGAAATTAAAGATCAACCGATGGAAGGGCGAACTCCCATGGTGCTTTGGAAGGCCTGGATGCCCTATCTTTTTGTGGCGGGTTTGTTGGTTTTAACTCGTCTCAAGTTTCTTCCAATACTGGGTTGGTTGAAATCAGTAGAATTCGAATGGAAAGAGATTTTTGGAAGCCAGATTTCAGCCTCGGTTGAACCTTTATATCTACCGGGTACCATTTTTATTGTCGTTTCCTTGTTGACCTTCGCTATGCACCGCATGAGTTTAAGGAGTTATCAGGTGGCTTGGAAACAATCCTTTGGAACGGTGTTGAAGGCCTCTGTTGCCTTGGTTTTTACCGTTCCCATGGTTCAGGTTTTCTTGAATTCGCAAGGCGGTTTTGCCGGCTATGCTAAAATGCCAAATGCTTTGGCTGAAGGCATCGCTCAGATTTCTGGCGGGGCCTGGCCCTTGTTTGCTCCATTGATTGGAGGCTTTGGAGCATTTGTGGCCGGTAGTAACACGGTCAGCAATATGACGTTCAGTCTATTTCAGTTTGGGGTGGGACAACGTATTGGTGTGGATCCCACGTGGATTATTGCTCTTCAGGCGGTCGGAGGTGCTGCCGGTAATATCATCTGCGTTCACAATGTTGTCGCCGCATCGGCCGTGGTGGGTTTGTTGGGAAAAGAGGGGGCAGTGATTCGAAAGACTCTGCCGGCTTTTGTCTATTATGCCCTGTTGCCCGGAGCTTTGGGTTATGCCATCGTTTGGCATGCGCAGAAAGGCTGGTTGAATGCGGGAAGCGGATTCGCCATCCTGATATGGTCCTTATTCATCGGGCTTGTCGTAAGGCAATTACGTAATCCGGTGTCGAAGGAGTGATGTTATTTTCTGGTTGGCTTTTGGTTTTTACCCGTTAAGTCACATCCACAACCTCCTCCACAGCCTACCTGCTTTCGCTGAAGGAAAAAGCGAATCACAAACAATAAACTCGTCAAGGCGACGATCACTAGAGCCAGGATGGATTGAGTTTCTTCGTTCATTTTGATGGGATACGTCAAGCGTAGCCTAGCATACCACCTACCTGATAAACGATCAAAGCTCCAATACATGCTGCCAGGGTCATGTAGGCAATTTGGAAGAGTGGCCATTTCCAGCCGTTGGTTTCTCGCTTGACCACTGCCACGGTACTCAGGCACTGCATCGCAAAGACATAGAAAATCATCAGGCTTAAACAGACCCGCGGTGTGTAGACCGGAGTTCCGTCCGGTCTTTTTTCAGACCGTAATCGGTCACGCAGAGGTTCAATTTCTTCACTTTCCTCCACAGAATAAATAATGGACATTGTGCTCACAAACACTTCCCGCGCTGCAAACGAGGCAATCAAACCGATGCCGATCTTCCAGTCGTATCCCATAGGTTGTATGACCGGTTCAATGATCTTTCCTACCTTTCCTGCGAAACTATGTTCCATGGCGGCTGAAGGATCTGGGTTGTCAGATTTCGGATAGGTAACGGCAAACCAAAGCAGAATCGATATACCCAGAATGACTGTCCCTGCTCTTCTGACAAAGATACGTGTTCGCTCCCACATGTGCCAGAGGACCGCAGTAATTGCGGGTGTTTTGTAGGCTGGCAACTCAAGAATCATCGGGGCTCCGTCCCCTTTGAGCAGTTTCTTGTGAAAGATCCAGGCAAAAAAGAATGCTCCACCAATTCCAAGTGCATACATCAAAAGCAAAAAGAAAACCTTGGTCAGCACGGGAACTTCATCCGAAGGAACCAAAACCGCGATCATCAATAAATAAACCGGTAAACGCGCAGAACAGCCTGCCAGGGGCGATACAAGAATTGTGATCAAGCGATCTTTTGCATTGTCGATGGTGCGTGTGGCCATGACTCCGGGTACAGCACAAGCATGGGAACTCAGCAGGGGTAGAAAGGATTTTCCGTTCAGTCCCACTCGACTCATCAGGCGGTCCATCATAAATGCAATCCTGGCCATATAACCTGTGTCCTCCATCATTCCAATGAAGAAGAAAAGGATCAGGATTTGAGGGAGAAAAACGACCACTCCACCCACACCGGCAATGATTCCATCGACAATCAAATCACGAAGATCTCCTTCATTCATCCGTGATCCAACCCATTCTCCAGCCCAGGTGAATAATGTTTCGATCCAGCCCATAGGGCCTTCGGCCACTTTGAAAATCAAACCGAACAGCACTCCAAGAATAACCAGTAAAGTGGCCCATCCCCAAATAGGGTGGAGGAAGATAGCGTCCAATTTATCGGTGAATGTGCTGTCTGGTTCCTCCGGGCGCTGAACTGCTTTCTGGGTGATCTCATAAATGGCATCATAGCGAGCCGCGACCAGCTTGTCTTCCCATCCAGGGAATTTACCTGCCAGTTCTTTCTGACATTGGTGAATGGCATCCAGTTGGTCATCCTTTATGCCCGAGTGAGTGGGGTCGTGGTCTGAAAGGAGGTAAAGCGGTTCGAGGAGAGAACCTTCACTGGAAATAACACCCGAATTTTTCAAGGAAGCCCAGGATGCTTTCAAACCGGATCTAATCTCGTCGGGAAACTGAACCTGAAACTCCGGAGCCATAATCTCCGGTTGTGCCATACATTGTTTGAGTTCAGTGATACCCTTGCGACGGCTGGCTTCCATGGGGATCACTGGAATTCCTCCAAAGGATTCTGAAAGAGCATCCTTGTCAATGGCCAGCCCCTTTTCCTGAGCCACATCCATCATGTTCAGCGCAAGAATGCATGGGATTCCCAACTCAAGAATTTGCGTGGTCAAATACAGGTGCCGTTCCAGGTTGCTGGCATCCAACACGATGATGACACGTTTTGGTTTTGGAGTATCCTTGCGACGGCCCAGCAGGATATCTCTTAGAACCGCTTCATCGGGAGATCGGGCGTTGAGGCTGTATGCTCCGGGGAGGTCAATGATGCGCACTTTTTCACCATGAGTCAGAAAACACTCGCCCTCTTTGCGCTCGACAGTGACTCCAGGATAATTCCCGACCTTTTGCTTAAGGCCGGTGAGTGCATTGAACAGTGTTGTTTTTCCGGAGTTGGGATTTCCGACCAGCGCAAAAATCATCTCTTTGGGCGGTCCTTGCTGAAATTGGTTGGTATCCTTGGGGCTGTTTTCGGGCATGAATGGATCAGGTCAGCTTGATTTGGATCAGGTCGGCTTCTTTTTTGCGAAGTGATAGCAGCGATCCTCTGATTGAGATTTCAATGGGATCTCCCAATGGTGCTCTTCTTACCAATTGGATCCGTGTGCCAGGCAAGAGCCCAAGTTCGCGTAGTCGAGTCAGGGCGACATCACCTGAGGGTAAAGATTCAATCACCGCTGTGGCACCTTGATCCAGATCGCTTAAACAAAGAGTCGATGGCATGGGGTTGAGATCAGGGAGCAGTGGGTGCCACCAATATTGAATCGGCTATTTGGTGGCTCAAACAGACTTTGGATCCACAAACCTGGCAGAGCAGGGCACCGCTGTTGTTGAGGATTTTTACTTCAGATTCCTCGCAAAATCCCATCTCACGCAAACGGTTGCAGACGGATTCGTGGCCTTCTAGCTTTTGAACGCGAACCCGTTGGCCTTTACCTGCTTTTGGCAATGGTAACCAAGTCTCCGCTCGAACACTGTCTGTAGGGGCTTCCATGATCTTTTCTACAATACCAACATATTGAGAATGTGTCTCAATTGCAATTAAAAAATAGGAATCAACCATGATGCGATGATGAAAGAGTTCTCAAATTAAAATGGAAATATCTTGGTATAAAAAATAACTTTGCAATACAAAGTAAATATGTCAGAGTGATTCCAAGAGACCGATCACAATTGTTTTCTTATGAAATTTAAATTTATCTTGCCTTCATTGCTGGAGGCCGAGAGCCCTTTTTGGAGGCCCATCAAGTATTCATTATTCCCGCCATTGGGGTTGGCGACATTGGCTGCTTTTCTCGATGATGATGACGAAGCTGTCATCGTGGATCAGCATGTGCAGGAATTGAGCATGGATGACACACCTGATGTAGTTGCGATTCAGGTGTATATCACTAATGCCAAAAGAGCTTACGCCATTGCTGATTTTTATCGGAAACAGGGAGTGTTGGTTTTGCTTGGGGGATTGCATGTCACTGCATTACCTGAGGAAGCCGCGAAACATGCCGACGTGATTTTCTCCGGGCCTGCTGAGGAGTCCTTCCCCAGGTTTTTAAAGGACCTCAAACAAGGTAATCCTCAGAAATACTATATTTCCCATCAACGAACGATCAGATCGATTCCTCCCATACGAAGAGATCTGCTTGAGCGCCGACTTTATCTAGTGCCCAACTCGATCGTTGTTTCTCGCGGATGTCCACATCACTGTGAATTCTGCTATAAGGATGCGTTCTTCAAGAATGGAAAATCCTTCTATACCCAGAAGGTCGACGATGCCCTGGCTGAAATCGACCGGCTGCCTGGACGGCACCTTTATTTTTTAGACGATCATCTTTTGGGGCATCAACGTTTTGCCCGTGAACTTTTTGAGGGGATGAAGGGAATGGGGCGTATATTTCAAGGAGCGGCCACGGTAGACTCCGTTTTGGATGGAGATCTTGTCGAGCGAGCTGCGGGGGCAGGTTTGCGCAGTCTGTTTGTTGGATTTGAAAGTCTTGATCCTGCGAATCTGCATCAAAGCAACAAAAGCCAGAACCTGGGGCGTGATTATGATCGTGTCATGAAACGCCTTCACGCACTGGGAATCATGATCAATGGCAGCTTCGTATTTGGCTTAGACGGAGATGATGCTTCTGTATTCTCTCGTACGGTTGATTGGGCGGTAGAGCAGGGAATTACCACCTCAACTTACCACATTGCAACGCCCTATCCTGGGACTTTATTTTACGAAAAAATGAAAAGTTCAGGGAGACTGCTGACTCATGACTGGGACGATTATGACACAAGGCATGTGGTCTTCCAACCTTTCGGGATGTCTGTTGATGAGTTGAAATCTGGATACGATCAGGCATATCGAGACTTCTATAGCTGGTCAAATATCTTTCAAGGTAGTTTGGCTCACGGTAGTAAAAAACATCAATTGAAACACTTTTTTTACACCAGCGGTTGGAAGAAGTTTGAACCTATATGGAATTTGGCCATTCAATTGCGTCAACTTAACGGTATGACTCGTTTGTTGGAATCGGTGCTGTCCAAAGTGACGGGCAGTTTATGCCAAGAAGATCCGGCTCTGGTAGAACTTGAGAAAAACCGATCGTTATCTTCTAATAAATTCTCCAATGCTGAGTCACATTTGTAATGAAAATTTTATTATCCATTCTCCTCACTTCACTTTTTATCACTTCATCAGTGGATGCACTTACCGTTTTGAATCGTGTCGATTCGCCTCGTCAATGCCCTGATTCTCTTCAGATAAAAATCACTGCACTCAAAGGAAAACCTGATCAGTTCAAAGTAGAGATACTTTTTGTTCCTGAACCTGCTGCTACCCACACCGTCCGTGTTTTCAACAAGCTCATGGTGTTGCATGATGAAAAATTATTGGCAGATGCACCATTGGATGTCATCAGAGACGGGCATCAATATCGAAGTCAACTTCGTTTGCATAAGGACGCATTGGAACATTCGAAAGTATCCGTTTCAATGTACCTGGTTGAAAGAAACGGTATGCCGATTTTGGGGGGAGGGCATATATACGAAATTTCGCTTAAAGGATTTATCTTTCCTCAGCTGGAAGATGAGCCGGAATCCGGAACTCAGCAGCCGCTGATCGAAAATACCTTGCCCGTTCCTGCTGAATCGGATTGAAACTAGCCCATCGAGTGCTTAGTGCTTGTTCAACGTTGTCTTGATAAAACAAAGTTTTCATCCGTTCATCAGACCGTGAGCTTTATCAATTCCCAGTTCAAAGGTGATGGTGGTAGCGCTTCATGATGCGGTGATTTACATGCCAATCCAAAATTTCAATTACCTCCCAAATTCCTTTTATTCTAGATTGCAATTTTCATCATTTTTTGATTGGCTAACAACCGGTTGTTGATGGAAAAGTAAATGATACTTTTCTTGTTCTAAATACATTCATGTTGCTGCACTCATGAATTGTGTTATACGTGGAAGTATTCAGTCGTCTTTCTTTGGAATCATGTGAGGACCGAAACGATTATATTGACTTACCTGTTAGCTGGGGCGGCATTGGTGATTGGGGCTGTTTTGTGGAGTAAATTCGGACGTCACGGTAAGGCGCTTCTCCGTAAACTGAGGGAAAAGAAACAGGAAGAGGTATTCGAGTATGTCGAACCGGTTCCTGAATTTAACGATGCCCCTGTCTTTCATCTTAGCCTGAACTGGGCAGAGATCCTGCATCACGATCAAATGGGTGAACATGTCCGCATCAGTGGAACACTGCAGGGAGAATCAAATTTTCACTATTACTTGATAGGTGGATTGGGGGCTTTTCGTAGTTTTGCCATCATTCACTGCAGTGTGGGAGATGAAATCAAATCACCCGATGAAGATAAAAAATCAATCTGTAATTTAAAAGGGAGTTGTCATTTGATCGTTCGAATCAATGATCAACAGGGGATTGATCTGGATTTGCACCCGGTTCAATCATTCGAACAAGAGGCTTTTCGGCGAGATCCCAGTGCGTTCCTTGCCCTTGAAAACCACATGTCAATTGCGGAAGGAAATTCGATCAAGATACATTACAAAGGGTGCACCCTCAATGTGGGGTTCATAAAAGATGGCGAAGTCACTACCTCTTTTGGTTCCTTTGCTTCGTTCTCGGACAGTGCCAGTATCGTTTCGACCGCTTCAAAAGTCATTAATGTCGCGTCATTGCTGCAATCAAACGGAAAACTGGATACGCAAAAGGTAGTTCCTCTTACTACCGGTGCTTTTTACATGTTGGGGAGGTTTTGCTCAGACCGATTACTATTCAAGTGTGACCATCATATAGCGGTACGATTTATGACCCAGGCGGAGCTTGGCAGTGAAACCATTCAAGGCGAAAACGATCTGGGAAAAGTAATGGCCAAGATTCAGGATCAACCTCTGGTACATCTTAAGATCAGGTTGGATGAACATCATCATCCATTTGTCGTTTATCGTCATGATAACGAAACTGAGGATACTGTTGTGAATCTTGAAGAGACCAACATGGTGGTCAGTATTCCGCACGAATCCTTGGGGCAGGTTGAAATCATGCGCATCTCAGAACAAAACCGAGCCCAAACTTCCTCCACCTTGGAAATCCGACTCAACGGCTTGCATGAAGATGATTGTCCGTTTGTCGCACTATGGAAGTATTGAGGATTTGCTTCAATTTACCTACCTCAAAGGCAAAAAAGATCTGCTGATCTTGCAGGTTTTGAGTCTTAGTTTCCGTTAAAAAAAAACTCCGGTAAACGCATCGGTTTACCGGAGTCGAGTGAATTCATAAGCAATGGATAGCTTATTTGATCTTATAGCAATAAATCAGATCCTGATCTCTCAAGTACAGCTTCCCGTTCACGATGACGGGGTGGGTCCAAATTTTCCCTCTTGAGGCTCTGATTTCCGATTGGGGATCCAGGGTAAACCGACTCAATTCTTTGTAGCCCTCGGTCGATGCTTCCAGCAAAGCCACGTGCCCTTTGCCTTCATCCAGGCAAATCAACTTACCGTCTGCGTAGGTGATGGCACCTTTGCCAAGTGCTTTGCGTTCTGACCACACCTCAGATCCGTCACTTAAATTCTGACAAAGCCAACCGATACCATCTGAGTAGCCGAACACCTGTCCACCTACACGGACCACACCTCCGTGGTGGTTTTTCATTTCTCGGTTCGAGTAGAGTTCTTTGACTTCGTTGTTGGGCTGGATTTCAATGGCCTTACATCCGGAGCCATATCCAGCGGTTACATAAACGCGATTGCCAAGAACGATCGGTGTTGGGATAACAGCTGTCCTCCCCGGAAAATCTGTTTTCCAAAGCACATCACCATTATCCGGGTTCAACCCAAAGATCGATTTTTCGGTGCGTTGGACGTACTGTTTGGAACCGTTGATTTCTGCTGCGACGATGGAAGAATAGTGCGCTTTGTCGGTGATGTCCTTGCTTTGCCAGACGACTTTACCGGTCAGTTTGTTAAGAGCTGCCACGGTTCCCTGATCTCCACCGGGTGTTAACAGAACCTTGTCCCCATCGATAAGGACTGACTCGCTGAATCCCCAGTTTGGAGTTTTTCCGCCCAATTTGGAAGTGGATGTTTCCCAGATAATCTTACCATCTTTGGTCGAGGCGCAGACCATGTTTCCCTCTCCGGCCAATGCATAAACTCTATCTCCATCCACAGCGGGAGTTCCTCTCGGGCCATCGCCCCAACCATTGCCAAGAATTCCACCGATTTCCGTGGCCCATTGCTCTTCTCCGGTATTTGCGTCCAGGCAAAGCAATATAGTACTGTTTCCCCTCGTACCCATGGTGTAGAACATGCCACCTACAATTGCCGGGCCCGAATAGCCCTTACCCGCGTTCTTGAACATCCACACTTTCTCTGGCCCAGATTCCGGCCATTGACTCATAAGTCCTGTGTCAGATGAGTGTCCATCACGGTGAGGTCCACGCCAATGCGGCCAGCTACCTTCGGCCAGGGTTTGCGTGATCAAACTCACCAACAATAAGCAACATGTGCCTGCCTTCGTGATTTGTATCGATTTCATAGATTCGTTCATGGATGCATTGATGTCCTGATGCTCCCTAACTTGGCTGGATGTAATGATTCGTCAAGGGATTAGTTCAGGTAGACGCCAACGCTGACGAAATATTCAATGGGATTGTTAAAATATTGCTGGATTTCCGACAGAGCGTGTTCGATTTGACTCCAAAGATGGAGCCAGCTGTCGGAATCGAACCGACGACCGACGGTTTGCAAATCCTCGTCTCTATGGACGGGATCATGCGGGAAAACGGGGTGAACATGCGCTAATACAGAGAGTTGTGTGAATCGGTCAGAAAAAGCAAATATGCACCGTCCCGCACCGTCTTGGTCAAAAAGTGTTGGAAACTGTTGGAAATCGGATTTGCCATGCCTCGCTATCTCGACCATCACTTTGCACCTTCGATGGCTCTTTCCAGTAAATCGGGGATGTCGAGTTCTTGAGCCCAAGATTTGAGGTAGTCATAATCAAGATCCCGTGGCATAATTTTGATTATTCCGATGACATCCAACCATTGTCGTTCCGAGGTTTCATTGCCGAGTCGATACCATTCCAATTTGGCAAGGATGACATCCTCTGGGCTGGAAAAAGGAATCGTTGTGTCTGAGTCCGGGTGGATGTTTTTCCTGACGATCCGTGTCAACTGATTCCGGTCAAAGGCCCGGTCTTTTGCTATAAATACATCGACCTTCATCATGCTCTCAAGGTGAATCACATTGAAACAACTTTGACTATCGATGGCGGACCGGATGGCGTTTTCATCGGTGTAGAAGTCCGTTCCAAGTTTCTCAATGAAGGGCGTCACATGCATAGGCCGCAGGTGGGCAACCAAATCTGCATCAATCGTGCTTCTGGGAGTGCCGAAGACAGTGCTTGCAAGTGAACCACCAACGAAGGCTGGCACTCGGATGTCATGCAAGACTTCGAGCACTGTCAGGGCCGCTTCAAAAGCATCCTCATTCATGAGTCAATTGGAAGGGGGCCATACGCCTTGTTTGCCAGCTCATGACCCAACCATCGATGAGCCAATCTTCTTTTGTGAGTCGCAGGATCATCGTTGGGGAATCTGCTTAATAGGTCGGCACGAATCAGGTCCTTGAGTCCCCTGGAAAGCTTGAAAGTCATCTCAAGCTTACGCCAAGCCGGAGCCTTACGAAGCAGTTCCATCTGGACAGCCTCAGTTTTCGGTGTTGTATCTGGTGACAAAGTCGACATCTGATCGAAAACCTATCAGTCCAGCTCATAACTCGCAAGTGGTGGGTATTTTGTTGCAAGGAAGAGCCGACATATAGGTCGAAGGTTTCATTTCCTGGATTGAACTCATTTTGCCCAGGTTATAGAGAAACGGTTTTGAGAACTGTTGGGAGGTGTTAGAAAAGTGTTGGAAAACTATTTCTAATTGGTTAGATGTCCTTGTTAAAAGACTTCCTATATGTGTAAATTGCTTATATAAAGTTGATTGCGTAGATTGGAGCAAGGTTGGTCTGCTGTGTCGGAATTTCGTTCAATTCGACCTGTTTTGATCGGAAAAGAGAGGGAAATCGCCATTGGTGATCGTTTTCAGCGGACATTTTTCCATGGAAATCCTGTTTTTTTTCGGGACAACGGGGAGTTGGTTCGGGATAAGCGAATTTCAGATCAAGCCTTGAACCGACGGAAAACCGCTTCCGGAATATGCTGTACAGTAAAATTTATATTGCTGGTAAACAGGAATTTATGGGTTCTTGATCAAAGATTGGGGATTGGGCTTGAAGAAGCCGATTCCTAATCC
>CAYFHO010000037.1:0-47691 GCA_964342825.1 uncultured Verrucomicrobiota bacterium
AGCAACGATTTTATCACCTCAAAGTGGCTGCATTTGATTCGCCCCTAGGTGGCTGCATTTGACCGCCCGCTGACACCCTGCACAGCACTTTTTTTAATTTTGATACACTCTGGTGGTGAATACCTGCGTTGTTCTGTAAACTCCGAATGGGAGAAGGTATTAATAATCGACCCATAGTCGACATTGCATCCGAAAGCACGTTCAACAGCGGAAGAATAAGCCTTTAAAGCATCGGAGGATATTTGGGGGCGGTTTTGCAAGCGGCACGCCAAATCATCCATGAAGCAGTTTGCGTGGTATTGATCGCGGCTGCCTGTAACAAAGGTAGGAACGAGTTTTGTGTCTGCATCAATGGCGGTCCAAACCCAAATGTCGCCATATTCTTCGCCAAGATTTTTTCTTTGAGCCGTCTTCTGTTTTGCTCCGATGAATCCCCACAGTTCATCAACCTGAATGCTTTCACAATATAGATTCGCAGTCTTCTTGTCCAAGATAGCCTTACAACCTCGGCCCATACTAACACCTAACCGTATAATCGTATCGCGATGGACGCCTGTCATTCGCTCTATGCTTCGAATACTATTACCTTCGCAAAGCATGTTTACGGCCATTGCTTTCTTTTCGGTTGTAAGGTTGTTTGCCATATCGTTTCTTTTTGTTTGAATAAAAGTATTACAAATATTATGCTTGGTCAATAATATTTGTATGACAAAAAATAAAAAACCTGTTGGTAGGCCAAGGAAATCTAGTAGTGAGTCGAAGAAACCAGGGATTTCGCTTAGGCTGTCTCAGGATGAACTTGAATTGATTGAGCGTGCTGTATCCAAAACAGGGACAAGCAAATCCGATTGGGCCAGAATTTGCTTGCTGAAAGCGGCAAACGAGGTAATATGTAATACATAAATGGACCTAGAGGGGCTCGAACCCTCGGGGAGATGGTTGGGAAGCCCTTCCCCGCACCATGCTAGGCCCTTTAGTTAAAGCCTTTCGGCTGATGTGGTTACGATCTGCTAAAAGTTGTCCACATCAGCCGTTTTGTTTCCTGTAGCGACCAATTTCGGCGTCACTGACCGCTTTTTTATTGGAGGGGGCATCGTACTCACCTTCCTTTCTCTGTTATGTTTACTAGCCTTTGCAGCACTCGCCGCAAAATCTGCTTTTAAGGTGTTTTGTTAGCTTTTATGATTCACAACCTCATAAACTGAAGGTTTGCGACCGTAACCAGGCTTTAGGACTCTAAGCCGATTCCTCTTAACTAGTCGTTTAATTGGACCACTGATTGAGTTCTTATTAATCTTGCAATTTGGGTAACGAGAAGAAAGCCAAGCTTTATAATCACGGATAGTTACATTCCCGGAGGTTTGATCTACCCATTTCTCAGATTCTTCGGTGTACGGAATTTCAGAATACTCTGAAAAATTGTTACTATCGTTTGCTGCCAACGGTTCTACTATATCATCTGGCACCCCCAAATCTAACGGCAAGCTGTTGAGCGCACCATTTATAGGTTTTGTCTCTTCATTCCATCCAAACCGAATGCGGAGTAATGATTCAATGGCTGAAAGTTCATTCCTTAAATCATTGTATTTGGCCAACTCATTCAGAACTCGTTTATGTTCATCTAGTAATATTTCTTTTGTAAGTGATCTCATGATTTTATTCGTATTGACAATCAATGAAGCGTGAGCTATGTAACAAAAAAGCTTGGAGTGCTGGGGGATCGAACCCCAATCAGGACCGGTTAGCAATCCGCCAGATGCACCTTGCGCACCCCTTGCTTTATGATTGGCTCGAATGATCGTTTACCAGACTGACATTCGAGCCATTTCTTTCTTATACATTACCAAACCCTGTTTGCAACCCTAAAACTACAAAACGACAAAAATTGTCGTTTCGAAACCACAAGATAGGTTTTGACGCCCCACGTTTTAGAGGTAAACGAGTTCGCACATGCGGTAGTTATAAGTTAATAACCAAATTAGGACACTACCGGGGATTGAGCATTATTGCCTGAGAACTTGAACTAATAACCGTTGGTCCGTTGATGGCATGAACATTCGGGATTGTCCATTTTCAAAACTGGACTTTCCCTTCTTTGTCGTGCCATCTTTTCCTCATGCAAATCCCAGCGAACCTCATCTTGGTGTTGACTCTTTTGCTAAGCGCCTTCATGCCTGCCGACAGGCTCGAAGCCAACATCATCCAGCCCTGTCATTTCAACGAAATCTGATTAAATAGGTTTGGTCATAAATAAGCTGAATTTTTTTAATTGCTTCTTTGGTTAACAAGACAAATGGATTTTCACAACTCTCTTGACAATATTTGTCAAGACGAATATTGTCAACGTTCATCGATTCTATGAATTCTAACTTGAGTAATATCCTGCGTGATTTGCGAGAAAACCACCAGTTAGCACTTAGAGAGGTTGCAGCCAATGTAGAAATGGATTCTACATTACTCAGCCGTATCGAAAGAGGGGACCGCTTACCAACCATTTCTCAAACAAAGGCATTGGCCAAATTTTATGGTGCTGATGTCAGGGAACTGGAGGCAGCTCGGATTGCTGAAAAATTCATTCGGGAATATGGCCAAAATCCGGCACTTGAAGATGCCTTAGAGCTCATCCATGAGACGGCTACTGTTTATAAGACCAACAAATCTCGAAATAACTTGATGAGTCCCGGGACAAAGGCATGAATAAGCACGTTTTTCTTATTAATCAGGGACGCACTCTCTAGCAGCAACCACTGATTCGATAGTGTATTAAATTTCAATCCGATTTAGTGGCAAAAATTACCGGACATACTTATGCCATCACTACAGTTCAAAGGCAAAGGGCTCGTGCAGAATCATCATCTGGTGGTTCCGTTTCACGAACTTGTGTCGGTGAAATCGAAAGGGCTGAGCAAGAAACCGAGTCTGCGGGATGATAATCTGATCATCGAGGGCGACAACCTGCTGGCTCTGAAAGCGTTGCTGCCGGTTTATCACGGCAAGGTCAAATGCATCTACATCGACCCGCCCTACAACACGGGCAACGAGCATTGGGTTTACAACGACAATGTGAACTCGCCCATGATGCAGGATTGGCTGGGCAAGGAAGTGGATCGCGAAGATCTGACCCGCCACGACAAGTGGTGCTGCATGATACTGCCGCGTCTGAAACTGTTGCGCGAGTTGTTGACGGACGACGGCGCGATCTTCGTTTCGATTGATGACAACGAAGTTCATCGCCTGCGCTGTTTGATGGATGAGGTTTTCGGAGAGGAGAACTTCATTGCGAACGTCATCTGGCAAAAGAACTTCTCGCCGAAGAATACGGCCAAGTATTTCTCGGATGATCACGACCACCTTTTGGCGTATGCGCGTAACCTTGAAAGATGGTCGCCAAATCTTCTGGAACGTAGCGAAAGCGCGCTAAGCAGATACACCAACGATGACAACGACCCACGAGGTGATTGGTCGTCGAGCGACCTCACCGCTCGCAACTACTACAGTCAGGGAACGTATGAGGTAACCAGTCCGTCCGGAAAGACCTTCAAAGCATCTGTAGGCAATTACTGGCGAGTTGCCCCAGACAAGTTCCACGAACTCGATAAAGACAACCGAATCTGGTGGGGGCCCAATGGCGATTCGATGCCGCGTTTGAAGCGCTTTCTGTCCGAGGTGAAAGCAGGTGTCGTTCCGCAAACCCTGTGGACTCATCAGGAAGTTGGCCACACGCAAGATGCAAAAAAGGAACTAGTTTCATTAGTCCACTTTGAGCGTTCGGAAGATGTATTTAACACCGTAAAGCCAACTTCGTTAATTCGGAGAATCCTTCAAATCGCAAGTGACAAGGATTCCATTGTTCTCGATTCATTCGCGGGGTCAGCCACGACAGCTCATGCAGTGATGGCTCAGAACGCCGCAGACGGAGGCAATCGCCGCTTCGTCATCGTCGAATGCGAAGACTACGCAGACACCATCACCGCAGAACGTGTGCGCCGCACTATCAAGGGCGTTCCCAAGGCTAAAGATGAAAACCTCAAGGCCGGTTACGGCGGGGAGTTCAGCTACTTCAAACTCGGTCACCCGCTGGAGCTGAAGACGATCCTGGATGGCAAGGATTTGCCGGAATACAAGGCTTTGGCCGGATACGTGTTCTTCACGGCCACGGGAGAGGAATTCGACGCCAAACAGATTCGCAAGCGGGAGTGGTTCATCGGCGAAAGCCGTCATTACGACGTGTTTCTGATTTACGAGCCGAATCCCGACAAGCTGAAGGATCTGGCGCTGACACTGGACGTGGCCCGCAAGCTGCCGAGTAAGAGCGGCAAGCCCAAGCTCGTGTTCGCGCCCACGAAGTATCTCGACCAGTACTTCATCTCCAAGATGCAGATCACTTTCTGCCAACTGCCGTATCAGGTGTATCAGGCTCTGGACGGAAAGAAGAAGTAGTCATGGAGCTGAAGGAATACCAGAAGCGCGCGTTGGAGACGGTGAGAGACTATCTCACCGTGCTGGACGAGATGCGTGCGAAGGCGGCTAAGGCGCGCGAGATCGATCCGGACCTGAGTTTTGATTTCGTGCGCAAGGCCTGGGAAAAGACCGTGCCGGGACGAGCGTTTTATCCGCGGCAAAACGGATTGAAGGAATCCGTTCCCATGTTTTGCCTGAAGGTTCCTACGGGCGGCGGCAAGACCTTGCTGGCGACACGGATCATCGACGCGGTGAACACCCAGTACCGTAAACGGCAGACCGGATTGGTCTTGTGGATCATGCCGAGCACGCAGATCTATCGACAGACGTGGCAGGCCTTGAAGAATCGCGATCATCCCTATCGCCAATTTCTGGATATCGCTTCCGGCAACCGGACGGTGATTCTGGAAAAAGGCAACGGCTTCAGTCCGAGCGACGTGAACGAAAATCTGTGTGTGCTCCTGCTGATGTTGCCTTCGGCCAATCGGCAAACGAAGGAACAGTTGCGGATGTTTCGTGACAGCGGCGGGTTCGACCTTTTCTTTCCGGCAGACGAGAATGTCAACGGACACAAAGCCCTGCTCGAACGGATTCCGAATCTCGACACCTTCGAGCAAGAGGCAGGTTTCTGGGGGCGACAAATCAAAACGTCCTTGGGCAACACACTGCGGTTGTTGAATCCGTTGATTATTCTCGACGAGGGACACAAGGCATACAGTGACAACGCGAGGGCAACCTTAGAGGGGTTCAATCCCTGCGCGATCGTGGAACTGACCGCCACTCCGCCGAAAGGAGCGAATGTGTTGGTGGCTGTTCCGGGCACGGAGCTGCTCAGAGATGAAATGATCAAGTTGGACCTGCACATCCAAAATCGAGCCAGCGCCAACTGGAGAGACACCTTGCTTGCTTCTATTGAGCATCGTGAGAAGCTGGAGCTTATCGCTCGCGAACATGAGAGCAACACGAACGTCTACATCCGTCCGATTTGTTTGATTCAGGTGGAGCGCACTGGCAAAGGCCAACGTGATGTCGGGTTGATTCACGCGGATGACGTGAAGGAATACCTGGTCAACACCCGTGGCATTCCGGAAGACCAGATCGCGATCAAGAGCAGCCAGAAAGATGAGTTGAAGGAAGTGGATGAAGTCGGCGGGCTGATGTCACGCGATTGTCCAATCCGGTTCATCATTACCAAGCAGGCTTTGCAGGAAGGCTGGGATTGCCCCTTTGCCTACGTGCTCACCCTCCTCACGAATCCAAGCTCAAAGAACGCGTTGACCCAATTAGTAGGACGCGTCTTGCGACAGCCGAATGCGCGGAAAACCGGCGTGGCGGCTTTGGATGAAAGCTACGTGTTCTGTTTTCAACGGCGCGGCCGGGATTTGATGAACGAAGTGCGGAGGGGATTCGGTATGGAGGGCTTGGGCGATTTGCAGGGGAGAATTCGCGAAGACAAGGAAGTCCCACAATTCGGGGCTAAAAAGTTCGTGAAGCCGAGAGAAAAGTTTCGGGATGCAGCGCGCAAGATTGTCCTTCCTGCGTTCTTCATCAAAGACGGCAAACATTGGCGTCTGGTCCATCATGAAGCGGACATACTTTCGCGCGTACCTTGGAACGATATCGATGTTTCTCCCTTGTCTGAGCTGACCTTGGTCCCGGTGACGGACAAAGACATCCAGCTTCGCGCGGGACTGGAGGAAAGAATCCTTGGAGATGATGCTGAAGAATCCGCAGAACCGATTCCCGTTCAGGCAGCACGAGATTTAGACTATGCTTTCGTGGCTGGTCACCTACTGGACATTTTACCCAATCCGTGGCGGGGACATGAACTGGCAAAGAAGGTCTTCGAGGCCTTGCTGGAACGAAACGACCGGAAACTGGTGGCAGATAATTTCGTGTTTGTAGTTGAAGAAATGCGCAAACGGCTAGAATCCGAACGGGATCGTCTTTCAGAGCAGGTCTTTCGTAAGTTGCTGAGCGCAGGGAAAATCCGATTCATGGTCGTTGCCGAACGCTTGGAGGAAATGGGACTTCGCAATCGCCTGCCTCAGGAAATTGTGGTGAAGGAAGGCGAGAAGCGTGCATCGCGACTGGATGGCAGCCAATACATGTTGAGTTTGTTCGAACATGAATCGGAGGTCGGCATGAACAATTTGGAAATGGAAGTCGCTTCCTATCTGGACGAGCAAGCGGCGTTGTTCTTCTGGTATCGAAATCCGGTTCGTCGCGGCTATTCGGTTCAAGGATGGAGGCGGACGAAGGTGTTTGCCGACTTCATCATGACGTTGGCCAAAGAGAACGGAGATGCCGATGAACCCTTCGATGAAGTATTTGTCTTGGAAACCAAGGGTATCCACCTCAAACGTAATGCTGATACTCAATACAAGCGGTCCATTTTCGATCTGTGTAATGAGTACGCCAAGAAAAAAGGTTGGAGCGAATTCGTTCCGGACATGCAGAGCAAATCAATGAGGTTTGAGATTGTCGACGAGGACGAGTGGAAAGCGAAGTTGAACCAAATATTAACGACCCATTTAAAATAAATGTTCAAATTTAATAATAATACACTTTATCTTGTAATAATTTTTTGTGCTTTTTTCAACTTTGCTAACACATTAGAAGCCAAAACCGACCGCCCCAACATCATCCTGATCATGGCCGATGATTTGGGTTATGAATGCTTGAGCAGCAATGGGAGCACCTCATACAAAACGCCTGAGTTGGATGCTTTGGCCAAAAAGGGAATGCGGTTTACCCAGTGTTATTCGCAACCTTTGTGCACCCCTTCTCGCGTGCAAATTATGACCGGGCGATACAATCACGCTAATTACGAGTATTTTGGTTATTTGAATCCCAAAGAATTCACTTTTGGCAACCTGGCCAAGAAGGCCGGGTATGCCACTTGCATTGCCGGGAAATGGCAATTAAACGGATTGACCTACAAATTGGACGGTTACCAGGATTCCGATCGGCCTCATGCAGCGGGTTTTGATGAGTATTGTTTGTGGCAGTTGACTCAACCCAGATCCAAGGGCGAGCGCTATGCACAGGCATTAATCGAACAAAACGGAAAACTTCTGGAAACTGGAACCCATGATTATGGCCCTGATGTATTTACCAATTTTATTTTGGATTTCATTGAGCGGCACCAGGAGGAACCATTTCTCGTGTATTACCCGATGGTCCTTACCCACGATCCTTTTGTTCCGACACCCGATAGTCCGGAATGGAAAGATACGCCCAACAAAAAGGACAAACGTTTTTTTGCCCACATGGTTCAATACATGGATAAACTGGTCGGCCGAATTCACCACAAACTGGAAACCCTGAACTTGAGCGAGAACACGATTCTACTGTTCACAGCCGACAATGGAACTCATCGCTCCATCCAATCCATGACACAAACCGGTACGGTGATCGGAGGTAAAGGGACGACTCCAAATGCAGGTACACATGTGCCTTTGATTGCATATTGGAAAGGCAAAACTCCGGTCGGAAAGGTCAGCAATGACTTGATCGATTTCTCCGATATGCTTCCTACTTTTGCAGAAGCCATGGACGTCGAACACCCTCGCCCTTCGGTGGTGGAGGGAAGGAGTTTTCTTCCCCAACTCAAAGGTGAACGTGGTCATCCCCGTGAATGGGTATATTGTTACTATGACCCGTTGTGGGGCAATCTTGGCCAATATAAAAATCAGTTTGTCCGCGATCAACGTTACAAACTTTACCAGGATGGTCGCCTGATCGATGTGGCCCAGGATGAGTTGGAAAAAACTCCTTTGGACATGGATGAAGTTTCGGCATCGGCTGAAAAGGCCGGTCAACGACTGGGGCGGGCTCTTGATCTGATGCCTTACTTTGCGCCCAAACCTCCAAATTCAAAACCATGAACCACGAATCAAAGCAGTCCGACACGTTAAATTTGAGATCCAAATGGACTCGACGCAATTTCATGAAAACAACGGGTGCCACCTCGCTGGCACTTGCGACGGGTGTCATGGCTGCGAATGATAAGAATGATCGTCTCAGAATCGGTTTGATTTCTGATATTCATTATGCAGATTTGGACACGGCAGGTTCACGTCATTACCGTGATTCTATTTCCAAAGTCAAAGAAGCGGTGAAGCAATTTAACGCGGCCGAATTGGATTTGGTCGTTTGTCTGGGGGATTTGATTGATACGGGTGAAAGCGTTGAAAAGGAGTATGCTCATCTGGAAACGATTTATCGTGAATTCAAAGAGCTGAAAGCTCCCTGCCATTTTGTTTTGGGAAATCATTGTGTGTGGACATTGACGAAATCCGAATTTTTGCGCGGTGTCGAGCAGAACGCTTCGTTTGATGTAAAAACCATCAACGGCGTGCGTCTGGTGTTTCTGGATGCTTGTCATCGGCAGGACGGTGTGAGTTATGGCCGAAAAAACTACACCTGGACGGATACCGAGATTCCTGAGATTCAGCAGCAGTGGTTGCAGGAAACACTTTCAAAGAAACCGCAGCCCACTCTGGTTTTTGTTCATCAACGACTTGATGTCGAAGGAAATTATGGGATTCACAGTGCTGCTGCCGTTCGTAAAATTCTTCAAAAATCAGGGCAAGTCGTTGCCGTTTTTCAAGGGCATAATCACGTGAACGACCATCAAACGATTGAGGGAATTCATTACCTCACGATCAATGCCGTGATTGAAGGGCCCGCTCCCGAGAATAATTCTTTTTCCATATTGGAGTATGCTCCGGCCAAACAATCTCTCGAAGTGAAAGGGTTCTATCATCAGGAGCATTACCAACTCTCGGTTTAATTCTCATTTAAAATTTGTATGCGCTTTTTTCCTAAAAACCTTCCCGATGCACTTTGGAAGCGAATTTTGATTCGATGCTTTTTTCTCGGACTTTACGGTTTTATTGCTTTGGTATTATTCATCGCCGGTGTCATTGCTCTTTTCCAGATACCTGGTGTGACCGGCTGGATGATGCAGGCGTTCATGAAGTCCGGGTGGTCCGATTTTCCGGCTTGGAAACCTAGCGTTTTAACGGAAGCAACGCCTCCCGGACACACAGTTGTTTATGATCCTCAGCCTTCTGGTTCCGCCGAATTATTTCAATGGGATCGGGTGTGGAACGCTCACTTTCGTTTCACCACGAATCAATGGTCAGCCCTTTCTCCCAAGGATATTCCACCTATGAAGGGCGGCCTCTCCCCCAAACAAAACCTGCGTAATCCAAATGCAAGTCGGCCTGGATTATTGGGAGTGATCGGGTGGGACCTTCCATGGTCTTCGGCTGAGGCTCTGCACTTCAACGGAATCGCCTTCACCAATGTGGCTGTGCGTTACAAAGGCAACGGCACCTTTCTGGAATCCAAACAGAATTATAAACGATCTTTCAAAGCGGATCTCAATGAGCATGTCGAGGGGCAGCGATACGCGAAACAGGAGACTTTGAATTTTCATAATCTTCTGGCAGATCGATCCCGGGTCAGTGACGCCTTGGGTTACCGATATTTCAGGCAGACCGGCATTCCCAGTCCTGGAACGAGTTTTGTCGAGGTCACCCTTGAGATTGAAAATTACATGCCCCCATCACAACTGGGACTTTATCTTTTGGTGCAGAAACCAAATGATCGTTGGCTTCGCGAAAGCCTGGGTGTCAAGGGAGGTGCAGTTCTCAAGCCGGTGACACTGGATCTATTGAAATACAACGGGAGTGTTTGGTCTGCATATGCGGATATTTATGGAGCAAAAACGGACTTAACCGAAGCGCAGCAGCAGCACATCATGGATGCAGCCAAGTGGTTTACCTTGGAATCAAACAAAGATTCTTCTGAGGAATTGAATCGATATTTCGACGTGACCAATCTCGCAAGGTTCTTCGCGGCACAGGTATTGCTTTCCAACTTCGACGGCATTCTCTTCAATGGTCAAAATTTCCTGATGACTCTGGCTCCCGAAACAAATTTGATCGGTTTTGCTCCTTGGGATCTCGATCATTCCTGGGGCGAGTTTCCTCTTACAGGCACTTTGGATCAACGGATTCATGCCAGCATCCATAAACCCTGGATCGGAGAAAATTACTTCGTTCAGAAGCTCTTTGCGATCTCGGCATTCAAGGAGCTTTATCTCATGGAAATCCAAAATCAACTCGAACGACTTTTTGTTCCAGATAAACTAAGCAAGGATATCGATCATATCGCAAATATCATTCGACCGTATATCCAAAAGGAACCTGCCCCACGGTCTGAAAAATTCGAAATCGCCGTAAATTCAGATGACATTTACCAGCAACCGACCGGCAACCCCATGGATCCCAATCGACCTGTGCACCAGATCAAGCGCTTCATCAAAGAAAGACACGAGTCCGTGCGTGCCCAATTGGCAGGGGAAGAAGAGGGAATGGTGATTCCCTTCGAGCAGTGAGGGGATGATGTGTGGTTTTTGTTTCTCACACCCGCTACGCTCAAGTCGCTGAGAACGCGGAGGTTTTTAACACAATCTTGACAATTGGGTGGAGGAATTGGGTTTTCCTGAAGTTCGGAAATCGAGAACCATGAAAACATCAATCCATTCACCACTTGAAGAGCATCAATTTGGGTCGTGGATGCCTCTTACGCTGGTTCCCATCTTGAGTTTATTGGTACTGGGTATTTGGCTTGTTTCTCAAGAAAAAAGAATGGCCAAACAAGAGGCTCAAGAAATCATACAGCTTTCAACAGCAGGCTTGATGGAGTTTCTGGAGTCAGAAATCCCCCTTTTTATTTGGTCTAAGGGAGTTTCGAGGATGTCAGAGACCAATTCATTTCGAGATGAAGATGTATTGTTCATTTCTGTTGATGCTTCTGGTAAATGTTTGCTTTCACCATTGATCAAAAAACCTGGTCTACCTGTTCCTGTAGAATTGCCGTGGCACTTGTTGGATGAATCTCAAATTCATCTCTGGCAAAAAATTTGTCAACTTGAAGGAACGGAACAATGGTTGCAATTGATTGCCCAATTTCAACAATCAAATCCTCCTGATCCCTTTCCTTTTTTGGTTGAATTCAAACAAATCGCAAAACACACAAACACGGGTGATGAAAATAAAATTTCAAAGCTCAATTTAATTGATCGATTACGGAATAGGATTGATGGAAATATTCTGATGGAATCTGGTTTACCTTTGACGGTGGCCTTGGATTTTCAGGAAGCTCAATTAATCAAAGACATCTTTTCCGAAAAACAGAATATTTCTCCAAGGTTTTATATATTCGCTCATCGGCAGGTGCAATCCCCCACACCTTGGACATACCAGATATTTGAGTATTGTCGAATATCGAATGATGAAAGCAGTGAATTAGATTCATTGGTCTTAAATTATATGAATCAACTTGAGCAAAGGAAACGAGCCCTTCAATTGCATGCAAGTGTTCAAATCGAGCATTGGGCTGAATGGGCGGATCTTAATTCTGCACATGTAAAGTGGATCCAATTTGAAAATAAAAATTATCTCCTTTGCCGAACACTTCAGAATGAGATCAGTCATTTTGTCGCAATCACACCTAAGTGGTTGGAAGGGAATTTTGGAGAGAAGCTTGAGGAGTGGAGAAATTTCCGTGCTCCTGCAAGTACGTTTCATTTTAAGGCACATGTGTTGGATCAATCCATTTATGATACGATGGAAACACTAGAATCTTCAGAATGGGGAGGTTCAAAGGAATTCGAGTCGGTGTATTTTACTCAGACATCAGCCAAATTCCCCTGGTTTACTTTGAGTTCAGAAGTATCAAATACTCATGGTTTTTTATACCGGTCACACAAACGAACTCGCACTATGGCTTTGCTGATTGGATTTGCGGGATTAACCGGATTCATTGGATGGCTGGCACAATGGAGGGCTTTCAAGCAACAAGTCGAATTGGGAAGGGTGAAAAGTAATTTTGTGGCCAGTGTTTCTCATGAACTGCGGGCACCGATTGCATCCATTCAGCTGATGGCTGAGAACCTAGGCCAACAAAAGGAAAGAGGTGAGGATAAACGCAGAGATTATCTGCAATGGATTGGCTTGGAATGTCGGCGACTGAGTTCGTTGGTGCAAAACATCCTTCAATTCTCACGGTTGGAACTGGGAAAACGCCATTATTCTTTCGAGCCGGTTGATGTCCGACGATTGTTTGATGAGACGCTCCGCCTGATGGGGCCTTTGGCTGCTAACGCCCAGGTGACTCTCGAGTCCAGGATGCTGCCATCTGATGCCCCCATCAACAAAGGTTCCTGTGAAGCTGTTTGGGATGGGGAGGCGATTCATCAGGCCTTGGTGAATTTGATCGATAATGCGATCAAGCACACCCCGAAACATGGAGCCGTCACAGTATGGGTGAAAGATAAAGGAAGTGAGATAGAATTTCAGGTGGTGGATCACGGCCCAGGGATCGAATCCAAAGATCGATTACGCATTTTTCAGCCGTTTGAACGATTGGGCTCGGAGATGACTCGAAAAACCAAAGGGGTGGGTATCGGTTTGAATCTGGTCTGGCACACCGCTCAGGCCCATGGAGGGAATGTTGAGGTTGAAGATTCGTCAGAAGGTGGGTCACGATTTATTCTCAGGCTTCCCATTCGATTTAAAAAATGATGAACCACAACATCAGTCAAAATCCCAATGCCCGACTCCTTATCGTGGAGGATGAATTACCTATGCGCCGTGCTTTGGAAGATTGCCTTGTTTTTAAGGGTTATAGGGTTTTGACGGCTGTCAATGGAACCTCCGGGCTTGAAATGATTCTCAAAGAAAAACCAGACCTGGTGTTGCTCGATGTCATGATGCCAGAGATGGACGGATTCGATGTGTGCGCTTCCTTACGTAAAGCTGGTTGTTCGATCCCCGTGCTCATGCTGACTGCGAAAGGTCAGGTGCAGGATCGTGTTCAGGGACTCGATGCAGGCGCGGATGATTACCTGGTCAAACCATTCAGTACCGAAGAATTACTCGCCCGGATCAGGGCATTGCTAAGGCGAGGTCGACGTGCTGACGGTCCTGGCATTCTGCACCTGGGGGATGTAAACATCGATCTTGCACGCCAGAAAGCAACACGCAAAAACCGTTCGTTGGAGTTGACTGCCAGAGAATATGCCATGCTTCGATTGCTTGTTCAGTCCGAGGGCGCGCCAGTAAGTCGAGATCAATTTTTGGATCAGGTTTGGGGTTTCACTTCCTTTCCCTCAACTCGCACCGTCGATACCCACATTTTACAATTGCGGAAGAAGATCGAATCCAATCCAGAGAAACCTCGTTGGATTGAAACGGTACACGGTGTGGGATACCGGCTTGTCCTCGATGAAGAATTAACAAAATCCTGACAATCGTCTGAACGAGCTTCTATTAAATGAAAGAACTCAATGAGACTAGAACCAAGATATCCATGATGAAAAACAAATGTTTAACCGTGATTAGCGCTGTTCTTATTGCCTTTATTTCCTTGCAATCCTGGGTGGTTCAGGCTGCCGAATCAAATTGGCGTGAACAATTCGATCAAGGTTTGATGCAGGAAGAGGTGCATCAAGATCTGGAAAAAGCAGTCGAGCATTATCAAGGCATTGTGAATGCTTTTGATGAGCAACGGAGCGTGATTGCCATGAGTGTATATCGCCTTGCGGAATGTCTTCGAAAATTAGGTCGAATGGATGAAGCTTCTCCTCTATATGCTCGAATTATCAACGAATTTCCAGATCAGGAAAGCATAGCGTTATTGAGTCAACGCTTTGTGCCAGCCGCTGCGCCGTTACCTGAAATCAAAACTCCCGATGATGCCATTATCAACCACCCCACTTCACTCAAACTATTGATTTCTCAATTGCGCCATGCCGAGCCAGAAGCGGCAATGCAGACATTGACACAGACGACGGGGGATTCCAACGCAGGTGCTCTATTATCCCAATACCGTAAAACACAAGCGGAACTCGCCCAACTTCGTATCCGTTACTTGGACAAATGGCCTGGTATTCAGGAGAAGTTGGCTCAAATCGCTTCTCTCAATGATCAGATGAAGGCTCATGTTGAGCAAGCTATCAAAAACCTTGGGATCAGGCTTGTTGCTTTGGAAACCGTAAAAACATCGGAAGAAGAGGAGCCATCAACAAGATCTCAACGATTAACAGACGACCCTCGCACTCTCCGTTTGCTCATCGAAGAACTGGAAAAGGCACCCACCGAAGTCGCCATGCAGATGCTAATCCAAAAGACAGATCTTAAACTACCGTCTCAGTTGCAGGCAGAAAAAACATCCTATCAATTGAGCATTCTTCGCAATAGCCGAATCTTCGAGAAGCAGCATCCTAATCTTCGATCTGTTAAAGCACGATTAGCTTCTTTACTTGAACAAGAGTCCGATGTGATAAAACAATCCATCCAGCAGCTTAAGATTAAATTGAAAGTCTTGGAGCGAACCAGCGGGTTGTCGAATGCAGGTGAATCCAAAATCACTCGAGATTTGATTCCTCCTTCCAGGACAGCTGCTTCGATTGATTTTGAAGATAGGGAGGATCTCCGACGCTTTCTTAAAGAACTACCCAAAATGAATTATCTGGCAGCACTAGAAGCATTGGCACTGGATCTGGGGTATCAGCCAGCCTTAAATATCTTGGAAAAAGTAAATAAGTTAGAGGTTAAGAAACTTGAAGCATCATTGAATAGTGATGATAGTAATTCTGATGAATGGGCTGAACAGTTTGAAATTTTAAAAAAAGCAACAGAGGAAGCTATTCAGCGGTTTCAAGAAATCCAGTTTTCGAAGCTTACTATTCTGGAAAGAGCTAAACGCAAGGAAGAAGATGACAAGAATCCCGAAACTATCATGCTTGGGGAATTGATTGATTTGGCCAACCAAAAACCTGATCTACTGACGCATTACAATCAAACCGGATTACCGCCTATCCACGAAGCCGCTCAAAAGGGTTACACGAGAGTTGTGCGGTTTTTAATCAAAAAAGTGGATGTCAATTCCAGGGATCGATTTGGGAAGACTGCTTTGCATTACGCTGCTCAAAACGGTGATGTAGAATTGATGAAGGAGCTGCTGCAAGTTAAAGGTATCGAGACAAATGCTATGGAACCGTATCACGCGACTCCTTTGCATTTGGCTGCTGAAAAGGGGTTCCTTAAAATCGCTCAGTCTTTGGTCAAGGCAGGTGCGGATGTTAATCAGTCTTCAGCGCTCAATGCTCCAACCATTTCTTCTTCCGGAGCTATGAATCGTCGTTTTCTGGCACAGTTACGTAGTGGCCTTCCATTAAATCGTGATGCAAAATCACACTCCTTCATAGGCAAAAATCAACATTATGCGGCTTTACTGACTGAAGGAAATACTCCACTCCATTTTAGTTCAAAGAATGGTTTTATTGAATTGACTGAATTGTTATTGGCAAATGGTGCCGATGTGAATGCGATCAACCGTTGTGGCCTGACCCCTCTTTTATACCTTCTGGCACATTCAAATATTGAGCCACAAAAGCAAATTGAATTTGCCAAACTTCTATTACGTCATGGGGCTGATCCCAATATTTTGGGTTGTGTTCAACACCCTGGTAATCGAATTTCAGGAAGATTGGACAAGGAATCTCTTTATTTCAAAAAACGCTCTAGCTCATTATTGCCCTTACACGGTATAAATAACGGATTACCCTTAAACAGTGCGCTCAATGGAAGTGTTTTTGAAGAAGGAAAATTTAGCGGTCCAGATTTGCCCGTTGGATGGACTTCCCCATTACATTTAGCAGTTGTCATTAGTGACGATCTCACACGTTTGTTATTGGAATACAAAGCCAATATCAACGAGCAGGACTATAGGGGGCGAACCCCTATCCATGAGTTGATGATGCATGAGACTCAAAGTTCCATCCGGGATCAATTGGCATTGTTTGCTGCCGGGGAAGACGAAATAGATCCGATTATTCGTAACGTAAATATAGATCTTAAAGACAGTATGGGATATCGCCCTTTAGATTTGGGGTTTTTCACGCAAAAAGATTTTGATGTTCTCAAGGGAATGCTGGCATTGTTGCCTGAAGATAAACGAAAGCAAATTGCATATGAAACGTTTTGGAATCAATTGCCCTTCGTATCCAATCAATCGGTTGTGAAAAAAATGTTGCCTGATCTTTTACCAAATTTTTCAAACATCATTCATGAAGTTGGACCAGAAGGACTCACACCTTTGGAATATGCCTTCGAGAACGAGCGTCCATTGCTCATGGAATGGTTATCCAAGCACGGTGATGCGAGTTTAATGACTCCAAAATTACAGACTCAATTGGAACAACTTGAGGAGGAATATAAACATATCGAAAATGTTTTAAAAAATAATGTTTCAAAAACTGTGCCAGACCAATCAAGAACAAGCCGTAAACGGAAGAAGTTGAAACCGCTTGATATTCTCCGGTCACTTAAAAATGCAGAAACTCGGTAATTCGTTTTGGTGTTTGTCTATCAGCTCGTCCGAAACAACAAGGAACTGGTATTCAATTCATTGAACCTTGGCATTGCTCATGGATGATTGAGCCGTACAAACATTCTTGGACTTCTGGTTCACTTTATGGAATTATTTCAGATGTAAGCCTATGATCACGTTCCTCGTCATGTTCCATTGGATAGTTGCGAACATCCTTGCTTTGGTTTCCCTGGTGATGGGGGTTACTCGCTTGAGGTATCACAAGGGGACGTTTTTGGTTGCCTTGTTGGCGACGCTGTACGGGATTGGTTTGAGTATTCAGCAGGGGATGCCTTCCAACGGCATATTGCCCATACACTTGCTTTCATGGATGCCCGTGTTCATGGGTTGTTTTTCAATATTCAGATGCTTGACTGGAAATAGGGGATTAGTTGTCGGGGGGTCTGACTCCAATTAAGCTCAGTTCCTTTTCCCTTCTATTTCAGTCGAGGTGAGAAACATCGGCATTCCATTCATCGTTATCAGCTTCCTTATGGTGATGATTTGATACCTTCGGTCAGTTGTCTCTTGATTTTTAGGTTCAGATGAGGATTGATGT
Organism: uncultured Verrucomicrobiota bacterium; assembly: GCA_964342825.1. Taxonomy (GTDB): domain Bacteria; phylum Verrucomicrobiota; class Verrucomicrobiia; order Limisphaerales; family AAA164-E04; genus AAA164-E04. The sequence continues at coordinate 17,474 of CAYFHO010000037.1, forward strand.
TTCTCATGAAAATCACTTCTTTCCGTCAGGGTTGGCTCCTTTGTGTTCTAAGTGGCTTGTTGTCCATGAATGCGGTGGTGTCTGATTCGTATCATGTTTTCGTCGGAACCTATACGGGTAAAGTCAGCGAAGGCATTTACGCGTTTGGATTGGATAAGGAGACCGGAAAATTGACTTCAGATATTCGATTGGTCGCCAAAACAGAACACCCTTCCTTTCTGGCGCTGCATCCGACAAAGCCACTTCTTTATGCCGTCAATGAGACGGGTAGTTTCAATGACCAACCTACAGGAGCCGTGAGCGCATTCCGCTTGAATGAACAAAACGGGAAACTTGAGTTGATCAATCAGGTTGCCAGTCGAGGTAAGGCTCCCTGCCATTTGGAAGTGGACGCCACCGGTGGTTCTGTTTTGGTGGCCAATTATACGAGCGGAACGGTAGCCGTTTTGCCAATTGAAGAAAATGGAGGGCTCGGAACCACTGCAGATGTGGTCGAGCATTTGGGTTCCAGTGTCAACCCTAAGCGGCAGGAGGGACCCCACGCACATTGTATCAATCTGGATGGTCACCAAGGTTTCGCTGTTGCAGCTGATCTGGGAGTGGACAAGGTTTTCATTTATCCTTTCGATGCCAAGCGGAAACGTCTTGATGTGTACAAGGCCTCTTCAGTCTCCCTTAGGCCCGGAGCAGGTCCGCGGCATTTTGCTTTCCATCCAAACAATCGATTTGGATATGTGATCAATGAACTGGACAATACCGTCACCGCATTCAAATGGGATTCAGGCAAAGGTAAACTGAGTGAAATTCAATCCATTTCCACATTGCCGGATGACTATGAAGGAGGCAACAGCACTGCAGAATTATTCATTCATCCCACAGGCAGGTTTTTATACGGATCCAACCGAGGGCATCACAGTATTGTCGTTTACCAGGTGGACAAAGAAACGGGCCGATTGACGTATATCGAAAACGAACCTACCCAGGGACAAACGCCCAGAAGTTTTGGTATTGATCCACATGGGAAATTTTTGCTGGCTGCTAACCAGTCGTCCAATTCCATTGTTGTTTTTGAGATCGATCAGGCAACAGGTGCCCTGGAGGCCACGGGAACACGCATGGATGTGCCTACACCCGTGTGTGTCCTCTTTCGATGATCCTGAAGTCTTGTGCGTCGTTGACCACTACTTCAATCGCGAGTGGCATCGGAACTGCTGACTTTTCTTGCTAAACTATGAATATATTGCCTTCGAACACGACCGTTTCATTGCCGAATTCACCTCTGAAGATCTGGTTCAGAGAAATTTGGGCGCTGTCAGTGTTCTGCTTGCTGATGTCCGCCACTGCTCTGAATGCGGAAATCATCGTGAGCGAACTGATGTATCACCCAGCAGGTGAATCCCTCGAAGACGGAACAGAGCCACTCGAATTTATCGAACTGACCAACATCGGTCCCGATGTCATCCAGTTGGAAAACTATCGATTTACTCAAGGCATTGATTTTGTTTTCCCGGCCGGTACGAGCTTGCAAGCGGGATCCTATTTGGTCATTGCAAAAGATGCAGCTGCTTCTTCACAGCATTATGGGATTCAAAATGTCATTGGTGGATACACCGGACAGTTAAGTAATGCCGGAGAGACAATTCGATTGGTAGATCCACTTGGTGAAACGGTGTTGAGATTTCGGTATGGAACCGTTGGAGCCTGGCCGGCTTCGACCGACGGAGCAGGGCATTCATTGGTCTTGAAAGATTTCGCTCTGGATAATGATTTGGCTTCCAGTTGGCGATCCAGTCGCGAAATGGGCGGATCACCTGGAATGGCTGAACCTTCGGGAAACGAAGGCAACCTCCAGCGCACACTGATTCAAAAAGGGGCACGAGGTTTTTATTTCAAGGGCGTGCGAGAACCAAGCAACGGAAACATCGATTGGGCCAAGCCTGATTTTGAGATGAGTAATGCCTGGTTGAGTGGACGCACTGGTTTTGGATACAGCAACAATGCAGCTGAGGCCTCGCACCTGACAACCATTCTCAATGACATGCGGAACAATTACGTTTCGGTCTACGCCCGCGTTCCCTTTCAATTGAACGCTTCCGACCTGGAGCGTGTTGAATCCCTTCAACTCACCATGAACTACGATGACAGTTTTGTGGTTTATCTGAACGGGGTGAGAGTAGGGGCTGAAGGAGTGAACGGCAATCCACCACCTTTCAATCAAACATCCATCGCAGGTACCGACTATGATCCTCAAACCATCGATTTGACTGCCCGCCAGAACTTGCTGCTGGCCGGGCAAAATTGGTTGGCTATTCAGGGACATAACGTTGGGATCGGCAATAGTTCTGACTTTGTGATGGCACCTGAACTGAACCTGACCTTAAAGCAACTTCCAACACTCGATGAGCAGCAGAGATCCATTGTCGTGAATGAAGTGTTTACCAATGGTTCAGCCACCTCCGATTATGTGGAGCTATATAATCCCAACGAAACTGATGTGGATGTGAGTGGCATGTGGCTGTCAGACAAACCGGATCCCCTGATGCTTTACCAAATTCCAGCCGGATCTCTGATTCCTGCAGGTGGTTTTCTGGTGGTAGAGGCTGGTGTTGAGCAAACGGGCTTTGGGTTAAGCTCTCAGGGCGAGTCTGTTTTCCTTACCTTGGAGGATGGATCTGCGGTGGTGGATTCTTATGCTTTTGGTCCTTTGGAAACGGATTTAGCACTCGGACGATTTCCGGATGGTCAAGGTCAGTGGTTTTATCAAAACGCCGGTACGCCCGGCCAACCAAACGAACGGCATCGATACGGAGCTGTGATATTAAATGAAGTGATGTACAATCCGCAACTCAACGAAAATGCGGAGTACATTGAGCTCAGAAATATTACCAACGAAGAAGTATCGATTGGAAACTGGAGCTTTGCGGGGGTGAATTTTAAGTTTCCATCGGCGGTCTCCATTGTTGGAGGAAGCTCTCAGTTACTTGCCAATGATGCCGAGGCAGTGGCCAATGAGTATGGGATTTCCGCTTCTCTAATAGATGAAGTCTTCCGAGGACGATTGCGTAATGGAGGAGAAACGCTCGGGCTTCTGAATGCTTTTGATGTAGCGGTTGACTGGATTGAGTTTTCGGACTCCGCGCCATGGCCGGTCACTGCCGATGGACTGGGTTCTTCCATTGAGAGAGCTTGTTGGGACGATAGAATCAATGTGGCAGGTCAATGGTTTGGTTCACCGATTGGAATGCCCTCCCCTGGTCACCCCAACTTCCTCAATGATTGTCCACCTGACACACCTGAGATGGTTGTGATCAGTGAATTTCTTTACCACGCCGGAACGGATACAGAAGACGAGTCCCTCTATGAATTCATCAAGTTGCAAAATGTGAGCAACCAGACCGTTGATCTGGGTGGATGGGCCATCGCGGGAAGTGTGTTTTACCTGTTTCCAGATCAAACCTCCTTGCCATCTGGACAGCACCTGACCGTGGCAGTCTCGCCTGAGCATTTATCGAGAGAATTTAACTTCGGAGGTCGCCTCCTGGCTGAACCTCTAGCGGGTGATTTGCCGAATGGAGGAGGGGAGGTCGTTCTGATTCGGCGAGATGGACGATTGACGGATCGGGTTTGTTACGACGACGATTTTCCCTGGCCCTCACTTGCGGATGGAATGCCGGGGCATCCTAAACTTGGATACTCATTGCGCAGGAATTGTGACATGGAATCCGGTGAACTTCCCGGAAATTGGAGTGCTGTTGATTCCCCAACTCCTCATATGCCTAACTCCGAGTGGGATTGTGGATTATTGAGCGGACCTCAATCGATCAACGTGAATCCGACCATGGTGATCGCAGGCACCACTCCGACCATTACAGTGCAATGGCCTCCTTCAGCACGATTGGATGCCATTCAAGCCGTCACATTGGAGTATTTTGTGGATGATCATGAGCGAGAAAATGAGACGATTTCCCAGTTGGTCATGCGTCCCGAAGTGGATGAACAAGGAGCTGAATTGAGAGAGCGATACTCAGCCACCTTGCCTGCGTTCGATGTTAATTCAGTGGTTCGCTATCGAGTTCGTTTACAAATGGACAATGGTCAAAGCGTCCTGAGTCCCAACGCTGATCGAGATGCATTTGAGTGGCATGGCTATTTTGTGGATCCGCAGGTTTCCACCAACCAACCTAATCAATACCACCTGTTTCTTTCCTCAGCCAATTGGAGACGACTTCACACTTGGACCAATGCAGGAAGAGTTTCGGGAGGGCAGCCCAATCCGACGTGGAACAACGAAGTGCCAGCGACATTCGTTTCGATGGGGCAGGTATTTGATGTGACTGTTCGTCATCAAGGAAGCCGATGGAATCGTCGCAATGGCAGTAATATTGATTTCGATTGCCCATCGCATCAAAACGGGAGTGCTCAGGTAAGGAGCTGGCGTATTCGGTTTCCGTCTTATCGCAATTGGCATGGATTGGATATCATCCATCTTCAAAAACAATCCGGCTGGCCACAACGGGTATCCTTTAAGATGTTTGAATTGGCAGGAGTGCCTGCACCGCACACTTCATGGTCCGATTTGAGGATCAATGGATGTCAGTTTAATCGAGATGCTTTTCAAATTGAACGTCCGGGTCGAGACCTGGTGGATCGCTGGTATGATGAAGTGGGCGACCTGTTCAAATCTCAAGGATATACCGGAGATGAAGGTCCCTGGAGTTGGGGGGATGCTCGGTTGATCAGGGGGACACGCAATGGTTTCAGTGAGTCGGATCGATATGAGTATACCTTCAACCGCAAAACCCATGGTTGGAAAAATGAACCGGGGGATGGACGACCTGATATCGTCGAACCCATGATTGAAGCCCTGCACGCAGCACGCAATCGAGGGCCCCAGGCATTAAGGCAATGGCTTGCAGACAACTTTGATGTCGAACAAACCCTGCGGTATATCTGCACCATTAATTATGTCGGGACCTTTGATGATATGTTTCAGAACCACTTCCTGTATCGCAAGGTTGAGGACGGAAAATGGTGTATGTTTCCCTGGGACATGGATAACACTCTTGATTCTGGAGGCCAATTCAGTGCTTGGAACGCCAATCCATTTCGCGGTGCGGAGGAACGGAGGATTGGTAATGTCGGGAATAGGTCGGGTTGGTGGAACCGTATCAAGGATTCCTTTTTTATCGCTTATGAGCAGGAATTCCTCGCCATGTTCCATCAATTGAACAACACCGTTCATTCACCAGAAAACCTTCGACCCGTCATCGAAGCCATTGCTGCCGAGGGTGGACGTAGCAGCAATGTGAACAGCCTGATGAATCACATTCAGCGACGTCATGATTATTTGAATGGATTCATCGAACCACGATTGAGTCCCCCTTCACTTGCCTTGTCGTTTGACCGAGGAAACATAGTGATTCACTGGGCGGAAGGCAGGACCGATGTCACCCTCGAAGCGGCCCTTGATTTATCTGGACCCTGGCAGCCGGTTGTGGAAGGGCAAAGTGTGCGGCAGGACTCACCCACCTCCTACACGATCCTGCCCAATCAAAGGCAGGCTTTCTTCCGATTGACTCGATAACCTTCTTTTGAGGTGCGCTGTTGAAAAGAGTTAATGTTTGATCGTCACGATGACGGGATAGTGATCCGATATGGTGTCTATTTCCTGATCCATGGCAATCGATCCAGATTGTGACTGCTTGGCAAAAAACTTATCTGCAAAAATAAAATCAATGCGATACTGTTTCTTTTTCAGATCATCCAGGTTTTGAGTCCATTTTGGAATGGTAATCGGGGAAGGGCAGGAGATTTTTGCCATCGGATCATGTTTGTAAACCAAATCAATGAATCCGGCTTCCTCTATCTGGTCCACAAAATTGTAGTCAATCTCCCGTAGCGTCGCATGAGTTTTCAGGTAAGCTTCATCCTTCCTGGAACATCCATTGAAATCACCGAGGATCATCACCCTTTGGTTCTGTTCAATCAGTGCTTTTGCGTTGTGGGTGACACGGTCGATTTCAAAAAATACTCCCGGCCAAAAGTGAACCACAAAGAAATGAATGCCGTAGGTTTTGCAATGGAGGTAGCCATGATGCCCACCCTTTTGAATTCGTTCAATGACTTCGATGGGTTGTTTCGAAGTCAATCCTACTGGGAATCCCGTTTCCTTGTGAGTGACGGCGTAGGGGTGTTGCCAGGTCTTCGAATGCTCTCCAAGTTGTGATTCTGAAATCCCGTTCAGTTCCTGAAGAGCGACCACATCGGGCTGTTGTTTCTCAATCCAAGCACTTCCTTCTTCGACAGCCTGGCGGTGATTAAAACCATACAATACATTCCAATTCAAAATTTTGATGGAGTCGGCTGAATTTGCCACCGCTGTTGAAAGAGACAGCAACAGTATAACGAGCCCTGATATCAGGCAGTACTTCTTAAGATGCATTCGACCATTCTTTGTCGGGAAATCCATGGACCACAGAATATTCGCTTAAGTCTTAAATTCCACGAGTTTTTATTTCACCGGATTTTATCGGATCCTGATGCTTCAGGAAATGTGCTTGGTGGTTAATGGATTGAGAATGGATTTCAAAATGGATAGCATCTTTGGCCATACCATAGACTCATATGAAGACTCGAAAACTTGGATACAGCGATTTGCATTTCACTCCGATAGGCCTGGGCACGTGGGCGATGGGGGGTGGTGATTGGAAGTTTGGTTGGGGTGACCAGGATGATGAAGCCTCGATCGCATCCGTACATCAGGCTTTGGATGCCGGCATCAACTGGATCGATACCGCTGCCATCTATGGTCATGGACATGCCGAGAAAGTGGTTGGCAAAGCGATTCGTGACCGTCGGGATGAAGTGCTGATTGCTACAAAATGTGGTCGTGTCTGGGAAGGTGAAAGCCGCGAAATAGGAAAATGTCTTCGTCGTGACAGTGTGCATCGCGAAGTGGATGCGAGTCTGCAGCGTCTGGGAATTGATTGTATCGATCTTTATCAAATTCACTGGCCGGAACCTGATGAGGAAATTGAAGAAGGGTGGGGGGCGGTGGCTGAATTGATTCAAGCCGGTAAAATACGATACGCAGGAGTGTCCAATTTTAGCCTTTCTCAGTTAAAAAGAATACAACCCATCCATCCGGTGACATCCTTGCAGCCTCCATACAGCATGTTGCGTCGGGATGTGGAGCCTGAAATATTGCCTTATTGTTTGGAAAACCAAATAGGTGTGCTTGCTTACAGTCCGATGCAAGCTGGATTATTGACCGGAAAGTTTTCCATCGAACGCATCCAGAATCTACCTTCCAACGACTGGCGCAAAGCCAATCCATACTTCACATCTCCACAGGTTGAGAAGAATTTGAAAATTGTGGACCAGTTGCAGCCCATCGCAAAAGAAATGGGAATTTCTCTTTCACAATTGGCTTTGGCGTGGGTATTACGCCGAAGTGAAATGACCGCAGCCATCGCAGGGGCACGCCGGCCTGAACAGATCAGCGAAACCGTTCAGGCTGGTGATGTGACCCTATCCCCTGATACACTTGAAAGGATTGATAATATTCTCGCAGAATAGTCCCCTTATCTTGTCAGGTGTCCTTATGAGCTTGTTTGTTGTAGAGCGTTTCATAAGGATTTCTAATATTAATCAAAAGACGTTGGACTGATTGACTGTAAAGAGGCAGAGAAGCCAATTGCCAGCTTGACATGATTTGTTGGCAACCCTTAATGTGCTCTGCTCTTGAAGCTGAGTTGTGCTCAGCATGGAGTAAAACGGCTTACCGGCTTAATAGATATAACAGGTTTCGAAATCGATGAACAAAGGCAAGATCGTTCAAGTCATTGGCCCTGTGGTTGACGTGGAATTCACGGATCAGCTACCGGCTATCTATAATGCGTTGACCATTAACTACAAAGTTCAAGGTCAAGACAGCAAACTCACTTTGGAAGTCCAACAGCATCTGGGAGATAACTGGGTGCGCGCTGTGGCGATGTCTTCGACTGAAGGACTCAAGCGCGGGTTGGAAGTTGAAGATACCGGTGCCGCCATTTCCATGCCTGTTGGCGATGGAGTCATGGGACGTGTCTTTGACGTGACTGGCCAGCCGGTTGATGATCGAGGTCCATTTAAAGCCGATAAATATTACCCCATTCACCGCGCAGCTCCTTCCTTGGTCGATCAGGCGACATCTCCTGAGATTCTGACCACTGGTATTAAGGTAATCGACTTGATCTGCCCCTTCCTTAAAGGTGGTAAAGTTGGCGCTTTCGGTGGTGCCGGTGTTGGAAAAACGGTTGTGATCATGGAGTTGATCAACAACATTGCCAAACTTCATGGTGGGGTTTCCGTATTTGCCGGTGTCGGTGAACGCACCCGTGAAGGTAACGATCTTTATGGTGAAATGTCCGACGCGGGCGTCATCAAGCAGGATAAACTGGAAGATTCCAAGATCGCTCTTGTTTATGGTCAGATGAACGAACCCCCGGGTGCTCGTCTCCGAGTGGCCTTGTCCGGTCTAGCCATTACCGAGTATTTCCGTGATGAAAAGAATCAGGACGTTTTGCTCTTCGTTGACAACATTTTCCGATTCTCTCAGGCAGGTTCTGAAGTATCTGCACTACTTGGTCGTACCCCCAGTGCGGTGGGTTATCAGCCAACATTGGCCGCTGAGATGGGTGATCTTCAAGAACGTATTACTTCCACCAAGAAAGGCTCTATCACCTCCTTCCAGGCTGTATATGTGCCTGCGGACGATTTGACGGATCCAGCCCCTGCCACCACGTTTGCTCACTTGGATGCAACGGTGGTTCTCGAACGTTCCATTGCTGAACTTGGTATCTATCCGGCTGTGGATCCATTGGCTTCCTCCTCCCGCGCACTCAGCCCCGAATTGGTGGGTGAAGAGCATTACCAGGTTGCACGTGGCGTTCAGAATGTGTTGCAGCGTTACAAGGACCTGCAGGACATCATCGCCATTCTGGGTATGGACGAACTTTCTCCTGAGGATAAATTGACCGTTTTCCGTGCTCGTAAGATCCAACGATTCCTGAGCCAGCCATTCTCCGTTGCTGAGGTTTTCACCGGTCGCCCTGGTAAGCAGGTGGACGTCAAAGACACCGTTCGTGGATTCAAGGAAATCCTTGACGGCAAGCATGACGAAGTCGGTGAAGGTAACTTCTACATGAAGGGTAAGATCGAAGAGATCTACGAAGAAGATTGATCTCTGGGTATAAACGGGCTTGTGATTCACAGCCCTCAACCTTGCGGAAGCTATGGCCGATACAATGAAACTCGAAATTGTCACACCTGAGGACAAGATTTATTCCGATGATGTGAACATGGTAACCCTCCCGGCTAAGGAGGGGCAGATGGGGATCTTCCCTAATCATGTTCCATTGATGACGCAGGTTTCGTCTGGTGAAATCGTGGCCCAGAAAGGCAGCGAGGAGCAGTTTCTCGCCATTGGTGAAGGATTTGTTCAGATAACTCCTGACAAAATATCCATCCTCACCGATATGGCTGTCACCGAGGATAACATTGATGAAGCCAAAGCAGAAGAAGCCAAAAAGCGTGCTGAAGCTCGTCTGCAGGAAAAACTCTCAGATGAGGAACTGGCTACAGTGAAAGCTGCCCTGGCTCATTCCTTGGCTCAGTTGAAAGTGAAGCGTCGCAATCGAAACGTTTGATTGGAGCCGCTGTCACCTCCACTAAAATTTCAAAACCCCGGCATTCCTTGTCGGGGTTTTTTGGTGTCTAACTCAATTTGAGGAAGTTGCCGAGCAAGGTCTTGCCGTGCTCGGTCAAGATACTTTCAGGATGAAACTGGACACCCCAGAGTGGAAGCGTTTTATGCCGCATACCCATGATCTCGCCCTCTTCCGTCTCCGAGGTGATTTCAAAACAATCCGGCAGGCTTTCTCGCTTTACAACCAGTGAATGATAGCGCGTGGCGTTGAACGGACTTGGAATGCCCGCGAAGAGGTCTTTACCGTTGTGTTTGATCGGGGACGTTTTCCCATGCATCAGGCGATGATTAACGATAACTTCGGCCCCAAAACTGTAACCAATGCATTGGTGCCCCAGGCACACACCCAGCAGTGGAATTTTTCCTGCGTAAGCCTTGATGATATCGTTTGAAAGACCGGCTTCCTTTGGTGAGCAGGGACCGGGAGAAATAAGGATTCTTTCCGGTTTCTTTGCAGCTATCTCTTCCAGGGTGATCTGATCATTACGATGCACTTCCATGGGGACATCCATTTCCCCAAGGTATTGAACCAGGTTGTAAGTAAACGAATCGTAATTGTCGATAACCAGCATCATAAAGCTAAAGTCCGCTCGCTAGAGGATCCATTCCAATAACAAACGCACAGCCAGAATAATAAGCTCGATTCGATCTCGGCAATGGTTTTGTTCTGTGGGTATTTCAAAAAGGGGCATGAGAGCTGGAAGGTAAGCGTTACCTTTCCACGAGAGGTAACCGATGTTGATGTGTATCTATATTCACAAAATTTTCTGCCGCTTGTTAATTGGATTAAGAATGCACACAATTAGTTCTGCAGTCGTATGACTTGATTTTTGTTAAACTTACCCATGTGTGAATACGCCAGCCTCTCCTAGAAAGCATCCAAATATCAAAATGTTGGAATCCATCTAACAAATGGTTAATTAAGAGCAAGATATGCGTTGTTAAAATGCCTCTACGCTAGATATCTTTTAACCAGCATCGGGGGAAGTGAATGGTTTGAGGATTTTGATGATGCCTTCTTGATTGCTCCCTCTAGATAAACCGGACCGTTGTCCCCTTCCAAGTTTGGTCAAAGCCGTGGGCGAGCTTTGGAGTGTTTAACGAAGGGAGGACTTGATCAACTTCTAATATGTCAAAGCACGACATCAGAATGTATTATTCGAGAGGCTTTACTTTGATTGAAGTCTTGGTCGTAGTTGCTGTTGTGGCCATCATGGCGAGCCTCTTACTTCCAGCTCTGTCTCGTGCCAAATCCAGTGCCCGAAGAATCCAGTGTTTGAATCAGTTGCGCCAGCTCAACCTTGGGATCTCCTACTACGTCCTGGAACACGAACAAGGTTTTCCGCACCGTGGTCAAGGAAATGATTGGTTGGCTGCCATCAGCAAGAATTTATCGCCCTCAGATTCTCTTTTGATCTGTCCCGAAGATAAGAGAAAGTTGGGTAAATTGGAGAAGAAAAATGCTAAACCCGATCAACCACTTCCACCAAAATGGATGCTTCGCTCCAAAGAGAGGAGTTATGTCATCAATGGTTTTTCAGATGCACATTTTGAAGCAACTGGAGACTATCTTTGGAAGGAGGAGTCAGTAATCATCAAAGAGAACCAGATTCTTCATCCTTCAACCACTATTTTGCTAGGTGAGAAAAATCGTGATATGCCACTGATGTGGCTGGATGTCCTGCCCCTAGGTACAGATTTCTTATCGTTGTTAACCGAAGGTCGCCACATGAGTGGAAAAGGTCCTGAAGGATACATTCAGGGTTCAGCGAATTACGCTTTTGTTGACGGTCATTTAGAAGACATCAAGTTCGGGAAAGCTACATGCCCAATCAACTATTGGTGTATAACTGACCGCTGGCGAACCCATGCGGCTCTTTGTTCACCCCGCGTTTTTTCCAAATAAATTCCAAATTTTTGCTCATGAAATCTAATCAATTGAAAACAGGCTCAGGATCCTTTTTGACCATTCTTATTTTCAGTATGGCGTCCTTTTCGGTTTCAATAGGTGAACTAAATGCTCAAAGGACGCCTCTGGGTGGGATAGCCAGGGATTTCACTATTGGGACTCACAACAGTGATGAGCAGATCAATCTTTCAGATTTCGATGGTAAAATTCTCGTATTGGATTTTTTTGCACACTGGTGTGGGCCTTGCCGAACTTCCTCTCCGGATTTGGAAAGGAACGTCAATCAATACTATCACAGACGTGAAGGGAATATTCACGGCATCCCAGTAGTTGTTTTGCCTGTTAATATTGAACAATCAGGGGAGTCCTTGACCGCTAGCTTTATACATTCCGCCGGTTTGGATTGGGTAGCGGAGGATTTTGAATCCAATCAGGCCTATGGTCAATTTGAGACAGGTTCCATTCCACTGTTTGTGATCATCAATGGAGTTGCTTCATCAGCATCACATGAGCAGTGGGAAGTGTTGTACCGTGGGTCAGGTTACCCTGGTGCTCCGGAGCTACGTGCCATCATTGATAGTGTTGAGCCTCCAACTGAAGGTCCTCCCTCGTTAGAGGGCATTCAGGGTAAACTGCTCTACAGAAAGGGTGAGTCGATATCTTTAAGCGTTAAAAGAGCACAAGGGACTCAACCCTTAATTTTCGAGTGGTATCGTGACAATCACCGAATTCCCAATGCCTATCATGCTAATCTGAACATACCAAATGCAGATATGGCTCATTCGGGTGACTATCATGTTATCGTCAGAAACACTTTGGGTCAGATCCGATCGGATACAATTTCAATTACCGTTCTGGATACACTTGCTGATGATATTTTTAAGTATGATGGTTCTCCCATTGAGATACCTGATGCCGATCAAAAAGGAATCTCCTCAACCATCCAAATCGATTATGGTAGACCAGCCTTTGGAATATACTTTGAAGCCATTTTGGAGCACGAATACCCGGACGATTTGTATCTCATACTTACATCTCCAAATGGACGTGATTACCACTTTGACCTGCATGGTGGACATTTCGCATCCGATGGGAAGACTTTTAGTTATGATCTGACGGGCTACCTCGCCATCATCCCTGACGGTAAATGGACTCTTAAGGTTTTTGATACTGATTTTTTGGATGAAGGAAGGTTGCTAAATTGGGGGTTGAACATCACGGGGCCATCGGAGCCAAATATTTTGTATACTCAGCAAGTGTCATCAGAAGCTGGGCCTCTAACTATTCCTGATAATGACCAGCAGGGATTAAAATCTCAGCTCTCCATTTCGTTAAAAGATCCAGTGCTCAAATCTGAAATCTATCTCATTTTATCACACAGTTATTTTCCAGACTTGGTGGTCGAACTCATCACGCCTAACGGAAGCGTTTTACCTCTTTTGAATCGCGTTCATTACAATTCGGAGGAATTGGCTATGACTAAGATCCTCACAGACTGGGAAGGGATATCCATGAAAGGTGATTGGGTACTCCACATAGTTGACAATGACCATTTAGATCAAGGTGAACTGGTCAGCTGGGGGATCAGAATGGTTCATGATGTGGACCTTGAGCCTGGGCTGCGCCCACCATACTTCATTTCAGGGATTCCAGACACGATCGAACAGGCTTTGAGTCACCAATTGGTGGCTGAAGATCGCGATGGAGATCAGTTGACATTCAGGAAAGTATCAGGCCCGACTTGGATGACTGTAAGTTCCGATGGTAAATTGGATGGTTCCCTACCAGAAGGGTTTTTTGGATTGGTACAACTTGTGGTTGAGGTGAGCGATGGAGGAATCCCGCCTTTAACAAACACTCAAACATGGCAGTTCGAAATCCTTCCTCCCGTAAATGAATCTCCAGTTTTAGTTTCTGAGAATTATTATGAACTTACCGAAGGGGTTCTTTGGGAACAGCATTTGACGGCAATGGATCCAGAAAACCATAGGGTTACTTTCTCTTCTGAGAATCTCCCCTCTTGGCTCTTTTTGACGGCGGATGGTCACCTTGAAGGCATTCCGCCGAAGGGAACGCAGGGACTTCAGATTCAGTTTCATGTTTTGCTCACAGATAACGGTCAAATCCCCGCAAAGACCTTATCACCCATTGTCATAAAAATTGGTGCTGCGATCAACTTGCCTCCACGGTTCATTTCCAATTCAGTATTTGAAATCAAGGAGGGCATGCCTTGGGAACTATTGTTCGAAGCTTTGGATCCGGACGGAATCAATCCCCCGGTCTTTATTTCGACCAATCTTCCTACTTGGTTAGAACTGACTCCTGAGGGACGTATTTCTGGCACACCTCCTTTGCAGTCAAGTGGACAGGTTATGTTTGATCTCATAATTCATGATGACGGTCTGCCACCCTCCGAATCCAGGGTAAACATCACATTGACTGTTTCCGCCAGTCAACTAAACCAACCTCCAGTATTTTTATCGGATTCAATTCTGACGGTTCATCAGCATGTTCAATTCGAATTTCTGATTCAGGCTGAAGATCCGAACGGTGATACTATGTCGTTTGCCATTGAAAGTTCGGAAGAATGGGTAAGTATTACCCAAAGTGGATTACTTCGAGGATTTCCTCCATTGAGTGCTTCAGGGCAATATCCTGTTTCTATTCAAGTCCAAGACAATAATGAAAATCCACTATCTACAACTCAGGTATTGGTTTTAAATGTCGTCCCAAAACCGGAGAATCAACCCCCACAAATCCATTCGAATCCTATTACGACAGTAATTCCGGGTACGGACTACACTTATGTCATTGAGGCGTTTGATTCAGATGGCGATATTCTAAACTATCATCTTCCTGTTGCTCCCTCGTGGTTGAAGATAGATCAGAATGGAATCCTTCATGGTGAAGTGCCTGCAGGGTTTGAGTCTTCAGTTCAGGTGATCATAGGAGTCTCTGATGGAGCCTCTCCGCCAAATGTGGCACTTCAAGAATTTAATATTATGTCGGACGCCCCACCATCAAAACCCAAGTTAACTATTGTCAATGAGGATCTGGTGATACAAAAGACTGTGCCTGGTCAATATTACTGGTTGGTGCGCTGGGAATCCATGCGGGATTTGATGAGTGCAGATTGGAATGGTAATTTAGCAAGAGTGGTTGCCGGACCAGTATTGGCGATCGATTCGAAATTGACCTTTTTTGGAGCTTTTCAATCTGACAACTTCAGCGAGCTTCAAACTGCATTCTTTACGGTTCTGGTTACCCCCAGCAACAATCTAGACGGAGATTGAAATCTACAAAATTACAGCAGCACCTTGAACAGATTGTTTGTTGAATTTATCCTTCACCTCAAATAGGACGGGGTCAGCAATAATTTCCCTTGTGAAAAACTGTTCAGTTCTTTGCCCCGCTTACAGAGTTGGTTTTCTTTTTTTTATCCTTATGATTCGTGTATGTCCTTATCAAATCAAATACTCAGCCCGTTACGAGTTGGAGCAAAGTTTTTTGTGATCGGGGGAGTGATGCTGGGATTTGTCTCGGTATCGAGTTTTCTGATCCATGCATCGGATCGGCCCAACATCCTTTTCTTTTTGGTGGATGATATGGGGTGGCAGGATACTTCGGTGCCTTTTTGGAATCAGACGACTCCGTTCAACCAGCATTATCGGACTCCCAATATGGAACGCCTGGCCAAACAAGGTCGCAAATTTACCCAGGCTTATGCTTGTGCGGTGTGTTCTCCAACTCGGACCTCGATCATGACGGGTCAGAATGCTGCGCGACATCGCGTGACCAACTGGACACTATTTGAAGATCGGGAAACTTCAGGTAAAACGCCTCGCTTACTTCCACCCCGAAACTGGAAGAAGCAAGGGTTGCAGCCTGGGATATCACCGACCTTGCCCCAAATTTTAAGAGACCAGTTTGGTTATCGAACCATTCATGCGGGCAAGGCTCATTGGGGTGCCTATGATACGCAGGGATCGGATCCATTGACTCTTGGTTTCGATGTGAATATCGCCGGTCATGCGGCTGGTGGTCCCGGGCATTATCATGGCGAAAAAAATTACGGGAACGCCGAACCGGGTGGGAGGACTCGACCTTGGGGTATTCCTGGATTGGAGACATATCATGGAAGCAAGGTTCATTTAACGGATGCATTGACCCTGGAAGCACAGAAAGCCATTTCGGATTCGGTTACCGACCAGCAACCCTTTTACCTCTATATGGCCCACTATGCGGTGCATGCACCCTTGCATCCACATGAAAAATTCATTTCAAATTACCGCGGCAAAACTTTTCCTGAAACTCAGATTGCCATCCCGGAAAATGAAGCACGCTATGCCTCCATGGTGGAAGGCATGGACGCTTCTTTGGGGGATTTGCTGCGGCATGTGGAATCACTTGGAGTGGCCGAGAATACATTGGTCATATTTGCATCAGACAATGGAACTCTCAGTTTGCATGCCCGTGGAAAGACTCCTCGGGATACGGGAGCCAATACTCATTCATGGCCACTACGCGAAGGCAAAGGTTCAGCGTATGAGGGGGGAACGCGTGTGCCATTGATTGTTTCCTGGGCGAAACTGAATGCCAGTTCGCCGCTTCAGAAAAGATTACCCATTCCTTCCAACTCTACCTCCGACACTCAGGTGATAGTAGAAGACTTTTTTCCTTCAATCCTTCGTTGGGCCAGCGGCAAATCATATCGATCAGAAACAAGTATCGTCGATGGTGTAGATATCACCGAAGCTCTCATTGGCACCCCTTCACAACACAGTTTGCTGCAATATCGATCTTTAATTTTCCACTATCCGCATCAGTGGACCGGACAACCCAAGGGCGGATACCAGCCGCACAGCGCGATTCGACAAGGAGATTGGAAGGCCATTTATTTTTACGAAAATCAATCCTGGGAGCTGTATCACCTAAGCCAGGATATTGGTGAGTCCATTGATCTGAGTCAGTCCTACCCCAACAAACTCTCACGTCTTGCCGTTGCTCTTCAATCCAGGTTGACAGATCGCGGCGCTGATTGGCCAGTTAATAGGGAATCGGGAGAAGATGTGGCCTTGGTGTTACCAGAAGGGGTCCAATGAGTTCCCTCAACGAACCTGGAATGGGAAGCAATGAAACAAGTATCGGTTGGAGCAACTGCAAGGAGCATTATTCAGTGCCGATACCAAGCGAGCGGGTCAAGGTGATGAGGATAGAGACCTTAAGAGTGCGAACCTAACCTTGAATGCCTATTTTCCTTTCGCTTTATTCAAAGCGGTATGAATATTGCCAGAAAACTCAAGATTGTGCCCACTGAGAATGTCACGGTATCCTTCCAATACTCCATCTCGAATGTTGGCTGCTTCGATGCGTTCTTTCTTTTCCCGTAACAAATCCCGCAGAAACTCGCTCGGGGTTGCATACAAACCCTTGTCCCCGCAGTGACTGTCTATGAACCCGCGTAGTTCATCTGTGAGTGAAAGGTTTATTGTGCTAGCCATAATATTAATTATTCATTCGCAATGGTACATTCTTTGGCGAATATCGTCAATATTCGCCAAATCAGTTTAATGCACTGGGGTGCAAAGTATCAACGGAGAATTTACCTGTTACTCTGATTGTCACCAAAGGCAATGCTGATTATGTTGCCGTAAGAAATAGGATGCGATTCTTCAATTCACCAAGAAACGTCAGAGTGTTGGGACATTGCCTGAGGAATTGAACTGACCTTGTTCAAACCAATTCCTTCTCCACTTTGAGACGCAGTTGACCACATGCGGCGTCGATATCATGGCCTTTTTCTCTGCGCAGGGTTGCTTTGATTCCTTGTGACAACAAACCTTCCAGGAAGGTTTCCTGGACTTCAATGTCGGGACGTTTCCAAGGGAGTCCTTCCACGGTGTTGTAGGGGATGAGGTTGATTTTGGCGTGGAGCTGTTTGGCCCAATCGGCAAGGGGTTTGATTTGATTTTGCCCGTCGTTGATTCCTTCAATGAGGATATATTCGAAGGTGATCATTTTTCCCTTTTGATCCATGTATGTCTTACATGCGTCCATCAATGTTTGAATCGGATACTTGCGGTTCACC
The DNA here is from genome assembly GCA_964342825.1 of uncultured Verrucomicrobiota bacterium. Classification (GTDB taxonomy): domain Bacteria; phylum Verrucomicrobiota; class Verrucomicrobiia; order Limisphaerales; family AAA164-E04; genus AAA164-E04. The sequence continues at coordinate 35,219 of CAYFHO010000037.1, forward strand.
GGCATGATGCGGGAACGCACTTCATCGGTCGCACCGTGTAATGAGATGGCAAGTCGGAATTGAAAGGGCTCCTTGGACAACGCGATGATTTGCGGGGCCAATCCACTGGTCGAGACGGTGATCTTGCGTGCTCCGATGTTCCCGCCCCAGGGGGCATTTGCAATCGCCAGGGCCTTGATGAGATTGTCATAATTGGCCAAAGGTTCCCCCATTCCCATAATGACCAGATTGTTTACTTTTCGATCCTGTCCTTCTTTGAGACCAGATTGAAAATGGTGCTCGACGGCAAGAAGTTGTCCGACAATTTCCTCAGGATCAAGATTGCGTTTCCATCCATCCAGTCCACTCGCACAAAATTTGCAGCCATAGGCACATCCTACTTGAGTGGAAATACACAGTGTGTGTCGATCACTAGCTTCTCCGTAAAGCGCCGGATTGGCTGGAATGAGTACGCTTTCCACCATGGCTCCATCATGCAATTTCCAAAGAAACTTTTGCGTGGTGTCATCGGAACCTTGCTTCTGAATGCAGGAGGGTAGATGGCATCTGAAGTTTTTACCGAGTTGTTCCTTCAGTGATTTGGGGAGGTTGGACATGCTGTCCAACGAGTTTGCTCTCTTCCTGTAAACCCAATCCAGAATTTGATCTGCCCGGTAGCTTGGTTGATTCCATTCGCCTAATTTGACTTTCAGGTCATCTGGTGTGGCGGATTGAAGGGAAGGGAGCATGGATGAGAAATCGGACACCCTCGCCGGTTGCACCTGGCAACCGGCGAGAGCGTGTTGTGGCTATTCGCCAGTCAGATAATATTTGTTGGCGTAATCCTGTACCATACGCCAGGTGTTGTATTCTGGTGTGATGGTGGACATCGAGCGTCGAATCTTTTTGATCCACTCGCGCGGGACTCCTGCCGAATCACGATTGTAAAAGCTCGGGATCACTTCGTTGGTGAGAACTTTGTAAAGGTTTTCACTGTCCACTCGATCCTGTTCTTCGATGGAATCGGGTTGCGAATCGGGTCCGATCGCGAAACCGTTGGTTCCATCAAAAGCTTCACGCCACCAGCCATCCAGGATGCTCATGTTCAAGCAGCCATGGGCGGATGTTTTTTGTCCGCTTGTTCCAGAAGCTTCGAGCGGGCGACGGGGATTGTTCAACCAGATGTCACAGCCGGAAACCATCTGTCTGGCAACGTGGATGTCATAATTTTCTATGAAAACCAAATGGCCGTGGAGTTCCGTGTGTTTGCTGAGATGAATGATGTGTTGGATAAACCGTTTTCCTTCGTCATCACGTGGATGTGCTTTTCCTGCAAAGATGAACTGAATCGGGTGTTGTTTGTCTTTCACCAATTTGACGATCTGTTCAAATTGCTGGAACACCAATGGTGCGCGTTTGTAGGTGGCAAAACGTCTCGCAAATCCAATCGTCAACACATCTGGATTCAGAAGGTGATCATAAGTGATGAAGTTTTCACGATTCAGGTGCTGGCTTTGTATCAGTAGACGTCTTCTTGAAAATTCGATGAGTTCACGTCTCAGAAGCGCACGCAGAGCCCATATTTCTTCATCGGAAACGAATTCTGGATCTTCCATCCGCTGCCAGAAAGCAGCAGTATTCAATTCTGCATCCCAGTTCTCACCCAAGCGTCGACGGAAGAATCTTCTGAGAGGTCCTTTCATCCATCCTGCCACATGGATGCCGTTCGTGATGTGCCCGATGGGAACCTCATCCACTTCTTTCCCTGGGTACAGATCCTTCCACATTTGACGGCTAATATCCCCGTGAAGTTCACTCACGCCGTTCGCGGTGCGGGAATGTTTCAAGGCAAGCACGGTCATGCAGAATGGTTCGGATTCGTCCCCCTGACGCACTCGACCCATGTCCATGAATTCCTGATGGGAGATTTTCAGATTACTTGCAAATTTGTGGGCTGCGTATTGCACCAGGTCACTGGTGAAACGGTCGTGGCCTGCTTCCACGGGTGTATGTGTGGTAAAGATACATTCCTTGGTTGTGGCACTCTTGGCTTCTTCAAGTGATGCTCCCGCTGCCATTTTTTCGCGCATGAGTTCCAGCGTTAAGAACGCTGCATGGCCTTCGTTCATATGAAACAGCGAAGGCTGAATGTCCAGCGCGCGCATCAGTCGGACTCCTCCCACACCCAGAAGCATTTCCTGCATGATACGGGTGGTGCTATCCCCTCCGTAAACACGAAGCGTGAGTTCTCTGTAGTGTTCTTCGTTGTCGGGTAGGTCGGTATCCATAAGGTAAATAGGGATACGTCCTACATTCACCTTCCAAACTTTGAATTTTACCTGACTGGTTGCAATCTGAACCATGCATGTCAGATGCTCGCCTTTGGCATCCAGGACAGCCTCCATCGGCAGGTTTCGAGGATTGAGACGTGAATAGTATTCCGTCTGCCAGTTTTCTTCATTGATGGTCTGCATGAAGTAGCCCTGTCGATAGAAAAGGCTGATCCCGACGAATGGAAGGCCAAGGTCGCTGGCCGATTTTGCATGGTCACCCGCAAGGATTCCCAATCCACCTGCTGCAATGGGAAGGGTTTCGCTCAATCCGAATTCGGCAGAAAAGTAGGCAACAGGTTTGCCAGTCAATTTCTGGGCGTTCTCTGATGCCCAGGTGTTGGGCTCATTCAAGTATTCATCGAATTTTTTCAACACATCACGCACCGCTGCTGCAAAAGCTGGTTCCTGCAGACGTGTTCTTAATTCGTAATCCGATACTTCGTGCAGGACCGCCACCGCATTGTGATAGAGGTTTTGCCAGGCACGAGGTGACAGTTTCTGGAAGATTTCCTGCGCCTCCTGGTTCCAGGTCCACCACAGGTTGCGCGCTAACCGGTTCAGTCCGGTTATCAGATCAGTCAATTCCGCCGAAGTCAGCGGTTCAGTTTTCATAGTCCAAGTTCAATATTAAGGTTCAATCAAGGTCGATGTCCTCCATAACGGAAGAAACCATGCTGTGAGCAAAGACAAAAAGCCTGGCTTTGGCAATCTATAGTTTTAGCGCCGGGGACGAATGGAACTATGAGTAGTCCGGACCCGACGCGGTTTGCAGAGCCGTTTTGACACTTTGACAATGTAGCTGGATGCTGGCAGCGTGGTCATCATGAGAAAAATGAATCGGATCGAACAACTTTTTTCATTCTTAATGGCTGTTGCTTGCATGTGGGGATCCATATTATCCACCCACCTGTTAGCAGACAGAGTGGCCAATGAGACGCTCAACTTTCCCGACCGTCCTCCCACTGCAGACTACCGGCTGACCGATGCCTTTCCGGGGCTTCGGTTTTCCAATCCGGTGGCAATCGTTCAAATGCCGGGCGTCGAGGATCGCGTATTTGTGGTGGAAAAGTCCGGTCGCATTCGGATGGTGACGCTGGGAGAGGATCCTCAGCGACTAACATTCATGAGTCTAACAGATCGTGTGCGTTCAGGAGGTGAACGTGGTTTGCTGGGACTGGCTTTTCATCCCGAGATTCACGAGAACGGTTACTTTTATGTTTTTTACACCGCACAGGGCAATGGGTCTCCCAATAGACTCTCCCGCTTCAGTTTGAATCCTGATAATGCATTCGAAGGAGATCCCAATTCTGAACTGATCTTAATTGACCAGCGTGATGATGCAGGAAATCACAACGGGGGCGACATTCATTTTGGACCGGACGGATATCTTTACGTCGCGCTGGGGGATGAGGGAAATGCCAATGATTCACTCAACAACAGCCAGAGGATTGAAAAAGATTTTTTCGCGGGAATCATACGTATCGATGTGGACAAACGTCCTGGAAGTTTGCCTCCCAATCCCCACGCCGCTTCCACAGATCATTATGCCATCCCACCGGATAATCCCTATGTGGGTGCTACGACTTTTCTAGATCGATCGGTGAATCCTGATCAAGTTCGTACCGAATTTTGGGCGGTTGGTTTGAGAAATCCCTGGAGGATGTCCTTTGATCCGGTGACCGGCCTCCTTTACACCGGCGATGTTGGTCAAGGTCGGCTTGAGGAAGTGGACATTATCGAGAAAGGCGGTAACTACGGTTGGAGTTTCAAAGAAGGAACTGCCGATGGTCCTGATGCACGACGTGCGCCTGAAGGTTTTGTGGACATACCACCCGTGCTGGAATACAGGCATGGCTCGGGCCAGGATCGTGGAAACTCGATTACTGGCGGTGTTGTTTACCGAGGTGATCGACTGTCCCAATTGTATGGTGCCTACATTTTTGCCGATTACGTGAGCGGCAATGTCTGGGCGATGAGACACCAGGGAAATCAACTGACTGCTTGGTGGCACTTGACCAGGGATTCAGGCATCGCTGGATTTGGTATTGATCCAACCCAGGGAGATGTTTTGCTGGCTGATCATAACTCGGGACGTATCATGAGACTGGTGGCTTCCGGCGAACCCGTTGGAGATCCTCTCCCTCCCACTCTGGCCGATACTGGAGCTTTTCAGGATCTGACCTCCTTGTCGCCTCATCCCGGGATAGAGGCCTATGAAATCAACACGCCGTTTTGGTCCGATCACGCCTTAAAGAAACGGTGGTTTTCAATTCCTGGATTGGAACAGACAATTGGCTTTCGAAAAGAGGCCCCGTGGGTATTTCCCGAAGGAAGTGTGTGGATCAAACATTTTGATCTGGAAATGGTCCGGGGAGAACCTGCTTCGGCGAGACGATTGGAAACTCGTTTCCTGATCAAGTATGAAGACGGGATCTATGGACTAACTTATCGCTGGGATGATTTGCAGCAGAATGCCTTTTTGGTGGATGAATCCGGATTTGAAGAGACATTTACCATTCAGGATGGAGATCAAACGATTGAACAAGTATGGCGCTATCCGAGCCGAAGCGAGTGTCTGGCTTGTCACACCTCCTCCGCAGGATTGGCCCTTGGCTTCAATACGGCACAGCTCAACCGGTCTGCTTCAAGGGCAGGGAATGATGTTTCGCAGTTATCCTGGTTAAAGTCTTCCGGATATTTTCATGGTGCCCCGGAAAGTCTGAGCGATCTTCCTTCGATGACCTCTCTGGATGACGAAACCGCAAGCCTGACTCGAAGGGTAAAGTCTTATTTGGCCAGTGATTGTGCGCAATGCCATCGACCCGGAGGTGAGGCCCTGGGGCGCTGGGATGCTCGCTTCGAAACACCCGTATTGGAAAGCGGATTGTTGGACGGTCATGTTGTGCGCAATGAAGGGCAGCCTGATCGTCGTTTGATCTTACCCGGAAATCTCGAGCTTTCGGAGATTTACCAGCGCATAGCCGATAACGGCACTCGAAGAATGCCGCCTATTGGTAGCCATGTTTTGGATCAGGAGGGTATTGAGCTGCTCAAACGATGGATCAACGAGACGCTGCCTCAAAAAAGCTACGCGGAGTGGGCTCAACATTTTGTTGAGACAAGCTCTGTTCAGGAACTCGAACCAGCTGTCGATACGGATCAGGATGGCTGGACCAATTTGAGTGAATTCTATTTGGGAACAGATCCAACCTTCCAATTGGATCAATGGAGACTCAATCTGGATGTCACTCGAGGGATCGTGTTTTATCCGCAACCTTCCAGGCCCGAAATTGATTTTCAATTGGAAGCAAGTTCCTCTCTGGGGGCAGGTGCTGATTGGAATTCCTTTGAAGTTTTGGAAACAACAGATCCTGTTTTTGGTTATAAGGGTTTAATGGAAACACCCATTGGGAATACAGATCAAGAATCCATGTTCTTCCGTGCCATGATGAATTTTCCAGGATTGGACTAATTGATGGGACCTTTTCTGCCGATGGTTTTTCTGGTTTCCAGAGGGAGATTGAGTCAGGATGCGATTTCGCGTTGTTGAAATCGTTCTTTGGCCACGTGCAGAACAGAATACTAGATGAGATTGATTGGTTATATTGAAGGGGCAAAGCATGCCCGCACCTTTGGCGACTATCTTTACGCAGAAGGTGTGGAAAACCAGGTGGAGCGTACTCAGGGTGAACGTTTTGAGGTTTGGATTACCTCGGAGGATCAGGTTGAAACCGGAAAGAACCATCTTGTTGCCTTTCAATCAAATCCCACCGACGAAGTCTTCGTCAAGGCGGCAGAAAAAGCTCAGGAAAAACGACTCAAGGCAGCCCTGGAGCAGGAAGCCTACGCCAAGAAGGTCAAAGATCGTGATGAGATCAACCGCCGTGGAGTGGGATTCTCGACAGGGAAATTAACCCTGACGCTGATGATCATTTGCGGGATCATTTTCCTGTTCCAGAAGCTTGGGTATCATCGGGCTATTTTTCAGCAACTAAGTATTTCAAACTGGACTCCCGGTGGAGGTTCGATTGGCCTCGTGGAAATCAGGAAAGGCCAGGTTTGGCGTTTGATCACTCCCATTTTCATGCATGGGGACATTCTGCACATTTTCTTTAATCTCATGTGGCTGCGAATGCTTGGCAGTGTCATAGAATACCGGCAGGGATGGAAATGGTTGTTGGTGATTGTCCTGGCAACGGCTTCCATTTCCAACGTGGCTCAATACTATGTCAGTGGCCCCCTGTTTCTGGGGATTTCCGGAGTTGTTTTTGGATTGCTTGGATACGTCTGGATCAAAGGAAAGTTTGATCCATTTGCAGGCATGTTTTTACCTCCTGGAGTGGTGTTCATGATGCTTCTCTGGCTGGGCTTGGGAGTTTCCGGTGTCTTGGAAAAAGGATTGGGGGTAGGTATCGCAAACACCGCTCACATCGGAGGACTCGTTGTTGGCTGCATCATGGGGTACTTGAGTAGTCTTCGAAAAACTGCGTGACAACAGATCGTGATCGATTGAATGGAAGCAAGCAACATTATTGGCTTATTCTTGGGCATCGCAAAATTCCTGATTTTGGGGGCAACGCTCTTGATAAGCCTTGTTGTCATGCTGACGCTTCTCATGCCTGTGGCGAAAAAAAATCCTGACAAGCACCATTAAGTGTGACGGCGCGTGCGCACACACTCAGATCCTCAAATACCCAGACAGAAATCAAGCATTCGTAGCTTCTTGAATATATTCAAGCACCTCCGAGGGGTGAGGTTCAGGTTTTACCTTGGGCCAGATTTTGATGATCTTTCCTTTGGGATCGATCAGGAAGGTGATGCGGTGCGTGCCATCAAAGTTTCTTCCCATGAATTGTTTCGGACCCCAAACCCCATATTTGGTGACAATCTCTTTGGATTCATCGGCGAGCAGTGTGAAGGGTAATTCAAATTTGGTAACAAATTTTTGATGTGCCTTGACCGGATCGGTACTGACACCCAGCACCACGGCATTCACCTTCTCAAACTCAGAATGCAAATCCCTAAAAGCACAAGCTTCCTTTGTGCAGCCGGGTGTGTTGTCTTTGGGATAAAAATACAAAACCACAAACTTCCCCTTGAAGTCACTCAAGCGAACCTGATCACCATCCTGTGTTTCCGCTTTAAACGCAGGCGCCTTGTCTCTCTCTTTCAACGTCAATTCGATACCCTTAGCCATGCCCAAGAAATTACCTTTTAAACCAGTAGCCTGCAATCTTTCAGTAATTGGCTGGAGTTCAAACTTAAGTTTGCCAATACGCGGCGAAGCTCGCGGATAAGAAGGATTTGAATGATGAGGATGGAAATTCCCAGTTTCAATAATTCACAGGCCGAGCTTCGCCGGCCGTGGCATGATTAATCAACGACTCCAACTCCAGATCGCAGAGATTCCACACGATCGATATCGGCGAGAGTGGGGATGGCGATGCATTTGATTGTTTCAAGATCGTAGTCATAGAGCACCAGCGTATTCCCGTCATCTGACAGCATGGCATAATGTACTCCGGGGATAATGAGCATCTCCTGTCCAGTCGCCACGTTCCACATTCGAACTGTTTGGTCGTCTCCACCGGTGATCAGCGTTCTGCCATCAGGGCTGAAATCCACTCTTTGAACTCCCCTTACGTGGCCATGCAGCGGCGGAACCAACAGATTGCCGGATGGGAGATCCCAGATTCGGACCGTTCCATCGATGCCTGCGGTAGCGAGCAGTTTTCCGTCCCGTGAAAATTTATTGTCACTGGGCATCCAATGATGTCCCTTAAACACTTGGATTTCTTTCTGTTCGTTTAAATCCCAATGCCTGAAGACGCAATCTTGATCCGCGAACACGACGCTCGACCCATCGGGAGAGAATGCGGGTCGGTAACCACCGCTCATTTCATGGGGAGGATTGAACGATTGGGCGATTTTTACCGGTTCCGTTTGGATCAACTGCCACTTTCCGTTTGCACTACACATAATCCAGCGGGCATCAGGAGAGAGGGAAGGTAAGCCCAAATTGGAGATTCCCTCCCCGGCGAGTTCGATCGATTTGACAGTTTTGCCGGTCTGATTCTGGATCAGGTCGATGCCGCCTTTTCTTGTTCGGGCGGCCAATAAGCCGTCTTTCGAGAGGCTGACATGGTAGTAGTAGTCTCTGAGGGAGACAGGGATCTGAAAATCCCGTTGAACGGAGCCGTTCGTGATTTTCCAGATCTGAGTGATCTGATCTCCTTCTATGGAACTGATTCGTTTGGTTGCTCCGGGGAAATTCTGGAAAGTGACATCTCTCCATTCAGATGCTTTGCCTGCAGATTTTTCCAAAAGTGACGTGTCCCAAAAGAGGACACGGTTCTCTTTTCCAGCTGAGACAAGTGTTTGATCATCTGGACTGAAACTCACACTGAAGACTTCATTATTATGTCCGTTCAGAACGGCCACATGCTCCAAGTTCGGTAAGGACCACAGCTTGATCCACTGTTGGGTGCTGGTGATGGCCAGGCGGGAATCATCGTGGGAAATGGCGATTCCAAAATGGTCCCCCTCCTGGGGTTCGGATTGTTGGATGAGTTGACCTGATTGGGTATCCCAAATCTGGATACGCGCGGATTCATTGATGCAGGCGAGCCATCGTCCGGTCGAAGACAGGGCGAATTTATGAACCCCTTTTGCAGGAATGGTCGAGACAATATGCCCGGAACGAAAGTCATACTTCCGAATGTGATCCAGACTGGCCGCGCTCATGTAAATGTACTGCTCATCGGGAGAGAACTTCCAGGCCCATCTGAATTTTGTCGCTAGGTGCTTAAAAGGAGTGGCGCATTCCCAATGTTTTGATGTATTGAGATCCCATATTTTGATGTTTTGGTTTCCTTCTGCATTATTTCCGGTGGCGGCCAGAAAACGGTCTGATGAAGAAAAAGCGACAGGAAACGAAGCTGGTCCCAGTGTTTTGCTGATGTTCCAGCTCGAGGTATCTGAAACCAACAATTCGCCACTTTCCACATAGGCGATGTGATTCCCGTTATTTGAGAAAACCAACGAAGCCCCCAGTGTGTCGGCTCTGACGTTCTCATCACCGAGAACCTTGACAGGTTCACCGGAGGCAGGTTCACCATTGAGTGCACATTCCCAGATACGAATTTTTCGATCAAATCCATATGTTCCCAGCCATTTTCCATTCTGTGAATACGAGGCCGACGAAGTGATGCCTTCATAAGGTACCCATGTTTTGCGCTCATTGCTTTGTGCATTCAGCCACAGATACCGCCAGGCGAGGTCTCTCAGATCGGATTGACCCTTTTTTGGACGGTGACGGTTCAGTGCATTCAGAGCAAGGGATCGATTGTTTACTTCAAGTGCATGGTGGGCGACATACATGTCCGAAGCAAAATTCCTCAGCCGCATTTCTTCGGCCAATTGCCGCATTTTCTCGGCGAGATCGAGAGCTTTAGATTCATTGGCCTGTGCTTCCTTCTGGAGCTCACCGGCCAATGCGGCGGCCGCTTGTGCCTCGGATTGTGCGGTTTGCGCCGCTTCGCGCTGCACGGCCTCGTTATCCCTGGCCAGTCTTGCCTCCCTCGCCTGCCAAAGGCTGATGCTCAATCCAACTCCAAGCGCCAGAAAGACAGTCGCAGCAGCAGAGAAGAAAGTCTTGTTCCGCTGCCATGCCTTGTGGAATCGATAGGCTGCGCTGGGCGGGCGCGCGACGATGGGTTCGTTTTCAAGATGGCGTTTGATGTCCGCCGCCAGGCCGTTGGCGGTTTCGTAGCGGCGTGTGCGGTCCTTTTCGAGCGCCTTGATGACGATCCAGTCCAGGTCGCCCCGCAAGGATCGAATCAGGTCGGGCAGGGCGACGTTGCGTCGCTGGGCGGTCGAGGTGCGTTCTTCGGCCTGCAGGGAACTGAGGCGCATGGACGGGCGCTCGGGATCTTTTTCACGGATCATGCGGCGCATTTCGTCGAGACCGGACTGCATGAGTTCCTGGGCGCTGAAAGGGGTTCTGCCAGTGAGCAGTTCATAGAGCAACACTCCCAGGCTGTAGATGTCCGAACGAGTGTCGATATCAAGCCCACTCATCTCCGCCTGTTCCGGACTCATGTAGGCGGGGGTGCCGATGAACTGCTGGAGTTGGGTGTAGATGGTTTTTTCGGTCAGTTCCATTTCCACCGCCTTGGCGACACCGAAATCAATGACCTTGGGCACGGGAACTCCGTCGTGCAGTGTCACCAGGATGTTGGCGGGTTTTATGTCCCTGTGGATCACTCCCTTTTGATGGGCATGCTGGATGGCGTTGCAGACCTTGATGAACAGGTCGAGGCGTTCCTGGGTGTCGAGCTTGTTTTCGTCGCAGTATTGGGTAATGGGAATGCCGCGGATCAGTTCCATGCAGAAATACGGACGTCCGCTCTCTGTGCTCCCTGCTCCCAGGACCTTCGCGATGTTGGGATGATTCATCAGCGCCAGGGCTTGGCGCTCGGCTTCGAAACGGGCGACGACCTGTTTGGTGTCCATGCCCACCTTGATGATCTTGAGAGCAACGCGCTGCTTGATTGGCTCACGCTGCTCTGCTGCCCAAACCACGCCAAATCCGCCTTCACCGACCTTCTCCATCAGTTTGTAGGGTCCAATTTTATCGCCGCTTTGAAGATCAAGATCATCGAGGCTTCCAGGCTCACCCGGCTCAGACGCCAAAGTGGTTGCTTTGTCTTCGAATGGAAACGAGGGCGATTCGAAAAACGAGTCCGCTCGGTCTCCAGCCTGGAGCAAAGCCTGGAGCCGAGATTTTAACGCAGCATCTTTCCCGCAGACGCGTTCTAGAAATCGCGATCGTTCCTCCAGAGAGACAATCTTTTTTGCTTCGGCGTACAGCGTTTCGGGGTCGTGTTGGGGGGCGTCCATGATTTTTTTCAGCGATTACGTTTCAGCCAGTCAAACAGCCAGGCCTTGGCGAAGGCCCAATCCCTTTCGACGCTGGCCAGTGAGATGCCAAGGGTTTCAGCCGTTTCCTTGTTGGAGAGTCCCACAAAGTAACGGAGCTTAACTACTGATGCCTTTCGTGAATCTTCCTGTTCTAACACATCCAAGGCCTCATTGACCGAAAGCAATGTTTCCTCTTTGGTAGGTGCAGCGATCGGGGCATGGTCGATGTTCTCGCGTTCCATGTCACCGCCATGGCGTTGTCGTTGTTTACGTCGGGCACGGTCGATCAGGATACGGCGCATGGCTTCCGAGGCGGCCTTGAAAAAGTGGGCGCGTCCCTCCCATTCACGTTCACATTGATCCTTGTCGACGAGGCGCAAGTAGGCTTCGTGAACCAGCGCGGTTGCCTGGAGGGTATTGCCTGATTTTTCCCGAGCCATCCGTGCCGAGGCAAGTTTACGAAGTTCGTCATAAACCAAGGGCAACAATTTGTCCACCGCCGATGGGTCTCGGCTAACCTGATTCAGCAACTGGGTGGCGGCATGCATGGATTGATGGGCTGACTTCTCAACGCTCATGTTTTGCGAATGGAAAGAAGTGGAAGTACGATCGCCGACGGCGCAGTCACCAGCGCCGTCGGCCACGAATCATTATTTGTTACAACCGTATCATTTCAAGCCTGATTCGCGGGAAAGTTCATTGATGACACGATCTGCTTTGTGGCTGATTTCTCTGCTTGCCAATCTGGACTGTTCGATTGCTTCCTCACGCTTTCCTTCCTGGTAAAGGCGCAAGGCAAGTTTTTGTCTGGCATCGACATTTTGAGGTTCCTTTTCAACCATAGCCCTCAGAGATTCCACATTGTCAGGAAGGAAGTTGTCATCGATCTTGGATTGTTCGACGACTGGCGCAGGAGCGTGGAATCCAGTAAGAAAGGTAACCGCTGCAATAGCGAGAGTGACGACCAATGCGATGGATGCGGTGATAGGAGCGATTTTATTTAATTTCATGATGATTTAATTTTGTTGTTTGTGATTGCCGTTCACATAAACAAGGCGAGGTTTTCATCCGAAAACCCTCATGACGGTGGAAATTATTTTGGAATAGGGGTGTTTTATCGGGAATACCTGTCGGTCCGCTCTCCGGCGAAGGCGGCTGAGCCGACGCTTTGGTTGGAGTTCAAGCTTAAGCCCCTGCTCCTAACGGAGGAAACGTTCGGGTTGCACCCTCTTGAGACTA
>CAYFHO010000038.1:0-47192 GCA_964342825.1 uncultured Verrucomicrobiota bacterium
GAAAGGTGGGGGCAAGATCCGTAAAATTGACAAAATCCTCGATGACACGACTGGACCCTCGAATACCTTTGGGCCATCGCATGGCAAGCGGGATATGATTGGAATGCAGGTACGCCTGACCTTTGACCCGAGGAAAAGGCATGCCATGATCGGATGTTGCCACCACCAAAGTATGGTCGAGTTGACCGGCCTCTTCGAGTGTTTCGAGAATCCGACCCAGGTGTTTGTCATGGTGCTCGACCTCAATCGCATAATCCAGCATGTCATGCCGACTGGTTTCATTGTCGGGCCAATAAGATGGAACTCTGTCGATTTGTGAGAGCTTTTTACCCAGTCGAACCCCCGATTTGAATTCGTAACCTCGGTGTGGTTCGGTGGTACCATACCAAAATACCCAGGGTTTGTTTTCGGGAGTGTCCTTTAAGAAATCTTTAAAATTACCCGCATAATCGTTGGAAGAAATGCCTGAAGCTATGGGCTTCAATCGACGCTTTCCATAATTTTTCCCGGTAATGGCTCGTTTGCCCCCATCCGCTTTGAGCGCAATCCCAGGCCCCCAACCTTTTCCGGTGTAACCGGCAAAATATCCGTCTGCAGCCAATCGCTCGACAAACCCTCCAAACTTGGGAGGAAAAACAGGAATGTGATTGCCTGCCTCTTCCAACTGCCATGAATAACGTCCTGTCAAAATCGTGGCTCGTGAAGGCGCACACTTGGCATTGGGAGTATAGGCATGCTGGAACAACAGGCCTTCCCTCGCAAGGCGATCAAAAGAGGGTGTTTCCACCCATGAACATCCATAAGCACCGGCATGCCCATAGGACCAATCATCAGCTATGGCAAAAAGGATATTGGGACGTTGGTCGGCAGCCTGCAGCAACGGAGAAACCATGCCAAGCAGCACCAACAACAAAGAAAAAGGAAATCGAATCCAGGTCATGCAAAAATGAGTTTCTTTCATTGGGATGACTACATTAGTAGCAATGGATGAAAAAACGAGCAAACTCAAAGATAGGGAGTTATGCGGAAGAAGGCAGAGACAGATCAAAGGCTCTGAAGAGGATCAGTCGAAAAAGTTTGGATACCCCGAACTCCAAGATTCTTATAAGAGCTGGTCCTTGAAAGAACCCCAAAGAACAAAAAGACAAGTTGTTGTCATCCCCTTCCTCTGGTAGATAAAGCGGAGACTTCATAATTTTTGCTACCATCAAAGAAATGCATTGCGTGACTGACATCGAGGTCGAAGAGTGGTTGTACGAGCGAGAAATCCCCAAGGATCCTTATCATCACGATTCGTCACCCGAGTTATACATGCAATTTCATGCTCCCGCTAATCACCGCCGACTTGATGCGTTCACGCGCCACTACTACGAACGAATCATTCCTGAATCGGACTCGCTGGTTCACATGACGGATTGGGGACACTATCAGGAAAGTGAAATGATTGCCGTTCTTGGCATTCGTTCGACTCACGGTGACAATCGGATGTTGATTGATGCGCCCGGACACACGCTCACTTGGGGACAGAGGGAAATAGGCATTTCACTTTTCAGCCTTACAGCTTCATTTGCTTGGACTTCATACCTCTATTCAGCACAGAATCGGTCGACCTTATTCAACTGGGAGGGTGAGATCTTCGACTTCTGGACAGACGACGAGGAAGCCATTGGTGAGATGAAGCTCGTGTTGAAGGATTTCGAACTCGCCGAGACCAAATAATAAAAGCATAGTGTCGCTGAACAACCCCCTTCCGTTCCGGGGGTAAAACCAAGGAGCAATCAACTCCTTAAACCACAATCGCAGGGATTCTCCCGGTAGCGGGAGGCAGTCCTCAAAAATTTCGCACAAAGCTATGAGTAAAATAAATGACAGAGAAATGGAGAACCTCATCGCTGATTTCGAGGATGAGACGGAAGGCTTTCGTCAGTTACTAGATAATCGAAATAAGGAAGAGATGGCTCGAGATGCATACATATTAGAGCAGCACTCGAAAAATAAAAAATGGAAGGTTATCTTCAGAAAAGCCTCTAAAAAGTTTGAATTCCCCGAACCAATTAAAGGAACTGACGAGTTTGATTATTGGGTGGAATATTATGAAACTTTTGTTCGGATTATTCTGTACGACCTATACATGGATCGGTACGAACAAAATCTTGAAACAATAGAATCCATAAGGAGGGAACTTGAGGAAAATGAAGCAAGACAATGACGGCTTTATAATGCTTATGTTTTAGTGGGTATACTTGAAGAAGAGATGAACGTTCATTTTGTGGTAGCGATCGATCAAGTTTCGGAAATTTGAGGTTCTGCTGCGAATGATTGATTTAACTGGGGTCTCAGGTAGGTTTATGATTTGATGGCTCAACTATGAATTTGCTGAGAATGAAAACGAAAGAGACACATACTCAGCAAACTATCAGCGGTTTCTAGGCTGACATCAGATGTGGGAGAAAACTGCAATCGATTGCGTTACGAATAAGTGCGAGCAGATTTATACCGAGGTGTTCCGAACAGATTCTATTGAAGAAGTAAAATTAAAATGTGATCAGTTTTTTGAATTGATGCCAGACCCTAATCAAACCAAAGATCAAAACCAGGCAGGCAATGCAAACTGCTAAGCCGACTTTCGCTATTTACATGTTAAAATACTCAAGCCAACACATCACGAACCACCCCACCATGTACATCGGTTAAGCGACGATCAAAGCCGTTGTAATAGTAGCTCAGGCGTTCGTGATCGAAACCAAGGATGTGAAGTACGGTGCCATAGAAATCCCAGACTGTCGTTGGATGAATTGCAGCTCTTCGACCGAAATCATCGGTAGCACCATAACTGATGCCTCCTTTCACACCAGCACCTGCCATCCAACACGTGAACCCGTCAGGATTATGGTCGCGTCCTGAGGTCCCTTCCTGGTGAGTTGGCATGCGACCAAATTCAGTGGTCCATAGCACCAAAGTGTCATCCAGCATGCCTCGCTGTTTCAGGTCGGTGATCAATGCTGCCGTTGGTTGATCGAAGATCGGACAGTGACGCTCGTAGTCAGATTTCAGCGTTTTGTGGGCATCCCAATTCAACAATCCATCGACCCCGCTGGCCCGGGAAGCACAATAAAGATTGACGTAACGAACACCACGTTCAAGCAGCCTTCGAGCCAGAATGCAGTTTTTGGCGTAGCCGTCTTTGAGCGTGTTTGAATCCCCTACCCCGTAGAGTTTTTTCACGGTTTGAGGCTCCCCATTGATATCAGACACCTCCGGAGCAGAAAGTTGCATGCGAGCCGCCAATTCATAAGCCGCCATTCTGGCCTGGAGTGCGGAGTCACCGATACGGTCCCGGGCATGCTCCTGATTGAAGAAAGCTATCAGTTCTCGGGTCTTTTCCTCATCAACCGACTTCACGGAACCCGGACGTGACAGATTACGAATGGGTTGTTGGGCGCTCATCATGATGGCCTGATGACGGGCAGGAAGAAATCCGTTACTCCAATTCGCCTTGCCATTGGGAGGTTCGCCTCGCACATCGGGAATCGCAACATAGGTCGGCAGGTTTTCGTTGGCGGATCCCAAGGCATAACTCATCCAGGCCCCGGTGCTGGGAAAACCCTCGGTTGGATGCCCTGTATTCATGAACACGCAACCCGGACCATGGGTATTGGTCTTGGAGTGCATACCATGGAAAAAGGCAATCTCATCCACATGTTGAGCCATGTGAGGCAACATCGAAGAAATCTTTTTGCCACTCTGACCACAGGCGACGAACGGCCAGGGACTGCGCATGAGGTTTCCATTTTTACCCTGGAAGGAAAGAAAAGCTTCTTCACCAGGCAGGGGAGTTCCATGCCATTTTTCCAACCCGGGTTTGTGCTCCCATAAATCCATATGGGAAGCGGCACCCGGACAAAAGATCTGCAGCACCCTGGAAGCCTTGGGCAGATGATGCGTTTGTCCGACACCAGGTTTCCACCCCCCACCCTGCTCTGCCTTTCCCTCCATTCTCAGCAACGAAGTCAAGCCGACCCCTGCCAGACCGGTGTAAACATCATGGAGAAATCCGCGTCGATTCCTCAGAGCGCGCTGTGCTGCCTCGATGGTATGATTCATAAGTGGTCGGATGGTGGGTTAATCGATGTGAATAAATTCGTTTGAGTTAAATAAGGCGCGGCAAAATAGAGCCCCCCCCAAGTCTGCCTTAAACAATAGAGCCTGCTCCAATTCTATTTCCGATGGCGAACGGGAAAAACATCTTTGGTACGCATTGGAAATCCATACCGAATCATCTCCACCCGATATCTGATCCAATTGCCTGGTAAAAGCTTCAGCCATATCCAGTGTAAACGAGTGATTCAGCAAGGTCAGGGCCTGGAGAGGGGTGGTGGTCGAGGCACGCCTGGGAGCAGGAAAAGCGGGATCGGGACAATCAAATTCGGTCATCAGATCAACCACAGCAGCCCGAGCATTATGATGATAAACACCACGTCGGTAGGTCTCAGGGCCATGTTGATCCAATGGTAAATAAGTGGCCACATTGTCCTGCAGGTAACGGTAGAGCCTGAATCCTGGACCTCCCATTTGCTGCTTGAGAGAACCGGAAACCATCAGCATGGAATCTCGAATTTCCTCAGCCGACAGACGGCGAGGAGGAAAGCGCCAAAGAAACCTGGAATCGGCATCCTTGCGTGCCGCGTCTGACTGAAAATCAGAGGACTGTCGGTAAGCTTGGGACATGACCAGGATCTTGTGAAGAGGTTTAAATCTCCATCCATGATTCAGAAGTTGACCTGCCAACCAGTCCAGCAACTCAGGGTGACTTGGCAGATTTCCCATCACCCCAAAATCGCTGGGAGTACTGACCAAACCGACACCAAAATGTTTTTGCCAGATTCGATTGGCCCAAACCCGAGGTGTCAAAGGATTCCCACCTGATACAAGCCAATCCGCCAAAGCCATCCTCCTCTCAGCTTCACCGGCATCGTTTTTAAGAGTGTATCCACCGGTTTGTTGATCAAACACCGACAGACTCGCAGGCACGACTTCCTTGCCTCTACGTTGCGGATTTCCACCGATAAATAAATGAGTTGGATTGTCTATCGATTGAAAAGTGCCAGCCCACCAATTGGGTAAACCAGGAATTTCCCGCCGTTGTCGATCCAGTTGAGCTATCTGTCGGTTCAGTTCTTGCAAGGATTGAACTTCTTCGTTGGTTTGCTCAAGGGTCATCCACCGATGATTTCGATGGGCCTCATTCATTGGGCGACGGTCATGTGAATCCGCCACTCTTTCCCATTCCTGCCCATCAATAGAAACTTCAATTCGATATTCGCACACGAAATTGGCAACCGGGTGGCTGCCGGCATCTCCATTTCTGTCACTGGAAAAGAAAACCCGATTCACCAGGGTCGGTTCGGAAAGTGTGATGGTGAGTTCAGGTCCATGCGCAATCCATCGCGCTCCATATTGGCCGTCAATCGTCAGTCTGGCGGTGTAAGCATCGGCAAAATCCTCTGCGACCCGACTGGCACCTTGAGCGGAACCACCTGCCTCCAGAGAGGCAACATTTCGAGCTGTTGGGCCAGGAGTCCAGATTTCAAACTCATCAATACCATAACCAGATCTTGCACCGGGGTTTCCTTCACTGCCCTCAACGATCAATCGTACATACTTGACCCGACGCGGTTCGAAAATCTCCTCAACTCCGGTTCTCCGGATGGGATCACGAGTCCATGATTTGGCGTACTGCTCCTTCCGGGAGTCAGCACGCTTCAAGATGCTGGATCGCAGGCTTTCCCTTTCGCTGGCCAATTGATTTCGCTTTTCATTCAAAGGAGCCATCAAACGGGCGCGTTCATCGCGTTGTTCCCGGGTTGCAATTTCTCGAGGTCCATGCCTTACCCCCGCAAAGGTTGCGTACCATGAATAATAATCTTCCTGAGAGATAGGGTCGAATTTGTGGTGATGACAACGAGCGCAACCCACGGTCAATCCAAGAAACGCTTCGGAACTGGCCCGAATGATTTCATCGATCGTGTTGGCTCTGATTTGTGCCGCCTGGGCAGGGTCTTGATTCCCAACATCATCATAAGGACCACACACCAAAAATGTGGTTCCAATTTCAACATCAGGTTGATCAGGCCCCAACTGATCACCGGCAAGATGCTCCTTGATCAGTCGATTCAAAGGCTTGTCTTCGTTGAAGGAACGGATCACATAATCACGAAACGGCCAGGCATTACGAATAATTTCATTACGCTCAAAACCACGGCTTTCGCCAAAGCGAATCACATCCAGCCAATGCCTACCCCACCTTTCCCCGTAATGAGGTGATGCCAGCAACTGATCAACCAAATGTTCATATGCATCGGGCGATGGATCGTTAACAAACCGTTCCACCTGTTCCTTAGAAGGAGGCAAGCCAGTCAAATCATAACTCAGTCTCCGGATCAATTGGCGACGGCTTGCAGGCGGAGAGTGTGGTAATTCCTGCTTATGCAGTTCTGTATAAATAAAGGCATCCACCGGATTTGATCTCCAATGAACCGGTGCCTCAGCAAGCTCAGGAACCTCCACAGGGCTCAGGGGCTGGAAAGCCCACCAGGTTGCGTCAGCTTCAGATGACTCCTTCAGTTCCATTCCTTCCGGCCAGGGTGCCCCTTGAACAATCCAGCTTCGGATGGTTTCGACTTGATCTGCCGTTAAGGGATCTGCGTCCTTGGGCATCTCCGGTTTCTTACCACTTGGAGAGTGTTCAACCAGATCCAGCAGGTAAGATTGACCATTTCCACGTAAGTCCAGATAACCACCTTCACGAAGATCTTGAGGAGTCGAGAGAGAAATATCCCCTTCTTCATTGCCCGGGTAATGACAGCGAAGGCAGTGCTTTTCGAGTATCGGAGCAACTTTATTTTGAAAGGCCTGATCCCCATCTGCTAGAGACGAAACACCAGTCCACCCTCCGCAAACGAGCACCCAGCAATACAAGAATCGGGTGGTCATCCGATTTTTCGATTTAAGCAGAGGGACTGAAGTGGTCATCATTGCATTTGGTTTCAAAGTGCCACGAGCGGGTATTCCATTACTTCCACATCGGATTGTCTGTATGAGAACGTTCCATCTCAATACTCAACTGAGATACCAAAGCTTGATGGCTGGAAGCAATATCATTGAGTTCGCCCAAGTCTTGATCGAGCTGAAACAGTTCAAAAGTACCGTCTCGATGTTTGACACCTTTCCAAGGCCCCAGACGGATCGCTTGAAAGTGGCCTCCACCACCGTAAAACTCCCAGTAGAGATAGGGGTGTTGAACTTGCTGTGCAGGATTGCCCATGAGGGTTTCGAAGAAACTAATGGAATCCAATCCCCTGGGAGCTTTGGTTCCTGCGAGGTCTGCAGCCGTGGTCATGAAATCACCAAAATAGCCAATATGATCCGATACGGACTTGGGAGCGATCATTCCTGGCCAACGAACAATCATCGGCACCCTGATTCCACCTTCATACAGATCGCGCTTGATGCCGCGCAACGGCCCGTTCGAATCGTTGAAATCTGGATCATTGCCACCTTCGCGATGTGGTCCATTATCAGAAGTGAAAAAAACGATGGTTTTTTGATCAATACCCAGATTCTTGAGATGCCCCATTAACTTTCCTATATCCGCGTCCATTCGACTGATCATGGCGGCATGACCCTTTTGAGGCTCGGGCCAATCGGTGTCGGCATATATTCCATGATCGGGAACTTCCATCCCCTTCTTTCCTCCTTCATTGTTTGCATGTGGAATGGTCAGGGAGAGATATAGGAAGAAAGGTTTTTCATGATTTCTGCTGACAAACTCCAAAGCTTCTTCCGCACATAAGTCATGTGAAAAAGTTGTCCGCTGAGAGGCATAACCCGCACCATCCAAACGATCATTATCAACAACATTACCTTTGAGTGGAACTCGTTGATCATTGCGAAACAGGAACTCGGGATAATAATTGTGAGCATGACGTTGACACAAGTAGCCGAAGAAATAGTCAAAACCCTGACGATTTGGGTGCCCTGAAGTGCCGGGTCCACCCAAGCCCCATTTCCCTACCAATCCAGTCACATACCCTGCCTTTTTCAACACCTCAGCCACGGTCACCGTTTCCTCGGGCAGAGGCCACTGTCCCATGGGTTTGACCTCGCGATTACCGCGCACCAAGGCATGGCCCGTGTGATAGCCAGTCATCAGAACACATCTGGAAGGTGCACACACCGTCGAGCCTGCATAGAACTGCGTGAACCGCATACCTTCCTCCGCCATCCGGTCGATGTTGGGGGTTTGAATCCTTTGCTGGCCATAACAACCAAGGTCACCGTAGCCAAGATCATCGGTCATGATGTAAATGATATTTGGCTGATCCGCAGTCGCGACACCACTTGCTATGACTGCGCAAAAGTAAAACGCGGCAACTGCATACTTAAACAGAATCAGGGCATTTTTATTCATAATTCTTGGGGAATGAGGAAGGATTCTAATGCATTGAAGGGAATATGACCAATGAATAATCAGGAACGAATCCGCCAAAATGCGCTATAGCCACGCTTGCGAACAACCTTGCAGACTTCTGTCTTGAAGATATGCACATGGAAGATAAGTTCAAGGGACCGATAACCCAACAATTTCAAAGTAAGGTATTTTAAGAAGCACCTATGAAAAAATTTCATCCCTTTGTCACACTGACGTGTGCGGTCATTTTATTGCTCACCATTTCTCTGGTTCACAGAGCAATGGCTGATGATATTTCGGCAGACGAGGCCAGGGCTAAAGTTGAGGACAGGAATTTCCTCAATCGGTATTTTGCACAAGAATTTGGAGGTGTGGGTCAATTGATTGGAAATGACAACCAGGCGGCTGAAATCAAACTCGATGCACTGTCGAAATTTGTCGAGACATTGAGTCCAAAATCAGAAAGCTCCCAATCTCTTGTCAACAGGGCCAAGTCATCTCTTGGCTTTTACCAGAGACAAATCAATCATGCCAAAACCCCGATAGAAGATGTCATCAAGAGGCTCAACGAAAATCCTGACGACAGGGAAATCCTGGGCATTTACTTCACGAAACAAAACATGAGCCTCCAAAAACTTGTCGCAACGGATACCACACAAGCGGACAAACAACTCACCGAAGCAAAAAAATTCGTCCAATCTTTAAAAGAAAAGGTTACTGAGGACGCCACTCAATCGATCTTGGAAAAGGGACTCAAAAGTCTCAAGCAGTTTGATGAAGCACTGGTGCGTGCCCGTCAATTGCAAGCCATGATAGGAAAGGATGCAGCGCCTCTGGGCATTGAAACGTGGGTCAATGGGGATGCCCTTTCCGATGAAGACTTGAAGGGTAAGGTGGTTTTACTGGACTTCTGGGCTGTTTGGTGCGGCCCCTGCATCGCTACGTTCCCACATCTGAGACACCTGGAAGAAACATACGGTGATGATGGTCTGGTGATTATTGGTCTCACCCGCTACTACAACCACCGATGGAATCCAAAATCAAAAAGGCCCTTTCGGAGTCAAACTCCGGTGGAGAAAGCAGACGAGCAAAACATGCTGACCGAATTCGCCAAGGCGCACGAACTCAAGCATCGTTTCGCCATTCAGGCAGACAACTCGATGAGTGATTATTATCTGGTTAAGAGTATTCCTCACGTGGTTCTGCTGGATCGCGATGGTAAAATACAATTGATCAAAATAGGCAGCGGTGAAAACAACGCCGAAGAAATTGAAGACAAAATCAAAGAACTTCTTTGAACAAAAACTTATGATCAAACATCGACTTGCTCATTGTTTCTGAGTCGTGCACGTAAACCAAATGAAACGGAACAAAAGAATCCTATGACAGATATCAAATGCAAAACAATTTTGGGGGCAATCCTGTTGGCAGGTGTCCTCCTGCTTTCAAGTGATGTGCAGGCGGAAAACAAGGCCACTCCTTCACGAATTATTCCCTTCAAGCAAATCGAGGATTCGTTTCTTTCATTACATGTTTTTTCACCTGAAGGTCATCAACAAACAGACAAAAAACCAGCCATCCTGTTCTTTTTTGGTGGAGGTTGGAATGGCGGAACACCCGAACAATTTTATCCTCAAAGTGCTTATCTGGCTTCAAGAGGGATGGTTGCGATATGCGCGGAATACCGAACGAAATCCAGCCACCAAACCACTCCCGATAAATGTGTTGAAGATGGTAAATCAGCCATGAGATGGGTGCGTCATTTTGCGCAGGATCTGGGCATCGACCCTCATCGCATCGCAGCAGGAGGAGGTTCAGCAGGAGGACATGTTGCGGCATCCACTGCCACGGTAAAAGGATTCAACAACCCACTGGATCCGCCCGTTGATTGCTCCCCTCAGGCACTTGTATTATTCAACCCAGTTTATGACAATGGCCCCGATGGATACGGCTACGATCGCGTAAAGGATTATTGGGAGTCCTTTTCACCGCTTCACAACTTGGGAGTAAACACGCCCCCAACCATGGTTTTTCTTGGAACAAAGGATAAATTGATCCCGGTGAAAACTGCAGAACTGTTTCAGAAGCGCATGCAAGATTTTGGTGTTAGAAGTGATCTGCATCTTTATGAAGGAGAAGGACACGGTTTTTTCAACAAGAATAAGTACGAGGAAACACTCCACCAAACAGACCTGTTTCTAGGGTCGCTTGGTTTTCTCTCAGGAAGTCCCAAAGTGATTCCAGACTCAAAGGAATAACCTGGGGCACTGGGAAGTTCTATACCTCAAAAGAGGCAAGCCGGCAGTATTAAGTCCCCTGACGAGGTCCTGTATGAAGACGTCTGGCAACTTTTTTCAGTTCTTTATGAATCGAAACCGCAAGAGAGCTTTTCTTAAAACCTATGACCTTGGTGTTCTTAAACCCAAAATGAGATTCTATGGAATCCGCAGTGTAGCATTGTAGAACCGGCAAATGCGAGTATTGTTTGCAAATTTCCTCGAGTCGGTTTATAGAAATGTCCTCTGAAACAAGGATAAAATGCAATTTCTTCTTTAATCGCGATAAAAGCGATTCTCCAACCACGACAACCCGAGCCCTGAGAGCAAAGGGAAAAAGGCGTTCCACCGGTGCATTAGTCGGTTTTGAAGAAGTATTTGGCTCGGCATTTTCCGTCATCAGTTTGCTTGTCGAATTCAGATCCAGATCCTAATCTTATGGGGAATTTTCACAAACCTAATTATTCAGAAATCAAATTGTCATGAATTCAAAAATTTTGATGAGTCTGTTTTTCGCATCCACTTTGCTTAGTTGGGGTCAAGAGTGGGAACCGCTTTTTGACGGGAAGTCTTTCAAAGGCTGGGAGGGAAATTACAGGTATTTTAGGATTCAAGAACAAGCCATTGTGGGCGGCATGACCTACGCCAGCATTCCGCGCAATCAATTCCTCAGCACTGAAAAATCCTACCAGAATTTTGAATTGAAACTTCAGTTTAAATTAGTCGGAAAGAATACCAATGCAGGTGTCCAGATTCGTACCCGACGCATTCCCAATCACCATGAAGTGATCGGGTATCAAGCGGATTTGGGGCAACATTATACCGGATGCCTCTATGACGAATCCAGACGGCGTAAAATATTGGCGGAACCAGATAGAGAAGCATTGGCCAAAGTATTGAAACAAGACGGTTGGAATGATTATGTGATCCGGTGCGAGGGTAAAAGGATTCAACTCTGGATCAACGGATTCCAAACGGTCGACTACACCGAACCCGATAACTCCATTGAGCAGGATGGCATCATAGCCCTGCAGATCCATAGCGGACCTGCAGGTGAAGCATGGTATCGAAACATAGCCATCAAAGAGCTTCCCTAATCATTCTCAACTGATTTTTGATAGATTCGACGGATCCGGTGGTTCTCACTGTCTCCGACATAAACAGAACCATCATCGGCAACAAAGATCCCATGTGGTCTTGCAAACTGGCAAATGGAAGCCGGTCCGTCCGGACCATCACCACGCTTACCGTTGCCACCAATCAATTCCAAATTTCCGCTTTGAGCATCAATCATTCGAATACTGTGGCTTTCTGTGTCGGCCAGCCAGACGTTTCCATCGGGCCCGATACTGATTCCCTTAGGACCGGACAAAGTGGCTTCTTTTGCGGGGCCTCCGTGACCCGTGAACCCCTTTTTGCCCGTTCCTGCCACATGCCATAAAAGCCCCTTGCCCATGTCCACGCGATAAACCGAGTTCCCTTCCCTTAACGCCAGCCAGAGATCACCATTGGGGGCTACATCCAAAGCTCTTGGTCCATTGAGCGGAGTTTGAAACAAGGGAGCTCCGTCAGGCGTTGGCTTACGTTCGCCATTACCACTTAGAGTTTCCACAAATCCACTGGAACGCCCCACCCTGCGAATCCGGTGATTGCCAATGTCGCAGATCAGTAAATTTCCCCAACGATCGAACTGGATGCTGTGAGGTCTCTTGAATTCAGCTTGAATGGCCGCTCCCCCATCCCCTGAAAAACCGGCTTTACCTGTACCTGCAACCGTTGAAATCAATCCCGTTTCTGCATCCACTTTTCGAACCACATGATTAGGCATTTCAACAAAAAACATGTGCCCCTCTCGATCAAATCGAATCTCATAAGGCTGATTTAACTGAGCTTCAATGGCAGGTCCTCCGTCCCCTCGATAACCGGCCATTCCCGAGCCAGCCACGGTGCTTATTTTCCCATCCGATGAAATTTTCCGAACGACGTGGTTATCGATGTCACAGAAAAAAAGTTCACCCTTAGGCCCCATGACCAGACCGTAAGGATTATTGATTTGTGCTTCGATCGCTGGCCCACCGTCACCAGAGTACCCCTTCACCCCGGTGCCAGCCACCGTCTCAACGACCCAATCACTGGACTGGAGACTGAAGTGGGTGACAAATACCAGGCAAAGGATCAAACAAGTATCGAGGAATCTCGAAGTCCTGAAGAGATGTTTGTGTTGGTCATGGATTGGAAACATAGAGCCATGTCAGTCTCTGGCTTGAAGTTTTACAAGAAAATTTGATGAGGATCACATATTGATTTTGACTGCTCCCAGTCTCCATCACGGCTCAATGCAATGGAAATTCTATGTAACGTTTCAGCTTTTCAGAAAGTACGTCTATCAAAGCTGGCTCCATGGGCTCATAGATATCTTCGATGAACAAGGTGATGATACGCTTACCTATGAGTTGATCCTTGTACTTCTTGCGCAGTCTATTGGTATGTCGCTTCTCCATGGTGAAGATGATGTCTGCCCATCCCACATCACCACTGGTAATCTTAATACGAGCCCCCTTTTCTGTTCCACGCGATCTGACTTGATAAACATTCGATCCCCTGAACATTTGCTCTGCTGTGTAGCTCCGAAATTTATTCAAGCTGCAAACAAAAAGGATTTTCATTTAAAATCACACATTCTGAAAACCGGTGAAGCGAGAACCTGGACACTCACAAGGAAGCTTCCATGGACCGTAACAATCCATCAGGTTCACGCAAGGCGAGCTCAACCATGGCATCAGCGCGCAATTGCGTGTCGGCGACCGCATAGAACCTCAGTTGAGGGGCGTTGCCTGAAGGGCGGATATGCCCGATGTCGCCGTTATCAAAATAAAAACGCACTCCATCAATATAATTTATCCGTGTAATGGAACCGAATCCTTCATCTGATTGAAAGAATTGCGATGCTTCCTCACATAAATGCGCAATCATGAGGGTTTCCTCCACCGTTGCCGACCTTCTTTCACCCGACAAGAGTCGAAGTTGAACTTCTCCTTTTTTGGTTTCCCAATCCAACAAGCCTTCAATGTCAGGTGTCCATTTCTTGAGGAGTGCCTTACTTGCCTCCTGATCAAAGGCATCAATCAATCCCGCTTTACCGAACCTGGCTGGCATCTTGCCTAAAAGATCCAGCACGGTGACATTTTGTTCAACTGCGGCACAAAGTGCACATAAAATTGGAAAGAAGGCGTCTCGGGTTGCAAGTTGAGTCAAAGTTCGCCCATGCAATGTCAATTCACTCCCAACCAAAAAGCCACCGTTTGCCTCCCACCCCACGATGGAGGTTTTTCCAGATTGCTTGAGAGCATCCATGGTCTGAATCACATGGGGTGATCCAATTTTGGTTTTATAGGGTAGTATTCCCTTGAGCCCCAAGTGGAGGTCCACGGCATCATTGGAACTAATCGGAACAACCACATTTTCAACGTTAAGAAAGTCTGCGACCATCAGCCCCAATAAATCACCATTCACAAACTGGACTCTCCCCCATCCATCCACACCACAAACCAAGGGGCGATCACTGTCACCATCGGTCGACACCACAGCGTCCAATCGAACACCATCCTCGGTCATTGCCTCCACAAAAGACTGCAGTTGGTTCAATTGATCACGAGAAATCGCCTCTGTATCAATCGGAACAAAAGTATCACTTCGGCCTTCGACATAAACATCCGCGCCCAGTGACTCCAACAGTTCGACCAAAATATCCCTACCCACGGCGGAATGCTGGTAAACCAAAAGTTTTTTGCCTTTTAAGAAATGATCAGGAAAGAAATCCAAATATCTCTGCACAAATGAGCTCCTTGCATCTTCAATCGAATCTGGAATTTCAATCAGAGATTTGGGTTTAAACCACCCATCCTCGTCGAAAAGTGATCGATCTTCCGGCATGGCGTATTGGATTTGCCGAACCTGAAGCACACTGGAAAGAATGGCGGATTCTTCTGATTTCAATATTTCACCTTTGGGCTTGTTGAATTTGATGCCATTGCGATCGAAAGGAATGTGACTGCCGGTGATCATGATGCTGGCATGACCGCGTTGTATCGCGTAGTCCATCAAGGCAGGAGTTGGCAGTCGCCCCAGATAGCACATCTTGAGGCCAACATCCTGTACCGCGCGAGCTACCGCACGCAAAATACTGCGATCTGGACTGTGTGTGCTGGGTCGCAGGTCACCCGAAAGGCAGACGGTGTCGCCCACCTTTACCAGTTGACGATCCATGAGGTACTCGCAAAAACCAGTCGTGTTGATGTAAACTTCCAGGTCAGTCATATCTTCGACCAAGCCTCGCAAGCCACTGGTCCCAAATTGAAGCGGCATGGGTGTCTGGCCACGAAATTTGAGACCGCCATCTGTGTTAGGAGAAGAAATCATAATACCTGTGGTACCACGGCTCGAAAGACCTGAGCTTCCGGAGCCAGCTTCAAGCTATAATTCACTCCATGACAAATCAAGATTGGGTACCCTTGCCGTAAATCCAACTGACACGATTCAGTAACGATCTTGTTGGTTTCATGTATTTCCAAGCTGGTTGGCAATAAAATTTCAGGACCGTTGGCGCACTGGTTGATTTCAACGGAAGCATCGTTGGAGGAAAACTTTTGCAATTCAAATTCTGTGGACGAGGTGTTAAAAACTTGGAATGAACTCTCATTGGATTTGGGTTCAGGACACAATATATCAATCTTTCCTTCTCTAAATGTAAGGTTTTTTAACAGCTCATCGACATCGACATGCTTCGTTGTCAATCCTCCTCGCAGGACATTGTTGGAATTAGCCATCAGTTCGATGCCAACACCTTCCAGATATGCATGAAGAATCCCTGCGGTTAAATACATGGCCTGGCCAGGTAGAAGCTTGACGAGATTCAGGAGAAAAAACGAGAACAGACCCCGGTCATGCATTCCGTTTTGGGAGTAACATTGATTTGACCGAAGGATCCAATACTCGGGCGTATCTTTGGTAAATGCCTGGTTAGAATTTTTTTCCAACAATCTTTGAATGATGGGTTCGAGTCGCCGATGCACTTCGACATCACTCAGTCTGATCAATTTTTCATAAACCTTTTGAACGGAATTCATCTCACCTTCTCTGAGGTCATCCAAAATGAAATGACACTCGGGTATTGAATTCAACAACACCTTTATTTCCTGCAGAGGCCTGAATCCTCGCAACCCAAAAAAGGGAGTCAATGCGGCAATGATCTCAGGTTTGTGATTGGTATCTTTATAATTCCTGTGGAACGCATTCAAAGGAATGCCCATCTCATTTTCTTTTTGAAAACCTGATTCCGCAGAGGTTTTGGAAGGATGAACCTGGATGGACAGTGGTTGGGCAGCTGCAAGCACTTTAAACAGAAATGGTAGTGTCTGATGGAAAACCTGAGCGACTCGCTTGCCCAAAACCTGTTGTGGATATTTCGCGATGACCTGGTTCAAAGGAATCCATTGTCCATCGAATTCAATCTCAGATGGCAAATCAGGATGTGCTCCCATCCACATCTCTGCCCAAGGTTGCTTTTGAGGATTTGATTTGGCTGTCAGTGCTGGAATGGCATCCGGATCGCCCCAATCATAATGTTGCACATGACTGCGGAGCGAATGAATGCCTGGTTCGAATCGATTCACCCACACACAAAAGAGGCAAGCGGGTGAACTTGTCAATTGAGAACCGCCAAGTCAGTCATTGCCTGAATTCGACCAACCAATTACATTCAGCGACATGCATCAATTTGAACAAAAATTGAAAATTAAATGGAAACGATGGTTTGATCATCAACAAACAGTTGCCTCTTGCCTGTTGGCATTGTTCACAGCGAATGTTGCAGCTGAATCGCTGTCTTCCACTGAACGCCCCAATGTGATTGTCCTGATCACCGACGATCAGGGCTATGGGGATTTTGGTTTTACGGGAAATCCCATCTTAAGAACGCCTCATTTAGATGGGCTGCAATCTCGAAGTGCACGCATGTCACAATATTATGTCAGCCCAGTCTGTGCCCCAACCCGGGCTTGCTTGATGACTGGCAGGTACAACTACCGCACCCGATGCATCGACACCTATGTCGGACGAGCCATGATGGACCCTGAAGAAGTAACCATCGCAGAAATCCTGCACGAAGCGGGTTATGCCACGGGTATATTTGGAAAATGGCACATGGGTGATAATTTCCCGATGCGGGCCATGGACCAGGGCTTTGAGGAATCACTGGTGCTCCGTGGTGGGGGCATCGGTCAACCTTCGGACCCCATTGGCGCGGAAGGTAAATACACCAACCCAACCCTTTTCCACAATGGTGAAGAAATTCAAATGGAAGGTTATTGCACAGACATCTACTTTGATCATGCGCTCAAATTCATTGAATTCAGCAAAGCCAGAAGCAGACCTTTTTTCGTTTACATCCCTACCAATGCACCACATGGACCTTTTCATGATGTTCCTCAAGAGGAATACGAGTATTACAAATCCCTCAACCTGGCCAATGACCAGTTTCCGCAATTAAAGGGCCACGAACTCCCCCAGAACGCTGACTTGGATAAAAGAGCCCGGATCTTCGCGATGATCGATAACATCGATCAGAATATAGGCAAGTTGAAGCAGGGACTGGAGAATCTTGAACTTCTGGACAATACCCTGATTATTTTCATGGTGGATAACGGCCCGAACGGCCGACGTTATGTTTCTGGATTCCTGGGCAACAAATCCCATGTGCATGAAGGGGGTATTCGATCCCCCTTGCTCATGCATTGGCCGAACCGTCTTCAACCCGGAACCTCTTCCGACACGGTCGTGGCCCACATCGACATAGCGCCTACCATCCTAGATGCCTGTGGCGTGGATGACCGGAATGTCTGGAATCGTTTCGATGGACGTAGTTTTCTCCCTCTCCTGGACGGGCAAACCACCTTGTGGCCGGACCGAACCATTGTCATCCAGTCCCATCGGGGTAATTTCCCGGTCAGATACCATCATTTTGCAGCAAGGAATCAAAGATGGAAGCTGCTACATGCATCTGGCTTTGGAAAGGAATCGTTTGATGGCAAACCCAAATTTGAACTCTACGACATGGTCCTTGATCCATATGAAAAACATGACCTTTCAGAAAAATTCCCCCAAATCCTAAAATCAATGATTCGTCAATACGATACCTGGTTTGACGATGTCAGCTCTACTCGGCCCAACAATTACGATCCACCAAGAATCGTAGTGGGATCCCCCCATCAGAATCCAAGTGTTTTGACCCGGCAAGACTGGAGACACCAGAGCGGACGACCCTGGGGAGCTACTTCCAACGGGGAATGGTGGACTCATTTTCAGCGACCCGGAGCTTATGAGGTATTGGTTCACACCAAAAGCTCAGATCAACCCGACTCCATCACCTTGAAAATTGGAGACAACGAATGGTCTGAGTTCGACACACTTGACTCATCCACATTCAGATTCCAGATCATCATCAACCGTGAAGGGGATAAAAAGGTAAAGGCGATCGTAAAATCCAATGGTATTTCCAGCGGCCCCCATCAGTTGCAGATTTTGAATTGAATCGTTCACACAATTGCTTCAGCGTTTGAACATGAGCATAGGCAGATTAAATAGCGTATCGGGGAATGTGTTCCTCACGATCGTATTGACGTTGGTGTGCTGCCATGCGATTTTGAAAGCCGCCAATCCATGGGAGGATATTGTACCCAATACCTCGGTCAATCTGCCTGACCGTCCAAAGTGGCTCAGTTATTCCACGTCGGACAGATTCCCAACCGTTCGATTCAATCAGCCTGTGCAGGTCGTATTTCCTCCTGAGCAAAATCCCAGGATGTTTGTTGTCGAAAAAATCGG
Source organism: uncultured Verrucomicrobiota bacterium (assembly GCA_964342825.1). Classification (GTDB taxonomy): domain Bacteria; phylum Verrucomicrobiota; class Verrucomicrobiia; order Limisphaerales; family AAA164-E04; genus AAA164-E04. The sequence goes on from CAYFHO010000038.1 coordinate 18,628, forward strand.
ACGCATCGTAGTCATCGGTGATCGAGACAGACCTGAACCTAAAACATTCCTAAACCTGGGGACAAAAGTTCATAACTTTTCAGAATCAGGACTACTCTCATTAGCTTTTCATCCAAATTACAAAGAAAACGGACGTTTGTTCATTTACTATGTAGCTCAGGAGTGGAACGGAACCGCTTGGGATTATTTCAATCGATTATCCGAGCTGACTGTGGATCCGACCAATCCTGATCAGGCGCTGCCAGATTCGGAAAAAATCCTGATCAATCAACCTGACAGACATTCGGACCACAATGGCGGGGGCATGATGTTTGGTCCGGACGGCTATTTATACCTGACCATTGGAGACGAAGGCGAATTCTATGACATACTCGAAAACGGTCAAAAACTGGACAAAAACCTTTTTGCAGGCCTGCTCCGTATTGATGTGGATAAACGCCCGGGCAATCCCGCACCGACCGCACATATCGCTAGCTCGGATCATTATGCCATTCCTTCAGACAATCCCTACATCGGCCTGACCAGTTTTCAAGGAACCGAACTGGAACCAGAAAAAATTCGCACGGAATTTTATGCCATCGGAATGCGAAATCCATGGCGATTCTCCTTCGATCCCTTGACCGGAAAACTCTATAGCGGAGACACCGGTGATCACACGCGTGAGGAAATCAACGAGATCGTATCGGGTGGCAACTACGGCTGGCCCAAACGAGAGGGCAGTTTACCGGGCCCCCCGCGTCATGCAACCTACAACGTGAATCATGGCTTTATCGACCCCATTGCCGAATATGGTCGAGAGGACGGAAACGACATAGCCGGCATGTTGTTCTATCGCGGCACACAGTTTCCGGAATTGGATGGTTCGATTTTGTTTTCCGATTACTTTGGAGGCTGGTTGGGAAGAGTCGTGCTCTCCGAGGATCGGCCGGCCCATATTGAATGGTTGTCCTGGGATGGGCATATAGCGGATATCGCTCTGGATCCGGTGGACGGGCAAATTTTAATGTCCGACATGAGCGAGGGAAGAATCAAATTTCTCATTCCTCCTTCGGCAACGAATCTCTCAGATCTTCCCCCCACGCTCGCTGATACAGGAGCATTCCTGGATGTTAAAAATTTCGTACTGCACCCAAGCTGGATCCCCTATGAAATCAATGTCCCCTTCTGGTCAGACCATGCGATTAAAACAAGATGGATCAGTTTACCAGGGAACAACAGAGCGATGCGTTACAAGGAGGATGAAGCATGGGCGTTCCCCGGAGGTACGATCTTCATGAAACATTTCGATATTGAAACGCGCCGCGGAGATCCAAGCACCAAGAGAAGACTGGAAACACGCTTTCTGGTTTACACGGCCCTGGGAAGTTACTACGGGGTAACCTACCGATGGAATGAGGCTCAGGACAACGCCATTTTGGTGCCACCAGAAGGTTTGAGGGAATCCTTTACCATTGAGGAAAATGGTGAAAAACGATTGCAGGAATGGCATTACCCTGGTGCACGTGAGTGCATGGCTTGCCATAATGGAGGCCCGGATTTCAAGGAACCGGGTCGCTTCGGCAGATATGCTCTGGGTTTCAATACAGCTCAATTAAATATGGAATCCAGTTTCGAGGGCAGCGTTTTCAATCAACTTCAGGCCATGGATCAAGCTGGCAAGTTGAATCCTCCCCTAACCAAGTCCATCGATCAATTACCCAAGCTGGCAGCCCTGGATGATGAAGAAGCCAGCCTGACCTACCGCGTAAGATCTTATCTTGCTTCCAACTGCGAGGCGTGCCATGAGAAGATTACCAGCCGGTCGCGCTTGCGCTGGAACGCAGTTTTTGAAGTCAGCACTGATGACACAGAGCTGATTCATGAACAGCCCTACAATCACATGGGCATACCAGATGGACGACTCATTCATCGGTTTGATCCAACTAAATCCATCCTCCTGGAACGCATTCGACGCAACGGTATTGAAAGGATGCCTCCGCTGGGCAGTTCAGAGATCGATCAACAAGCGGTTCAATTAATCCAAAGGTGGATCCGAGAAGACCTGTCCAAACCTCAAACTTTCACCGAATGGTCTCACAATTATTTTAGAGCAGTGAAAGATCCCGACTCTCTTGCAAACGTCGATAGTGACGGAGATGGAAATGTGAATTTTCTGGAATTCCTGACCAAAACCGATCCAACGGATCCTGAGGATGTTTACAAGATACAAATTTTTCGGGAAGAAGATCACATGCAGATTCGTGTACCAACTGTTGCGAATTCATATGCCGAGATTCAATGGACAGAGACACCCGGAGACTCTCGTTCGTGGCAAACTTTGGAGATTCCCGTAAACAGGAGATTTTATCCTGCAAATCCACAGGCCCGAACCATTGATATTTCAGAGATCAATTTGAATGCTGCTTTTTTCAGAGTCCTGATTCGGACATTGTAACCGACTGATCCTTCTACTGGGCAGTCCAACCACCGTCCACAGAAAGCATGCTTCCCGTTACATAACTCGACGATGGACTGGCAAGATAGATGGCGGCTCCCTGAATTTCTTCCATACGCCCCCATCGTTTCAATGCCGTCGCACCCACGATGAACTTCTTGCCATCTTCTGTGTCCGCAATGGGAATGTTCATTTCGGTGAGAAATGGTCCCGGGCAGATGGCGTTGACGGTGATTCCTTCACCAGCCAACTCTAGCGCCAGAGAACGAGTCATCTGGACCACCGCCCCTTTACTGGACGCATAAGGAGTCCTATTGGCAACACCCACAAGCCCCAGTGCACTGGCCAGATTTATGATACGGCCGTATTGCGCTTTTTTCATGTAGGGAGTCACTGCACGACAGGAGAGCCATGTACCGTTCACGTTGATGTCCATGACCTGCTTAAATTCATCGGGAGTCAACTCATCAATGGGACCGCGAATATTAATTCCTGCACTGTTAATGAGAATATCCAAACGACCAAATTCCTGTAGGGCACGTGCCGCCATGGCTTCGGTTTGTTCGGAATCAGTGACGTCTGCCTGAAACCCCATCGCCTTCCCTCCAAAGTCATCTACCAACTTCTTAGCGGCGCTATCTGCTTCGTCTCCATGGCGGCTGACCAACATGATATTTGCACCAGCCGAAGCAAGCCCCGCCGCCATGGCAAAACCTAAACCTTTGGAGCCGCCTGTAATGATTGCTGTTTGATCTTTGATTTGAAATTGGGCAATACCCGGTAGTTTACTTTCTGATTCTGACATGAGCTTTCCTAAGCGTTATTTATGATAATCCGAGATGTTTTTTGGCATAGTCAAAACACTGTCGCACATTGGCCTCTTCGTAGGCCAAACGTTGAGCATCCGTCTTATCCCGGACAGTGGGTAACGGCTTCGCGGTTGGTTTTTGGCGAATACGTTTCAGAGTAGCTGCCAAATCTGGCGCAGGTAAACCTTGCATGGTGATCCAATAATCCTCTTTGAAAACGGGAACCTCCAATGGATCCCTGGTGATCATTTCCAGGTTAAACTGAATACCCGGATTGGCAGCTTCACAAACATCACAAATCATTCCTAGGTCAAGCATCCCCTCTCCAAGAGGAATTTCACTGAGCAAAAATCCATCTTCATACATTCGCGCCCCCATATCTTTCAGATGGGTGGTCATAATGAATGGTGCAAGTTTTTTCACCAGGACATGAGGGTCTTCGAGTAATGAAATATTGTTACCAAAATCAAAACAGATCCCTACCGACTCACTGCTCAGTCGATGTAATAAATCCAGTTGTTCACTGAGACGCCAATCTTTATGATTTTCAAAAGCCAACTTCACACCGTGCTTCCTCACGACTTTTTCAGCACGCACCAGTGATTCCCAAGACTGGGTTCTGAACCTGCGCCAATCTTCCAGTGTCTTGAAGGTTTCATACCTGCGCCCCCCCAGACAGACTGTCCTTAACACAGTTGCACCTGCTTCTTTGGCCATTTGCACCGTCTTGTCAAAGCGATCCACCTCAGATTCTCGGCGAGGAAGCGAAACCTGGCCTTCAAGATGAATCCCGAGGCCCTCCCTTCTCTGTCTTACTTTCCCGGCAAAGTCCTCAGTCCACCCCCTCACACCAATCTGAAGGCAGCCGGCATTCAAATCCCTGCAATGATTCAAAACGTCGAGCGCATTGTCCCACGCAGGAAACTCCGCGCTGAATAAACGGCTTCCACGTCGGTACGAGGCAATCGATAACCCCAATTTTTTACCCCTATGTTTGGGCTTTGACTCTGCAAGAAGGGATGATGACAACACCAAGCCGGATGCCTGTGTAATGAATTGGCGACGGTTCATGAGAGAGTTTTCTAATAATGAAAGGTTTTACTAGGATCGAACCTGGATGACATCAGGCATAGGGCATGTGTCTTGGTGTGATCACAATTTCAGGAACGGTGGCACGCGAGGGAAGCTTCGCTACCGTTACCACCATGGAAGCAATATCCTCCGGTTGCAACATGCGCGCACGTTGCTCAGCGGAAGGAGGCACGGGTCGTTTATCGAGAATCGGGGTTTCTGTTTCGCCTGGATAAATGTTGGTGACACTCACTCCGTCAGGCAATACCTCCAAATTGGCATAGGTTCCAATGGCGCTCTGCGCAAACTTGGAAGCGCAGTAGGGCAATCCAGCCAATTGCATCGCCCGTAAACCAGCAAGTGAAACCACGTTAATAATCAACCCACTCTTGCGTTCTCGCATGGAAGGTAGGACGGCACGCATGCAATTATATGCTCCAGTGGCGTTGGCATCCATGACCTGATCCATGGATTCGGGAGCCATATCGGCGAACGTTCTTTTGGGAACATTCATTCCGGCACTGTAAACCAGAATATCCACTTGCCCTACTGAATCATTTACCCAATCCACCAAAGACTGCACCTGGGAACGATCCACTGCATCACAGGTTTTGATTTGGAATGAAGGCCCGACATCGGGTAGTTCACATGCAGCCTGAAGGGATGATTCAGTCCTTGCAGAAAGGACAACCCTGGCACCTTCCGCGGCCAAAGCCTTACCGATACCCAATCCGATACCTGAGCCACCGCCCACCACCAGAGCCACCTTATTTTCGAGGGAATTCATGCTTCCTGTATAATCACTCTCTGAAAATCCAGCAAGCCCCATTGGGGGTCAGTCCCAACTTTTTACACTTATTCATTTGTCCAGCCTCAGGGTAGTTCAAAAGTATAAATCGTGGTGGATTCAAAACGCTCCTCAGGATGAAGTATGGTAGAAGGGAAATGAGGATGATGCACCGAGTCAGGATAGTGCTGGGTCTCAAGACAGAATCCGCGGGGATTGCCGGTATATAGTTGAACGCCGGGTTGATCCGTCAAGGTTTTCATCACTCGACCACTGACCGGTTCTTTGACGGTTGCAATATGCAAGACTGATTTACCTCCACCATTGATCACGTAGTTGTGGTCGTATAAATGTGGTTTGGGCTGGGTATCATCTGCACGTTCACCTATCGGATGGAATTCGCGAAAATCCAAAGCAGTCCCATCGACCTCACCAAACTTACCTGTCGGGATCAGCAGTTTGTCTGCGAGCGTATAGGTGTCAGCATTTAACCAAAGCTGATGGTTATCGAAGCCTCCTTGGTCCGCCAAATTAAAATAAGCATGGTTGGTCAGGTTGATGGGGGTGGATTTGTCGGTCGAAGCTTCGTAGAAAATCTTCACCTCATTTTCATCATTTAATGAGTAAGTAACATGCACTGTCAGGTTGCCCGGAAATCCTTCCTCACCATCCTTGGCATTATAAGTCAGGCGTACACCAGCACCTTCTTCAGTAATCGGTAGAGGATCTGCAGACCATACCACTTTGGCAAAACCCTTGCGACCTCCATGAATATGGTGCGGCCCGGCATTCCGAGTCACTTCATATTCTTTGTTTCCTATCGAAAACTTAGCATTGGCTATTCGATTGGCAAATCGCCCGATTACCGATCCGGCAGGAAATCCTTTCAAATACGGTTCCAGAGTATCTTCCCCGGCAATGACATTCAAATGTCCCCCTCCCTTTTTAGGTAGATTGATGGCTGTCATCGTGGCGCCATACTCCATCAGTCGTAATTCCAGTCCGTTCTTATTTCGAAGGACGTATTGATGAATCGTCTGACCATCGGGCATGATTCCAAATTTTCGAACTTCTAATCGGTTAAACGAATCCTGTTTCCCGTGGTTTGGTGAATGGTGATCAGCTAGGTTTTGCATGTTAAGTACCGTAACGGCGAGCAATGTGATTATTGTTTGTTTCATGGAATTTCCAGTAATTCAGTTTCAGTCCAAGGAATTTCTCGGCCTTGAGTCGTCTGCCTGACATCCTCAACTTCTTCAGCATGGATCCATTCATTTTGATCCCCCCATTCGATGCGAATGAAATTAAGAATGGAACTTAGTTGAGAATCTTCAAGTACAGACATTGGGGGCATTTCAGTCAGAATGTCGGGTGGCGAATAAAGTTTACCACGCACATGCAGAGGACCTTGCATTCCATGCAATAAAATACGAATCAATCGGTCTGCAGGGCCCTCGAGCCAGTTTGAACTTTTCAACGGAGGGGCTTGAGCCTTGAGTCCTTCCCCTTCCAATCCGTGACACCCAGCACAAATTTGTTGATATAGTGCCGCACCTTTTTGAACCATCTTTGTTTGTTGTTCGCTGGTCTCGAATTTTATCTTGGTCGCCTGCTGAGTTTGGTAATTTGGATGACCAGGCCAAGTGAGATGACCTTTCAATTTTTGGGAAAGATCGCGAACCGTTGGATTCTCATGGGTCCACAAGGTTTCCAAGACAAAGGGTTTGCGAGGAAACACCATCGGTTTCACCGACCCTAATTGGAGTTGATCCACCATGCCGCGCAAAAGACTTTCTGCTCTCCAAATCGTGCTTTCTTTTTGATTTCCTATAGAGGCGATGAGAAGCCCCAAATTGGAAGGGTTGTGTTCATTTACCAAGGCTTCAGCCAAAGATTGCAACATCAACACTCGCCCTGGAGAAGGAGTATTCCAATCAGAACGAGCCAGCAACATCTGAAGAAATGTCGTCTCCCAATCCTGCAATCCGCTCATGACCGCTTCGCGAATCAACCACTCGTCGTTGTTTCGAGAAATCAAGTTCGCCATCAGCGGCAATGCTTGAGGCATGGGTAAATTTCCGGCACTCAATGCACATTGAAATACAACAGGTTTAGTGAAACCGCCGATATGCTTTTCCAGGGTGACCAATAGTTCAGTTTGAAAATCGTAGTCATGGCGCCCCAGTGATTCGCATACTCGAATGGCAACCGACTGCACATGAGGGTCGGAATAATTTATTAGAGCAAGGCAGCACTTCCAAACATCGTAGGGTAAATCCGGAGCGTGCAAATCAGAACTTGAATCAACTTCAAGAATGGAGCCCGAATTCAGACGCATTCCAGCACCTGATTTTAATTCAGTATATAATCCTTCGATGGACCAAAGTGCATGTATTAATTGAAGCGCATCCTTGGATTGCTTGATAACCCTCATCAAGTCAGGAACTACACTTCGATCCTTGGATTCGACAATCAGTCTTTGAGCGGTATCTCGCACCCAACCATCAGAATGCACGAGCAATGCTACCCATTCCCTGTTGGAGGATTCGGCCAAATTCATAGAGGCTCTCTGTGGATTTTCAGGGTTTACCAAACGATAGAGACGCCCCAAATGAATCCCCTGCTGAAGATTTCTTTTCAATGTTTCACGACGCAAATAGTCTGTCATGAACATCCCATATTGAGCCACACCTCGATACATATCCAAAACCCATAAACAACCATCAGGACCGGGAGTAATGTTTACCGGTCGAAAACGTTCATCCGTTGATGCTAAAAACTCATGACCCTCATAGGCCTGTTTTGAGGTCAGGGTCATGCCTTCCTCAAACACATGGTTTCGTTTGATTAAATTGGCTGCCGGATCACAGACAAACGCATCGCCCAAGTAACGAGAACCATATTGATCTCCTCGATAGATGACCGGGCTGCAAGAGGAAGCAAACACATGAAGGCGTCCGGCATCATCCAATACATCCGGCAAGTAACCACGATTCACGGCGGTGTTCATGCGCTGTGTGAAAACGCGCTGATCGGTGGCAACGAACAAATTCAATCCGGCGGTTGAAGGATAATTTTTGTTGCGCCCCATGTAATTTGGTGGGGAAAAATCTCCCAACAACTGACTGTTATTGACGTTATAAAACAGACGTCCATGTTGATTTTGAGTCATTCCCCACTGTCCCCTGAGCTCTGTTTTTTCCTTCACCCACTGCCCGTTGAGCCATCGATATCGCCAAGGTGACCTCCCGTTATACACCCAATTATCCATGGCCCGCATCAGTCCATTGGGTGCGTGTTCAATGTTACTCTTCCCGTAATCAGGATCGATGAGCATCCGTATATCAGCCCGTCCATCTCCGTCTGTATCTTTTGCAAAACAAAGTTGATAATGATCGACAAACAGAATGCCGCCCTGGGTGGCACATACGGCACGAGGAACAATCAGTTGATCTAAAAACACACGTGACTGATCCATGACCCCGTCATCATTCGTGTCCATTAGAACCGAAATTTGGCAAATAGGATCCAATTCCCCTGAACGGGCCAGGTCCAACATGAAACTCCGCATTTCAACCACATAGAGGTTACCACTCTCATCAAAGCTCATCGCCACCGGATCCTGAATCAACGGTTCAGCTGCAGCCAATTTCACTTCAAATCCTTCCGCCATTTGTATGGTGCCAATGGCGTCATATGGAGAGAGCACGGGGGATGGAGGTGGTTCAGGTAAACCGGCAATAGGCTTCTGTGAATCCACCTTGCTTGCCCCACTCATGTTGGTTTTTGGAAACACACTTTGGAGTCCCTCTACGAGTTGGGGTTCATCAATAGCTTTTGTTTCGAAGCCTTGGTTCCATTGGTTGAACCAACGTTTAATCGTTGCGATAAATTCTTTCTCGACCAGAATACCGTCTGAGTCCTGGTCTAAGGCCATAAAAAATGGAAGGAACTTACTGGGCAACATTCTGCGATTCTGACTGTTCCCTGCATCAGGATCAGAAAGTAGCAGAGGCAATTTTCTCAAAAACTCCTCTCGCCCGAGCCGCCCAGCCCCTCCCGCATCAAGCCGCAAGTACCACTCTTCAGCAACGGCTATCCACTCATCCACTACCAATAGATTGTCGCGATTTTTGTCACCCTGCTTGATGAGTCTCGCGGCAAGAATCTCTTCAGGGCTGTTACGGCGGCGATTCTGTGCATGGGTTGAATCGTTGATAAAAAACCCAAAGCACAACAAACAACACAGCACATTTTTGGTTGTCAGAGGGATGCTCATTCTGAATTCAAAGCCCTGAATTTGAGCTGAGAGATTCATCCCTTAAAAGGGCGAAACCCCTCTGGTTCGCATGCGAATCCCAAACACGGCTTTACTGGCGGTGATAAAAAGCAATCGACCATCTGTTCCACCAAAAGTGACATTGGCTGCCCAACCTACAGGAACCGGTATGGATTGTATTTGCTCACCCAAGGAATTGAAAACCGTCACACCACGGCCTGTGAGATAAATATTGCCTTCGCTATCAATGGTCATACCGTCGGACCCCATTTCGCAAAAAAGAGTTTTATCACTCAGTTTCCCGTCCTGATGGATTTTGTAAGACCAGGTTTTACCTGCACGAATATCTGCAACGTAAAGTTTCTTACCATCTGGCGTACCAATAATCCCATTGGGTTGTTTCAGTCCATCAGCTACACGGATGGGGCGATTGGAGCCTTTGGGAAGATAATAGACATGTTGACCGTCTTGCTGCATGGAAGGATCTCGTTCCCAGTAAGGACGTTTATAAAGAGGATCTGTAAAATAAAGACCTCCATCGGGTCGAATCCACAAATCGTTCGGACCATTCAAAGCCTTGGAGTCATATTCCAGAACGAGAACGCGAGCTTTCTTGTCAGGACCAATCGACCACAACTCATTCCTTCCATCGGCACAAGTGACGAGTTGACCGTCAGCGTCAAAAAAGGTGCCGTTAGATCTACCTGCCGGTTTCAACCAATCCGTCAGCTCACCTGATTTGGCGTCCCACCGAACAATCCGATCATTGGGTTGATCGGTAAAATAGACGTTACCCTCCCTGTCAGAAGAGGGGCCTTCGGTGAACTTGAAGCCATTTCCCAATTGCTGCAATTGAGCTCCAGGTGCGGTGACCTTGGGAGCGCCTTCAGATGCGTCACCTTTGGATTCTTGGGTAAAGCCCAACAATGCAACAAATACCCCTGCAAGTAGGAGATTCCACTGGTTACTGATTTTTATGATCATAAGGGATGGCTGAATTGTAACCCAGCCCCGCGACCAAGCAATCTTTGAGTTGTGCCCCACATCGCAAAATTTGGAGGGAAGCAACACTTCATTCAATGAGTGTTTGGACATTGAAACCCAGGCAGAAGGAGCCACCTCATCATTTTAACCAACTAACTATTATACAGATAAATAAAAAACAGCGATTTAATCCAAATACCCTCGGATGACAACGCCACATCTTTTGAGGGTTTCAAAAACAAGAAAGGTTCAGGGTTGAACAAGGGATGTAGGGAACAATATCGATTTTAAGAACAAAGTTATACAGAAAGGTAATGCTATGAGTGAGCAAGATCAAAACAATCAACAGGTAGTGGCGGATGAGTCATTGAAGTCACCCGTACATCTTCACACGATTCTTGTGCCAACCGATTTTTCTCATGAATCCTATCGGGCCATCCAATATGCCCGGTCTTTGGCACAAGTATTCCATTCAAAGGTTGTTCTCCTCCACGTCCTGGTGCCAGTGGCCGCACCCGACCTCGTTTATGGCCCTTTGGTCTGGGACGAAGGCAAAGCTGAAGAGGCTGCCGCCAAACAACTTGAGCGCCTCAAGGATAAAGCTCATTTTGCCCCGGAAACAAAAGTGCAATGCCTCGTAAAGACCGGTCATCCCTTTCAGGTGGTTTCGGACACAGCCCAGGAGGACAATACGGACCTGATCATCATTTCAACCCATGGCTACACAGGTTTCAAACACCTACTGTTGGGAAGTGTGGCTGAAAGGGTCATCAGACATGCAACCTGCCCGGTGCTGGTTGTGCGTGAAAAGGAACACGAATTTATTTCAATTGATGAGGATGATGACGCCGAGTCGGAAGGTTGATTTAAAATTTTAACAGCAAGAATTCCACCTTCTCATTGATTGAATATGGCAACCACCCTTAACCCCAAAGCCGCGACCACCAAGATCCCTGGCAAGCCCAAGGCAACGACGGCTTTTGGTTGCCCTCGTGAGTTTCATAATAACAAGTACGTCTACACGGTAATTTCACCGCGGGCCAAAGGCTTGTCAGTGGGAGTGAACCTGAATCCCACAGGTTGCTGCAATTTCGATTGCCTTTACTGCGAGGTACCCAACAGATCTCAAAATTCGGAAGCACCTGTTGATGTGGCTGTCATGATGGAAGAGCTGCAGGGTATCATGACCATGGTCAGTAACGGAACCTTGATGCGCCTTCCCTACTACTCGCAACTTCCTGATTCCCTGCTTGAATTAAAACACATTTCCTTGAGTGGAGATGGAGAACCAACACTCAGCCCAAATTTTTTGGAAGTGGTGCAATCTCTGGTCCACTTCAGGGCACTTCGAATGTTTCCATTTTTCAAGCTGGTATTGATAACCAACGGAACACAGCTGAAGGACAATCAGATTGTGCAGGGAATCCAACTCCTGGAGGATTCTCAAGATGAGGTTTGGATCAAATTTGATGCGGGAACACAGGGCAGAATGGAATATATCAATGGCTTCGACGGCCCTATTGAAGGAATTATGGAAAACATTCTGACCATAGCAAAATCAAGGCCTGTAGTCCTGCAAAGTCTTCAGACATCGATCAACGGCGAGGAACCAAGCAGGCAGGAAATAGACGCTCTTGCATCCAGGGTAGCAGGGTTGAAGCGGTCCGGTGCCAAAATTTCGGAAATTCAGATTTATTCGGCTACCCGACCGGTTTGGTGCCAGGAAATTGGACACCTTAAGTTAAAGACCCTGTCAGGAATCGCACAGACCATCCAACGAAAGTCGGGCGTTAGGGCACTGGTGTATTAACCTTAAAAATCCACTAACTGACGGGAAGTTTTCCGCGGTAATCGGTGGGTGAGAGGCCTACCATTTTACGAAAGACTCGATTGAAGTGAGTCAAGGATTGGAATCCTACTTCGAAAGCAATTTCACTTATTCTTAAGTTAGGATTGAGCAAAAGATTCTTGGCTCTCTCAATCCGCACCCTCGAAACGTATTCCGTAAAGTTCAGGCCTGTAATTCGTTTGAACATTTTACAGAAATAGAACGAACTCGTATTGACAGCCTTGGCTACCTGTTCAAGTGACAAAGCTTCAGAGTAATTGTCGGCGATAAATTGCTTGGCTTTGACAATAAAAACCGGTTCGGCATTGTTTTGACGGACCGCAATTTGATTACTCAACACCGAAAGGTATTCACCAAACAGCTTCAGCATAGTGACCATGGCTTCGTATTGGGACTTTTCCACCACTTTGGTGCTGCTGTAGGCTTCCAGCAACTTGGTCTTATCAAAATCAAGCCCCCACTCATCCATTTGTTTGATGATGCGATTAACTTGGGTTTTGGTTGGTTTTTTCTGAAAAACATGCCCCGTCTGCAAGAAAGCGATGGTTCTTTTGCCCAGTTTGACGGGAACAGCCGTATCCGAAAGACCATGAGGGCATTCCAAAGTTACCGGAGCGGATTCGCAAACATCAATGATCTTCTGTTGATGTTGAAGGCAGCAGGCGCAGGTTTTACTGGCATCAGCCATCATGCTACAGAATGGACTCTCGTTGTCCTTGCCATGCAAGGGCAACTGCCAGCATTCTTTAGGGCGCAACGCCAGAGGCAATCCGGTTGCTTCAGTGAAGGACTGCTCAAATTCCTTGAAGACCGTTGATTCAGTCAACGCCTCCGTCAAATACTTGTCCTGTTCACGAAAACTTTCCTCCTCCAAGAATGTTTCTTTGTTGTCCATCTTGTCTACAGACTGAGTTATCATCAGATAGGGTATTCAAAGGTAATTCTGAACATATTCAACATATATGACAACAAAAATTGTTCATCCTAATCGTTCGAAAACCTGACATGAATATCAACCAGACCGGAGGCATCTGCAAGGCAAGATCGCTCCATGCCACCATGAGGTCTCTCACGGCATCTTGAACAAATATTGTTCCATATAAATGCAAAAAAGGGTGAGAGAGGTGTAAAGGAATGGATAAGATTTGAAGTGTTACGGGTGACCGTTTGAGTCCAAGGAATGAAAGAAGAATTAGTCCAAAAACCATCCAAAAAAGAATCCGATTCTGGTTCAGTCAACAAGGAGATTAACTGGAAAGATTATCGTGATCACCTGGCCACAGCGGACAAGGAAGGCCACCGTATGTGGTTGTATCCAAAGAAACCCAAAGGTCGTATGTACAACTTGCGAACCTGGTTCAGTTACCTCCTCCTGGTCATTCTTTTCACCGGCCCCTTTATCAAGATACAGGGCAACCCTTTGCTGCTGTTCAACATCGTGGACAGGAAATTTTCCATCCTTGGCCAGATTTTCTGGCCGCAGGACACGTTTCTTTTCGCCCTGGGAATGTTGATTTTCATCATAGGGATTATTGTGTTTACGGCTGTATTCGGACGCGTTTGGTGTGGCTGGGCTTGTCCCCAGACCTTGCTCATGGAAATGGTGTTCCGTAAAATAGAATACTGGATTGACGGTGATTCATTTGAACAAAAACGTCTGTCAAAATCCCCATGGACAGGGAAAAAGATATTCAAGCGCGTTGCCAAGTATTCCACTTTCCTTGCCCTATCCTTCATCATTGGCAACACACTACTTGCCTACACCATCGGCGCCGATCAACTGTATCAAATCGTCACAGACAATCCCCTGAACCATACCAAGGGGCTTGCGGCGATGTTGATCTTTACTTTGATCTTTTTTGCCATCTTTGCCAGGTTTCGCGAACAAGCCTGCACCTTCATTTGTCCCTATGGAAGGTTTCAATCCACACTTCTTGATGAGAACACCATCGTAGTCGCTTACGATCACAAGCGAGGAGAAAATCGCCAAAAGCAACACCGGGGACAAAATGAGTCTGAAAGACGAAAGGAAGGCTATGGCGATTGCGTCGACTGCGGACAATGCGTTGCAGTATGCCCCACCGGAATTGATATTCGCGATGGAACTCAAATGGAATGCGTCAATTGCACCGCCTGCATCGATGCCTGCAATGGTGTCATGGCAAAGCTCAAAAAGCCCTTGGGCCTGGTACGATACGCGTCATTAAACGGAATCGAGAAGAATGAACCGCTAAAAATCACTCCCAGAATTATCGGTTACTGCGTTGTATTGATGGCATTGACCATTGCATTTTTCTCCCTCCTGATCACGCGATCTGACATCGAAACCAGCTTGCTTCGTGCTCCGGGAACCATGTTTCAAACATCAGCTGAAGGGAGAGTTTCTAACCTTTACCTGCTCAAGTTGATGAACAAAACCTCGCGAGATATTCCAGTAATCTTGAAACTTGAAGATCAAGAAGGAACGATTCGAATCATGGGCGGTGATCCCGTGGTGAAAGCGGGTAATCTGGCCGAGTCTTCGGTCCTTGTTGAACTGGAACCCACTGAACTGGACGGAACCAAAACACGCCTGGAGATAGGGGTTTACTCTGGAGAAGAAAAGTTGGAAACCGTCAAAACCATCTTTGTAGGTCCTGCGGGTTGATCATTATGACACGGGAAAATTTTCAACCAAGAAAACTTAACGAAACAAATACCATCCATTAAAGACATGCCTAAAATACATCCATGGCCAGCCACAATCATGACTTACTTTGCTTTAGTGCTCTGTGGTGCCGTCACGCTTGTTGTTTATTCCCTGAAACACAAGACACATCTGGTTCGCACGGACTATTACGAACAAGAAGTCAAATACCAGGAACAAATTGAACGCATCAAACGCACGCATCCTTTCTTGAGTGAAATTAATGCTGAATTAACGAAGAAGGATCTGGTTCTAAAACTTCCAGAAGCCCACACCTCCGCATCTGACTTTTCCGGATCCATCTGGCTCTATCGCCCTTCAAACTCAAACTTGGACCAGAAATTTCAACTCAATCCCAATGGCTCGGGAATTTATCAGAAAGAGATGAATGATCTCCAAGACGGACTCTGGAAATTGAAAATACTCTGGACATCCAAAGGCGAGGAGTACTATTACGAAAATTCCATTGTCACTGGAAATCTTTGAGATTTCGGATCCATATCCATGATTGAAATCATTTTGCCAGGTTTGATCATGGGAGCGGTAGGTAGCGCCCATTGCGCAGGCATGTGCGGCCCACTGGTCATTTCGCTGGCATGCTCGCGGGGTAATTCGGGGAATGCATGGAAAGCCCCTCTGATCTACCAATTTGGAAGATTGGGTGCCTACCTGCTGATCGGGCTCGGGTTCGCTGCAATAGGAACTGCTTTTTCCATGGCGGGCTGGCAACAGGCGCTTTCCATGGTGGCTGGAGTGTTGATTCTGGCAGCCCTGCTGATGCCGGCCAAATGGACTGGAGGAAAATGGTTGTCCTTATGGATACAATGGATCAAAACCAGCTTTGCCTCAAAAATTCGTTCCCCAGGTTGGAGAGGCACTGTTGGTCTTGGATTTATCAACGGATTTCTACCTTGCGGTCTCGTCTACGTGGCAGGTGCCTCAGCCGCCTCCCATGGACACCCAGTGGCAACCATGACGTCCATGTTAGCTTTTGGAATTGGAACTATCCCCATGATGCTGGCACTTCAGATCTCGGGCAATCGCATTTCACCCGCATTTCGCCTCAAGTTGCAAAAGCTGATCCCGGTTGTCTGGGGACTCATGGGGATCTTGCTCATTATTCGTGGACTGGATTTAGGTATCCCCTACTTGAGCCCACATTTTTCAGGATTGGACGGAGCCTGTCCGCACTGCCATTGATCAGGACTTTCGCTTCCATAAATCCGACCGAATCAACCCAAAATTGAATTCGATTCTGGATTGAAGCCTGAAACCCGCACTTTTCATGAAAGGATCCGGATCAATCCAGCGAGGTGCGGCGATCCCTGTGACTTGTCGGAAGAAAAAATACATCAAACTGTGAATCCATCTGGCTCGAACCTTGCGCCAGCCACCTGTTGAGGGAATCTGGAAATCCATCAGGAGCCACTCGGCATGGTCACTGCAATGTTCGGAGATATGTGGGATCAAGGCGGATAGTTGTGCCTCGGTGAAACAATCCAAAAAAAAAGGAGTGGTCACTAAATCAAATTTGTTTACGCCAAAACTCACCTCGAGAGCATTGCCGTGGATCCAATCGACTCTCTCGAGTGCTTGTGAGTCAGCTTTTAAAAACGTCAATGCCTGGTTGAGCATGGCTTGGCTTTGATCCACTACCACAAAACGCGAACATGGCAATTTTTTAACCAGAACCTCCAGCAAACGTCCGGGCCCCTCTCCGAGCATCAATACCCGTGAACTTGAAGAAAGATCTGAAAGGTGTGCTGTGCGGGCTTCCTGCAATTTGTTCAAGGCAAGGAATGCCTCCAGTCGTCGATAGGAGGATGCCAGTATGTCAAATCCGCGCCTCAAGACTTAGGTGATTAAAAAGCTTCAGATTCCAACGAAGATACAAAACAAGGCCTCCGGCTGCATAGGCTACCAAGTCCCATGGATCGCCCACTGAATGATCAAAAACGAGTGGACCAACCATTTCCGCCATGAGCCCCCATAAAATGCCGTGCCCCAGGATCTCAATTCCCAGAGGTTTGATAGAGTCATCCCGCAAACCTAAGAGTCCATAAAGCCATAATATAAGCGGGAGAGCACAAGGAAGCATCAAAAAATCATTCCAGTAAGAATCCATCCAACCCGCTCCCGGAAAATACCACTGCCAGCATCGATGGGAGGCATAGCAAGCCATGGCAACCATCCACATGGGATCTCTGAAGAAAGCCATATCTATTCGATGACTCGATTCCCTCATCACAACAAAGCCACCATAACCAGACCAAAACCAATGGCAATCAACACTTTGAACACAAACGCAATCATTTTAATTACTGGCGTTGCCAAATGAGGCAACACCCACGTAAGCATGGTGTTCCAAGAGCGCAAGGCAAGTGCAAATCTTCGGAAATTCCAGGGTTTGACTCAAAGCAACAAAATCAAAGCGGCAAACAAGAAATTTGTCCTTTCCGCTAAAAAACACTTGCACGTTAAGGGCAACGATTGTTAACCGTTGCCACCATAGCTCATGGGTAA
Source organism: uncultured Verrucomicrobiota bacterium (assembly GCA_964342825.1). Classification (GTDB taxonomy): domain Bacteria; phylum Verrucomicrobiota; class Verrucomicrobiia; order Limisphaerales; family AAA164-E04; genus AAA164-E04. The sequence continues at coordinate 36,050 of CAYFHO010000038.1, forward strand.
GTCATTGATCATCGCAGAAAAGCCGTCCGTCGCTCAGGATATAAGCCGTGCCTTGGGCGGTTTTGACAAAAAGGATGATTACTTCGAGAACGATCAATTTGTGGTCGCCTCGGCAGTAGGTCACCTGTTGGAACTCACCGTTCCTCCAGATGCAGAAGTCAAAAGAGGTAAATGGACTTTTGCACACCTCCCCGTTATACCGAACCACTTTGCACTCAAGCCAATCAGTAAAACTGAGTCACGACTGAAACTTCTCAAGCGACTGATCAAACGCAAGGATGTAGATACCGTCATCAACGGTTGTGATGCCGGTCGTGAGGGCGAGTTGATTTTTCGCCACATCATCACCGAATCCAAAACCAAAAAGCCCATCCAGAGACTTTGGCTTCAGTCCATGACGCCTCAGGCCATTCGTGATGGTTTTCAAAAGTTGCGATCCGATGACGACATGCAACCTCTGGCGAATGCCGCCGTCTGCCGCTCCGAATCCGATTGGCTGGTAGGAATCAATGGCACCCGGGCCATGACTGCCTTCAATTCAAAATCCGGTGGTTTTTACCTCACCACAGTCGGTCGTGTACAAACGCCAACTCTCACCATCCTGGTTGATCGCGAGCAAAAAATTAAAAAGTTTGTCGAGCGGGATTATTGGGAATTGCACGCGACTTTTCAGGCAAAAGCGGGGGAATATGAGGGGCGATGGTTTGACGAGGGATTTAAGAAGAAGGACAAAGAGAGCGACCCGGATCTCAGACCTGAACGCATCTGGTCCAAGGAGCTGGCTGAAGAGATTCAGAAAAAATGCCTGAACCAACCAGGCACTGTCACCGAGGAAACACGCCCCAGCAAACAACAGTCACCGCTGCTCTATGATCTGACGAGTCTGCAGCGTGAGGCCAATTCACGATTTGGACTACCGGCGGGCCGTACCCTGCAATTGGCGCAAGCACTTTATGAACGGCATAAAATGCTGACCTATCCTCGAACCGATTCGCGTGCACTACCCGAGGATTATCTGGGAACCGTCAAGGATACCTTGAAGGCTTTTCACGGTTCCAGCTATGAGACCTCAGCCTCCAAAATTGAAAATAACAATTGGGTAACTCCGAATAAGCGCATCTTTAACAATTCAAAAATATCCGACCATTTCGCCATCATCCCCACTTCACTCGGGCCTAAAAAGAAACTGAATGATGATGAGCAAAAGATTTACGACATGGTTGTTCGTAGATTTCTTGCGGTCTTTTTCCCGCCAGCAGAATATCTGATCACGACCCGAATTACTCGAGTGATGGAAGAAGCCTTTAAGACCGATGGCAAAGTATTGGTCAAATCGGGATGGTTAGAAGTCTATGGCAAATCACTCCCCACAGCTGATGCCGAAAACCTGACTCCAGTTGAAGAAGGAGAAACTGTTTCCACAAACGAAGTGGAGATCAGGGAAAACCAAACCAAACCCCCTCCGCGTTATTCGGAAGCTACCCTGCTCTCTGCCATGGAAGGGGCAGGCAAGTTGGTCGACGACGAGGAACTCAGGGAAGCGATGAGTGCCAAAGGGCTCGGAACACCTGCCACTCGCGCTTCCATCATCGAGAATCTGATTCGCGAAAAGTACGTCATCCGTAATCAACGTGAATTGCAACCCACAGCCAAGGCTTTCAGTTTGATCACCCTTCTCAGGGGATTGCAGATACCTGAGCTTTGCTCACCTGAATTGACGGGAGATTGGGAACATAAATTGAAGCTGATGGAACAAGGGCAGTTGGACCGTGACACCTTCATGTCCGAGATTCAGGAAATGACTCGTAAGATAGTCGAGCAGGCCAAGTCTTTTGATAGCGATACTGTTCCGGGTGATTTCGGCGTTTTGACAACGCCCTGTCCCAAGTGCGGAGGGCAAGTCAAGGAAACCTACAAGACCTACCAATGTTCAGCTTGCGACTTTTCCGTATGGAAAATTTTGTCGGGACGACAATTCGAACCGGAAGAAATGGAGACCATCCTGAGCAAAGGAAGCGTGGGACCTCTGCAGGGATTCCGCAGCAAACAGGGCTGGCCTTTCGCCGCCATCATTAAATTGGGTGAGGAACACAAACTTGAATTTGATTTTGGCGACAACAAAAAGGACAAGGAAAACGACGACGAGGAAGTCGATTTCTCAGGTAAAACTCCCCTGGGAGCTTGCCCCAAATGCAAAGCCAATGTTTTTGAGCACGGAATGCACTTTGTCTGCGAAAAATCCAAAGGACCTGACAAGTCCTGTGATTTTAAAACAGGTAAAATCATTCTTCAGCGCGAAATTGAACCAGCACAGGTAACCAAGCTGCTGAAAGACGGCAAAACAGATCTCATCAACAAGTTTATTTCAAACCGAACTGGCCGTGCTTTCAACGCCTTCCTGGTGATCAAGGATGGAAAAGTTGGATTTGAATTCGAACCTCGCAAAAGTAAAAAGAAATCTGCCAAAAAGTCCGATGGTGAACCTGCCAAAAAAATTAGCTTTGAAGGTCAACAACCTTTGGGTAAGTGCCCCCGTTGTGAGGGCAATGTGTATGAGAGCGAGTCCGACTACCTCTGTGAGCATTCTCAAAAAGACACCAAACCCTGCAAATTCAAATCTGGAAAAACGGTCCTGCAGCAACCTGTCGGGGAAGAGCAGATGAAGAAACTACTGAGTTCAGGTCGCACTGATTTTCTGAAAGGTTTCATTTCAAAGCGTGGATTCCCCTTTGAAGCCGCATTAGTGATCGAAGATAAAGGCAAGGTGGGTTTTGAATTTGCTCCGCGGGAAGAAAGCACCAGTGATTCCAGCACAGAATCCACTTCATAACCACCTGAAACCATGAGCGACGGTGATACCAATCGAGCGATTGCCGATCCGCTGATTGATGCGTTCATGGACGAATTAAAAGGAGTACGTTCGGCTTCAGAGCATACGTGCCGCAATTATGCTCAGGCATTGAATGAGTTTGTGTCCTGGCATGTTGACCTTAGGAAGAACGTACCCGACTGGAAGTTGCTTACCAGGGATACCTTCCGCTCCTATTTGCGATATCTCGGGCGCAAGGAGTTTAGTCGCTCATCCACCCAGGTCAGGTTCAGCGCACTTAGAACATTCTACAAATATTTGATCCGCCAGGGCAGGGTCGAGAAATCGCCGATCAAAAACATATTGCTTCCCAAAAAGGAAAAACTGCTGCCTCAATTCCTCACGCCCCAACAAATACAGTCGCTTCTCGAGGCCCCAGCGAAGGAGTGGGAGACGAAAAACAAGCATCAAAAATCACCGACCTCGCCGGAAGCATTCCTAAGAGATTCGGCGGTTCTTGAAACTTTGTATTCCTGCGGATTGCGTATCAGTGAATTGTGCGGACTCGTCGTGGGGGATCTTTTCTGGGAAGATCAATTGGTGAGAGTCGAAGGCAAAGGTAAGAAGGAACGCATGACCCCAATCGGTGCTCCTGCACTTGATTCCATAAAAATTTATTGGGATGCCATCCATCATTCACAGGCCTCCCATCAGCCGGTATTTTTTGCCACTGCCTCCAAAGAAAAACCACTTTACCCAAGACTGATTCAAACACGGTTAAAGACCTACCTTCTGAACGCAGGACTGGATCCAAATCTCACGCCTCACAAACTGAGACATAGTTTTGCCACCCATATGCTGAATGCAGGTGCAGATCTAAGATCAGTGCAGGAACTGCTCGGACATGCGCATTTGGTCACCACTCAGATATACACTCACCTGACTACGGAACGCCTGAAACGGGTCTATGATCAAGCTCACCCCAGAGCATAAAGCATTTGCAAACTCATCGGCTTCCTTCCATGCTCAAACGAGGATTACAACGAATCATCCATGCATTCCGAACACGTTTTACCTGATAAAAAAGAAGCTTCAAAAGTGCGTTTTGAATCGAGCGTCCTGATCGTAGCTGACACGCGTATCCACCATTGGGGTGCGGATGTGGCCGATGCGTTTGAGCGCATTGGTGCCACGTGCAGAATTGCACGCCTTGAACCACAGCGATTGGAGGAACGTTGGTTTGAATATCGCAACGGCTATTTGAATCTTCATCCGGACGAACCCATTATCCAGCGTATCCGGGATGAAGTGAATCAATCGCGTCCTCGCCTGATACTTTTTCTTGATCCATTTGATATGAGCCCCGAGTTCTTCAAGGCTATTCAAAGGGATTTGAAAAAATCAGCTACTTTGCTCGCATGGTTCAGTGATTGCAGGCGCACTTCCTGGAAAAACATTCAGTGTTTTGACCATGTGTTCTATTCCGATTCTTCCATGCAGGAATCTCTCAAAGGCATCATGCAGGACAAGAAAGGTGGCCTCAAATACCTTCCACTTGCCGTCAATGAACAACGATTCTCACCGATCGGTGTAGATACACGCGAAAACAAGATTATCTTCGCAGGCAGTATCACTGAGTCCCGCCTGAAAACTCTGAATCGATTGCGACTACGAGGAATGCCGATCCTTTGGGAAGGACCTAAGTTCACCAATATCTGGGGCAAATTCAACAGCAGGAGCTTGGATTCAAAATCGTTGAGCAGACTCTACCAGAAGTACGCGGTAGTACTTGATTTGCCTCGTCGTCCTAAAAATATGAATGGCCTGAATTTCCGGGTTTTTGAAGTCGCTGCCTGCCAGAATCTGATCCTCACCAAGTGGGTACCGGACCTAGAACTTCAGTTTGATCCGTATGAAGAAGTGGTGGTTTACCGAGACTGGGATGAAGTCCCGCTTGTGTATCGCTCGTTAATGTACGATCCCTATCGCGCTGAGGAAATTGCCATGAAGGCAAGGCAGCGAGTTCTAAAACACCACACCTACGGTCATCGTGTGCAAACCATCATGGAAACCCTGGGACAAAAAGCTTGTTAGGAGCATCAGCACACTTATAATTGCCCGGAGAATATCCCTAGCTATGAGATTTGGAATTAATACCTTTCTGTTTACGTCACCATTCACCACACGCAGCACGGGCTTACTGCCCAAGTTCAAGAAATGGGGTTTTGATACGATCGAGATTCCTGTAGAAGATCCTTCGCACATCAATCCTGAACGGGTCAAGGCAGCTCTGGACCGTAACGACCTTGTCTGTGGATCAGTCTGTGCCTGCATGTCTCCCGACCGCGACCTGAGGGGAACCTCTCAACAGCAAAAAACAGGATTGGCTTACATGAAAGCCCTGATCGATCAAATGGTCGTGCTGGATTGCCCATCATTGATCGGCCCCGTCTACTCCGCCGTTGGCCGTGCCGATGCGGTTCCCGCCAAAGATTACGCAAAGCAATGGAAGACCGTGGTCAAACATCTCAAAACTTTGAGTAAATATGCCGAAGACAGAGGGCGCACCATCTGCTTGGAACCTTTGAACCGGTTTGAAACGGATTTCATCAACACTTGTGATCAAGGTCTGAAGATGATCAAGGATGTGGACAGCAAGGCACTCAAATTGCACTTGGATACCTTCCACATGAACATCGAGGAAAAGAATCAAGCCAAAGCCATCAAGAAGGCTGGCAAACACCTTGGACATTTCCACGCTTGTGGCAGCGACCGAGGCACGCCAGGAAATGATCACATTGATTGGAAACCCATTGTATCAGCTTTGAAATCCATCAAATACAAAGGGGACGTAGTCATTGAATCCTTCACGACGGATGTGAAAGTCATCGCCAAGGCAGCAGCCATCTGGCGCCGTATGGAACCCACCCGAGACGAGATTGCCGTGAAGGGGCTCAAGTTCCTCAAGAAGAACGTCAAATAAACGAACCATCAATCAAACAATCTATCGGCCGGATTTTCCGGCCTTCTTTTTTCCCATATGAAAAACTTAATGCGCTCCCTTTTCGCAACAGCACTCCTCACTGGTCTCGCCTGGCAACTCAATGCCGCAGACAACGAAGGATTCACCTCAATCTTCAACGGCAAAAATCTGGACGGCTGGGATGGAAACCCAAAGTTCTGGTCAGTCCGTGATGGAGCAATTACAGGCCAGACCACCAAGGAAAATCCAACCAAGGGGAATACCTTCATCATCTGGCGGGATGGTGTTCTGGATGACTTTGAACTACGTCTCCAATATAAAATCATCAATGGCAATTCAGGAATCCAATACCGCAGCAAAGATCTTGGCAATTGGGTCGTTGGCGGTTACCAGGGAGATTTCGAAGCTCGTGATACTTATTCCGGAATTCTATACGAAGAAAAGGGACGCGGGATATTAGCTCAGAGAGGACAAATGACCAGCATCCTGCGTAACGGCAAGAAGCATCAAGTGGAAGTCATAGGCTCGTTGGGTGCATCAGAAGACATCCAGTCTCACATTAAAAAGGAAGATTGGAATGATTACAAAATCATTGCTGTGGAAAACCGCTTCGTCCATATCATCAATGGTCGAGTGACCGCCATCGTGGTTGATAATGATGCCGAGAAACGCGTCGATTCCGGCATCCTCGCTCTTCAACTTCACGCTGGTGATCCAATGACGGTCCAGTTCCGTGACATCAAAATCCGTAAATTAAAACCCGTGCAGGTGGGAGGTGTCTGGAATGTGGAAGTCTTTTCTGACCAGGGCATCGGTACGCCCGTGTTCCATTTTGAACAAGAGAAGGAGCAACTGAGCGGGCAATACAATGGACTATTCGGAAAAAGTTCCGTGAAAGGCAAAGTCACGGGTGATCAGGTGGAATTTTCCGTTTCCGGTGAATACGAAGGACAATCGGTGGTCGCCCATTACAAGGGTAAGATGAAAGCTGACGGCTCACTTTCTGGCGAAGTCGTTTTCAACGACGAGATTAATCTCAACTGGTCCGCCACTCGAAAAAATTAATTTCATTTTCTTGAATCATGACAAAACTGATCCTTCAACTGCGTTTCCTGTTGGCTTTGATTGTGCTCAGTGGTTTATCCACAAAACTGAGTGCTGAAACAAAGAAAATTGTCCTGATCGCAGGTCCACCGAGCCATGGAGTGTTGCAGCACGAACACAAAGCAGGATGCATGTTGATTGAGCATTGCCTTCAGGGAACTTCAGGGGTCGAAATCAAAGTTTACACCGGAGGATGGCCCGAAGATCCTGATGCCCTTGATGGCGCGGATGCCGTGGTGATCTTCTGCACTGGTGGAGGAAGACATTTGGCCATCCAGGAGGATCGATTGGATCAACTCAGAAAAGTCATGAACACTGGAGCCGGTTTTGGCTGTCTCCATTACGGAGTTGAAGTCCCGAAAGACAAAGGAGGACCTGAGTTCCTTGAATGGATGGGTGGGTATTTCGAAACAAACTGGTCCGTAAATCCACACTGGACAGCCGAATTCAAAAATTTTCCAGATCATCCGATTGCAAATGGAGTCAAACCTTTTGCTGTGAATGATGAATGGTACTTTCACATGAGATTCCCCGAAGGTATGGAGGGCGTCACCCCGATACTGTCTGCGGTTGCTCCAGCAAAAACCATGGAACGCCCGGATGGGCCTCACAGTGGAAACCCCCACGTTCGAAAGGCAGTGGCTGCAGGTCTACCTCAACACGTTGCATGGGCCTATGAACGAAAGAAAGGAGGACGCGGCTTCGGATTTACCGGTCTTCACAATCACCTGAACTGGAGAAACCCTGATTTCCGTAAAGTCATTTTAAACGCAGTACTCTGGTTGGCCAAAGCTGAGGTTCCTGCCGATGGGGTTGATTGCCCTCTGAGCGATGAGCAAATTTTGACTAATTTGGATCAGAAACGGGGTAAAAACCCATTGGAAATTTTGCGTGATGCCCGCAAAAACCAGCCTTTCGTCAGCCCTGTGCAGGGGGTAAAATAACGCCATGATGAAACGTTTCCTCACCTTTTCGTTGGCAATCATTTTCTCCGCAGGCCTGCTTGCGGCGGAAAATAAAAAAATCATTCTCCTGGCAGGTAAACCAAGTCACGGTCCGGGCGATCATGAGTTCAACGCAGGTTGTCTTTTACTCCAAAAATGCTTGTCGAACGTACCAGGCGTGGATGTCGAAGTGCATAAGATGGGGTGGCCAAAGGATGATGCGGTTTTAAAATCAGCCGATGCCATCTTGATTTATGCTGACGGTGGGGCTGGACATCCAGCCATCCAGGCAGATCGAATGAACCTGATTGATCATCTTGCCAAAAAGGGCGTCGGAATTGGATGTGCCCATTACGGTGTGGAAGTTCCAAAAGGAGATCCTGGAAAAGCAATGCATCGTTGGATCGGTGGCCATTACGAACATCAATTCAGCGTCAACCCGATGTGGTCTCCCGACTTCAAAACTTTCCCAGAACATCCGGTGACACGTGGTGTTAAACCCTTTAAAGTAAAAGATGAATGGTATTTTAACATGAGATGGCGCTCGGATATGGAAGGCATCACTCGCATTCTAACGGCAACACCCTCCGATGATGTTCGCGATGGCCCTTATGTCTGGCCGAAGGGCCCTTACCCTCATATTCAAGCTGAAAAGGGCCGCACAGAAACAATGATGTGGGTCAGGGAACGTCCTGATGGTGGCCGGGGTTTTGGTTTCACTGGAGGTCATCATCATGTGAATTGGGGTAATGACCAATTCAGGAAGGTGGTTCTCAATGCTCTCCTGTGGATCGCTAAAGTCGAGGTCCCACCTCAGGGTGTCGTTTCCTTTGTTTCAGAGGAAGAGTTGAAACAGAATCTTGACCCCAAAGGAAAACGTTAGAGGAAGTCATTCAACCCCAAATTTGGTTTCAATGGGCTCATGTATTGCGTGAGCCCAATTCTTTTTATGAAGGTCCATTCTCCATTCGTCCCGCTCCTGCTGATGATGACTTGGATCACTTTTCCTGGTGCATTAGCACAAAACCCAAGAGGTACGGGGATAAACGCAGCAAAGGAACAAATGAGCAACTTTCAGGTAGCTGATGGTTTGGGAGTTCAATTATTCGCCTGCGAACCCATGGTAGTTAATCCAACTTACCTGGAAATCGACCAGAGCGGCAGGGTCTGGGTACTGGAGGGTGTCAATTACAGATCCTGGCAATCATGGGGAAAACTTCGCTCTGATGGAGATCGCATTCTGATTCTCGAAGATACCAATGACGATGCTGTTGCCGATAAAAGCACGGTTTTTTATCAAGGCAATGAAATCAATGCGGCTCAAGGAATCTGTGTTCTGGACCATAGGGTGATCGTTTCGAGTTCTCCCAATGTTTGGATTTTCTCTGACACCAATGGAGACGATAAAGCGGACAAGAAGGAAATCCTGTTTACGGGCATCGGGGGAGCTGATCATGACCACGGTGTGCACGGAGTCATGATCGGTCCCGATGGAAAGCTGTATTTTAATTTTGGCAGTCAAGGTTCTCGTTTATTGCATGCGAACGGCAGCCCTGCGACAGATAGATTAGGCCGAATCATCCTTGATGAAGGGGATCCATTTCACGGTGGGATGAGCTTTCGATGCAACCTCGATGGAAGTCAGCTTGAGGTAATCGGACACAATTTCAGAAATTCGTTTGAAACTGCGGTGGATTCCTTTGGAAACATTTGGCAATCGGATTATCAAGGTCCCAATTCGTATGCATCCCGTTTTGTGTACATTCTTGAGTCAGGCAATTTTGGTTACCTTAACGAGATATCCGGGCAGGAATGGACGCCAAATGAATCCAATCATTCGATCGTACCCCATCAACAGATATGGCACCAGAAGGATCCAGGCGTGGTTCCAAACATATTGAACTCTGAAAGAAACTCTCCAGCTGGTCTCACTGTTTATGAAGGAGAATTATTACCACATCAGTTTCAAAACCAAATTTTCCAATGTGATCAACGGGAGCAAAAGGTGAAAGTTTTGAGGCCTCAGGCAAAGGGTGCCGGGTATCAACTGGGGATCAAAAGTATTGTCTCATCTCAAGATCCCTGGTTCCGTCCGCATGACATAGCGACAGCTCCCGATGGTTCATTGATGTTCTCTGATTGGAATGATGGTGAATGGGAAGAAAATAAAATGTCCGACCTGCAGACGGCATCTATGAGCGGTCGAATTTATCGCATCAGTCCTGTTGACAACACTCCCTATTCCATCAAAACCCCTTCCATCATTTCTGCAAAAGATGCCGTGACAGCCCTCAAATCTCCAAATCCATGCACCCGTTATCAAGGATGGAAACGGGTCAAGAATCTTAAATCAAAGGCCGTTCCTGAGCTACTATCATTATGGCGGGATAAGAAACCATTAATGAGAGTTCGTGCCCTTCATTTACTTGGGAGGTTGAAGGATCAGGGGAAACATTTCTTGAACGAAGCTATCCTGGATTCAGATGAGAGAATCAGGGCTGCCGCGGTCAGAATAGCATTTGACCAAAACCAACATCTCATCGAACTGATTTCTCAGCTAAAGGAAGATCCTTCACCCGTCGTACGCCGTGAATGCGCCATTGCGTTAAGGTTTTCAAAGTCAATGAAAGCCCCGAAATTATGGGCATCGTTGGCAATGAAATACGATGGAAAGGATCTGTTTTATCTGGAGGCTTTGGGAATCGGGTCAAAGGGAAATGAAGATTCCTGTTTTGAGGCCTGGCTGGAGCTGGTTGGTGAAGAATGGAAAGCACCCGCGGGCAGGGACATCGTTTGGAGGAGTCGAAGTAAACTTGCTCCAGCCAAACTTGTCGGCCTGATCAAAGACGCGGAGATTGGTGAAGAGGAAAAAAATCGAATCAGAAGAGCATTAGATTTTTTCAATGGACCAGAAAAAGATGCTGCCCTGTTGCAGTTAATCGACAGGTAGGACTACAAGGCTACCAGTTGGCAACCATCCGCCGGCTTGGTCGTTAGAAAGTCCGCCGAGATGCCAAAAGTCTTTTCATAATCCAAGGCCAATGCCTGAATCACATTATTGACTGATTCAGGTTTGACCAAACTGACGGCACAGCCCCCGAATCCCCCACCCGTCATGCGGCAGCCATAAATCCCATGATCTTCTCCCATTGCCTTCATTCGATCCACAATCCAATCCAACTCTGGACAAGAGACCTCAAAATCATGACGAAGCGATGCATGACTGTCATAAAGCAAACTCGCCAATAGAGGTATGTCGCCATTTTTTACACAATCAGATGCCATTTGAGTTCGTTGAATTTC
>CAYFHO010000039.1:0-46255 GCA_964342825.1 uncultured Verrucomicrobiota bacterium
CTAATGGAAGAGGATAGTCTTTGATCTTTATAGAGGCTTTCCACGGCGTGTGGATGCATGTCGCATCTACTTCTCTGAGCTCCGGAACCCACTGGCGAATAAATATCCCCTGGGGATCATGATCCATGCCCTGCTTGATTGGATTGTAAATACGAACCGTGTTCATCCCTGTTGTAGCGGACTGCATCTGCACCTGGCTGTAATGAATACCGGGTTCGTAGTCCGTGAAGAGAGTCGCCAAATGAAGAGCAGGTATTCTCCAATGCAGCCAAAGGTGATAGGTCGCGAAACTCATCAACATGGCTCGCATACGAAAGTTGAGCCAACCGGTCGCCGTCAAAGCCCGCATGCAGGCATCCACCATGGGATAACCGGTTTTGCCTGACTGCCAAGCCTTGAAATAAGCATCATTGAATTCGTTTTCTCGCAAGCCATCATAGGCAGGATGCAAGTTTTCGAACTCGATGCATGGCTCATCCTCAAGCTTCTGCATGAAGTGACAACGCCAGCGCAACCTCCCTGAAAAAGATCGGAACGAACCAAGCCATGAACCTCTGGAGTCACGAGGCCATTGCTTGACCAAAAGTCGACGTGCTTCTGTCGCCTGATAAACCTCGCGAAGCGACAAAGTTCCAAAGGCGAGGTGCGCTGATAACCGAGAGCAACTATCAATAGCGGTCAGAGGCGAGGACATCTCACGGGCATATCCCTCACCGCGCTCCTCAAGAAAACTCTGCAGCAAATTCAAACCTTCGGATCGCCCACCTGCTTGAGGTGTCAGACAGTCATTATTCTTGAGCCCCAGTTCACTTGCGCTAGGAAGCGAGTCGGACTGCTCGTTCACGGGCTGAAGGTGGGAGGGTGAGGAGTGAATCGGTTGCTTCATCTTTTGATTCCATCGAACTGACCAACCATCACGATTTTTTAATCGTCGAATGACTCCATGCTGTGTGGGTTCATGCCACGGAACAGCATTTTCACGAGCCCATTTTTGAACGCGTTTATCACGTTCATATGTCCAGCCATTCCAGGTTTCCTGGTGAGACCACAGGCACTGAATGTTGTGGCGCGCATGGATGTCTCTGAGGATTTCAACAGCGTCGCCTACTTTAATGATCAATGCCTGCCCCAACCCAGTGAGTGACTTGTTCAGTGCACGCAAGGAGTCACATAGAAAGTGGTAATGGCGTGAACTCAAATCGGCTTGCTTCCAGAGTTCAGGTTCAAGCACATAAAGCGGGAGCACTGGACCCTGACGAGCTGATTCAGCCAGCGCCTCATGATCCACCACCCGCAGATCCCTTTTGAACCAGACTACCTGCATTTATGGAAGTATCTCCTGACCATCCCAATCAAAACACCGACCGGTTTGCCTGGGGGTTAATGATTTCAACACGGCAGCCAGGTTCTGAACCGCCATGCTGGGAGAGAAAACGTTACTCATGGGAACACCTTTCAGGTAAGGTTTCGACAAAGCGCTCTCCACCATGCCTGGGTACAAGCCGACAATGATCGACTGCTGGTTACGCTTTCCAATTTCAATGGCTGAATTCTTGATAAACATGTTGAGCGCAGCTTTTGACATCCGATAAGAATACCAACCACCCATTTGGTTATCGCTGATGCTGCCCACCCGCGCCGAAAGAGCGGCAAATATTGAAGGTGCTTCTCTGTTTAATCTGGGAAGGAAGTGTTTTGCTATCAGAGCGGGAACGATGGTGTTGACCGTAAACAGGCGTTGAAATTTCTCTAACGATAATTCACGCAGCGATTTTTCCGGTCTCAAATTATCTTCATGTAACATCCCGGTGGCAACAATTACCAAATCGAGAGGCCCCTGCATGGAGGCAACTTCAGCGCAAGAACGAATGGATTCCTCGCTATAGTAGTCCATCGTATGGCACTCCACGTTGGGAATTGAGCTCTGGGGGCGGTGACGTGAAAATGCATGCACCGTTGCATCTGTAAAAGCTGTGGACAGATACTCCGTAAACGCGCCCCCGATAGCGCCAGAAGCACCGATGACTGAAATATTCTTTGGCATGACAAAAAGTTGTGACGTCATGAAAATGCGCCGAGATAGTGACCAACTGATATCCGAAAAAGTACGATCAGACCTGTGCAACCTGCCCTTGGTTCATCATTTGTCAACCAACTTGGACGATGGTTCTGCGTTGCTTGAAGCGATTTTGAATAGATCTATGACACATTCAGGTCATGTATAAAATCGCAGACGTATAAACCCGTTAACCCTCTTTAAAATATTTTCTTATTTCATCCACAAGTTTGGTGGCTGAAGTGAAAGCTCCTTCGACTCGCCCCCCCTGACACCAGTCACCACAGGCAGCCAGTTTCAGATCATGATCAAGGAACACAGGCAGTGACACATGCTTGTCACTGTTTGCAAAATGCCAGGCGTGCAGGGCCTTGAAATCTGCTCCGCTGACATCGCGCCCAATGATACGACTGGTTTCAGCACAAAGAAACCTGATGACGGCATCGGGTGCTGCTTTCAGATGCTCCTCAGCGTAGCCTTCCGATGAGTGCACAACGAGTGTCTGAAGACTTGATCGCCCTGGCTTGGAGCTGTTGACTGCAATCCAGCTCACATCAGCGTTCACGACGTGTGCAGCGTCAAACTCAAACGCAAACTTTTCAGAAAAACCGAGCATCAATGAAAAGCAAGGGCGCATTTGAACTTTTCGCATCCCCTCGTAATGGCAGAAAGACGGAGTGAGAAGCTCCGCCGCTTGAGGCGAGGGCACAGTGGTAATGACCCAGTCGTAGCCTTTGTGAGTGTTGCCTTGATCGTCCAGGAGATCCCAGAATCCCTTTTGCCGATTTAAGGAAGTTATCCTTGTTTTTGTGTTGATTGAAAGCCCCTCAGAAAGGTGCTTGACCAGGCAGTTCATGCCAGGCACTCCCACATATCTCGGTTCACCAAGGATCCAGTTTTTTCGTGAGACGATGGTGTCCTTGTCGAATAAAACATATCTGGCATCCCATCTTTTGATCAAACCCGCGTCAATGGAGAGTTGGATGAAGTTCTGAAAATCGAAAGTACGGGCTGTAAAATATTGGGCTCCGTGATCGAAACAATAAGGATCCGCACGCCGAGTGGACATTCGACCAGCAATTCCGCGCCCTTTGTCAAAAAGTGTGGTATCGGCAACATTCCCAAGTAACCGGGCAACTGAAACACCCGCGATGCCCGCCCCTATGATGGCAATTTTCTTACTCATCTTTACGATTTGTTTAATCAAACGATAACCTACTTTTGACAAGCCCAATGGAAATAGAATGGTGATAGTGTCATCTAGTGTGAAAGCACCCTATCCCAACGTCTCCGTATTTCCTACTAGCAATGCTTAAATACTAGCCGAACAAAATCCGTTTCCATCTTGCCCCAAGTTCACCTTTGATGACAGCACCTCCCTTAATCCGCTGGTGCCATGATCCAGAGCTCAGGTTTCCCTACATTGCAATGAACCGCTCGGGACATGAGGCCGCCCGAAAAGATTGAAAGATAGAGCATCATTCGATTTGAATTCCAACCAATCAAATGAGCTGGTCGGTTTTGATGAAGTCGGTTTTGCAGTGACGGGATAGGATGGAAAATTCTTTCAATCCATCGACCACGCTGGATCTCTCCATCTGTCATGTTGGAAAATTTCTGAATCCAATCTTTAAAAGCATGTTCAGAGTCGAAGCTTTGTTGCATCCACTGATCGATGGCCAATGTCGCACGGCGGCTGGGCGTAGGAAGCAACAGGAGCCCCAGGAAGTGAAAAACAGACGATAGCAAACTGAGATGTAATGTGGATACCAGCCCACCCTCAGGGAAACCGACCAAGTAAGCCGAAAGGAGGAAACTCATCAACACCCAAGCACCAGCAAATAACATCCCCCAACTGCGCCAACCTGCGTCAATGGCCTTTTGGCGACGCATGTGAAGATATCTCATGAAGTCGGCCCCATAAGCATGATACCATTTGGACGGTAAAATGATTATTTCTCGTCCCGGTAATCCCACTATACCTCCGGAATAACAGGAATCTTTGCTTTCAACCCATATCGCCTCCAAGTCTGGATCAATATCAAGGGGATCATCCATCTTCTTGAGGCGCCCGACCCAAAATGCGGTCTGTAATTGAAAACGAATTGCAAAGATGAACATCAACAGAAGCAACACGGCAGCTAAGGGCAGTCCTCCGACCTGGCCGGCCCCATGCAAAATCAAAATCGAACTTCCCAGCATGAGGCCGTGTATGAGACTCCCTTTCAGATAGGTCCTGACTTTCAGGTTGACCTTACGGCCATATAGCTTGGGAATCCAATGACCGGTGATAAAATCCAGGGGCAACATGATCATCGCATACGCCAAAACAAAGGCCAAAACGACCAACAAATCTGCCCATGCGTTGTCGGACATCATTGGTATCCAAGTGTGAAAGGCACCCGTAGCTAAAAGGGCTAAGCAAATGATATTCATTATCCCCACTGCTGAAATACCTGATAATAATCTTGCGGTGGGATAAGTGAGGGACAACGAAACCGCTTTTCGATCCTCGACCAGAAGGCTGGCCGGCTTGATGTTGGTAGTATGATTCGATTCCATTTGAGTTGTTTCCGACAGGGTTCTGAAAATGACAGATCACAGTTCCCCAGTATTTTTATTTTCAGAGGACCTGCATCAAAACGCTCGCTTCATGCACTCGAGTATTGTTTTTTTCCTTGAAGTTCTGTTAGCCGAGGACTCAATTTAAGACCATTGATCCACTGCTCAGGGATAGCGTTCAGACCTGCAGCCGCTCCCAAGAGGGCTCCAACGACTGCTCCACGGTGACAATTATCGCCGCCTATATTTGTGTTTGCAATGATGCCATTACGGAATGAGTCGGCATATTTCCATGCCAGATACAAAGAAGCAGGAAAAGCTTTGTCGATGTAGCAAGCTGAACTGAAATGATGATCAACAACCTCCCCATCCTCCATCGTGACCCACCTTTCAGCTCGTCGTTTGGAAAAAAATTCTTTGGCGTATGTTTCGATGGCACTTCTCAAATCTTGCCCGTTGATCACATGCCAAAGCACTTGTATGTATGTGCATGCGGCACGCTCCAGGAATGCATGATGGTGTGTCAACCGGATGTGCTCAAGTAGAGCAGCTGTGATCGTGTCAAGATCCTCTTCTCTTTTTCCAAACAGCAGAATAGCTGCGGATGCGAGACCTCCAATGTGATTATCGGGACCACCGCAGGCCCTTAATTTTTTGCCTCGCGCGTAATTGGTAAAAAACTGCCGATGACATTCTTCGATGTAGGTATCCCGATGAGAACCTGGTGTCAGCATGAAATCACGGTAGCGGTTCAAGTAGATATCCGCGTCATATTTCCCTGATATATCGATGCTTTCCAGTAAAAGATAAGCAAGTTGAAGGTTGAGTGTATTTTCTCCCGATTCGAGGTACTGATGGTAATGTACACCTTTTTTCCCCCAGTATACCGATTGCTGATGAAGGATATCTCCCTTTGTATTTAAGGGCTTGTAATGACTTCGCCAAAGAATGCTGTCAGGGTGAGGGTTTTTGGGAGAAACATAATTAGTGATCCATCCATAATCCCGACGAAGGGCTCTGCGGTCATAATACCAATGAGCCGGCATCGCATGCGCATCAGCAATGAAGGTTCCCCACATCATGCCCATGAGACGTTCATCCCTGCTTATGTTATCTTTGTTCATCACTATTCAGGAACCATGACGATGGCGGATTCAATCTTTCGCAGTTATTGCGGTTGACTATCAATTTGATGAGTGGTGAAAGACTTAACCGTGAGGTGGGTAAGGGCGAATGCGAGGAATTCGTATACCTTTGGTTCTGCTTGATTGTATGAAATGAGTCGTTTTGATTCTCCAACCATAGCTTCAAAGGACACCCAGGTAGAATCTGGGTCAAGGGACAAAATGAAGTAATTCTCCCACCAAAAGTGAAAACTATGGATTCAAATATGATTCACTGTTGGTTGGAAAATGCAGCCAAGTCCTACCACCAATTTAATGAGTTACACAAATGGAGCATGGATATCCGGAAAATCCAGGACTACGAAAGTCGAAAGTTCACAGGCAACAAAAAGTCGATGTCTTGGATTGATACTCCAAAGGAGTCTGGTCTCGGTTTTAGCAGCCAGAACCGAGGAGAAATCTTTCGGTGCAGATCCAAACAAATTGTGAAGAATTTTCTTAAACTCTACCTGAACCAATGTTTTCTTCAATTCTCACTGATTGGCATCAGTAGTATCAGAGGAATTGATGACACCGATACTTGCGTTTCGCTTGGTGTCTTGCTCATTAAACCTGAGCTCTTTAATCTCTCCATCCTCCCAGACTACCGCGTACTGGCCTAACCTTCTCTTGCGATCTAGAGTTTTTCGGACTGCCAATCGGAGACATTCAAGCATGGCTTCATTAGTGATGGTTTTTGTGCTCATTTTGTCAGTTGATTTTGTAGAAGTTCAAAATAGGTCGGATGAATGATGGATATCACCCCATTGGTGTATCCAAAAACTAATTCCGGCACTGAAAGATGATTCATGAAGCATCTCACATGTGTCACTTCTATCAGGTAAGATTGAAACAAATTCGAGAGGCTTCGCGTGTATCTTCGCTCAATATCTTCCTTTGGAATATCATGGCCTCCATGCGCTACACGCTCTGCTACACGGCACTTGCACATTTCCACTGACGGCAATGCAAGGTAAATGAGCCCAACATCCCATCCTACACTTCGAAGGTTCTGGATGAGCTTCAGATTCGATTTACCTGAAAGCGTAGTTTCAAAGGCGAAGTCGGTCCCTTGACTGATAGCGTCCTGAATCTCCTGCAAGAAAATCCGACTGGCTGCGATTTTCTCAAGTTTAGGATTAAGTGGATTGAGGCCGGAGGCGATCAGGTCCGCGTTAATAAAATGCGAGCATTCGGCCAAGCCTGGAAGGAATTCCATGGCGAAGGTCGTTTTCCCTGCCCCGTTAGGGCCTGCAATGATCCAGCAAGTAGGCATATGGCATCGGAAATATGAACGAAAGCCAGGATGGATTCAAGGTGCAACCATGTTCACACCCGTCAGATACGTCGAAAAGTTGAGCTGATCTGAGTTCGTGGAGATTTGCCTCGACACTGTAGTTCAGCATGAATCTTAAAACACCTATTCGTATCTTCAATTTGTAAAGACAGCCCCAGATCCACCCAACGGCTTTCATCTTCAATAATTGATCCCAGGTCCAATTTACCCATATCATTTGGAAAAATGAAAAAGCTATTCCTGATCTGTTTTCTGCTGGTGTCGTTTTCTGTCCATGCTTCCGAATCGATTTTAACCAGGATTCCAAATAGCAAACCTCGCAACATTGTCTTCATCCTGGTGGATGATCAGCGATGGGACGCTTTGAGTTGTATGGGACACCCTTTTCTGAAAACTCCGGCAGCCGACTCCATTGCTAACAATGGAGTTCTGTTCAACAACGCTTACGTAACCACGTCGCTTTGCTCGCCAAGTCGTGCGTCCATTCTAACCGGCCTTTACGCACACAGTCACGGAGTGGTGGATAATCGAACTCCGGTATCCAAGGACCTGATCTTCTTCAGCGAGTATCTCAAGAGTGCAGGATACGACACCGCTTTTATCGGCAAATGGCACATGGGCAATGCCAGTAATGAACCCCGACGTGGTTGGAATCATTGGGTCAGTTTTCATGGTCAAGGAAACTACTTCCCAAAACTACCCAATGGTCGTACGGCACAACTCAATGTCAATGGCAGACAAGTCCCACAGACTAAATACATCACGGATGAACTCACCGATTATGCCGTTGATTGGCTCAAGCAAAAGGAAGCAAACGGCAGCCCCTGGATGCTGTACCTTTCCCACAAAGCCGTGCATCATGATTTTTCACCTGCCCCGCGTCACAAAGGCGCTTTTGATCAGGTCATGGTTCCTGCCTTCCCCAATACCAAGGGGAATCCGCTCGACAAACTTCGTCCCATGTGGGCGCGCAACCAACGCAACTCATGGCATGGGGCCGAGTTTCCTTTCCACGATACCCAAGGTGAAACGATTGAAATCTACAAACGATACTGCGAAGCCATGCTTTCGGTGGATGAAAGTACGGGCCGTATCCTGGAAACGCTTCGACAGGCGAAACTGATGGAATCGACACTCGTTGTTTACATGAGTGATAATGGTCATCTCTGGGGCGAGCACGGTCTGATCGATAAACGAACCGCCTATGAGGCTTCCATTCGAGTTCCACTCATCATGCAATGCCCTGATCTCTTTCCAAAAGGTCGCCGAGTGGACCAAATAGCCGCCAATATAGACATTGCCCCGACCTTACTGGAAGCTGCCGGGCTCCGGGCTCCAGGTCATTTTCATGGTGCCAGCCTACTTCCGATAGCCCGTGGTGAATCCCCTGCCAATTGGCGCACCGAATTACTATATGAATACTTCTGGGAAAGATGGGCTCCCTCCACACCCACTCTCCATGCATTAATCACACCAAGCCATAAATTTGTCCGAGCCTACGGCCTTTGGGATCTCCACGAGTACTACGACTTGAAGAACGATCCGAATGAACTCCATAATCTGTTCACTAACCCCAGCCATCGCAACGACGCTCTCGAAATGGACAAGCGCCTGTTTGAATTACTGGCCAATACAGGAGGCAAGCACATACCATTGCTGCGTGGATGGAACGGTTCCGCAAAGGAATTACGCAATGCCAGCGAATCCGACTGGGCTCCGTTCCCAGAAAGCATGATTTCGGCTGAGTAAGAAAATCGAAATGACTGGAACAGTTTGGGGGCAAATGCTTGCGCTTGAAGCCATTCACGTTGCAGCAGCACTGTTGCAACCAACTCAATCCCGACTGCGATGAATCCAAACCCACAATCAGGCTCAGGAACCATTCACCCTTGCCACTTTGTGTGTTAATCGTTAGTATTTAGTCTTTCCTTGAGGTTGAAGGTCCATGACCTACCTCCAGGCATTTTAGCGAATAAAGAAAACGTAAATTTTTTCAACTAAGTCAAATTTCAACATCCATGGCTGCTTCGACGTCAATTCTCCCAGATAAACTGCACGAGTACCCTCAACAAGATGTGATCGACGGATCCGGCGCAGGACCGGATTCTGTTCTCGATGATTGCTTGAACCAAAACGATGGAGTGTTACAGCTTCTGCACCGTTACGCCGGCCGGACATTTTGTACGCCAGGTAAACGCATTCGCCTGGATGCGAAATCTTACTACCCCGATTACATGGGCGGAACCGGGCTCGATGAACTCTGGATGTGTTGCACCGTTCCCATCGTGACCGGAGTCATCGATACCCGCACGAACAAAGCACCGTTTCGGGAAGGCGAATCGCACGTTCTCACTCCGAATGGCCAGGTCATCTCACTGCAGGATCTGATCGTCGCACATCCGGAAGCAGTCATCGGTGAGAAGATGACCGCATTTTCGAAATCCCTGTTTGGGAACCCGACCTGGCCGATCGTGTCTAAGAAGTTTGACAATCTGAATCCCATTCCACACCACCTTCACTGGGCCAAGTGGGAAGTTTACGACATTAATTCCTACGACAATCCCGGAGTCAGTCCATCGCATTATCACACCACAGCGATGGGACTCTATCCGTTCGTGACGAAGGACGAGTTTCTCGCCTGCATGAAGCGATTCGGGGAAGGTGAGTACAACGGGGTTCGGCATTTGTCGCCGCACACCATGATGCACATTGATAACGGCTTCGTCATGCCGAACGGTGTATTGCACTCCCCGACTGACCTGTGCACACACGAATTACATGTCACGATGGATGAACACTTCCTGGCCGAAGATCTGACGCTGGATGGACGCATCGGAGCCGCCGATGCCTTTTACGCCTGTCGGGAAGAGGATTATCCGAAGGACAAGCATGAAGACTGGGAGTTCCTGGTGGACACCTTCGATTTCGAAGCAAATCAGGATCCGGATTTCGTTCGAAAGAACTCTCGTCCGGCCATCACCGCCAACGAATTTGCAGGTGACGGAGTCGACGCAAAATGGATTGTTTACGGAGATTTCCTCGGCGATCAGAAGTGCTCCATTCTGCGCCTCATAATAGCGCCTGGCAGCAAAATGAATTTCCGCCCAGAGAGCCCTGCACTGTTCCACACAAATGGTGGAAGCGGTCGGGTTGGAAAACTGGAAGTGCGTTATCACCAGGATATGAAACTCGGCGAGATCTATCCCGAAATTGGATTCATCACCCAGGCAGCACTCAACAACGGTGGAGTCGAAATTGAGAACACTGGGACTGAACCACTCGTATTGACTTTCGACTTCCCGCAGCAGGCACATTCAAAAACACCTGGCACCCACTAGCCACTTGATTCTGAACCTTGTTCTTGTTCCGCCAAAAAGATAGTCGTCTTGGCGGAACTGTTTTGGTGTACCTTTGCTGCGATAAGCCTTCTGTTTCGGCAGTTGAAGTGTGTTGGACCGTGTTTATTTTTCCGATTTAAAAATAATTCAATGGAAGGCGATAAACTTTTGCGGCGTTCTTCCAATAATAATTTTCACGGGCAGTTTGGCCTTTTTCACTGATAAACTTGTCCACCAGCTGAATGTAGCTGGCATAGGATCCAGTACGTTTGGTGACGGGCCAATTGCTTCCGTAAATCAGTCGATCCTTGCCAAAAGATTGCCACAATATCTCCAGGACGTTTTGGTAATGATCAATGGATTGAGGCGCGGGTTGTGGAACCGAACGCTGATACAGGCCTGAAATTTTACAGCTGACATTTTTATTGGAGGCAAGCTTTCGAACCGCCGCGATCCAATCTTCAGGAGGTGCGTTACCATCAAAATCCCAACCCAGGCAATGGTTCACAACAATGCGGAGATTCGGAATTTTACGAGCGACCTCATCAACAATCTCGATTCCCCTGATGCCACCTCCATTGGTCAGGTAGTCCATGGTAAGATCATGATCCGCTAATGTTTTTAAGTTACTTAAAACGATTTCGTCGGAGAAGTTAATTGGATTGGGTCCGCGAGGTCGAAGCCCGACCAACCGTTTATCATGTTTCAATCGTTTTAATTGAATTTCAAAGTCTTTACGATAGACATCAATGTTCCCCACCAGGCCCAGGTAAAAATCATCGCCATCAACCAGGTCCAAGATCCATTTGTTGTCTTCGAGATGGTCGCTAGCCTCGACAATCACCACTCCGGTGACACCGGCTGCTTTTGCGAGTTGGGAATACTCTTCCGGTAAATGGGGTTTGTACAAGGTTTGATCATCTTTTGGCGGCCATGACATTTCGATGTCTCGTGTTGTGTCATAAAAATGGATGTGAGTGTCGATGACATGTTTCACTGGCTTGATCATCTGAGCGATCGAGTGGCTTATGCCGGTGAAAGTAAAAGTTAGGATCAGTAGGAAGCGTATCATGAGATTTCCCCAGTTTCTAAAGGAAGCACGGATGGCCTTCAACGATTAAATCCGTTTCAAAATCAGATGAACGTGAATTCGAAATGAAATTTCCGCCACAGACTTGGAGATTTTCATAAGAACCCGATGAAGATTACACATTCGTTTCAATGAATCTGGAGTTTTTTCTTCTTTCGATTATGACGTGAGAAAAGATTGTTGTAGTTTTTTGTCAGATGTTCCTAGACCTGATACCCAGCGCATAGTAACACGTTTTATTCCCGAACACTGAAATAGAGCCAGAACCATGAAGAATCATAGGTGCGTTGAAAATTTCAAATCATTGGCATATGTCACAACAGGCCTTCTATTATCGCACCTTTCATGGGCGATTGTTCCAGAACATAAGGTAACTGAGGAATCCGTCCATATAGCTGGAATCGACGGGACCAATCCCATTGTCTATGATAATGACTGGTGGTTTGATGTTTTTGACAACAACTACCTCTGGGCTCAAACCAGTCTGGGTAAAGCCAATCTGGTCGGTAACATCGTGACGCGTGATATGTGGGATTGGGAAAAAGGTTACCTCTATCCGATGAAAAAATGTGTTAATGATGCCTCAAAAGCCATCGCTCGAGCGCGGGAATCAGGCATTCAAGGCGTCCCAGATTTAACCATAGGATCGGATCAAATCTTACTTGCACCTGAGACAGGACGTATCGAGGATACTGTCTCCATTTCAACTGCTGGCAGTGAATTAATCATCCGTGAAGCACTGAAAGCATCTCCACAAAAACCCTTGGTTGTAATCGCAGGTGGACCATTGACCACCATAGCGAATGCTTTGTTGATTGAACCTGATATCGGTAAGAACATGGTGGTATTTTCATTAACGGTCAGTTACTACGGTTATAACGGGAAAGATGGATGGAGTGCTTATGTAGTCGCCAAGCGCACACAATTGGTTGAATGGGCCACTCGACAATTCTGGGAGAATGGTTCGGTTTTTCGACCTGAACACTTTAATCAATTACCTGACAACCCATTCTGCAATGAAATGAAAGCCTTCATAAAAACCAATCTGGGAATGGCCAATCAACTGGGCGATGGAGCGCCGCTGGTCTGGATGTTTGATCCCACCTGCTGGAGAGGCACCAGAACTCGAAAAGCGGTGTGGAAAGGAAAAGCAGTAGAGTTCGTTTTGAGCAAGGATGGAGATGTGCTGGATATTCCTCGTGAGAAAACCGATTTAAATCAATGCAGGAAGGAGTTTTTTAAGGTCATGGAAAATCCAGCTGCCTATCATGGGAAAAATTCTGAATGAATCCATGATTCACTGATGCATCATGAAAAATAAAATTCATTACATCCTGATGGTTCTTCTTCTCCTTATCCAAAGGGAGGGGATTCAGGCCGATGAATTCAAGGTTTTAGATTTTAGCTCTCAGGTTCAGCCTATATTTCAACAGAACTGTATTAGATGCCATGGACCCGAAAAACATAAAGGAGGTCTGCGTCTGGATTCAAGGGAGCAAGTTTTTTTGGGCGGAGACTCAGGTAAACCTGCGGTTATTCCATACCAACCTGAATCCAGTCGTCTGATTGATTTATTGACAACCGGTGATCAAGACCTTCGCATGCCACCCAAATCGGATCCCTTGAATGCGCATGACATTGATCTGCTGGAACGTTGGATCAAAACGGGGGCCATCTGGCCTGATTCAGCAAATGTGGTGATTTCCGATCATGAAAAAAATCGTGGTTTGCAGATTACGGATTCGGATCGCAACCATTGGTCCTTTCGTGCACTTGAACCAGTCCATCCCCCGTCAGTGTCAGCAAATCACAAGGTTCAAACTCCAGTGGATTTATTCATCTTGTCAAAACTTGAGAATGAAAGATTAACACTGTCGCCCCCTGCAGATCCATCAAAACTCATTCGCCGCTTATACTTTGATTTGATTGGACTACCTCCCACGCCGGTTGAATTAAACCATTGGTTGAAGCAACTGAAACAAGGGAAAAGCCAAAGAAAATTCTCAGCCCTGATCGATCACCTCCTCAGTTCTCCCCATTACGGCGAACGCTGGGGCAGGCACTGGCTGGATCTGGCACGATATGCAGACAGTGCAGGGTACGAGCGGGATGCTGACCAACCGAACGCACACGCCTATCGGGATTTCGTGATTCGAGCTCTGAACCAGGATCTGCCCTTCAATAAATTTGTCCAATGGCAAATCGCAGGTGATGAATTGGCGCCAGATAATCCTGATGCGCTCGCGGCCACGGGGTTTTGCACCCTCGGCCCAGTGCCAACCTATGCGCCGACCGAAACCGAATTGAACAAGCGAAAGGTGCGCTATGATGTCCTGGATGATCAAGTGTCAACCACTGCTTCGGCAATGTTGGGGTTGACCGTCGGCTGCGCGCGGTGTCATGACCATAAATACGATCCAATCCCCATGGAGGATTATTATCGTATGACGGCAGTGTTCCTACCCAGTGAATCGGTTGAAGGTTCGCTTTCAAAACCTCACCGCGATCTCGACTTGTGGGTCCAACGATCTCAAAAAAAATATCGAGACCAACTAATCGACGCACTCACGGATGCGACGGAGGATGAGAAAAAATGGCTGAAGGATCCGCCCAATGCACCGGCTGAATCAAAATCAGCCTACCGTAAATTTGGCAAACGGGTGGAGCTACAGGAAAGCCAATGGCTTCAATGGTTGGGCGAAGAAAGACGCAATCGTTTGACTGATTTAAGACAGATCGTTTTGAAAGCAGAACGACAAAATCAGGAAAACCAAGCCCATGCAATCGTCCTTTCTGAATTCACTTCAAACCCGCCCCCTGCCTATTTGTATGGACGAGGTGATGTTGGCAATCCACTTAGGAAAATCGACTTTGGGTTTCTGCAAATATTAAGTGGAGATCGAACTCCGGAATCTTATCGCCATTCCGCAAAAAACCATCAGCGATCAAGCATTCAATCCACCTTTCAAAGAGCGGCACTTGCAGAATGGATGACCGATGTGAAGCAAGGCGCAGGCGCGCTGTTGGCGAGAGTTGCGATGAATCGATTATGGCAACATCATTTCGGAGCGGGTCTGGCAAGGACTCCGAACGATGTGGGATTCCAGGGAGAGGAACCAACACATCCCCTGCTCCTGGACTATCTGGCCCAACGATTCATCGAGGGAGGATGGCGCATGAAACCCATGCATCGATTGATTCTCCAAAGCGCGGTTTATCAGCAATCATCCCAAACCGGTGACCATCCATTTCACGTGGATCACCCAGATCCCAACAATCGTCTATTCTGGAGGCGTGAACCAAGCCGCCTGGAAGCAGAAGTGTTACGAGACGCCGTGCTGGCGGTTTCTGGAAATCTGGATCGAACCCTGTTTGGCCCGCCGATACGAATACCCATTCCCGAGTCGGCCATGGCAACTCGCAGTAGGGACAAATACCCTGTCGTGGAACCTTCCCCGAAACAATGGCGCCGAAGCATTTACCTGTTCGTCAAAAGATCCGTGCGCACGCCGATGATGGAAATCTTTGACGCACCCGATCCCAGCGCAAGTTGCGGGGCCAGAATGCCCACGACCGTCCCTACCCAGGCTTTGACCTTGATGAATGATCCGTTCATCCGCAGCCAGGCAGGATATTTTGCCTCACGCATCCTGAACCTCGCCGATCGTGATTCGGCGAGCAGAATTCGATCGGCTTTTCAATGGGCGCTCGCCCGCCAGCCCACCCCCCATGAGCTGAATCAGATGACCCAGTTCCTGAACGGCTATGAACTTGAAGAAGAGGGATGGCTCGATCTTTGTCACACTTTGTTTACGCTGAATGAATTTGCCTATGTCGATTGAACCTTCATCCACATCTCGACCATTGGATTCCGTTTTGAATCGTCGTCAGTTCCTTGCCAAGAGCGGTTGTGGAATGGGCCTTTTGGCCTTGGGAGATCTGTTGCGAAAAGAAAAACTCCTGGCTGCCCCAAATCAGCCGGCCAATCCCTGGTTTCCACGCCACTCACATTTTTCGCCAAAAGCAAAATCGGTCATCTGGTTGTTCATGGAAGGTGGACCGAGTGCCATGGACACCTTCGATCCCAAACCGACACTCACCCGCCACCACGGTCAACAACCTTCATCTGATATTGATGTCTTTTTCGGAGCTCCGGGTCCCCTGCTTAAATCTCCCTTTCAATTCAAACAATATGGGACCAGCGGCATGTGGGCCTGTGAACATTTACCACACCTGGCAAGACACGCGGACGACATTGCCTTGATCAAATCATGTTTCGCCGAATCACCCAATCATGCTCCTGCCATGTATCAAATGAACACAGGCTTCATCCGTCAGGGATTTCCCAGCACCGGATCCTGGATTGGTTACGGCCTGGGTTCAATGAACGAAAACTTGCCGGGATATGTAGTGCTGCCCAACAGTCGCGGCAGCAAGGGGGGCCCCTTAAACTGGGGAGCGGGCTTTCTTCCAAGTGCATTCCAAGGGACCACGTTTCGAACTCAGGGAGAGGCGGTACTAAACCTGAAACGGCCCAAAAATCTGGATAAGGAAAGACAACGCCGGATGTTGGATCTGGCTTCCACCTTGAACAAATCACACTTCCAACAACACAGTGCGGAATCCGATCTGCTGACGCGTATTCAAAGCTATGAACTCGCTTATAAAATGCAGACCGAAGCAGGTGAGGCAGTTGATCTGTCCAATGAGCCGGGGCATATCCAAAAGCTATACGGTCTGAACCAAAGCAAAACCGATTCATTTGGAAGAAAATGCCTCATGACCAGGAGACTGGTCGAACGTGGAGTAAGATTAGTTCAAGTATACTGTGACGATGAATGGGATGCTCACGGGGACATTGTGTCCAATCATCGAGACCGGTGCCGGGAATCTGATTTGCCCATAGCAGCGTTGTTAACCGACCTCAAACAACGGGGGTTGCTCGATGAAACCTTGGTGGTCTGGGGTGGCGAATTCGGAAGAATGCCCATTTCACAGCGAGGCAAGGGTCGCGACCATAACCCACATGGATTTCTTACCTGGATGGCGGGTGGTGGTGTTAAGGGTGGTTCGTCCCACGGTGAAACGGATGAAATCGGATACAAGGCTGCGGTCGATCCCGTCAGCATTCATGATTTGCATGCCACCATCCTTCACCTGCTGGGCTTGGATCACGAAAAGCTGACGTTTCTGCACAATGGACGCCGGTTCCGACTAACGGATGTGCATGGAAGCGTGATAAAATCCATCCTGGCATGAAGATAAATTACCACCGCCGTTCTTAAGACGCCCCGACACGATGTCTTTTGGGGAAGAGGATTGAATTTCACCTTGCTGGAATTTGCCAGGGGATGAGTTGTGGCGGCACTTCGTGCTTGGTATCCGAAAACTCCCGATTCGACGGTCTATCGAAGAATAATTGATCCGCAAAATCGAGGAGTGCCAACCAATCCTCAAAATCCTGCTGATGCTCTCCTGTCCGCCAATGGATTCCCTGATTCTCCGCGACGTTCAACCAATCGAAGACTTTCTGTGCAGCTTCAAAAGTGATCGCTGTCCCATAGGGATTTGCCCAAAAATCTTCAGTGGCATGTGTGTTTAAAAGTGCCCTCGGTGCAATCAGTAATTTGGCCGTGTGCGCGTCAAAAGGAAGGTGTTTTTCTTTCCCAACAAAATCGAACAATCTCGGATTCCACCAATATGCATGATTTGCTGCATGGACGGCGATTGTCTGTCTTGGTTGGTTCTTTTCGAAATGCAACCAACTGGCCGTCCCCCCTGCTCCTGAAGAGTTCGGTGCTGTTAGGGTAATTCGCTCATCATAGATACCGGCACACAGAGCTGTTTTACCGCCCCTGGAATGTCCGGTAACGGTGATAGCATCAGGTTTGCACCAGGATTTTGTTAATACAATATCGACCAACCTTGAAGTTCCCCATGCCCATGCCGCAATACATCCTCCATCAAAATCGGGAAACATCTTCAAAAAGGTCTCTTGGCCGGATGAAGTTCGATCCGGTAAAACATCTTCCCTGTAAAATTTTACAATTGCATACCCACGTTGAACAGCTGCGCGAAACGCATCTGACTCGACCTTCAATCTCTGCTGTTTTGCATATTTTTGTATACGTTTTGGGTCATCAATCAGATCATAATCAAACAGGTAATTGGCATTCTTAATAATGACCGGAAATGGACCTGTTCCAACCGGCCGAATTAGGCCTGCACGTATCTCAAGAACCTCTCCTTGGTGCTCCACCACAACGCGCCCCAACCGTTGTTCCGCTTTTCCATCAAAATAGGTGGTCTTTGAATCCGTCACCCAGCGAACCTTTTCCGGTGCCGGAGGTAGATGACCATACTGATAATGCTCCAGCATTCGTTTCAAGTATTCACGCTGTTGCTTCCATTCCGTTTTTGTAGTGACTCGGGTTCCATCGACTTTCAGAAAAGGATCGGGCAACCCCGCATGAACAGGGAGTTCACCCACAGCAGGAAAGATATCGGCATGAACAGGAAAAGCGAATAAGGTGACAATGAAATAGAAAAACATTTTCTTCCATCCTCCGAACCGATCCAGTTTCTCAACCGTCACCATCATAGATTCCATTTTGAGCACGATGAAAAACTGTACAACTACTAATCTCCGGAATCTTGGATGTCTTAAAGTGCTGTTCATGGTTTCATGAATCATGGTCATGCACAGACCGCATGCCAAGTTAGAACACTATGATCAAGGGTGAAGGAGAAGCAAAGTCATTGCCCAAATTGTCTTGATTGTTCTCGTGTCAGCCTCTGGTGTGATCGTTGGTTGATCCCCGGATTATCGGACATATAAGTCCAGAGTTGAACCGTTCCATCCTGGTGTGCCGTGGTGAGCAATGCTCCGGTCGAATTAAAATGCATATACTCAATCTGATCTGTGAGCGGAATACGCATCGAAATAGGTACACTCCCATTGGAAAGGGATCGATTGACAGCGTGTCTTGCAGCGATGAAATCAATGACATTGCCCTTGCCTGCCGAGAGCACATACTTGCTGTCCTTCGTCCATTCCACGGTTTCGATTTTCTGTCCCGTCTTGTTGATACGTCGGATATATTTTCCCGAATCGGCATGGAAAAAATAAAGCCAGCCATAACTGGCGCCCACCACAATGTATTGACCATCCGGTGACATCTTGGCGCAGATAAAACGTGAAAGTCCCGCTCCCTCGGCGTCGACAAACACTTTTTGGGTATGAATCAAACGACCGGTCTTCGTTTCCCAAAGTTTCATGTATTGCCCCCCTACAACGACAAATCGGGTATCATCCGGTGAAAAGGAAATTTCATTCGCTGTAGCCCGTTGATCAACTCGCCGAACCTCCTCCCAGGTTCGAGTGTCATACAGAACAACTGGTGTCTGCTTTTCGGTTGGAGCACCTGTCGAATCACCGATCATTTCCTCCCCAACCGCCATGAGACGACCGTCATGGGACAATGCAAGACTATCCATACCATTCCCATGCCTGATTTCTTTCTCGATGCGACCTGAATCTCCATCGATCACGCGCATGAAATGATCCTCGCTAACCGAGACGACCTGTGTCCCCTCGGCAGTCCAGGCCACACGCTCAATCTCTGCTGGCAAGGGTGTCCTCCATTGCATGACTCCGTCCACCGTACGGAAAACCCGAACGGTGTTGTCATACTTGGAACCTGTTACGATAAACCTGCTGTCAGGTGAAAACTCAGCGGATTCGACGGAGCCAAATTCCCCCATCAGATCGGCCAGACGACTCCAGACTCGGTTTAAGGCATGGTCTTCATTGGCCTGAGTCTCGGAATAGACACAGACACAAACTGCCAACATTATTGATCGAACCTTCATGAACGCCGCATACTAGGTGATACCCCAAGTTCTGGCCATCTGAATCCTTTGCTCCTTGCAAGGGTGAATCTCACCAAATGACACCAAATAGTCCCAGTATACCTTAAAAGGAAATACTATTGAATGGCGAACAAGCCATATGGAAATAGATCAAAGGTGTCCTGTTTCAACTCTGTCGTAATAGCAGCAATGGTAAACTCCGCGATTGGATTTCTGGGTTTTGAACTGCAAATGACGCAATGAGCGGAAGATCGAAATGATAAAGTTATCGTTTAACATTTTTTTGGATTACGAGAAGTTTCACATCGGAGATGGTTCGATTCAAGCGTTTAGGTTTTTCTTGTTTATTAGAGGCTTTTCCGAAAATCCCTGGGAGTTTGCTGGAAGTATTCTTTGAACCTTCGATCGAAATAACTTTGATCGGAAAACCCAACAAGGTGCGCGATTTCTGCGATGGAAAAATTGGTCTCCCGAAGTAATTGATGTGCCTTTGAGAGGCGAACGTGATTGAGGTAATTAACGAAAGTTGTTCCCGTCGTTTGACGGAAGAGTTTGACGAATCGTGATTGACTGAGTGCACACATTTCTGCCGCCTTTTGGATCCCTATTTTTTCGGGATAATGTTGACTGACGAATTCAAGCAGGCGGGTGAATTTTTGAGAACGCTCCTGTTGGCGCAAGAACTCCGACCGCATGATTTCGTTTTGATGAAAGTGCCTTGCCAGTTGAAACAACAGCTCCAGCAAAGATGCTTTACAACCAGCTCGCCAATAGGGCCGTTCGCGTTCGTTGAAATGTATCTGCAAAAGGCGAGCGATGGCACTGTATACACCTGATGCTTCTTGTTCGTGATAGCTAAGAATCCTTTTGGTCTCGGAGGTGGAGGATAAAAACGGAACCAAATAAGCATAGTCGTCTGGTGCGGACCCCAAATTGCAGACCAATTCTGGTAAAAAGCTCACCACGATCACTCGTGAATCAAGGTCAGGATGATCCAAGACATGATGAACCTGCATATTATCAACAACCACCAAGTCCCCCGCCTTTAAGTTCAACGTCTGTTCGCCCATCTTAAAAGGACCCAGGTCATCCAATGTGAGGAATAACTCAAGTCGTTCATGCCACGTGGGGCCTGAAGTGAAATGATGAGCCTTAAACCTAAACAGGCTGATATAGAGCGGAAAATCCTGAGCCAGATCAACATCATACCGTCCCCGCTCATCCAGAAACCGTTTGATGTTGTGCGGTTGAAAATCGAGTTTGGCAACGACTTGTCTAAGATGCTTGAATCCGTTCATGTTCCTCCATACGGATCAGGCGGCGTTCGAGTTTTGCCAAGATCCTTCCACGCACATTGTCAACCAAGACGGCAGCAAATATGATCGCACTCGTCACCAGTGGATAAATGTAAGGATTGGCATTCAATATCACCAATCCATTCTGAACGGTCTGGATCAGCACCGCTCCCATCAACGTACCGGGCAGGACATTGCCTCGTCCACCAAACAAACTCGTTCCACCCAATACAGCCGCAGCAATGGCCATAAATTCCTTTTGATTTCCAAAAGTGGGAGAAACCGCTCCGGTTTGTGACAAAGATACCAATCCGCTCAACGCGGCACAGAATCCACATATTAAATAGACAAGTATCAAGATTCCGGCGACTGGAACACCAGCTTTTCTGGCTGCTTCAATATCTTTACCAAGAGCATAGATCTGGCGTCCTAATGGAGTTTTAGACAATAGGATCTGGGCCAGGACACAAATGACCATCAGCACTATCATCGGAACAGGGATCCCCAGCCATGTCTGGGCACCAAGTTGAGTGACCCCATCAGGCATATTCATGGCCCTTGTGTTGGTGATCCATAATCCGAAACCACGACCAATAAAAAGCATGGCAAGTGTCACCACAAAAGGCACGATGCGGAACCGAACAATACAGAACGCATTTACGCCTCCGGCCAGGAGCCCCACCCCCAAGGCACACAGAAAGCTCAACCATATGGATTGTTCCTCGTAAATCATCTTTCCGGCGACTGCCACGGCAACAAACATGATGCTCCCCACGCTGAGATCCACGCCCGCGGTCAGGAGTACAAATGTCATACCGGTCGCCACAATTCCAATGGCACTCGATTGAGTTAAGATGTTCAGCAGGTTTTCGGGCTCGATAAATGCGCCGTTGGATTTCCATGAAAAAATCGCAACGACCAGTGCAAACATCAACAATGGTGCCAGGCTAAGTAGCTTGAGTTGCAGCTTTCGATTCATTGGGCAGACCTGTTTTTGGAGGTTTGAATCATGTGACCTTCATGCAGTGCCGCTTTAAGAATACGTTCACGATTAAACGCATCGCATTGGATCTCATCTCGAATTTCGCCTCGATTCATCACCAGGATACGATCGCATATACCGATCAACTCCTCCATTTCAGAGGATACGATGAGAATCCCAGCTCCTTTCTCAGCCAATTGATTAATCAATGCATAAAGTTCGTATTTGGCCCCTACGTCGATTCCTCTGGTCGGTTCATCCAACAACAGAACTTTGGGTTGATTCAGCACCCACTTGGCTAACACGATCTTTTGCTGATTTCCTCCACTCAAGGTTTTGACCTTTTGATCGTCTTTAGCGGATTCGGTCAACTGCACGGAAGTTCGAATTTGTTGGAGGCGTTCTGCCATCGCTTCAGAATCCAACCATCCTGTCCAATTTTTGGTGTACTTTTCTGCGGAAACAAGACTGACATTATCTTGAATGCTTGCCTCCATACAAAGCCCTTCTTCGCGGCGGTTTTCTGTCACAAACGCCAGACCTTGCTGTACGCGTTCGCGAGGAGACAAATGCTCCAGATGATGACCGTCCAGCAAAATCCGCCCCTCGTCCATCGGATCGAGCCCTGCCAAAATTCGCATTAACTCAGAACGACCACTCCCCATCATGCCAGCAATTCCAAGCACTTCTCCCCTGGCGACAGAAAAATCAATCTCATGAACCATCCCCTTGGCATGGACCGCGCACACTTCCAAGACAGATTCCTCAGAGGGTCGATGATTTCTCTCGGGAAATATTTGATTCATTTCACGCCCCACCATCAATGAAATCAACCGCTCAGCAGTGTATTGCTCGCACTCTCCCTGATCGACCATTTTACCATCTCGCAGTACCACTAAATGATCACACATTTTCAGGACATCTTTTAATGCATGAGAAATGTAAATGATGGAAACTCCCTCCGTCTTGAGTTCGCTCATCAAATTAAACAGTATCTCAATTTCTTTTTCGGTCAGCGAAGTGGTGGGTTCATCCAGGATGAGTAATTTGGGCTTAAGGCTGAGAGCTTTTGCGATTTCAACCAGTTGACGTTCACCTGCAGACAAGGATTCTACCTTGGTTTTCGGCGACATATTCAATCCGACTCTTTCCAGTAAATAACAGCAATCTTCGTGGATCTGTTTTTGACGAATCAAACCGCCGCGAGTGGGAAAACCGGTCAGGTAAATATTCTCCGCAACGCTTAGATTAGAGAATAGATTGAGTTCCTGATGCACAAAGGCCACTCCTAATGATCGCGCTTGCTGAGGGTTCCGTGGCTGGTAATCAGCACCGATCAGTTTCATACTTCCAGAATCTGGTTGGAGGTTCCCTCCCAGAATGTTCATCAAAGTAGACTTTCCTGCACCGTTCTCTCCCACCAACCCAAGGATGGATCCATGCGGTAAAGAGAAACTGATCTCCTTCAAAACTTTGACCCCAAAGAAGGATTTCGAAATATCAAAAAACTCGAGCGTTTTCTCACAGGAAGATCGAGGGTTATCGACTGAAGTTTGAGGTTTCATTTAATATTTCCTATAGCAGAATTCAGCTGACACCCAACCTTCGAATGCGAAGAGCATCCAGACCCGCCGCTCCCAAAATAACACCTCCTTTTACCATCATGATTGTAAAGTGAGAAAGGCTCATCAGATTGAGGCTGTTATCGATGAGAGTGAGAAACAAAACCCCAAACACCGTCCAAATGACCTTACCTCGTCCGCCATATAAACTGGTTCCGCCGATCACAGTGGCTCCGATGATGTCCAGAAGATGATTCCGCCAATGAACAGGAGAACCTGTTTCCAAGCGTCCGGTGATCAGTATGGCAGCCAAGCCGGCACATAAACCACAGAGGATGTAAACATACAACATAACTCTCGAAACGGGGATTCCCGAAACCAAAGCCGCCTTCTGATTATGACCCACCGCATAGATCCAACGCCCCATGAGGGTTCGACTCAAAAGTAAGTGCGTGGCCAGGATCACCATCACTGCAACCACACCTGACAACCAGGGCTGCTTTCCGAAAATCAATATCCCTTCCGGCATGCCGTAAATGGATTTGGACTGAGTCACCCAGATAGCCAATCCACTGAAAAACATCATGGATGTCAATGTCACCATGAATGCTGGCATCTTAACATAAGCAATCAAACATCCATTCAATGCTCCAATCAAGGCACCTATTGACAACATGATCAGGATACCAAAGGGAGTTGCCAGAATATTGCCGGCCATCCACCCCGTTTCCTGATTGATGACCATGGCAGCAATAGTGCTGGCCAGGGCGATGGTGGAAGTGACGGAAAGATCAATCCCTGCAGTAATCAGTACAAGCGTCTGTCCGGTGGCCACGATGAGGAGCGGCAACATGGCAGTCAGGATATTGACCATGTTTCCGGTTGAGGCAAAACCCTCCGCTATCGGCATCATGACCAGCATGTAGGCTGCACACAATACCATGATCAAATACTCAGATTGGAATAGTTTGGAAAACATCAATCCACAACCACTTCATGCCGGATCCAAGAGTGGTAAATGACCACTATATCAAAGATACGATTTCTCAGTTATCTGCTGACTTGAGCACCCCAGGTTCGATTCTGATTTTCTTCCATGTTAGCCTGTGTCAGAACAAACCCAGGATCTTTGATCAGTGGTTCGACTTCCTTGCCTTCGATGAGATCCAAAACTGCCTGCACGCTGGATTCCGCTTCGAAATAGACATCCTGAACTCCGGTGGCATCCAGGTATCCATCCTGCATCATTTGCCAAGCAGTGGCATCTCCATCAAAACCACCCAGGATCACATGCCCCGGTTCACCAATTTTGTGGTACTTATCGGCGGATTTCAAAGCACTGACAATGGAAGGGAAAAGGAAGTCAGAACTGGTGAACAAAAAGGAAATATCTGGATTTGCCTGAAGGGCATTAACAACACCTGCCTGGGCTTTTTCCTGATTCCATTCCGATGGTATGCGCGCAACGACTTCGATGATATCTTCATGCCCTTTGACTGCCGCAT
This sequence comes from uncultured Verrucomicrobiota bacterium, assembly GCA_964342825.1. GTDB lineage: Bacteria > Verrucomicrobiota > Verrucomicrobiia > Limisphaerales > AAA164-E04 > AAA164-E04. The sequence continues at coordinate 24,723 of CAYFHO010000039.1, forward strand.
TGAATCCATCTCTACGCCCAATTGCATTGAGGTCCCCTAAATCCCCCATGATCACCATCGCCTTATGCTTCCGCCCGGTTTTTCGAGCTTGCTCCACCATGAAATCAACTGTCCCTTTGGCCAACTCGAAGTTATCTGCCTGCACTCCGACAAAACTCACATCTCCCGAGTCGGCGATTCGATTGAATAGCACAATCGGTATCTTGGCATTGTTCGCCGCCCGGATAGCCGGGATGCTGGTTTTGGCATCTTTGGGTACCATGATGATGCCATCCACTTTGCGAGTGACAAAGTTCTTGATCTGGTCGAGTTGACGATTGGAATCGCTGTCAGCAATGGCTTCCAATACGCGAATGTTTCGCTTTTCAAGTTCGGCCTTGATTGCGTCAAAACCAGCAACCCAATATTCGGTCTGCAAAGTTTCGAAAGCAACACCTATGGTTAACTGGGCATCAGCTGAGGAACTGTCTCCGGAGTTCTGACCTGAAGGACCGCATCCACTAAAAGTCCAAACTACCGCAAACACTAAAGTAAGTTTAAAAAATGGTTTCATGGGATCTGGCTATCATTGCAAACCGACATCGACCTGCAAACTTTATTCCTTGGGCAATTCCCCTTTTACAATCATATCAACCTGATATTTGACACTTTCCGAATCAAAGAGTTTGAGCCAATCCTTCTGAAAGATCCTCTGGTCACCATAACCGGCAATCAACTTCGCGCCATCTGAAAAGGGAAACTTTGTCCTGCCAAAAGCTATCCCTAATTCGACACGAATATGGCCAAACATAAAATCTTCCGCAGCAGCCCTTGGCACACCACGTCGGACCGCCTCCTCCATCACTTCTCGCAAAGCTCGAACCAACGCGATTCCACAAGTCTCGGCCATGGTCGGTTCCAGGATGGCCATTTGTTCGACGGTGACACGATGGCTGTTGCTCACGGGTCCATAAAACTGTTTGGCCAATGTTTCACCCAGTTCATAATCGGACTCTGGCCCCTGCATGAGAGCACAGACAATGGCTTGACGAGCATGAACGCCACCAAAGAAATCATCACGTTCGGGTTGAGTATCGAAATGTTCAAAAACACTCGGGTGACAGGGATGTGTTACAAAATAGGTAATATCACTTCGTTCCGGCAAACCTCCAGCATGCGCCACCGCGGGGTCGAGCGTGATCACCATCGTACCGGGCCGTACCTTGGGCACCAGGTCATGAGCCACCGGGCCAAGCACGCGATCGGGCAATGCCAGTATCACGATCTCAGCTTCTTCAAGTGCCTTGTTTTGTTCAGTGACGACAAACCCTCGCTCGTTGATGCGGTCGCATCCCTCTTTGCTGACTTCCACGAGCAGCAATGTATGATCGTATTTGGCAAGGTTGTCAGTCAAGCGACAGCCCATTTTCCCCCCTGCACCCATGATGGCAATATGACTCATAATTTTTGATGTTGTTTATGGTTCATTTCGTTTTTCAAACTTTAAACTCAAGCCTGCTTGTTGGTCGCCTGTCAGCAAGGATACCCCTGAAGCACGTCCAGGAAAAACCGGTCACGCCCGACCTGACCTCCCTTAAACACAAACTCACCTCCGTCAACGATGCGTCCGGGTGCATGTACCCGGCAAAGCGGCGACCCGGGAGCCATCGGCCCCAAATATTCCAATGCCTTTATTCCCAGTTCGCGAGCTACTCTCATCGATGTGTCTCCTCCACATACCACAGCTCTTTGACAACCAGTACGATTAATCAGACGTTCCAGAAGGTTGGAAAGTGAACGACAAAGCCGATCCAGTTGGGACTCGCCCAGCCCCGATAAAACCCGCGGGTCTTCAGGACCTCGACTGCTATGGAAAATCACACTGATATCTCGATCGAGAGCCATGGTTGCTTGGTCGATAACCTGATTCCAATCCCCGTCCGCGATCAATTCTTCCGGGCAAAGTCCGATGTCCATCCATCCCTGATCCGAGGCATAACGGATTTGGCGATCTGTAACGGGGGAACAACTTCCGGAAACACAGCAAATGCTAGGGACTCGTTTTTCCAAAGTGGTTTCCGAATCGGGCGATCGCGAGACAGCAGAACTTGCCACTGAATTCTCATCTGAAAATTGTCCGGACTGTTTCCAGTATTCCACCAGGGCGTATTCCACGCCACTGGATCCAACCGTAAACAATTGATCTCCGGTCGCCCAGGAATCCAGCATCTTTCCTATGACCGGCAGGTGCTCGTTTCTGACAGTATCAAAGAGGACGATGGGTGAGGGTTTTGTTTTAAAGGAGGGCACCTGATCCGGAATTGAATCCAGGGTCAGACAATCAATCAACTCGACCGGCAGGCTGGTCTGCTCTTTCAAGATAAGTCGGATGTCAGACTCCCGCATGGGGGTCACGGGATGCTGTCGCATCGTGGGGTGGCGGTCGAGTCGGAACGGTTCACTGTCTAAACCCGACCGGGCAAAAAGATTACCAAATGCAACATACCTGGCCAAAACTGGTGCCCCAACAACCAAGGGTGTCAACCCATCCCCAAACACCTGACGCCCAATTTCAATCGCTTTCCCAATGGATCCGACATAAGCTGAAGAATCCATGGTAGAGCACATCTTGTAATGCACGATGGGAGCACCACTGGATTTAAGGGAATCAAACGCAGGTGGAAGATGCGTTTCCATTTCGGCGACAGTCATGGCCCGTGATCCTCCGGCAATACCATAGGCACGCAATCCATCATAAGCATCCAGTTGTTCCTTCGATGGAGGTTCCAGAAACAAGACCGTACGTAAACCAGCCTGGGACAATGCTTCCATGACATCGGTAGATCCGGTGAAATCGTCCCCGTAATAGGCGAGTAATAAATTGGAGGAATTGGATGCCATCGGATTCCCTAAAAGGTCAGGATGATTTACCAAACTTGCGAAGGGTCTCACTTAATTCGCGATGCGTTTGGGCATAAGTGTTCAGATCAACCTCATTCACCGCCGCTTCCCAAGCTTGTTGCAAAGCCTTCACGCCCGCTGCGGGTCCCATGGGATGGGCCATGATGCCGCCACCTGCGACATAAAGCAGGTCTGTCGTCTGGGTAAGTTGATAGGTCTCTGGAGCCTGACCACCCCACTGCCCCGAACTGACTACCGGCATCGCGGTGTCATCCTCACGGAACATGGGAGTGCGACATGCCTGAATACTTCGCACCACCGATTCATCAGGTTCCCAAAATTTATTTTTAAGACCGTTAACATGCAAATGATCCGCACCAGCAAGCCGCCAGAGTTTTTGCCAGGCAGGGTATTCAACACCCAGCATAGGATGCCGGGCATACATCCCCCATCCGTTTCGATGTCCATGAATAGGAAGAGCACATCGTTTCCGGAGAGCCACCAATGATGGCAAACCTACACTGTGCAAACTGACCATAACACAAGTCCCACCCGCTTCCAGAACGGTGTCATGATGTCGAAACATGGCATCCAGATCATCCGTAATGTTGAAGGCATACATCAGTTTTCTTCCCGTTTTTTCAGCCAGCTTGTGAATCACAGGCATAACCGCTTGAACACGTTCCTCCAGCGGACAATGAGGGCCGTTGGCTTGCAACTCATCGTCTTTGATGAAATCAATGCCTGCCTCACCCAATTCTCTGACGATATCAGCGGTCTGTTCGGGAGTCAGCCCCACGCTGGGCTTGATGATAGTGCCAATCAGCGGACGTTGTTCAACTCCGGCAAAACGACGCGTTCCGGCCACGCTGAACTGAGGTCCGGGGTAACGTTCACCAAAAGCAGGTGGTAATTCAAGGTCCAGCAACTTGCATCCGGAATGGTCAGACAACTCGTAAAGATTACCACAAACGGTTGCCAAAAGGGTCGGAAGATTGGGCCCTAAATTCGCCAGGGGGAATTCCAGGGTAATGTTCGCACGCTGATACCTTTCATCACCGTCGGTAGATTGAGATTTTCGTCCACCTCGCAGGCTCGGGATGCTGCTTTCATCCAATCGGTCCAAACGAATCACTTTGGCGCGCGAGCGGGCTTTCAATTCTTCAGTTTCACCAGGAACTGGAAGAAAGGTTCCAGAAGACTGCTCGCCTGCAATCGTTTCAGCAACCTGTTCAATAGGCAAGCAGCTTTCAATTCGATAATGCGCAATGATGGATGAGTCGGACATTTAGTAATAATCTACGGTTTAAAGTTTAATGACATTTCCGGATTCAGCGGATTGATAGGATGCATTCACCAATTCAAGTGTTTTCAAATTATCCTCACCCGTTGTTTCACCGGCATTTCCCCCTTTCAATGCGCCAAGCAAATCTCGATGACAATCCACGATACTGGAGTGGATGAGTGCGTAATCAGGATCAGCCCAGGAATACTGAGTGGGTTTGATCTGACGTGTTTCCACTCCTTCTTCATGAAATACCCGGAGCCTATAATCCGCACCAAGTGAAACCCCTCCCTTACTCCCCTCGGCATAAATGAAAGTCTCGGGGAAACGATCGAATTCCCATTTGCTGGCATAACTCATGTTGGCCGTCACTGTCACCTCACCCTGCATGGTCATCATGACAGTTGCCACATCTTCCCCTTTGATGTCGGGTCGAATCTGCCGTGTCTTGCAATAGAGGTCACTCGCTTCTCCCCATAAGAACCGTGCCACATCAAGGATGTGCGTTCCTATGTCATTCAAAATGAAGTGATCCACTTCCTTGAGAAAAGGTTGATTGTCAAACACCGGAAAACTATTGGCATAATCGATACGTCCACGGATCAACTTACCAAGTCGCCCCGAAGCCAAAACCTCCTTAAAAGCGCGAATGGGTGCCTGCCATCTCCAATTTTCATGAACGAAAAAGGGCGTGTGTTTAGCTTTACAATTTTCCACCATCTGACGGGCCATTTCCAGACTGGGCGCCATAGGTTTTTGACAAATCACAGGAATCCCACGTTTGGCAGCCATATTGACATATTCAGGATGAGTTTCCACATTCGTTATGATATCCACAAAATCAAGATTCTCATGATCCAGTAAACGCTCGGCATCCTGATACACCTCTGGAACACCAAAGCGTTCTGCAAGCTGGTTCGCTTTTTCTCGAGTGCGGTTACAAAGGGCAACACATCGCACCCCCTCCAGCTCACGCCATCCGGCCAGCTGATACTGAGCCCAAAAACCAGTTCCAATAATGGCGAAGCGTAATTCTTTCATTTCCGGGATATCCAGTAGTGATCCCCATTATTCCCGGACTTTGGGAATTAAGTTCTGATAGCTGGAACCTAATCTGGCAAGCTTCGCATCCACTGAATCAATCACCAATAACCAATCGTTATTTCGACCTTGAGTAGGTGGAGTAAATGATCGGCTGGCCGTTTTCTGAAAATCACCGATCAACTGACTTGCGTTCTGACGTGGATTGAACCACCAGGCGCGGATGCTTTTCCCGTTGATGCCACTGAGCCCGACATGAATGGTCTTGCCGGTTGGCAAATAGGCCAGCATGAAATTTCCATCCGTATCCCTGGCGGCACGCACATGGTCAGGGCCTTCCGGATTATCCTGAGCCACACCTTTCTGATAAGGCTCCAATTTCCAGAAAGGACGGGTTTCAAACACGTTTCTGAAATACTTCATGTGCAAAGCACCGGCGTGATGGAGAGATTCGGGCCAGGGAGTCCTAGCCACCGATTTTTCAGGCCGACCGGGAAGCCACATCTGCCAGATGTTGTGATTACCATATGTATGTCCACATGCACCACTTAGCATGGATTGGTATGCGGCCACCCGAACATCCCATTCATCAAACCAGTCCAACAGGACACCGGGTTCGTTGCGTCTATTCCATTTGGAATCTTTAACTGGGTGATCTTCATAACACGGTTCGCCATCCAATGTGGGTTTCGTAGGACTCAAGGAAAGATTCTTTTCATTGAACCAATAATTGGGACGACCTGGACGACCATGGCCGGACTGGACCATGTTGAAATCCAGCCAGTCTTGTTGATGAAAAATGTCAGCAGAGTTTTGTTGTCCTTGCGGATGAAAAGTCATCAGGTTTCTATCATCGTCACCACGCCGGATACCTTTAGCCATTGACTCGATGATGCTGCGATGGGTGTCCGTATCCACCGACCGATCTCCTCCAAGAATCCAAATAATGGCCCGATCACGATAACGTTTGCCCAGCCACTCACCGTACGCTTCGGCATTCTCAGGGGTAAAAACTTCCGGTCCGACACCCCACTTGAGATTCCACTTGTCTCCCCAGGTGGGCAGCATGCCGATGTACATCCCAAGAGATTCTGCTTTCTGGACAATGTAATCCACATGATCCCAGTAATCATTCTGTTGACCTTCGAGCACGGCTGGCCTGGCAGGATCATTTTCCAACAAAGGTTGGTGACCGTAGGAATTGGGAACGCGCAACCCCTCTTCCTCTGAGAGCGCAACGGCTTGAATGACGGTGAATCCCTTACTGGCCCGATCTTCCAAGTATAGATCGGCCTCCTTTCGGTCGGTGCGGTGAAAGAGCTCCCACGCCGTATCTCCCAGATAAAAAAACGGCTTCCCATCCTCGTATGTCAAAAACCGATGATTCTCACTCACCTTTAATCTTTGGGCTGCCTGCCCGTTAAATCCATAGCTCAGGATGAATGAGTACACGCATACTTGAAATAAGCGAATGATACAGGTGGTCATGAGGTGAAACATGGCAGCAGATTCCGATTTCGACTAGAAATATATGGTCCAGATTTTGGACGATCTGATTCCCGATAAGGATTTGTGGTAATATTCTTGGAAACTCAACTCTGGACCACAAGGGCAAATTCCGTTCAGTTAATCAGGCACTGAAACATCAATGGTTGCAATGGCATAAGGTTGCAACTGGATTTGAAAAAGCTGATTCGAGATTTGGATTTTTCTGAATGAGGATTGAAACGATTCAGGATCCGACATGGCCTGTTGCACGGTATTCTCGTCCAGTACGCGCAAACGGGCCGTCCGAGCATTTATTTGAACGGTCACTTCTTTTTCTTCGTGCCTGAGATTGCCTATCAGCAATCGTTCATGACCGGCATTGAAAAGCTTGATGCAGGCCACTTCCGTGCCTGCGTTGGACGGAATCGTTGCGACATGCGAAAACCCGGCAATGTCTCTCAGTGGATGATACAACGGAAACACACCCCCTGGAACCGAATGGAAATGTTGCGGATAGGGAGTTCCCGAAGCTAATTCCATGACTCCCTGGCATCCGATAGTTTCATAGTAGGTCAGGCAGTGAACATGCTTTTGCGGAAGCAGGCGTGCTAGACTTCCCAATGTCCAGACGGCAGCAAAAAGACTGGATTGTCTTGGGTCGGCTTGAACGGGAAAATCTCCCGCTTTGGATTCGTGAGCATCCCCTGTCGCATTCGGATTAAACCTCGGTCTCAAAGTAATCGGCGAGATTACCACAGGCCTGCCAAAATATTCCCAGGCACTTTTGACAGTTGATTCCTGAGCTTCCAAAGTTTCCATCAATGAGGCATCGTCAAAGGCATGCACTTGGGGATTGACCGAGTAGCAGGGAAAAGCTTCGGAGCCCGGGCTTTCGCGATTGCGATTGAGCTCGGCAAAATAAGCATCCGTTCCTGCCGCCAACTCGATTCTGATCCCGCTTCCTTCAAAAATAGATTTGGCTTTTTCAATCAATAATGGATCGGTCGTGACTCGATCTTCATGAAAAAGATGAACCAAGGAAACAGGTACCTTTTGAGCTTGAAGAAACTGACATACCTCCTCAAGTGCACTGTCACCATGACTATCTATGTGGAAAGCAAGGTGAAGATGAACCCCGACCTTGCTGGCCATATTCAGTGCATCCATTAGTTGCACTTTCCAACCTGATCGTGATGGATGTAGATCAACCCTGAAGTGATCCAAACCAAGCCTTTTTAACCGATCAATGGATTGGGCATCATGATAATCTTCATCACCTTTTAATCCTAATCCCAAACGGAAATCTACTCTCTCACCCCCCTCTTGTGTATCCAGACTAATGACCTCAGCTTTGGGTATTGATCTTGATCCTACTGAAGACGAGTTTCGGTCATTAATCGAAATTTGAATGGCCTGATGAATTTGATCAGCGGGTTGCATCTCGACAGGAAAAGGTAGATCGAGAGGAGTACCGTACGTTTTGTAGGATGCATCCGTCCAGTTACGTTGATCCTCCATCTCAAAAACCTCTCCTTCAAACTGCACCTCTACATCCATCCCATCATTGATCTCATGGGAAATTGAAATCATGTTTTTGAACGGTTGGTGTGGAGAAATGTAGAATGGAAAATTTGAGGAAGTTATCGATCCATCAGTGTGCCCAACACGGCACGGCTGACCGGCGCACTCCTGGATGGGATGCAGCAGGCACAAACCAATACGGTTTTTCTTAAAAACTGATTTGGCTTCACCTTTGAATTCGAATCGTACGGTACCGTTAATATCACCGGACAGCTTACCTATCCAATCGAAATGGACATCTCCTGAACGACACTCAGACTGGAACGTCAGGGAAAAATCTTGAGGATTAATATGTTGATCTTGAATCACCAGGCAAGGTTCAACGGTATCCCAGTTGTGATCTCTAACAGCACCGAAAACGGCTCGGATCACTTCTACTTTTCCAAGACGAACATTTCGTAACCAACCGATCCTGGGATCAAATTCCATGCATAGAGGACCGGCGTTTAAATGCAGAATGGCCATTTTCTTAAATCACATGATGTTATCAAACGCTGCGATATTCGCTAGTGTAGCACCACTCACTCATTAAAGTCAGAGGAGAAGATAACCACACGGGGACCATTGCCGGTATTGCCCAAATGTTTTCCCGATTGACCAAGGCTTCCGGTTTTCAGAACTTTTCCGGATTTGGGATCGTAAATACGCCACATGTCAGGGATGTCATCCCGAAGAACGCGGAGATCACCACCGTGTTCCAGATATAGAATCAGAAGTTCATAAGGTTTGAAAAGGGACGGCCGACCATAGGTGCAAGAATTGTCCGGTTGTGCACCATTAAGAGACAATCCTTTGAGAATATGCCCAAGCTGCCCGACGTAACGAGAGCCTTCGAAATCAAGTGCGTCACGCCAGGAACTTTTCGGTGCACGAGCCCAACCATCATTCTGGGTCGGTTCTCCTTGATGCACCCAATTCCATAAACTGCCTGCCCCATAAACAACCCCCATCGTACCACCGGCGCAAAGGTTTCGCCAAGCCTCATGGCCTTGCCACCAACCCGCAGCACGCCCGATGCTACCTGTGTTCTCATAGGAAGGTTCTCCGTTGGCAATGGCTTTGACAGGTGTCGCATACCAATGAGCCGCAAGGCGATCTTGCCGATGCTCTCCATTGTGCCCTGTTTGAATCCATTGAAAATCGAGCCAGGTCTTTGCCTGGTGTGCCTGCGAATTCGCCTGTGGACCATAATGCAAGCCTGTGGGGTGCCGGTAGGCATCCCATCGTTCAATTTCACGGCCTCCCGCATGGATGCCTGGTTCGGCACCGTGCCCGTCGCCCAGAACAAGCCAGACAGCAGGGTAAGCCCCATACCTCGCAACTAGATACCGACAGTAACGCGCATACTCTCCTGCGGATACCACCGGCCCGGCAACTCCCTTGCCTCTCCATCCATATCCGTGAAAAACAGGTTGCCAGACGGGGCAGATACCGTGCGAAACAAGGATGTCAATGCTGCGGTCCAAGTATTGAAAATAATCTGGATTCAATTGATTGAGGCGGCCTTGGGGCAAATCTTCAAATCCACGACCAAATCCAAAGTGTTGGGTTCGGTCCCGCGGCCCCTCCATTCTCCTATCAGGCATGACTGACATCAGGAGCGCAGCATTGAAACCTTTGGCTTGTCGATCCTTGGCATATATTTCCACTTGCTCATGAGTGGCTCGCCATGGAAGAGCCCAAGGAGTGTCTGCCACTATGACGGCGGATCGACCGCTCGCATGTTGCATCCATCGACTTCCAAATGGGATCTGCCAAAAACCGTGTTGCTGGAATGAGGACTCCCCTGCTGGCTCCCGAGCCTGCAAAGTTCCGGTCATTCCCTGTAATCCACTGTCATCCGTGTCACAGAAACTTTTCCATTGCCACACACCATTCGAAAGCGGTGAGGCAAACCTGACCATAAAAGATCCTCCGCCATTCCAAAAACCGGGCCGCCGAATTTGCGTGCCATCTTCGTGGATGAAATCTAAGTAAAATTCTACATCGGTGTACGGATTATCATATTCCTTGGCAGCATTAAACCGGAACTCAACCGCCTCCCATTGTGGTGCAGAATTGGCTGCATCATCGACCGCATTGGAGATATTGGTAAAAAGAAACAGGTTCGAAAGAATCAGAGCCAGACATGTGATAAAAGAGGAATCCTGCCGATACATTATTCTTTGAAGTTGAATTCTCATAATGGGATGGAGCGATCCTTACATCCTGTCATCGGAATTCAATGAGAAAATCCTCTCAAACAAATCTGATAAATCCAAGCAATACTGACGGAATGAAACTTGATCAACTTCTGAATCAAGGAGGATTTTATCGAATCCACAGCAAAAGAACCCCAGCTTTCCGAACAAAGAAACTGGATTAAATTTGCTTGTTCGCTTTATAAGGGTGGAAAGAATCGATGACAAAATTACGCAGGAATATTCTGCATTTGCAATCACCTGTATCCTACCCACTGGTCCAGTGTAGATCATGAAGAAGCAACCAGAATTTCCACCGAAACCGAGCTATGAATTTCAAGTGTAAATACCTCCTGTTTGTTAAACTCACCCTATGTCTGGCCGGTTTGATCCCCAGGCCCACGGAGGCAGTTCAAGTTGAAGCCCAACCGTTACTATCTCAAGTTAAAAGGATCAATGAAGCCATGGATTTCCTTGGACAGCCATTGCCGGCTAATGTTCGTGTGGAACTCGATGCCCTCAATAAAGTTTCTTTCAACCTGGACATCGGGGAACAGGTCCAACGGATCCTAGATCCCCTCACACTTGGAGAGGTAACGATACCCAAGAAGGGAGAACTTCAGTTTCATCCCTCTCCTAATCCACCAAAGCTACTCGAACAAGGATGGCGGGCTTTTTTAATAAAAGTCATCAATCAGAGAGAATCAACCGCCACACTGCGTATCGACAGCCCGGGTGCACGCCCCATCCCGGAAAGCCCTGCCAATGAAGTCAAAAACAGATGGATTGATATCGAAAGCATGGACCGCCGCCCCATGATGCCTCATCTCTCCGGTCTCTCTTTGGAATATCGAATTGTTCAGCTCTGGGCCCGTGAAAGCGGAAACCATGAGACCTCTATCGCATTTACCATCGGAACCGAACAGGGTGTTTCACGAGTGGAGGAAGTCGACCTGAAGGTATGGAACTTTGATCAGGATCAGGAAGGATGGATGGCCATGAACCAAACTCAACTTGAGGTGAAAGATGGAATTCTAAACGTCCATAGTTCGGGCGGAGATCCATTCATGGGCGTCCAAGTGAAAATGTCTCCCGGAGAAAAGCGAATTCGTTGGAGGGCAAAAACACAGAATACAGGAATGTGGCAGGTGTTTTGGTGGACAGAAAATCGTCCTATGCCTGATGGAGGTCGACAGCGGACCACTTCGGTTTTTGAGAACAAAGGTCAGTGGGGTGAATACCAGATAACAATCCCTGTACTGGACCACCTGCAGGGAATCCGAATCGATCCCGGATCTTCGATTGGAAAATCGGAAATCGACTGGATCGAGATCAGTTCATTGGTCGATCCAGGTCCGGGATGGGTCATAAAAAAAATGACATTTGAAGTCGAACCTGCGATCCCCGTCCGCTTTAGAGTCAAAGACGAAAAGGGAAACCCAACCACGGCATCCTTCGTCATCCGTGATGATCAAGCTCAAATATACCCCATGCAATCGAAAAGGCTTGCCCCTGATTTTTTCTTTCACCCTCAAATCTACCGAGCCGATGACGAAATCGTCCCCTTGCCGCCGGGTAGTTACGAAATAGAGTGTCGCCGAGGCCCAGAATCTATCCCTGAAACCAAACGTCTTATTGTAGGCAACCAGGCCACGACTTTTTCGTATGAGGTAAAGCGCTGGGTTGATCCGGCCGCATCGGGCTGGTTCTCTGGTGATCATCACATTCACGCTGCCGGCTGCCTTCACTACCAGAATCCAACGGAAGGCGTTCATGCCATCGACATGCAACGACACATCATGGGTGAAGACTTGAAGATTGGCGCAAATCTTACCTGGGGCCCCTGTTTTGATTATCAAAAGCAATTTTTCACAGGTTCCATTGCCACAAGCTCAAGCTACCCTTACTTGTTAAGATACGACATCGAGGTAAGCGGGTTTGGTTCCCATGAAAGTGGACACCTTTGTTTGTTACGGCTTAAAGAACAAGTCTACCCTGGAGGAGATTCCAAACATCATTGGCCGACTCTTGGATTGAACACGTTGAAATGGGCAAAGGCTCAGGGAGCGATCACCGGCCCCGCCCATTCATCGCTGGGACTGAGCGGAAACTCAGGACGTATTGAAGGGCCTGAAGGGCCTGATGGACTTCCGAACTACATCATTCCCAATTTTGATGGAATTGGTGCAAATGAATATGTGGTGGACATTACTCACATGGTACCTGGTCCCGAACAAAAACCCGTACCGGCCATAGACTTCATTTCCACCATGAATACAGACCGAAAAGCAGAGTTCAATATGTGGTATCACACGTTAAACTGCGGTTTCCGCGTCCGGGCCAGTGGAGAGACAGATTTCCCATGTATGACAGGCGATCGGGTTGGGATCGGTCGAGTGTATGTCAAACAATTCGGCAAACTGACGTACGACGATTGGTGTGAAGGAATTCGAAAAGGCCGTTCCTATGTGAGTGACGGTACCACACACCTGATGGACTTCAGTGCAAGTCATGGATCGCAGAAATGCCCTGTAGGAGAAAATGAAAGTGAAATCCATCTCTCGAAGGAAAGTGAAATCCAATTATCAGCACGCGTGGCTGTTTATCAACCTGACGTTGTGGATAGAAAAGTGGAGGCAATTGTCAACGGGTATCCTGTCCAAACTCAGTTGGTTTCCACCGATGGGAAAGAGAATTTTCTTAAGTTCGATCTCTCTATCAAGAAAAGCAGTTGGGTCGCACTGCGTATTTACCCACATGCCCATACCAACCCGATCTTCGTCATCCTGAACGATCAGCCTATCATGGCTGACCGCCGAAGTGCTCAGTGGATGCTTGCCGGAGTCGAACAATGCTGGAAACAAAAACAACGCACATACAGTGAAGGTGAACAGTTATAGGCAAGACGTGCATACGATCACGCAAGAGAGGTTTACAAAAACCTCATCCAAAATGCAGAATGAAAAAATGATCCAGAGACTTCACTCCCTGTTTCGTCTGGGAGCAGGTTTGGTCGGGGTATAGGGGAAATTTGAGAAATAGGCATTCCACCCCCACATCCCAGTTGAGTTTCCGGTTGTTAGCTTGACAAGAGCTTTGCATTGGGAACATTTTCGTAATCCTCACTAAAAGCTATGCGATGGATGGGTTGCTTTGAGAACCGCAAGTTGAGTGAGAGAAGTATACATAAATTTCAGTCACAACACCCTATATCAACCTAGAAGAATATGAAAAGCCTACTGGAAAATTCAGCTAAGACTGAAATTGAATCTTGGCCCTCTCATTCAATCATGAACCTGATCGCTACCATTGGGATCAGCTTTAGCCTCACGACGGTTTTATTGATTCAGGATTTGTCTGCTCAAAATGCGCCTGAACCGAACGATAATCCCAAAGCTGAATCGCCCGAAGAACCGGTAGATAACGAGGAAGTCATTGAAGGGCATTCTTATCACGGAGAGGCATTCAATGAAGGACCAAGGCAGAAGGCTTACTTAATGGGTGGCACGGGAGACGTAAACTTTAAGGTGTCGACGAACATCGCTCTGGCTCAGCAGTTTTTTAATCAGGGAATCGGTCAACTTCATGGCTTTTGGTATTTTGAAGCAGAAAGATCCTTTCGCCAGGTGGCCATGCTCGATCCAGAATGTGCCATGGCCTATTGGGGAATGGCGATGGCTAATATTGAGAATGACAAACGGGCCAAAGGGTTGATACAGGAAGCCGTTGAACGCAAAGAGGGCTGCAGCAAACGCGAAAAACTTTGGATCGAAGGACTCGACATATATTTAAATTCCAAAAAGGAAAACGGCAAAAAAGCCAAACAAGACTACATCCGTAACTTGGAGGAAATCATCCATGAGTATCCCGATGACATTGAAGCAAAAGCTTTCCTTGCGGTTCGACTGTACCAGTTTAAAAGCGATCTCCCCATCACCAGCCACCAGGCAGTAGATTCAATCCTCGATCAGGTATTTGACCTGAACCCAATGCATCCTGCGCATCACTACAGGATACACTTGTGGGATCGCGAAAAGCCTGAACGTGCGTTGGGCTCTGCGGCACGAGGAGGACAATCCGGTCCGAGCATCGCCCATCTGTGGCACATGCCCGGACATATCTATTCCCGATTGAAAAGATACAGCGATGCTGTCTGGCAACAGGAAGCTTCCTCAAGAGCCGATCACGCGCATATGATGCGCGATCGAGTGATGCCAGATCAGATCCATAATTATGCACACAATCAAGAATGGATGACGCGCAATCTGATTAATATTGGCCGATCACGAGACGCACTCACGATAGCAGCTAATCTGGTCGAACATCCTCGGCACCCCAATTACAATACAGCTGCAAAGCGCGGACGAAGTGCTTCTTACGGTAGAACCCGACTGTTTCAAGTGCTCCAACGATTTGAAATGTGGGATGAACTGATTGAACTCAGCGAAACCATGTATCTCGAGCCAACCGACATTCCAGTGGAACAAGATCGACGCATCCGCGCATTGGGGATTGCTCATTTTGAAAAAAGTGATTCGGCCCAACTGCTGGCACAACTTGTAGAATTGCAGGGACGTCTTACTAGGACACAGAATGAGCAAATCAAGGCTCAGCAGCAAGCGGAGAAAAAAGCCAAAGAAGCAAAGAAAAACGCAGCCGACATCGACAAAGCAAAACTCGCCGCAGGGAAAAAATTCGATAACCGTATCAAATCGCTCAGCGACGCAGTGTCTGAACTGAATGCCTATGCAGGACTACTGGTTGGTACAGACGAAACCTCCAAAACCCTGCTGAACGAAGTCAAGGGTATTGCAAAAGACCGACTTGCCAGGCTTTATCTTCGCGCGGGAGACCATGAAAAAGCCGAGACTCTGGCACGTGAAGCAGTCGAATCCGCTGAGAACGAAGTGATTCCTTTGGCAAACCAAATCGACGTGCTTTTCCGTATCGGTAAAAAAGAGGAAGCTGGCGAAGCCTTTGCAAAATTGCGTGAAATCTCAGGAGATATCGATGACTTATCACGCGCCCCGTTTCAGCGTCTTACTGAAATCGCAAAGGATCTCAGTTTTCCAACAGATTGGCGCGTCGCCAAGCAACTCTCCCATGACGTTGGCGAGCGCCCACAGCTGGACAGTATAGGACCACTACGTTACACACCACAGCCTGCTCCCAGTTGGAATCTCTCGGATGCAGAGGGCAATTACGTAAGCCTGTCTCAATATAAGGGAAAACCCGTTGTAGTCATTTTTTACCTGGGACACGGCTGTCTGCATTGTGCGGAGCAACTCACCGCTTTTGCCCCCAAAACCAAGGAATTCATGGAAGAAGGCATCTCGCTAATCGCCATCAGCACCGATGAAGTCAAGCAACTGAAAGGAAAAATTGATGGATTCGAAATCGACAAGGATCTTCAAACTTTTCTCGACGACCAAAAAATTCAAAGTGGATTCCCCTTCCCTCTGGTTTCGGATGCCGAACTTGAAATCTTTAAAGCTTACCGGGCCTTTGATGACTTTGAGGACCAACCATTGCACGGCACATTTCTGATCGATGGCGACGGCCTGGTTCGCTGGCAAGACATCAGCTACGAACCTTTCAATGATCCAGATTTTCTGCTGAAGGAATGCAAGAGATTGCTCCAACTCCCGGTCAGATCCGCAAACAATCTCACCATAAGCCATGTAGACTGATCGCATCGAATAGAGGAAACCAAAACAAAGGTGTTGAGCAACTAAGACAAAAAGAGACTCAGCGGTTAAGAAGCCAGACTCATTAGTATCAAGGTGTCACGTTTCAGAATTGGACTGCGTCATTCACCTCATTCGTGGAGACAATGCAAGGATTGCTGAGCCTTATTCAGATCTCCAAACAAAGTCTCCTGACTTGATCGACCAGTCGTTTCCAAAAAAACCACTAGCAATCACGCCGGGTAGCCCATCCTTGATGACCGTATCATCAAAAATGAGCACATCGGGAAATGTCGTAGCGTTGAGTAGATACCCATTGCTATAGGCCGCCTTCATTCCCCGTGATCCAGAAGCAGTGACAACTCCGATACTGGCCACGTCACTGTCCTTCCTGGGATAAATGTAAAAGGCACCAAGGTTGCCTCCGACAAGTTTCCTGTTCCCCACCGTGATTGCACCATTATCAACCTGAATGGGGCTATCCTCCAAAAGCAAATCCCAAGCTGCATTGTTGTCACTATTTCCGTAAACAATGATGTTTCGATCAGAGAAGGCATTCAGATCAAAGTCTGTGTCTTTGACGATTTCAACATTGCCGTTGGCACGGTAATAGAATGTTTCAGCGTCGTGCCGAACACGATGAGCATACCAGTCATTTTCTTCCTTTGAACCTTGGGTCCCATAAACCAACACCATTTGGTTCCTGAAAGCATCTTTGAAGCCACCGTAACGATTTGGATTTTTCTCGTTTGTTTCGATCTCATCAATCAGATGCCATTTGCTGTCAACCCGTTTCAAGGTCAATGAATCTTCGTCACTCACATTGAATTCCTGCGCATCCACGATCAATTTTGTACCGTGATCCATCTTTTCCAGGTCCAGGCTTAACACCGCCACATTCTTGGTCGTCACAACAGGTGTTTCAGCGCGTTGAAACTGAACGGACGAAACTTCAAAAGGAATTTGTTGCTGAACAATAGTGAGAAAATGAGAATTTGCTGAAACGCCTGGGGATCCGGTATGGAATTCCAACTGCTTGACTTGATCAGAGGACTTGATCTTCCGAAACGCGAAAAAATCGAACAAAGGCTTCCAATCCACACTGTGATTGCCATACCAGTGCGTGCCACCGGGGTACTCGTAGTAAGAAAAATCAGGATGAAACTTTGCCAGAACTTCCCGCATTTCACGAGCCAAATAAGTGGGGACAACCGTATCATTTTCACCGTGGAGAATGTAGACGCCGTGATGCAAGTAGTTACGTTGCAATTTTAAAGTTCGACACGGGGTTCCGGCGCGTCGAATCATGGCATCCATCTCAGGATGAGAAGGTTTCGCAGACATTTGCTGAAGCATTGCCTCAGCCCGTTCTCTCGTCATGCCAAACCGCTTGAGATCTTCATCGGTGGCTGCCTTCAGTCGCCGGCGAAACCCGTCTCGGTAACCCAACAAGTCTGGATAACCTGCGGCTGGACCAATGGCAGCAAATCGATCTGGATAGGTCGCCCCAAGATACCAGGTTCCATGACCTCCCATGGAATGCCCCGTCAAGTAAGTTCGTTGAGGATCGGTAGCGAAGAGCTTCTCTGCATGATTTAAAACTTCCATTGCATCCAGCCTGCCCCAGTCTTCCCAGGCAAACCCAAAGGGACGACGATTCGTGGGAGCTACCAAGTGTCCCCAATCCTTTTGTTGGTAAGCTCGCGCCTGGCCACTTGCCTCAACGGATGCTCCATGAACAGATAGAAACATGGCCGGATTCTCGAGCTCGGGGTTTGAACAAGGTGCAACACCGTAATACTGAACACTTCCATCGATCTGACTCAGGAAGGTCCGATTGTGATGTTCATGCCTGGATCGAACATTTAGCTCGATTTCCATCATTGACACAATGACTCCTTCCACATCTTTTAATGTCAATTTTACGGTTACTTTTTCGGTGTTAGGATGTTTGGGTGATGGAATCCTAAAGGGAATTTTTCGAGCTATGAAAGGGCTGATGGAACCTGTAGTTGATTCAAGGTTCTCTCCCTGTAATTCACAATTTACATGTCCTTGGAACCAATTTTCGCTCGCATTTAAAATTCTCACAGCGCCGAGTAAATCGGCTTTCTCCTCCAAGAGAACATCGGGCAAGGTCATATCACGAGGAATCAATTGAACCGGTGAATCGGGATCCAAAAGCCGTGCGCGCATTCTGGGAAAACGACCGCCTGTCATCAAAAATGTATTTTTACCTCGCTTCAGTGAAACAGGAAGCAAAGACCAACCAAAATCGTAATGGTCACCTTCATGAGGCATACCATTAACAAACACTTTCGTGGCGCCTGAAGCATCCAGCACAACGATTTGCTCCCGATCTGACTCATACTCAAGGTAAAGGTAGCCCGAACGTAAGCGTCGATCTGAAAATTCATTCTTCTCATCGACTTTCAAGGATTCCCATCTCAGAGTTTCTCCACGACGAGATACTCCCCCTTCACCTCCTTCTTGTATCTGAAAACCCTCATCCAAAAGAAGATTCGCCACAATGGGATCCTTAGAGACAGATTCAGAATTGAAGTTGGACCCAACTCCTCCCATCACCAATCCTTCCTTAAAGAGGTGGAGGATTTTACCTTCGCCAATTTCAGTAACCTTTTCTTTGCCGAAGTATTCGACAATATTGCCCTGCTTTTCCTGAGCCTTCATTGACAGAAGGGTGAGGCTGGTGGAAAGCAGCAACATGAACGCAACAGAAATTTGTTTTATTTCTTTAAAAGAGGGAGAATGTGTAAGGTCTGTTTTCATCAAAATGGACAAACCCGTTCCTAGAGGGTGGTTGTATTTTTTTCAATGAGAAAAAAGGATAAACCAAAACTGAACTGATCATTTTAGGCAAAACACCATCGATCAAAGATCCTCTTTGGTGCGAGCTGGGAACGAAATTTGTGCAATCACTGTGTCCCTGAAGATTTGACGGGTTTGACGCAAACAAGTTTATGGATGAACCTAATAACTGTCCCCAGGAGTGGAAACTCTCCATAAACTGAATGTGAAGCATCCCAATAATCTCGCTGGTAAATTATTTTTCCAACGTTATTCAGGCGGATCATGGTGATTCCTTCGATGTTCCGTTTCTTTCGCCGAAAAGAGTAGGACATATCCCAATGAATAAAAGACCCCGAAACTCCTGCAACTTGACCGGTGACTTGAATGCTGATCTGCTTCAATTGTTTGAATAGGTCAAGATAGACTGCTTCAAGTTGCCGAAGCCCCACCGCAGAATTAATGGGATCCCTGAAATCAATTGATTTGTCATACAAACGTTCAAGGTGATCCATCGAAGATTCACTCAAATTAGTCAGAAATTGTATGTATGATTCCAATTGAAGCTCGATATCCGTTTTCATTGAACTCAAGTTGCAGCCATCGATTTTTAAATCAAGTAGTGATAGTAAAAATCGTAAGCAGTCGTTATAGGTAATTAATTCATCACGGACTTGGCTGAAAGAGTTTGGTTTAAAGCGCGAGAAAATTGCTCTGAATGTAACCGAATTAGAAAGGCGTGCAGCTCAATGCTCCTCACCTAGCCATTCTGAATGAAAATCAAAGGAGAAAAGATTACCAAAATATTATCACTCTCAGCGATGAAATTGAAAAATACAATAAGCTGCCATCTGCAGACTGCATGGCTGATGTTTTCTGTAATTTCGGGATTCGTAGCTCCGTGTATTTACGGACAATCGGACAATACTCTGAAGGTCGAAAGGTGGGACATTTATGAAGTAAGTCTTGTGGGGCCTGCCGAGGGAAACCCATACATGGATATTGAAATAAGTTCAGTGTTCGAAAACGATCAGGAAAAAATCAGTGTACCCGGATTTTACGATGGCAATGGAATGTATCGAATTCGATTTTCACCGAATAAATTAAGTTCATGGTCCTACGTGACCCAAAGCAATCATGCAAAACTGAATGGACAGCGAGGTTCATTCGAATGCATTCCTCCTTCCAATAACAATCATGGTCCGGTGAAAATCGTCAATACTCACTACTTGGAATATGCAGATGGAACTCCTTTTTACTGTGTTGGAACGACTGCCTATCAGTGGACCAGTGTCAAACAAAGCATACAGGAAACAACGCTTCAAACATTGGCAACTAGCCCGTTTAACAAGGTCAGGATGTGTGTATTCCCAAAGCATTACAAATATGGAAATGACACGGAACCATGGGCACTTCCATTCGAACGTCAAGGTGACGTGAATGATCCCACGCGACCCAATTACATATTTTTCCAAAATTTCGATAAAAGAGTACACCAACTCTTGGAAATGGGAATTCAAGCAGATGTGATATTATTCCATCCTTACGATAAATGGGGCTTTTTCGAATTAGGCAAGGAGATGAACGAGCGATATGTGCGCTACATGATCGCACGATTGTCTGCCTACAGAAATGTGTGGTGGTCATTGGCCAATGAATGGGATGTTCCGCGAATCAAAGACGCCATTGACTGGGAGGGAATTGGTGAACTCCTACAACGTGAAGATCCACATCAAAGACTTCGAGGAATTCATATTTGGTATTATGATGAAAGTCATTTCTACGATCACTCTCGCCCATGGATCACTCACATCAGTGCCCAGTCATACTTCTTCTTCAATGCAGCCAAATGGCGAAATAAATTCGAGAAACCCTTACTTTTTGATGAGATGAGATATGAGGGAGATGTCAGCAGTGATTGGGGCAACATGAATGCCAAAGAAATGACGAGTTATTTCTGGCAAGCGGGCCTGAGCGGGATTTACGGCACGCACGGAGAAACTTATCAAAACAGCTCGGATCCAGATACAGAAGTACGCTGGTGGGCTAAAGGCGGAACACTTCTGGGCAATAGTTCCGATAGGATCGCGTTCTTCAGACAAATCATGGAAGAAGCTCCCGTCAGTGAAATGAAACCACAACTGATGCGACTCTCAGATGAAAGAGTTTCTGAAAATGTTCCTGACAAAAATTTCAAGGATTTGGTCGCACGTTTGAACCACAATATCTACACGCTCTCAAAAGCCGGGGAGTATTACCTGGTTTATTCCAAAGATTCTGGGCAAAAAATAGAGCTGTTTCTGGCTGGGGATCAAAATTATGACTTGCAAGTCATCGATACCTGGAACATGAAAATTGTGAGTGAGACAACGGTCAAACCTGGAGCCTTCGAATACATTTCTCAAATACCCTATATGGCAATGAGATTGGTGTCGAAACCCCAGGAATGATTACAGCGATAACTCCGAGAATCTCAGGTTTTACAAAGTATTCTCAAAGCAAAGCCCCCATTAATCACCACAGCTCACTTTAACCCAAGTTCGTCACCGAGGTGGGAATTGGTAGTGAATTTCATTTAATTTC
>CAYFHO010000040.1:0-46206 GCA_964342825.1 uncultured Verrucomicrobiota bacterium
ACCTGTTGTTTACTGGAAAGTGATCACCGCGTAATGCTTTTTCCCTTTTCTCAACAGGATATGTTTGCCGAAAAGCAGGTCGTTCTGAGTAATACAGCGTTGAGGGTCATTTTCTCTTTGGTTGTTCAGATTGGCTCCACCACCCTGAATGTCCTTCCTTGCCTGGCCTTTGGATGGGGCCAGACCTGCCGTAACCAGTGCGTTGATCAATGAAAATCCTTCCTGACCCATTTCGTCCTTACTGGTGGTTACCGTTGGGACCTCTCCCAGAACGTCATTGAATGTTTGCTCCGTGATTCCCTCCAGATTGCCTCCAAACAAAATCTCACTTGCTCTGACTGCTTCCTGCGTTGCGGATTCCCCATGAATCAAGTCGGTCATCGCTCGAGCCAATGCCTTTTGTGCCTCACGTTTTTCAGGCCTTTCCTGATGGATGGATTCCAGACGCTCGATTTCTTCCTTGGGCAAGAAAGTGAAATACTTCAAGTACTTGATGGCATCCCGATCATCTGTTCGCACCCAGAACTGGTAAAATCGATAAACGCTCGTTCGCTTCGGATCCAACCAGATGGCTCCGGCTTCTGTTTTACCGAATTTGGTTCCATCCGCTTTGGTAATCAAGGGAAGTGTCAGACCGAAGGTTTGCCGACCAGCTTTTTTACGGGTCAACTCGATACCCATCGTGATATTTCCCCATTGGTCGCTTCCACCGATTTGCAGCTCACAATCCTCGCTTTGGTTCAAATGGTAAAAGTCAAATGCCTGCAACAGCATGTAGCTGAACTCGGTGTAGCTGATCCCAACCTCTCGATCTTCCATGCGGGCACGAACAGACTCTTTTGCCACCATGACGTTGACGGTAAAGTGTTTTCCGATATCCCGCAGAAAATCCAGGTATGAAATGCCTGCAGCCCACTGTGCATTGTCCAGTAATCGGGCGGGATTCTCAACCGCCTCAAAATCCAAAAGGCATTTGAGCTGCTCCTTGACTTCGGTGATGTTGTGGTTGAGCTGTTCTCGCGTGAGAAGCTGTCTCTCGGCACTTTTTCCGCTGGGATCCCCGATAGACCCGGTGGCGCCGCCCGCCAGTGCGATCGGTTTGTGGCCCAAATCCTGGAATCTTCTGAGGGCAATGAGCGGAACCAGATGCCCCACATGCAAGCTGTCTGCCGTTGGATCAAATCCACAATACAACGTGACCGGCCCTTTCGCCAGACGTTCCTTGAGGCCATCCAAATCGGTGCAATCAGCGAACAAACCACGCCACTTCAATGTTTCCAGAATATCCATAAACAATGGGCAATCTTTCCGAATCCTTTCGTCTGTGACAAGGATTTAGGTGCAATTATTCAGGTTACGACATGTAGACCTTAGAATTGCGACCAGATAGCTTCCTTCACTCTCTTTGCCCCTGCGATTAGTCTGACTGTTATCATTCGCGGTCATTGATCGCGACGATCAATATTTGGAGCATCAGTCATCCATTATTGGGCATTATGATGACATCAAACAGGTTCGAAGACGTTTTCTCATTCTGATGCAGGTATCTTCAAAAAATGAATATTGAGACATGGACCTATTGCATGTGCTCAATTCTGGATTCTCTAATCTTGCACGGGATTTTTTTGAAAAATCCGACGAAGCCGATCTTGCCATAATTTTAACTTTGATTCCCGAAAAGCGGGATCATGACGATATAGCTGACGCTCACGATTGTAACCCTCTAAATATTCCTTCCACTGCTGAACTTCTTTTGTAGATTTTGTTTGATACTCTGCATTCATTTGAAGCACGAGGAAGATCTTTATCAAGGTAGTCACATCAAGACTTTCAAATCGATCATCCTCAATAATCGCAGCAATCATCTTTAATTGCTTGGAACGTTCCCTTTGGGGAACGTTAAAAATGTATTGTGCACGAGAATAAGCTAATCCTTCAGATCCCAGTCCGCCTCCTAATCCATTTTCCATGGGCTTTTCACTATAAAACCAGTCCTTCAGGAACTGTATTTCTGATTCCCCTCCTATTTTCAGTAGCGCTGAAGAAAGCACTATGCGCCAATGAGAATCATATTCACCTTGGAAATGATCGTATGCTTTACGAAGTTCTTCTACAGCCTTCGATTTCTCCATTAATGATGCTCTTGCAACTGTCCACCAGACAGACATCAAAATGTTTGGACCTGTGATCCCATGTTTCTGCTGAAATTCCCTCTCCTGACGTTCACATTCCCTGAGAGCTGATACATCTTGGGGACGAAGTAGATCGGCTGCATGTTGTAAGATGAAGGAATGAATATTGACAAAATATCCATAAGAATTCCTTCCTGGTTCCAAATCAGGATCGGAACTAGGCATATCTCGATGGAGTACTCTCATTAGTTCGTCGGGTCCTATTTGCCTGCAAAACTCTAACAGTTCATATTCGGTTACTAAGCTTTCAGCCCCAATCTCACGACGAAGTGCCAATAATGTCCAAGCTCGGTCGTTTGCAGGTAGTCGATTGATTCTATCCCGAACTTCTCGAATATTTTTGAGTCTATCGGGGGTGGGAAAAGTCCCCTGGCAAGCCCGCGCCAATTGCACGGCAAACCAGCCAGCACAATATTTACGCTCATTTCGAGTTGCCCAATACTGAGGGAAATTCTTTGTGATAAGTTCAGTGTAATATTCACTGACACCTCCCCACCTACCGACGACATTATGAGCTCGGTACATGTAGAATCCTAATAATTGAATAGCAATTTGACCTACTGTTTGTGGTTCCGGGCTCCCCAAACCACCGGCACTTTTAGTATCTCCCGGATTATCATATGTCAGTGAGGAATCCGTAATCATACTAAACAGTGCGGGGAGCACATTGGGATCTTCACGCTCAAAGAGGTCAATAACAGCTAATGTGCGCACCTTTGGCTCTGAATGATTCAATAGGTTAATGGTTGATTCCTTGGTGTACCTAGAATCTTGCAAATTTTTGATGATACGCCGGAAAACTGCTTCATCATCGGGGCGAAATCTCGCCACAATACTATTCTGTCTATCATATAGGATCGAGGGCGTGTCGACGTATGGCATCTCCGCAGCCATGGTTTCAAATTCCTTGCGAATTTGTTCCTGATCCGCACTTGATGCAAATGCTACGAGTAGTAAGAAAGGGGTTAATGGATTGATCACAGAAAAGCCCCCGAACTGGGGCCATCTATGAGGCTTATATTGTTTAAGAAAATGAAGACAAATCGATGAAATCAAGACTATGATTTTGTTTTGTTCGGTTTCCTTTCGTTTTTTTGGAATGTAATTCATAATGGAGTCTTCGGATTAATCCGTTCTTCCCTCTGTTTTCGAGATTCCTATTCAGTGCTCTTTAAGTATACCCATTTGACCAGGCTAGAAAATTCACAATGACAAAAAAAGGCCCACCAATGGGTGGGCCTTTGTGAGAGGGGATACTTAAAGAATCCGGTTATTCTTTTTCTTCAGCCTCGGCTTCTTCTCCTGAGTCGGTATTGACTGCGTCAAAAGCATGCTGCAAGGCCACCAAGTCTTCGCCTGGTTTCAATTGATCCAGGGCGTGCTGTTCGGCTTCCAGTTCCTCGGTTGAGTAATTGGCTGCCTTGATGGACAGACCGATACGGCGATCGGCTTTGTCGATCTTGATCACACGTGCGGTGACTTCCTGGCCGACTTTGAGCACATTCTTGATTTTCTCAACACGCTCTTCGCTGACCTGGGAAATATGCACCAGACCATCGATGTCGTGTTCCAGTCCAATGAAAGCACCAAAGCTTGCGAGCTTGGTCACGCTGCCAGTGACGAGATCGCCGACCTTGTAGAAATGGTCGATGTTTTCCCAAGGATCCTGGCTAAGCTGCTTGACGCCGACCGAAATACGCTGGTTGGCCTTGTCGATTTCCAGTACCACGGCTTCCACTTCGTCGCCCTTCTTGAGCACTTCGGAAGGATGGTTGATTTTTCGTGTCCAGGAGATGTCGGACACGTGGATCATACCGTCGAGGCCTTCCTCCAACTCGATGAAAGCACCGTAGCTGGTGAGGTTGCGAATCTTGCCCTGCACCTTGGTGCCTGGAGGATATTTCTCGAGGGCTTCGTCCCATGGGTTTGTTTCCAGCTGGCGAATACCGAGGGAAATCTTCTGTTCTTCGCGGTTGATCCCCAGCACCACAGCTTCGAGTTCCTGATCCTGCGTGAGGACGTCGGAAGGTTTTGCGATGCGCTTGGTCCAGGAAAGTTCGGTGACATGTACCAGACCTTCCACACCCGGTTCGAGTTCGACAAATGCACCGTAAGGAACCAGATTGACAACGCGACCTTTGACCTTCGCGCTGACAGGGTATTTGGTTTCGATATCGTCCCAAGGATTGGCGAGCTTTTGTTTCAATCCAAGGCTGACACGTTCCTTCTCGTAATTGATGTCCAGAACCACCACATCGATTTCCTGGCCAATGGTCAGGATTTCGGAAGGATGGTTGATTCGGCCCCAGCTCATATCGGTGATGTGGAGGAGTCCGTCGAGGCCGTTCAGGTCGATGAACGCACCGAAATCGGTGATGTTCTTGACCGTTCCCTTGCGGATATCGCCAGGGGTCATTTCGGAGAGCAGGTTTGCGCGTCGTTCGGCACGTTCCTGTTCGATCAATTCGCGACGTGACAGAACAATGTTCTGACGCTCCTGATTGATTTTAACGACTTTGTATTCGTAGGTGTTGCCCACGTATGAAGTCAAATTCTTGGGAGGGATGACATCAATCTGGGAAGCAGGCAAAAAGGCTTCCACACCGATGTTGACGAGGAGGCCGCCTTTGACCACGCCTTTGACGCGTCCGGTGATGGTGCCACCTTCGTTACAGATGCTGAGGATTTTTTCCCAGTTCTGCTTGAATTCAGCCTTTTCCTTCGAAAGAACGACCATTCCTTCACGGTCTTCCAGTCTTTCGATCAAGACGTCGATCACATCACCTTCATTGACGGTTTTGATATCGTCAAACTCGTTTCCGGGGATGGATCCTTCACTTTTATAACCGATATCCACCAGGACTTCCTTATGGCGGACTTCGATAATGGTTCCTTTAACAATGTCGCCTGCGGCAAAGTTCACTGGACTTTGCTGCATGGCTTCTTCCATGGTAAGCATAATTAATGACTACTACAACCAACGCACTAGGGCGTTTTGAACTAACTTTTGGAGGCTCCGACCTGTGTGTTCGGCTCGGGACGTCGTTCGTTGAACGAGATCGTCCGGGAGCAAAACCCATCGGCCTAACACACTTTCACCGGAGCTACGGAGAAGTATAATGAGGGTTAGGTTGATGGTTAACACTCATTTCAGCCTCTTGTGAACCACCGCACTCGCGGGGCTCAGGCGAATGGGGAGCCTATTAACCGGGAAATGAATTGCAAGCCTCAAAACAGTTTTTTGGAAGAAAATTGCTTCTGAGTACCGTGCTCGCATATTTTAGAGATCTGACTTGTTGGGGCACATAAAAGGCGTTAGTCTCCTATTTCGTCATAAACCCGGGCGGGATTTTGGACTTCGGGAGGTCTTGAGTGAGGGTGACTTGAGGGTTCTTCATATTTTTGAAATTCCCTCTTGCAACTCAAATCCGAGGTCCTTATAGTTGCCGCTCTTTTGAATTAGAAGTATTGAATTATGCGTCGAGCACGAGGAGCAAAAACAAGAAAAGCAGTGGCCAAACGGTTCAAGATAACCGGTTCCGGCAAAGTCATGCGCAATCATTCTGGCAAGCGCCACTTGCTTTCATGCAAGAGTCCAAAGCGTCGCCGGAAGCTCGGTAAGTCAGTTGAACTGGACAAGTCCGACTACAAGCGCGTGGTTACCAACTTGCCGTTCAGTCACTAACACCCATTTGAACACAATAGAATTTAAGTAGCACACCATGAGAGTTACAAACGCAGTCGCATCCCGCAAACGTCGTAAACGCGTGTTGCAGGCCACCAAAGGCTTCCGCTTGCGCCGATCCAAACTTTACCGCTATGCGGCAGATGCGTTGGACCACGGTCGCGTTTACGCTTACCGTGACCGCCGCAACAAGAAACGCGAGTTCCGCCGTCTGTGGCAGATACGCATCAACGCCGCTGCACGTGCCGCCGGCATTTCTTACAGTCGATTCATCGAAGGTTTGAAAGTGGCCAAAGTGGATCTGAATCGCAAGGCCCTGGCAGATATTGCCGCCACTGATTCAGTTGCCTTTGCCGAACTGGTCAAACTCGCCCAGGACGGATTGAAGGCAAAGGCTGCTTGATCCCAGTATCAAGCACAGCATCCTTAGTAAATTATCGATTTTCATCAACCGGGCGACCATTTTTCTGGGCGTCCGGTTGATTTCTTTTTCACCAAAGCCATCTTGCTACCCCAAAGTTTAACTCAATTTACCTTATGTCAGGAATTCTCGAACAAATCGAGCCGTTAACTCAAGAGGCATTGCAGGCTCTTGAGATGGCCGGCAATTTGACAGAACTGGACCAGGCACGTGTTAAATTCCTCGGAGTTAATGGACAGTTTACCTCTTTGCTCAAACAGATGGGGTCACTTCCCAAGGAACAAAGACCCGAGGCTGGCAAACAGATCAATCTTTCCAAGAAGAAACTTGAAGGCGTCCTTGCCTCAAAAAAAGAAAATCTCGAGTTGCAGGCTTGCCTGCCTTCCGAACCGACTGATTTCAGTTTACCCGGAAGGAAAAAGAACCTCGGAAAGTTGCATCCGCTGACTCAAGTGACCGAAGATATCGTCAGGAGCTTTCGTAAGATCGGGTTTGTGGTGGCCGATGGCCCCGAGGTTGAGGACGAATACCATTGCTTCGACGCCCTGAATACACCTGCGGATCACCCTGCGAGGGACAGTCAGGATACGTTTTATGTGAATGCACCGGGGCGTCCGTTACTTAGAACTCACACGTCTTCGGTTCAGATTCGTGTCATGGAAACACAGCCACCCCCCATTCGTATCATCGTTCCGGGGCGCGTTTATCGACGCGATACAGCTGATGCGACTCATAATCCAACTTTCCATCAGATCGAGGGATTGTATGTGGACAAAAATGTCACCTTGGGAGACATGAAAGGAACGGTTGAGTTTGTCTTCCGGGAGTTGTTGGGCAAAGATGTGAAACTTCGATTCCGACCTCATTATTTTTCATATACCGAACCTAGTCTGGAGATTGATTTTTCAAGTTCATTGACGCGCAAAATGGGCAAGGAATGGCTGGAAATCGCCGGCTGCGGAATGGTTCACCCCAAGGTTTTTGAAAATGTGGGCTATGATCCTGAAGAATGGTCCGGTTGGGCTTTTGGCTTTGGCATCGAGCGGATTGCCATGATTCGTTATGGCATCAATGACATTCGATTGTTCTACGAAAACGACCTTCGATTTCTCAACCAGTTTTAAGTTAGATTTAAAAATTCATGAAAGTTACTGTTAACGGTCTTAAACAATACGTGGATTTTGATTGGTCGGTTGAAGAACTGACCGAACGGCTGACCATGCTGGGGCTTGAAGTTGAAAGCGTCGAAGAAATAGGCGGCGGGTTTGAAGGGATCGAAGTTGCCGAAATCCTCGAATTTTCACCTCATCCAGATGCCGATAAACTGTCGGTTTGCCAGGTTGCCGATAGCACTGGAAAACGTCAGATTGTTTGTGGTGCAAAAAATTTCAAGGCGGGCGACAAAGTGCCTCTGATCCTGCCCGGTCACTCGCTTCCAGCCAAACCCGGTGAAAAACCATTCACCATCAAAGTCGGAAAACTCCGCGGTGTTGAATCCTGCGGAATGATGTGTTCGGGTGCCGAACTAGGGATCAGTCAGGATTCGGATGGGTTGATGATCCTCGATTCCAGCGCCAAAGTGGGGCAGCCTTTTGCCGAATACCTTGGTTGTGCGGAAAAGGATGTGCTTCTGGATATGGAAGTCACCCCCAATCGACCTGATTACAACAGCGTCATTGGAATTGCGCGCGAAATAGCCGCACTGACTGGCAATCCTTTAAAATGGCCTGAGGTTACCCTGGAAGAATCAGGTGATCCCGTGGAACAGGTTGTGGGTGTTCGAATTGAAGACGCGGAGCGATGTCCTCGATACCAAGCCCGGGTGATCAAAGGTGTGAAGATTGGTCCCAGTCCGGCCTGGCTTCAGCAATCTTTAGAAAAAGTCGGGGTTCGAAGTATCAATAATGTAGTGGATGTCACGAATTTTGTCATGTTGGAGGTTGGTCAGCCTTTGCATGCTTTTGACTTGAATTTGGTCAAGCAAAAGGACGGGAATCTGCCAACCGTTGTCGTGCGTGGAGCCAGCGACAAAGAAAAATTTGTGACACTTGATGATCAATCTCATGAGTTGGATTCGGAAATGCTTTTGATTGCTGATGAAACCCAGGGAATTGCTCTGGCCGGGGTGATGGGCGGGCTCAACACGGAGATCAATGATCAGACGGTGGATGTGTTGCTTGAAAGCGCGTGCTTTCATCCTGGAAATATTCGACGCACATCCAAGCTTCTGGATCTTCGAACCGATGCTTCCTATCGCTTTGAGCGCGGTGCAGATGTTTCCATTTGTGAATGGGCCAGTCGTCGAGCTGCTCAATTGATTCTTGAGACAGCAGGTGGAAGTTTATGTCAGGGAGTTGTGGATGTTTATCCGGGACAAAATGATCCCCAGACCATCACGCTTCATTTCAGCAAAACAAACAACCTTCTGGGCATTGAGATCCCCGGTGGCGAGCAGAAAAAACTTTTAGAATCCATCGAATTGAAATGTGTTGAAAGCAACGTCGATTCTTGCAGATTCGAGATTCCTGCTTTTCGTGTGGACCTGAAAGGTGAGATCGATCTCATCGAAGAGGTGACCCGACTTTACGGCGTTGACCGGATTCCTTCTACACCACCTCGCGGAGCCCATGGGGCCAATGAATTTGATGCTCTGCACGATGAGTTGATGGATGCTCGTCAGTTGCTGACGGCATTAGGTTTGTTTGAAACACAGGGGCAGACTTTGATTTCCGACGTAGCTGCCAAGAGGGTGACGAGTGATTCTGTGGCTTTGGAATATCCACTGAGTTCGGACATGAATGTGTTACGTCCAAGTCTGCTTCCCGGACTATTGGATGTTCTGCGGCACAATGTGAATCACCGCAACATGGATGTCGCTATTTTTGAAATCGGGCGGGTGTTTTTACCTGGCGAAACTGCAACCACCGAATCACGGAAGTTGGCGGTTGCATGGACGGGTGATCGACAGCCGGGGTTTTGGAAAGGTGGAGCCAAGCCCGAAAAAGCCGATATTTTTGATCTCAAAGGCTTGTTGGATGGTTTCCTGGAGGAATTTGGTATTCGTGGGTTTTCCTGGAGAACCGAGTCCTGTGGGCAGGGTGAGTTTTTCGTTGAAAAAGCTTCGCTGTGCCTGGGGAAAAATGTCCTTGGTGTCATGGGGCAATTGATGCCTTTGATTGCCAAAGATTTTGATATCAAAAATTCCGTATTTCTTGCAGAACTTGATCTGGATCGTCTGATTGCCATGCGAGTTCACAGTCGTTCCTTTAAACCTTTGCCCGCCTATCCTTCAGTGCGACGTGATATTGCGATGTTGGTGGATGAATCCACAACGCATATGGATGTTGAGCGTGCGGTGAAGAAAGCAAAGGTTCAGCAGTTGGATTCAGTGGAAGTGTTTGATGTCTTCCGTGGAAAGCACGTTCCTGAAGGGAAAAAAAGTGTGGCCTACTCGTTCACCTATCGTGACGTATCCAAGACATTGACTGACGCCGAAGTCAACAAAGCTCATGACAAACTGGTTGCGCAGCTCAAGTCCACGATTGGTGCTGAGATCAGGTAATATAGAATACTTTTCTCCGCAAGAAATCGCTCGGGTCCGAAGTTAAATTGGGGCGGAATATTCGCATCCCTCCCTGAAATAGTGCAATTGCTCAAACCCTTTGGATTTCAGGAGGGGAAGAACTTTATCAAAGTGTTGGCTTACTTTTCCAGGTGCATGGGCATCAGAACCGATGGTCAGTTTCACTCCTTCTTCATGTGCCCAGTCAAGAATGAGCGGGTCCGGGTGCATTTCATAGACCCCTTTGGATAATCCACTGGTATTAACCTCGAGGCAGGTACCTTCTTCGGCACATGCCTTGAGCAAACCTCTTATCTCAGGTTCAAAATATTCCGGAACAAAGGAATCTGAATCGATGGTGCCGTATATGCGAATCACATCCGGATGTGACATGCTATGGTAAAATCCGGATCGCGCGGCTTCTGTCAAATGCCGGAAATAATCGCGAATAATAGCATCGTCTGTTTCCAGTTTTTGTTCGATGACCCATTGCTTATAAGACTTGAGCTGATGATGAAGTGATCCCAGTACGAAATCAAAAGGTTGACTTAGGATCAGCGACTTCATTTCTTCCAGGGCTGATGCAACGGGGAACACTTCACCCTCAATTCCGCACAATACTTCAACCCCCAAACTTTCACCCAATTCCCGAGCTTGAGCGACCTTGGTATAATAATCCTGAAGTTGATCCACATGCATACGAATGCGTTGTCCACCGAATGTTTCACCAGACATGGGGACGTGACACGTGAAAGTGATCAGATCCAACCCCTTGTCTGCTGCAGATTGAACATATTCCACGGGTTCGCCCATCGCGTGACCGCAGAGTGGGGTATGCATATGGCAGTCGATCTTCATTTTGTATGCCTTCCTTAGCAGATGGGTTTTTGAGGGAGAGTGAGGGGCAAATAAACTAAAAACCGATCGAAGACCGAAAGTCCTCGATCGGCAAATTTCACTTAAAACCGTAGAAGTTGAACCTAGCGCACTACTCGTGCACCTCCACCTCCCATGACTTTTTCAACTTCCTTGGTCGTTGCCATGGAGGTGTCGCCAGGAGTGGTCATGGCCAGTGCGCCGTGTGCGGCACCATAATCCACAGCTTTGGCAGGATCTCCAGTTGCCAGAAAACCATAGATTAATCCGGATGCAAAACTGTCACCACCACCGACTCGATCCAGGATCTCCAGATTTGGGTATTTCCTGGATTCATAGAAATTTCCGTCTGACCAACAAATAGCGCTCCAGTCGTTAATAGTGGCTGTCTGCACAGCTCTCAGCGTGGTTGCTGTGACTTTGAAGTTCGGGAAATCTTTGACTGCTCGTTCAATCATGCGTTTGAAACTGTCGATTTCGATGGTGGAAATATTTTCATCCACACCTTCGACTTCAAATCCCAAACAGGCTGTAAAATCTTCTTCGTTACCGATCATCACATCCACATATTTGGCGATGTTACGGTTGACCTCCTGCGCTTTGGCATGACCTCCGATTGCTTTCCAGAGGGAGGGTCGGTAATTGAGGTCGTATGAAACAATGGTTCCATGTTTTTGAGCAACCTTTACTGCTTCTTCAACCACACCTGCGCTGGATTCAGAAAGTGCCGCAAATATTCCACCGGTATGGAACCATCGAACTCCCTGTTTTCCGAACAGCTCTTCCCAATCGATATCACCTGCTTTCATTTGAGAAGCGGCGGTCAGCCCTCGGTCAGGTGTACCCACCGCGCCTCGAATACCAAATCCGCGCTCAGTAAAATTAAGACCATTGCGCACTGTTCTTCCGATACCGTCATATGGCACCCATTGAATCCAGGAGGTGTCTACTCCTCCTTGCAGAATAAAATCTTCCAGCAGGCGACCAATATCGTTGTCGGCAAATGCGGTGACAACGCCTGTATTCAAACCGAAGCAGCGTCTTAATCCGCGAGCCACATTATATTCACCTCCGCCCTCCCAGGCTGTAAACTGTCGAGAAGTACGAACGCGTCCTTCACCGGGGTCCAGTCGCAGCATGATTTCCCCGAGGGATACCAGATCATACTTGCACGATTCTGCTGATTTGATTTGCAATGCTGACATTTTAAATTTCTTTCTTAATCGCTCTTCAAAAGAGGCCCCTCATTATGAAAGTTCCATTTGTAAAGCAAAGCATTTTTCCAAATTTCGTGTCAAAGCGGTGCTGTGAAATCGATTTGGTTTTGGAGGAGCTAAATTGACAATGAAAACATCGGTAGATACCTTGTTTCCATGATTAAAACAGATATCCAGCTCCCAGAGGAGTTATTTGAGAAGGCCAAGCAGTCTTGCAATCAAAGGGGTATGTCCTTCGCGGAGTTTGCTCAAAGAGGTATTGAGTATATGGTGGATATGGACCGATCTGATTCAGCGGGTGGATCTTTAACTTGGAGCCTACCCACATCGGAAGGACGGAAAATACAATGGTCCGGACTCTCCGATCAACAGATAAAAGAGATTGCACAGGAAAGTTACGAGAAGTGTGATTAAGGTGGTGCATGGTGGTCCGAGGTACGTATGATCTCGTTAGATACAAACATTCTTTACCATGCTTGGTCTCACGTCTCGCCAGTGCATCAACACGCAGCCGAATGGGTCAGTGAGCTCTCGCAGTCCAGGCAAGTGGTCATATCAGAATTCGTATTGGCTGAATTTTACGTGTTACTTCGCAATCCGCGTGTGACACTTGGTGATCCTCTCAAAGGCAGTGAAGCAGTAAATGTCATTGAAAAATTCAGGTCGCATCCGAGATGGCGTTTGGTAGGTTTTTCCGGAAACAGTTTAAAGGCACACAACGTGATGTGGCAAATGGCGGGGCAGGAAAATTTTGCTTATCGAAGATTGTACGATTTAAGAATGGCTATTTCTTTGATGGATCATGGTGTTACCCATTTCGCAACTTGCAATATCAAAGACTTCCAGGGCCTGGGATTTACGAAAGTTTGGAATCCTTTACACGAGAATTCGGGAGGAGTCTAGAGACGAACAGCCTCAAGCAAACCTCATAAAAAAACTGCCCCCCAGTTACGAGGAGCAGTTCTTCTTCATGTAGGTAATTTCAATGCTTCGGGCGGAGCAGGATCGCTTTCTTGCGGGTTCCCTCCACTTCGACACTGTGTGTTTCGATGGCGGGGTCGTCCTTCAATGTGTGATGAACGATTCGACGTTCATAGGCATTCATGGGCTCCAGTTCCACGACATCACCCCAACGTCGGACTTTATCCGCTGCGGCCTGGGTTTTTTCAACCAGCGAATCACGAGATTTTAATCGATAATTTCCGACGTCCAGAGTGACTTTAGGGACATTGCGGTCTTGCTTGAACAGGAGGCGGTTGACGACATATTGGAGTTGGCTGAGGGTTTGCCCTTGTCGGCCAATGAGCCTGCCGGAGTCTTCGGTCTGAATCTCTAGAAAGATTCCGTCATCCATATTGGTTTCAACCACCGTAGATGGGAAACCGAGTGTGTTTAACAGACCTTCAAGTGTTTCTTTGGGTTTTGCGTTCATAGTTTACACGTCATGTTCGATGACAGTTGGGTTATTGCTTTTTCTTTTTGGATTTCCGATAGGATTGACCCCAGTCGGGGCCATCTGCTGGTCGAGGCAAAGGTTTGGTTGGAGTTGCCCCTGCACCTGGCTGTGGTCCTGTTGGCTCATTTTTAATCAGCTTCATCTGGACGATGGACAGAAGATTTTGGATGGTCCAGTAAAGCGCGAGCCCTGCGGAAAAGTTGTAAAGAATGAAGACAAACATCAACGGCATGTACTTCATGATTTTTTGCTGGGCAGGATCCATTCCCGGAGAAGGGGGGGTCATGCTGGTTTGCCAAAGCTGAGCCGCTCCCATCAGGATTGGCCATAGGTTGAAAGGAATACCAAGAACCGGAATCATGAATAGTGTATCCGGCTGTGATAAATCACAGGTCCACAAGA
The DNA here is from genome assembly GCA_964342825.1 of uncultured Verrucomicrobiota bacterium. Classification (GTDB taxonomy): domain Bacteria; phylum Verrucomicrobiota; class Verrucomicrobiia; order Limisphaerales; family AAA164-E04; genus AAA164-E04. Next base: position 13,812 of record CAYFHO010000040.1, read on the forward strand.
AACTGGCGCCACGTAGTTCAATGGCACTCTGCAACATGGTGTAAAATCCGAAGAACACCGGTAACTGAAGCAAGATAGGCAGGCAGCCCCCCAGTGGGCTGACCTTGTTTTCCCGCATGAACTCCATGAGTTTGCGGTTCATCTTCTGAGGATCTTCCTTATATTTTTCCTGCAGCGCCTTCATCTGAGGTTGCAGGGCAGACATCCGTTTCATCGAACGTGTGCTTGCTTGGGTCAGGGGCCAGAAAAGCAGTTTGATGATCACCGTGATCACGACGATGGACAGGCCGTAGCCGAGCCCAAAGCCGTTTAATCCGTTCATTGAAAGCAAAAGAGCTTTTGCGAAAAATCCAAAGAATCCACCGAATCCCATGACCGCGTCCACTTCCTGACCGGTGCGTTTGCTTAATTTGGCAAGCGTGTTGTATTCTTTGGGGCCGGTAAACAACTGGTATTTGCGTTCAATGGCATCCCCAGGTTGCAGGGTCTGTTCGGGGTAACTCAGGCTGTTTTGATATCCTTTGGGAGCCATGTTTGCTTTGGGATATTCGGCCAGAATTTCCTGGGTCGGCACATCAAGTTCAATTTGTTGAGTCACCAATCCTGGGGCCGGCTCACCGGGGATGGCAATCATGGCAAAGAACTGATTGTCCACCGCAGCCCAATGGACGTTTCCGGGTTCTGAAGGATAGACGCTTCTTGGTGTGCCGGGAAAACAACCCAAGGTGCGGTTCGCAAACCAGCTTTCCTTGATTTCTTCCACATCCTCACCATTGTGATAACGCAAACCCATATACATGCCGGAATCGGCGGGGTTGGTAGGGGTGGCGGTTCCAGTTACCAAATAATGCTGAGGCACATTTTTTGCCTGATCGCTTGTGTTCTCAATCCGAACCGTCGCGTGAATGACATAATTGGTGCTGGGTTGGAAGGTTTTAAGGATTCTTATTCCATCCGGGCCGAGGTATTCCGCCTGGATTTGATCGCCTTCCTGTTTCAATGAGTGAGGGAGGAAACCGTTGTCGAGTTCACCGAAAAAAAGATTCAGGGCCGGAGTTGGGACGGCATCGTTTAAAACGACATAATCGGGTTCTGAGTTCTCCTCTGTTTCATCCGAGTTGCAGTGAGTGGTGCCCTGGTATTGTTTCAAGGTTACCGTTTTGATCCCGCCTCCCAATGAGGTGAACTCATAGATCAAATCATCATTTTCCCAAACCAGCAGGTTTTCTTCAGCTGGCGTTGTTGGTTGAGCAGTGGTTTCAGAAATAGCAACCGCAGGGGTTTCATTAGCTCCAGGCGTGACCTCAGTGGGCTGGATCACCGCTTCCGCAGATGTGGAGGTGGTATCAGGAGCAGCTGTATCCTGTTGATCCTGGTTTTCTGTCAGGATTTCTGGTTGCTCCTGTGGAGGGTAAAGCTTGTTTACCAGTGGGAACCATAGAATCAGACCGGCAATTGAGAAAATGAGTATGAAAATGGATTTACGATCCATGATGGAAGTTTTGTAAGATTGATTTGGGAGTCATTTGAGTTTGTTGCCAACCACCATTGAGGGGTTTGGAGTGGATTCAGCTACCAGATGGTTTTTGTCTGATTGTGGGTGCGATGGAGCAGTGCATGTGGAATGTCGATTGGAGGGTGGGACAGGATCCCAACCCTGACCTCCCCACGGGTGGCATCGCAAGATGCGTCTGATGGCAAGCATGCTTCCTTTTCCAATTCCATGATTCTGGATGGCTTGAATGGCGTAATTCGAACAAGTTGGCTGAAATCGACACCCCGCATTGGGTCCCAACAGAGCTGTTTTTAATGGGGAAAGAGTCCATTGGTATAATCGAATAGGGAAACAAACAATGTTCCTCAGCCACTTCATGAGCTTTCGCAGGTTTGGAGTAACCCTCGCCTCTTCATGATGGCCAGCAGATCTGCCTCCACATCCTTCTGGCTTTTATTCGCAATGGATTTCCGAGCGACCAGGATCAGGTCCATGGGACGGGCGCAATGATGTTGGATATTCCGGTAGGATTCTCTCATCAGCCTCCGTGCTCGGTTGCGTATGTGTGCTTTTCCGATCTTACGACTGGTGATCACTCCGAGTCTCGAATAAGCTCTGCCCTCGACTTCCAACCAATTGGCGATCAGGCATCCATGCACCCATCTTTGTCCATTTTCCCTCACGCGTCCGAACTCTGAAGAATACCGAATGCGTTGGTGCTTCCTAAAACGTTTCTTTGCAGGAGGCTTCAGAATGCGTGGCTCAGAATTGCCATTCAACTACAATTAACACGGAGTGAGGCGTTTGCGGCCTACCTGGCGCCGTGCTTTCAAGATACCGCGACCACTTTTGGTGCGCATCCGGCTCAGAAAACCGTGCTGGCGTTTCCTACGAATTTTGGATGGTTGATAAGTTCTTTTCATACAAATAGTCCTGAGTCAAAATACATCTTTGCCAAATGTAACTCATTCGGCCTCAATAAATTTTTAGCTAATCTCGCCAAAAAACGAGCGGGGAAGCATACCAATTGCCAAAAGCTTGTCAAGCAGGTGGGAGGCATAATTGAAAGGCAAGCTCCGCATGGGGAGCGATTCAGAGTGGGAGGAAAGCAGCCTGCATCTTGGTAGGGGTGTCCACGACGCGTCGGAACTGCGCGTCCAGTGACGTGTCCGCACATGGCAGTAGGCTATTGTATATTCCCAACGCGCTCAAGGCACCGCGGCAGCGGTGCCCTTCTATGTTAACATCCCCCCCCCAGTTTGATAGGCGGCTCCCCATGGGATCTCTTTGTGGTCGTCGTTCCATATCCGCTCGTAAAATGAGCACACCTCAAACGATAATACTCCTGATGGTCCCAATCTCGAAACTTAGAGTTCTGTTATTCTCCTCAAGATTCGGCGAGTGATTGAGTTTGATTCAGAAGATGTCATTGTTATTGGATCTAATTTAGAGACTAGACCCAATGGGGGGATTCACTCTAAGGTGTTTTTTTGATTTAATACTAAATATGACCGATCCCAGATATCGAGATTTGGCGGAATTGTTGGTGGGATATTCCACTGACATTAAAAAAGATGAGACCGTTCTCCTGGACATGATTGATGTCCCGGATGAGTTTACCATTGTATTGGCTCGTGTGGTCCGCGAAGCGGGTGCCATTCCATTGATTGAAACGCGTCACACTCGAGTGACCCGTGAGCTGTTAAAAGGGATGACCGAAAAACAGGCCCGCATGGTGCGTGATCTGGAAATGGCCCGAATGCGAAAAGTGCAGAGTTACATTGCTATTCGCGGTGCAGCCAACACCTCCGAAAATTCAGATGTACCAGGTAAGCAAATGTCCCTCTACTCCCGCACAATGCGTCCTGTCTTGAATTACCGTGTCAATAAAACCAGATGGTGTGTTCTGCGTTGGCCCACTCCAAGCATGGCTCAAGCCGCAAACATGAGCACGGAGGCATTCGAAGATTTTTACTTTGATGTCTGCACTTTGGATTATCGGAAATTCGGCAAAGCCATGGGCCCACTCGAAAAGCTCATGGCTAAAACCGACAAGGTGCACCTCAAAGGTCCCGGAACGGACCTGACTTTCAGCATCAAGGGCATTGGTGCTCGTGCATGTAAGGGTGATCGGAACATTCCAGACGGCGAAGTGTTTTCTTGTCCGGTCAAGAATTCAGTCAATGGTGTGATTCAATACAACACCCCAACCGTTTATGCGGGTTCACGTTTTGAGAATGTTCGACTTGAACTCAAAAATGGTAAAATCGTAGATGCTACTTCCAATGACACCAAACGTTTGAACGAAATTTTCGATACCGATCCCGGAGCACGTTATATCGGCGAATTTAGTCTTGGATTGAATCCGAAGATTTTGAACCCGATGAATGACATTCTCTTTGATGAAAAAATTGCAGGATCGCTTCACTTCACACCGGGTCAGGCTTACGAAGATTGTGGAAACGGAAATAAATCAGCGGTGCATTGGGACATGGTCCTGATCCAGCGACCAGAATGGGGTGGAGGTGAGGTTTGGTTTGATGGAAAATTAATCCGTAAAGATGGATTGTTTGTGCCGAAGAGTCTTCAAAAATTAAACCCTGAGAACCTGACCTGATACAGCGACTGCTATGGCACAAAATTTAGTGACATTGGATCTCGAAGGCGTGCTGGTACCCGAAGTGTGGATCGCTTTTGCTGAAAAAACGGGAATTGAGGGGCTCAAGAAAACCACTCGTGATATCCCGGATTATGACGAACTGATGACCGGGAGGTTGAAGTTACTTGAAGAAAATGGGCTGACGCTTTCAATGATACAGGAAGTGATCGGTACCCTAGAACCGCTTCCCGGCGCTCGCGCCTTTCTGGATGAATTACGGGAAAAAACTCAAGTCATCATTTTGTCGGATACCTTTGAAGAATTTGCGCAGCCACTGATGCGGCAACTGGGGTGGCCTACGATTTTTTGTCATCGCCTGGAAGTGAAGGAAGATCGCATTGTGAACTATCGCCTTCGTCAACCCGATCAAAAAAGGAAATCAGTCGCTGCATTCAAAGCCTTGAATTACCATGTGATCGCTTCTGGAGATTCTTACAATGATACCACCATGCTTATGGAAGCGGATCACGGAATCTTGTTCCGTGCTCCCGACAATGTGAAGTCTGAATTTGCTCAGTTCCCTGCATTTGAAAGTTATGATGATCTCTTGAAGCAGATTCTGGGATTACTTCAATAGCAGCATCACGATCATAATCGCTACTTTAGCTTAACTTTACCTATTTTTCGTATTTACCCTGCACACTAGACATGGAAGAAGAGAAAAAGCCCGTTCAACGCAAGACTCTCGAAGAACGTAACCAGATGACGGACCTCGAAAGGTTGCGTCATTCATGCGCCCACATCATGGCAACCGCTGTCCTGCGCCTTTGGCCCGAAGCAAAACTGGACATCGGCCCCCCAACGGATGAAGGGTTCTATTATGATTTCGACCTGGAAGGTCATCGATTTAGTCCGGACGATTTCGAGACCATCGAGGCAGAGATGAAAAAGGTGGTCAAAGAGAATCAGGTTTTTGAACGTCAAACTAAAACACGAGACGAAGCAGCCCAGTTTTTTCAGGATCGAGGACAATCCTTCAAGGTCGAACGGCTTGCCGACATTCCCGAAGGGGAGGAGATTACTTTCTATCAAAACGGAGAATTCATCGATCTCTGTGCAGGGCCGCATGTCATGCGCACGGGTAATGTCAAAGCTTACAAACTGCTTCGGGTTGCGGCCACCTATTATCGTGGTAACGAAAAGAATCCTCAACTCCAGCGCATCTACGGTACCGCCTTTCCCAATAAAACGCAGTTGAATGAGTGGCTGGAAGCTCAGGAGGAAGCGCGCAAGAGAGATCATCGTCGTATTGGAAAAGCGATGCAGTTATTTACATTCGACGATGATGTAGGACCTGGTTTGCCGCTGTGGATGCCCAAAGGTTCCATCTTGATCGAAGAATTGGAAAAACTTGCCAAGGAAACAGAATTCGAGGCCGGTTACCAACGAGTGAGAACCCCTCATCTTGCCAAAGAGTCGATGTACCTGACCTCAGGGCATCTTCCATACTACGCCGAAAGTATGTTTCCGCCGATGGAATTATCGGAAGACGGGGAATCGGGAGAAAAAGGCGACGTTAAGGAGCGGTATTACCTCAAAGCCATGAATTGCCCGCACCATCACAAGATTTTTGCCGCAGCTCCCCGCAGTTATCGCGAGCTTCCTTTGCGTCTTGCTGAATACGGAACCTGTTATCGTTACGAGCAGTCCGGTGAGTTGATGGGCCTGATGCGTGTGCGTTCGATGCAGATGAATGATGCCCATATCTACTGCACGCCCGAGCAATTTGCCGATGAGTTTCGTGCCGTGAATGAAATGTATTTAAAATATTTCAAAATCTTTGGATTTGAGAAATACAAGATGCGTTTCAGTACTCATGATCCAGCACGGCTCGGTGATAAGTTTGTGGACGAACCTGAGCTTTGGAAAAAAACAGAGGACATGGTCCGAAAGGTTCTCATCGACTCTGAGATAGAATTTGAGGAAATTCCGAACGAAGCCGCTTTCTATGGTCCCAAAATTGATGTGCAGGTTTACTCCATCTCAGGACGCGAATTCACCATCGCCACCAATCAGGTTGACTTCGCGGTCCCTTCGAAATTTGGTCTGCAATATCGCACGGCTGACAATCAATTCGAAACACCTCTCTGTATTCACCGTGCACCATTGGGAACTCATGAGCGATTCCTGGCGTTCCTGATCGAACACTACGCTGGTAATTTCCCACTTTGGCTCGCCCCTGAACAGGTCAGGGTCTTGCCGATCACGGAAGAACAACTGGATTACGCCAATCAATTGGTGTCAGAGCTGCGGCAACATGGCGTTCGTGCTGAGATCGAATTCAGCCATGATAAACTCCAGGGACGTGTTCTACGAGCAGAAGAATCCAAGGTTCATACCATGCTGGTGGTGGGTGGCAAGGAACAGGAAGCCAATGCAGTGGCTGTGCGCGTTCATGGAAAAGGCCGTGGTCAAGTTCGCCCCCGGGATGAGGTGGTGGCAGATCTGTTGAATCGCATCAAAGTGCGTGCGGCCGATTAATTGCCTTCCCGTCAAGAAATCTAAAAGCGTTGCCCAATGATACAACTGACTCGTTCAATAGCCATGGCGACGATGTTTGCCTGTGCGGTTCAATCCTCTTTTGTATGGGGTGCTGAAGGTGCTCTCAAGCCGTTCACAGGGGAGCCTCGACTTCATTTGCAGCAGGTTTTCGAGGGACAGCGATTTCCGAACATAGCTGTGGCGACCGATGGTTCGATTCTGGCCACATGGGGAAGCGATGGCGTTCGTGTGAGACGCAGTGTCGATGGAGGAAAAACCTGGTCGGCACCTGTCGTGGTTCAGGGTAGTGGGATTCAGGGGGGAGGTGTCACCGTGGATGAAGTGTCGGGTGATATATTGATGTTCATTGAAGATCAACATCCACCTGCTCCCATCTCGATCTATCGCAGTCTAGATCACGGGCAAAGCTGGCAAAAGCAGGATACCAAAATATTACCCAACTCACTTGGGCATGTGCCATCCATGCACATGAACGATCATGGATCGACTTTGAAGTTTGGTGATTTTGCAGGGAGATTGATCCGTCCCACACGGTGGTATGCTGCTGGCAATCGCCGTGAAGAATGGCCGAATCACTACACCAATGCCATGTTCAGTGATGATCGTGGTCGAACCTGGCAGGCCAGTGAACCTTTTCCGGAGCAAGGCACGGGAGAAGCCTGTATCGTGGAGTTGTCGAATGGAACCCTTTATTACAATTCCAGAATTCACTGGGATAAAGCCGAACGTAACACGCGGCGACGATGTGCCTACAGCCGGGATGGTGGAAAAACCTGGACCGATTGGAGAGTGGTGGATGTGCTGCCTGATGGACACCAGCACCGTTCGTATGGGTGTATGGGAGGTTTGACAAGATTACCTGTCAAGGGGCGGGACATCCTGTTGTTCAGCAACCTCGACACGCCCAATGCGACGCGCGAACATATCACAGTTTGGTTGAGCCCGGATGGAGGAAAGACCTGGCCGATCAAAAGACAGGTTTATCACGGCCCAAGCGCTTATTCATCCATGAATGTTGGTCGCCATGGAACCACAAGTGAAGGAAATATTTATCTCATGTTCGAGGGTGGTCCGGGCGGTGGAGCACAAATCGCACGCTTCAATCTAACCTGGGTCCTCCAAGGTCAACCAACTGGAGATGGTGAAATTCCAGATTGGTTGGATATGGCCCCAATAAAATAACCCCCTCGGGAGGGACAAGCTCCGCGCGTCCCACTTTTCTGCCTTGAATCAATCATCAGCAACGAAATGGGAACGCGGGAAGTCGGTGGTGTTCGAACGCCAAAGGTTTTTCCGTCGGGGGTGCGCCGGATGTTCAACACCCTGAGGAGAAGTATGGGATTCGCGGGAGCTCATCCCTCCGATTGAGAAATTCCCTTTGGGAGGGACAAGCTCCGTGCGTCCCACTTCTCTACCTGGAATCATTAATAAGCAAAGCAATGGGAACGCGGGAAGCCAGTGGAGTTCGAACGCCAAAGGGTTTTCCGTCGGGAGTGCACCGGCTGCTCAACACCCTGAGGGGAAGTATGGGATTCGCGGGAGCTCATCCCTCCGAATAAGAAAATCCCTTTGGGAGGGACAAGCTCCGTGCGTCCCACTTCTCTACCTGGAATCATTAATAAGCAACGAAATGGGAACGAGGGAAGCCAGTGATATTCGAACGCCAAAGGTTTTTCCGTCTGGAGTGCACCGGCTTTTCAACATCCTGAGGGGAAGTATGGGATTCGCGGGAGCTCATCCCTCCGAATAAGAAATTCCCTCCGATTAAAAGACCCTGCCCCTCCCGGAGTCAGGTGCCCATTGAGGCTTTGTCGAGGGCGTTTAGGACGGTGCCTGGTGTCAGAAGCTCCGGGAGAAGGATTGGTTCTTCTGAGTTTGGGGAATAGATCAGGACGAGGGGGACTCCGCTGCGTCCAAATTTTTGGAGCTGGTTGGTGATTCTGGAATCATAAAAAGTGTAATCACCTTTGAAAGTGACTCCATTGATGGATTCGAGTTTTTCCCGGACCGGATCGATTTCAATACTCGTCTTCTTGTTGATCTGACAATTGGCGCACCATTTTGCTGTGAAGTCGACGAGCACCACTTTCCCTTCATCGCGAGCTTTGGCGACCGCTTCTTCGGACCATGGCTGCCAGAGGATTCCGTTTTTACCTTTGATCACTTTTCCCGCGCTGGCGGTAACCGGGCCGACAGGATGACGCCAGTTGAGTTCTTTCTCCAGGATCCAGGCATAGGCAAACAACAGGCAGGCGGCGCTGACACCCAAGGCCAATCCTTTACGGGAACTACCGCGTTGAACAAATTCGCCGTAGACCCAGGCGGACATCGCAACAAAGACCAGAAGGAGCCCCATCCACAAGTCACCCTTCTCCCCGAAATGCAAGCGAGCAATCGTGTAAAGCCAGATGGCCGTTCCGATCATGGGGAATCCCATGAAGACTTTGAATCGTTCCATCCACGCTCCGGGTTTGGGAAGTATACCGAGCCAGGCAGGATTCCAGCTCAACAGGATGTAAGGAAATGCCAGGCCCAGGGCCACGGTTGTGAACAAAATCACAATACCGACGGGGGGTTGAGTGAATGCAAATCCAAGGGCTGTTCCAAGGAATGGGGCAGTACACGGCGTAGCGAGGACGGTTGCCAGAACACCATTAAAGAAGGCCCCCATGTTTCCTTCACGGGAGGCGGCTGCCGATGCTGCACTGGTTAATTTGCCCCCCGTAATTTCAAAAACACCAAAGAAATTAAGCGCCACCAAAGTGACCAGAAGGGTCATGAGGACGAGGAACTGGGGGTTTTGAAACTGCATCCCCCAGTTGGCCAGGTTTCCGGCTGATTGAACACCAATCACCAAACCAGCCAAAATCCAGAATGAGAAAAGCACTCCGAATCCATAAAGCAAACCCAAGTGAAAAATCCTTCGTGGCTCTTCCTTACTTTGATGGACAAAGCCCAGGATTTTCAACGAAATCACCGGCAGAACGCAGGGCATGAAATTCAGGATGAATCCGCCAATAAAGGCAAAAAGGAGCATCAATGGCCATCCAGCACTTGCTTTCGCGGCGGGGGCCGGTTCTGAGTCGGAAGCAGAAGTCGAGCCAGTTACGGCGGGCGTTGTTTTTACGCCACTGTCTGCTCCGGAAAATTCCTCTCCCAGGTTAACCGATACTTCGAATGCATGCGTGGTGTTGTCTTCGGTTTTCACCAGCAAAGCTACACCACTGATTTGTTTGGGCCAGGTTTCTTCCCAATTGAGCAGTGTTTTGGTCAGAGCCAGTGGTTGGTTTTCCGGAGTCCCTAAAGTTGTTTTACCTCCGATCTCGAAAGCATCATTCTCAAAAGGGTAAAAATCCTTCCAGAAATATCCCTGGTCATTGCTGAGTTCAAAGGTCAGTTGTCGTTCATCCTCAGCTACATTTTTCGACCAGTCGGCTTTCAGTTTTAATCCCTTGGCAAGGGGTGGGACTTTACTGTTCCAGGTGGCTAAATCGGTAGCTTCCGGTGATGATTTATCGCTACTGCCAATCTGAAGAGTGGCCTTGATTTTTGCATCGCGAGGCACACACGATTCCTTGCATTCCAGCCAGAACACATCCGCATTCAACTCAAGCGAGCCTCCCTGCAAATCTGAACCAAGGGTTAATGGAACCAGGAGAATGACTTCATCATGGTAGGCGTAGGAGTAAAGTCCGGAGGTTTCCTCTTTTTTGGGGAGAGGCCATCGAATGGGGCCGGCACTGACGCCCGGAGGCAGATTCCATGTGATGTTCGGAGGTTGGGCGGCATCACCTCCATATCGCCAGTAGGTATGCCATTCTTCCTTGAGTTCGAATTTGACACCAGCCAGAACGGAACCACCTGCGGTCGCTTCGGTTTTATCCAGCAGTAAGGAAACTTTCGTTTCCGCTGCGTTTGTCATCACAATCCCGGAACTGATAAAGATCAGCCAAATTCCAATAAATCCTGCTATACGATGCTTCATACCTCTGTGAGAGTGACAACTCGGAATTCTATTTAATGACATTTTTGTTATTTTTTTCTGCTTTTTGAATGAATCCTTTGAGAATGCCGAGGTATCCGTCAAGTGCGAACCCCACATCATCACCGAGTTCAGCTTGTAAATCTTCGATCTGACGAACGGTATCCTCTGCCATGGTCTTGAGTTCAGGAATGTTAATGGAGCCAGAGGTAACGCCTTGCACCAAATTTTGATACATCTCGTTTGCTTCGGGGCCCGCAGTTGTGAGCATCTGCTGTTGGACTTGCTGAATCAGGTCTGTGGGATGATTGCCCTTCAAACCACCCGGAATGGTCAGTTTTTGAGCGGATGAAGGCAATGTGCTCGAGACCGGAGGCTTGGTCAGTGCGCCCGGTCCTGTTATGGAAGCTGGTTGTGCGATGAAATCTATGCGTGCCACTTTGTTTCGGGGAATTTTGAGAATTCCCAGAATATTGCTTTGGATGGATAAGTGAGTTTCATTCAGGGTAACAACTTTGGCCTGAATCAAATCTCCATTGATGAGGTGGATGATTTCCGCTGATGCTGATTGCGGCAGGAGCCATGCGGTTAAGAGGAGGATGAAGGGGAGGGGAGTTGAAGTCTTCAAGTTTCGCATGGCCAGGCCTTTGGTTTTTGGGGTTAACTTTCTTCAGAGGGTAGCAGGACAATCTTCAGTCCTTTTCCACCAGAGTTGGAAGCGTGCATGGTGTCGAGCAGTGTTTGATTATTTTTATTCGGAACAGGTTTTGTGACTGGGGCGGCACATGGTTTACCTTCATGCGATTCGATCGCGGTTCGGATCGCGTCCTCTACCAAAGTGGTGCAATGAATTTTTGTAGGAGGCAGGGGACCCAGATCAGCAGCCAATTCCGCTCCTGACATTTTAACGGCTTCCTCGGTTGTTTTGCCTTTCAACATTTCCGTTGCCATGCTCGCGGCAGCGATCGCGGTCTCGCAGCCAAAAGACTGGAATGATGCTTTATCGATGATTTTTTTACCGTCCTTATCTTTGAACTTCAGCCACATTCGAAGCATGTCCCCACATCCGGCGCCGCCTACCGTGCCTATCGTGTCGGCGTCTTCCATTTCCCCAAGATTTTTGGGGTTGCGCATGGCTTCTTCCACTTTTTTTTGAAAAGCATCCGTCATAAAGATCTAATAAATCTTAGGGCTTTTTAAGCCAAAATCAACTCCCGACTGGTTCCAGTCGATACCTGGGAACTTTATTGTCCACCTCTCTGGACCAGGCATCAATTCCTCCGTCCATGCAGCGTACATTCTTGAAACCCTGCCCTTGAAAGTAGGTGGCTGCATCCAGGCTATGCCTGCCGGTATGGTCATAAATAACAAGCAGTTCTTCGCGTGGCCATTTCCCCAAAATCTCCTGCATGGATTCCTGAGACATGTGAACTGCGCCTTCCAACTTGACCGCTTCCCATTCCTCACTGGTTCGAATGTCCACCAGGCGGCAGGGTTCGTCAGACTGCAAAGCCTCGGCAGTATCTGTCGCCGTAATCAATACCTTTTTGTCCTCATCATGACTTTCCTGCACCTTGGCGATCAACTCTAATGGATCAATATGGTCGTTACGTTCGCACAGGGCCTCGACTGTTTCTTCAGGTTGAAAGGCGCAACTGCTGCAGCCTCCAATGTGATAGTGACGAAACAATGCGCGCTGTGCCCATGGATAGAACTCCAAAAGTTCCCTCATGGTGGTCTGTGGGGTGATGGTGGATGGATGACTCATGATGTTAGATTTTATTTGATGGGCTGAAACTTGAATGCATCGATGTGCAACTAATCCTCCAGGTCGCCAAAGCGTTTCTGGATATGCGCCATGACTTCCAGGCATCGGTCGACTTCTTGTCGATCATTGTAGAAATAAAAACTGGCCCTTGCGGTACCGGTTACACCGAACTTTTTCATCAAAGGTTGTGTGCAATGATGTCCTCCCCGCAGTGCGATTCCTTTTTGATCGGCCAGGGTAACAATATCGTGCGAGTGCATGCCGCCCAGTAAGAAACTTACCAGACCTGCCCGGTTCCTTGCGGGACCAAAAACCTTGGTTCCAGGGATGGATGAAATCTCCTGATAAAAATACTCAGCCAGGATTCTGTCATGTTCGAATATTTCTCTTCTGCCAATCGAATCAATGTAATCCATTGCCGCAGCCAACCCGACGGCTCCTGACATATTGGGTGTTCCTGCTTCAAATTTGTGAGGTGCGTCTTTGAATACAGGTCCTTCGTAGCTCACCTCAGAGATCATTTCTCCACCACCGTGATATGGGGGGAGTTCGTCCAGAATGTTCTTTTTGCCGTAAAGAGCGCCGATTCCGGTTGGTCCGACAATTTTATGACCTGACAGGGCATAAAAATCGCAATCCAAATCCTGGACATCGACCGGATAGTGACCCGCACTCTGAGCTCCATCCACAAAAGTCAGTGCACCCACCGAACGTGCCTTGGCACAAAGTTGTTTGACCGGATTGATGGTGCCAAGGCTGTTTGAGATGTGCACGCAACTAAAGACTTTGACCTCGGGTGTCATCCATTCATCGAGATGATCCAGATCCAACTCTCCGGTATCATTTTTGACCGGTAGGTATCTTAACTTTGCCCCTGTGCGTTCCGCAATGATCTGCCAGGGAACCATGTTGCTGTGGTGTTCCATCTCTGTAATGAGGATGGTATCACCCGGTTTTAAAACCGAATGCCCCAGGCAGCTTGCCACCAGATTGACGGCTTCCGTCGTGCCTCGTGTGAATATGATTTCCTTGGCACTGGCAGCGTTGATGAATTGGGCCGTTCGTTCACGTGCAGATTCGTAGGCGATTGTCGCACGATTACTCAGTTCATGGATTCCTCGGTGAACGTTGGCGTTGTCGTGTTCGTAATAGCGTCGGACGGCATCCAGAACCTGAACGGGCTTCTGGCTGGAAGCGGCATTGTCGAAGTAAATCAACGGGTGCCCGTTGATCTCCTGATTCAGGATGGGGAAATCCTTTCGAGTTCTCAGGCTCAGCGCATCTTCCGTAGGAGTGGAAACGGATTCATCCACAGTATTCATCGTTACATCAAGCCCAGTTGTAATTTGGCTGCCTCAGTCATCATCCCTTGGTTCCATTGCGGTTCCCAAACCAACTCCACATCGGCCTCGGAAACATCTTCAATGCACATGATTTTATTCTGAACATCCTGTTGAATCACCGGACCCATCCCGCAGCCCGGAGCTGTCAGTGTCATTTTGACCAGCACTTGATAGCTTTCCTTGTCCTCCACAGGAGAAACCACACAATCGTAAATCAATCCCAGGTCGACGACATTGACCGGGATTTCCGGATCAAAGCAGGTTTTCATTTGTTCCCACACTTGTTTTTCAACTTCTTCAGGTGTGGCCACTTCTCCCGCTATGGCGGCTTTGATGCGGTTCTCCTTGACCTCCCGACCAAGAGCGTCTGCATCTTGTCCCTGGATACGAAACATGTTTCCGTTGACCACGACGGTAAACGAACCGCCGAGTTCCTGTGTGATGCGGGCTTCCTCGCCCTTGACCAAAGTGACTTTGTCACCGGCAGGGACAATGGCCGCTTCAACGTCACGGGTTAAAACGATGGGTTCCTGATTTTGCATTTCGTTAAAGACCTTTTAGTTAGACCGTAGTCGCTGTCTGAAAATGTTTGAATTTTTCAAGGCGATTCCAAACGAGTCCATCCAGCTCTTCCCGGATGGCATCATGTTGGATACGGTCGATGATTTCTCCTGCAAACGCGTGAACCAGCATGCGCTGCGCCACGGCTTTTGGAACTCCCCTTGTTCTCAGGTAGTAGATGGCTTCATCATCGAGTTGTCCGATGGTGGCACCATGTGTGCACTTGACATCGTCCGCATAGATTTCAAGTTGGGGTTTCGTATCGGCAGTGGCTTCGTCGGATAGCAACAAGTTTTTGTTGGTTTGTTTAGCATCCGTTTTCTGGGCGATTTGCTGAACGAGTATCCTACCGTGAAAAACACCTCGAGCCCTGTCGTCCAGGATACCATTAAAATACTCATGACTGTCGCAATGAGGTTTGGAGTGGTCCACGATCATGTGGTTATCGGCCAATTGATCTTGATCAGCCAGATAAAGTCCATTGAGAACACACTCCAGGCCTTCGCCGTCCAGTTTTGTTCGTATATTATTGCGGTTGATCCGGCTACCGGTGCTCAGATAGTGGGAATGGAAATGTGCTGATCTACCCACCCAGGCATAAATGCTGGCCATATGGAAGGCTTGCCTGGATTCGTCCTGCACTTTGATGTGCTCGATCCTGGCTTCCTCTTCGATAACGAATTCCGTGGTGGGGACACTCAAATATGCACCATCACTTAATGCGTGATAGGATTCCAAAAGGGTGCATTTGGAAAATTTTTCAGCATGGATCAAGCACCTGGCAAACGAGGATCGGTTTTCAGTCCCACTTGACACGTGAATGATGTGAATGGGTTTCTCAACTTCAAGATTCTTCGGGATGTGGAGGTAAAGTCCGTCCTGGAAGAACGCAGCGTTGAGTGCCGCAAATGGGTTGTCATTTTGGTAGGTGTATTGTCCCAAATGCTTCTCCAGCCCCAGATCTTCCCTCCTGACTGCTTCTTTCAAGGACATAGCGGTGACCGAATCTGGAAGGGAATCCACATCGGACAAATGATCTTGAAAGTAACCATCCAGAAATACAATTCGAGTGGCGTTTCCACCCTTGAACGGAAATGGAATGGATCGCAGTGCATCCTCGCTCAAGCTGTTTCCCACATCAGGAAGTTTGAAGGTTGTCTGGCGAACTGGATCAATATTTGTGAATCTCCAGTCCTCATCCCTGAGCGTTGGAAGCCCGGTCTTGGCATATTGGGCCAGCCCCGCTTTGCGGAAAGGTATCAACCAGGCTGGTGCATTCGCTTCGTTATGCTCCGTGGCTTCGAAAGCTTCCAGCCATGGATCGCTTTCAGTGATTTGAGCAGTTTCTGTCATGATCTGGTGAATACGGTTTTGAAATGATTAAGCAGGTTGAGCGGCTTCTTTAATGACCCAGTCATACCCCTTGTCTTCAAGCTCGTGAGCCAGTTCCTTAGGTCCGGTCTTGATGATGCGTCCATCGTGCAATACGTGCACCACGTCAGGCACAATGTAATCGAGCAATCTCTGATAATGAGTAATCACCAACTGCGCGGTTTCGGGACTTCTCAGTTGATTGACCCCATTTGCGACGACCTTCAGGGCGTCAATGTCCAATCCGGAGTCTGTCTCATCCAGAACCGCCATGACTGGTTCCAAAGCGGCCATCTGAAAAATTTCGTTTCGTTTCTTTTCTCCCCCCGAGAAACCGACGTTCAAGGATCGCTTCAAGAAATCCTCCGGAAGATCCAGCAACTTGGCTTTTGTTTTGATGAACTTCAGGAACTCAACCGCATCGAGTTCTTTTTCCCCTCTGGCCTTGCGGGTCTCATTGATTGCGGACTTCAGGAAGTAAGTCGTGTTGACTCCGGGTATTTCAACCGGGTATTGGAAGGCCAAAAACAGACCCAGATGAGCGCGTTCATCGGCTTCCATATCCATGAGATCTTCGCCCTTGAACACAATTTCGCCTCCCAAAATTTCGTAACCTTCCCGGCCAGCTATGACGGAAGCAAGTGTGCTTTTTCCGCTACCGTTGGGGCCCATGATGGCATGGACTTCTCCCGCGTTGATATCAAGGTTGATGCCTTTGAGGATGGCGCGTCCTTCGACACCGGCTTGTAGATTGTTGATTTTTAAAAGTGGTTGATTCGACATAAAAATAGTATTGTAAATTTGTTAGAAGATGGAGACTGGTTTAACCGACGCTTCCTTCGAGGCTGACACCCAAAAGTTTCTGAGCCTCGACTGCGAACTCCATGGGCAGCTCACGGAATACCTCTTTGCAAAATCCGTTAACGATCATATTCACCGCGTCCTGTGTTGAAATGCCACGTTGGTTGCAGTAGAAGATTTGATCCTCCCCGATCTTGCTTGTGGTTGCCTCGTGCTCAACACTTGCAGAAGTGTTTTTGACCTCAATGTAAGGGAAGGTGTGTGCTCCGCATTGATCACCGATCAGAAGCGAATCACATTGTGAAAAATTTCGTGCGTTTTCCGCTGATTTTCTGACCTGAACCAATCCCCTGTAGCTGTTCTGTCCTTTGCCTGCCGAGATACCTTTGGAGATGATGGTGCTGCGGGAATTTTTCCCAATATGAACCATTTTGGTTCCGGTGTCTGCCTGCTGACGATTGTTGGTCAAGGCCACCGAGTAGAATTCTCCGACGCTGTTTTCACCCAGCAATACACAACTGGGATACTTCCAGGTAATGGCGGATCCAGTTTCCACCTGGGTCCAGGAAATCTTGGAGTTCACTCCTTTGCAGAGTCCCCGCTTGGTCACAAAGTTATAGATACCGCCTTTACCGTTTTCGTCACCAGGATACCAGTTCTGGACGGTGGAATATTTAATCTCAGCGTTGTCCAATGTGACCAGTTCAACAACCGCAGCGTGCAGCTGGTTTTCATCACGCATGGGGGCCGTGCAACCCTCCAGGTAACTCACATAGCTGCTGTCTTCAGCCACAATCAGAGTGCGCTCAAACTGCCCGGACTTTGCCGCGTTGATTCTGAAATAAGTCGACAGTTCCATCGGGCAGCGAACTCCTTTGGGGATGAAGACAAATGAACCATCACTGAAAACCGCCGAGTTGAGTGCCGCGTAAAAATTATCGGTGTAAGGGACGACGCTGCCTAAATATTTTTCGACGAGTTCAGGGTGTTTCTGAATGGCTTCAGACATCGGGCAAAAAATGATCCCTTTCTCAGCCAGAGTTTCCTGATAGGTAGTGCCCACCGAAACACTGTCGAAAACGGCATCGACAGCGACTCCCGCCAGCCTGGCCCGCTCATGTAATGGGATGCCCAATTTTTCATACGTTTCGAGTAGTTTTGGATCAACCTCATCAAGACTCTTGGGGCCATCGGTCTTTTTCTTTGGGGCGGAATAATAGATGATGTCTTGAAAATCTACTGGAGGGTATTCCACTTTTGGCCAGGTTGGATTACTCATTTTTTGCCAGTGACGGAAAGCCTTTAATCGCCATTCCAGCATGAAATCAGGTTCGTTTTTCTTAGCCGAAATGAATCGGACTATTTCCTCACTCAGCCCCGGAGGAGCTGATTCGGCTTCGATATCGGTAATGAAGCCGTATTTGTATTCGCTTTTGACGAATCCTTCGATGGTTTCTGTGGCGCTGCTCATTTTTAAATTCTTATTACAATTCAGGGTTTATGTGGGGACCTAGGATAGGACCCCGTTGGTCAATGCATCCATGTGGTCCAGGTTTGCCTTAATTCTTGGCTCGATTCGGGCATTCCATAGGGTTGCTGCAATGCCCTCGAATGGAGATGTCCACTTGAGTAGGGATGAGGTTTTTGGGAATCCTCAAGGGTAAGGTTCCTTTGTCCTTTTTGAAATTGACGTCATGAACGTTTCCGCATTCTTCGCAGAAAAAGTGGCAGTGCTCTTTCAGGTTGGAGCAGTAACGAGTGGCCGATCTTTCCACGTTGACTTGTTTGATCAGTCCACACTTTACCAAGGCGTCCAGTGTATTGTAGACCGTTGCCATCGAGATTTCTGGCATGTCAGCTTTAGCCCGCAGATATACATCATCCGCGGTGGGGTGATCAGTCTGGTTGATCAAGGTCTTGTAAACATGCTCCCTCTGCGCCGTCATACGCAGGCCACTGTGAGCCAGCTTGCGAGCCAGATCTTTGTTGTCGTTAGGTGCCGGTTGTGCCGTTTTCATGTTAGCTGTGGGGAAATTAACCTGACTTGGAATTGTGTCAATACTTAGAATCATTCTAAATAAAGAAAATTTTTCCAACCGGCTGTTTCCGAGTGGGAATGAGTTGTTTTTCGGTCTACTGATCCCTTAAGGCATCCAGTGAGGTCCCCTTGAGTGCGGTTCGGGTGGCAATAAAGGTCCAAACGAATCCGGTGCCGAAAATGGTCAGGAGTGTGACTCCCAATGATGTGAAAGGAATATTGATTCCTGGTGATTGAAGACTGGGGATGACCGCAATCCCGGCACTGATCACCCCAATGGTCAAGCCGCAACAAAGCAATCCAACATGTTCCAGCAGCACCAGAGATCGAATCCGTTTTCGCGTAAATCCAACAGCTGCCAGCAAACCTAACTCCGTTCTTCTGTCCAGCAAGTTGCGGAGGACCACGGCTCCCAGCCCGAAACTTCCGAGAATCATTCCAAGTCCACCCAATAATTGAAATGTGGACAGGTAGGTATTCTGCACCGCGTTAAAAGCCTGCATTCGGTCAACGGCATCGAACAGCGTCAAACCATCATCCTCCAAAGCGCGGGTGAGCGCACTTGCGACTTCTTCTTTCTTTTCTGCTGGGACATCGAGAAGAAAAGTTTTGTAGCCGGGTTCATTCGGGTAATGCCTGAGGAAAGCGGATTCCGAGATGATGACATTTCCCTGTAAGATGGAGTTGGCGACTCCAGCCACCAGACGAACTCGAAAGGATTCCCCCTGTGTGTTCTGAAAAATAAGAACATCCCCGACACTCTTGCCCATCGCCCACATGATGGAATTGTAATCTGCGATTCCAGGCACCGTTCCATCCGCTTCCATTTCAGAAAGCAGGTTCCATGCGGATACTCCCTCTGGTATTTCCTTCCATGTTTTGGCGAATGAAAAGGCTTTACGACTTGCCAGTAAATCAGGGTTGACTCCAAGCAGCCTTGGGCGTTGAGCCCTGTTTAGATTCAAGCAACTTGCCTCCTCTCCATTGCGGCGTTTGAACGGCAGGATGCTCACACCTTCCAGTTCATCTCTGAACAAACCGTAGGACTCCGCACCCTCTTTGGTATTCAGGTTTTTGACCACAGGTGCCGTCGATTCACCCCAAAATGCAAATCCTCCGGTACCCGAGGAACGTTTTCCAGCATCTCGCAGGGCATCTAATTTATTGGCCCCAACAGCGATGACCATAAAGCAACCAAAGGCCAGCATGCTGATGGTTGCCAGGCTCCTCTTGCGGCGTCGTGAAGCATTGCGGGCTCCCCAATGAAGAAGTGAGGGCGTAGTCGTTGTGTTCAACTGTGTAAGCTTACGCAGATAAGCTGAAGTCAGCATGAGTCCTGACATCAGTAGCAAGGATCCGGCACCGAAAAACGCACCTGTGGCCTGATTTGGATCTCCATATTTTCCCAATGCTGCAATACCGATCGCGGCCAATCCACAGGCCATTCCCGCTACAGCCCACTTGCCGGCTCCTTGGGCCTTGGTTTCAATATCCCGTCCTTCGATTTGACTTTCGGTGAGAAGGACATGGGCGGGTTTTTGAATTTGCTTACGAAGCCCCCACCAAAGCGTCATTCCAGTGAGCGCCATCGAACCGATCATGCCTCCAAACAGCGTGGGCGGATTCAGGTGAAAATGCAAAGAGGAGGTGCCAACCGCATCACTCCAAATGGTGGATAGCCCATACAACATTCCCTTGGCATAGAGGATTGCCAGACCCACACCTCCGATATGCCCCAGAAGACTGATGAGCATGCCTTCGCGAAGTAAAAATTGTTTCAGCCGTCTCGGAGTCATACCGACGGCCATCAAAATACCTGCTTCCCGAGTGCGTTGTTCAACGACAAATTGGAACAGCAGGTTCATTAAAATCAGGGAAGCGAAGATCAGAAAGAAACTGAATCCGATGAACAATCCCCCAAAATCTTGAGATTCCACCACTGAATTCCATGCCTGACTTTTCACCGGAATGGACATGATTCCAAGCTTACTTGGTTCCAGTTGTTTGAGAATTGAGGACTCCAGTTCGGTTTTCTCTTCAAGAGTGTTGACCTCTGGAAATCTTACGGCAGTCAGAGAACCGAAACGGTTTTGCCAGATTTCCTTTCCTTTCTTTAGTGAAATAAAAGCCTTTGGAGTTCCTTTGTGAGTTTCCCAATATTCATTGTCTTGATCCCTGATTAAATCCAAATCAATGGGAAAACCGGTGTCCCAGTCCCTGCAGTTATCGGCGTCCTTCAGTCCCGGAAAATCAGGCATAAAATAAGGGTCGTTGTAGGGAGCCTGCATAGGAACAACCTGACGAACGGTAAATGATGTGGTGGCTTCTTTGAGTTCGCGTCCCAGTCCGACCTCATAATAAGTCATGTCCACCTGATCACCTGGTTTTGCATTTAGATCCGCGGCCAACCACTCATTCAGTATGATTTCATTTTCTTTGAGATCTTCGGGAACGTAGGGGGCTTCGGCAGCTGTCACCATGGAGTAAGGAGTCAGTTGTTCTCCCTTTTTGATGGCATTGACAAAGTAGGTGAGCAGGGCGCTTGAATGGGTGCTGCCTCCGACAGCAGCTCCTGCTGTGGCATCGTCCATAAAGACCCGCTCGGTGCGTAGTTCGAATCCGTTTCCGTTGTTTTGGCTGAGGTCCACCCATGAAAGTTGACCGTCTTCAAGTGTCCAGTGTCGATTCAAGGATGTCAGGGCACTTGATCCGTCGGTAGCCAATGAATTGGAGCCAGCTTCGGGTGCCAATAATAACAGGTTGGCCTTACCGGGGATTTCCAATTCAGATTGCAAGAACTCCAAATCAACAAATGCATTCAATGCGGGCAGTTGGCTTGCCTGAAGACTGAATCGTCCCATGGATGAGTCGCTGACAATATGTGAGACTTCGAGTCGAAGCGCTATTGATGTATTTTCGTCAGGTGCCAGGGGGGCGTCTGGTGAAATTTGGGAGGGCTTTTGAATGCGGATAATCAGTCGATCTCCCTCTTTGACTTTGAGTTGTCGTGCGAGTGCCTCACTCAAACTCACCTTGTCTGGTGCCGGATGAACACTTGGAGTGGGGGAGAGACCCAGATTCCAGAAGTCGGGTGTAACCCCAATAATTTGAGTTTGATTGGCTCTTGTCAATCCACCCGATGCCGATGCTACTGCTGGAAGTTGAATCGCTGGCACGACTTCCTTAAATGCATCGCCTTTCATTTCAATTGCCAGGGCATCTCTGAACAAGCGGTCATTTCCCGTGATGACTGTGTCTATCCTTCCGAGTCGAGACATGGCCATCTCCAATAGACTACCTCTGACCGAGTCCCCCACAATCAATGCCCCGATCAATATTGCCGAGGCTATAGTTGCTCCGAGAAAGGCGCCGACATGGGATCGCGCATAAAACCTCAGGCTTTGAGTGAGAAATCTCCAGGCGTTCATGACTCTTCGCTTGTCTGAAGTCGACCGTCCTCAAGTTCAAGGACCGTGCCGGTTAATCTCGCCAATCCAATGGAATGTGTCACCGTGACCAGAGTGATCTGTTCTTCATGATTGAGTTCCAATAGCAATTGTCCAAGGTTTTCGGATGATTGACGATCGAGGGCTCCTGTGGGTTCATCGGCCAAAAGGATGCGTGGCTTATTAATCAACGCTCGAACGACCGCAGCACGTTGTCTTTCTCCACCCGAAAGCTGCCCGGGTTTGTGCTGGAGGCGGTGGTCGAGTCCAACCCGCTTGAGTAATTGGCGTCCGCGCTCTTCTGCTTCCGGAATGCCTTTTGGTTTGGGGTCGGCAAGCAAGGGAACCAGCACGTTCTCCAACACTGAGAGCTGAGGAAGAAGATGGTGAGCCTGGAAAATGAAACCAACAGTTCGGCGGCGAAATTCCGCCAACTCAATCTCCCCGGCTTTGTTCAAATATTGACCCGCGATGCGCACCGATCCTTCAGAAGCGGTATCCAGTGCGCCCATGATATTCAGCAAAGTGCTCTTACCGGAACCGGAAGGGCCAATAATGGCCATGGATTCACCCTCGTAAACCTCAAGGTCAACATCGGACAGGACATGTGTCGCGTCACTGGAATCAGTTGCTCCATAACGTTTGGAAACCTTTTCCAACAGAATGATCGGTTCCTTTGCAGACATGTCTTCAATAAACCGCAAAACCACCGCCTTAGCAAAGGAATTTGATGGTAGAGAAGACTGTTGGCTGAGCCGAGCTTGAGTTGTTCTCCTCAGAACCCGCCTGCCTTGGAGCTTATTTTTGAACTCTTCTTACCTTGAGGCTTCCCGTAGATGCTGCAATGACCTACACCTTTACATCTTGATCAAGCATTCGATTTAGTTAAATGGCATCATATTTATCACTCCATATGATTTTTCCTTCCAGTGTTCTTAGCAGGAGGTCATTGACAAATCCCCCACTGTCACATTGGATGTTTCTCAAGCCATTGGTTAAGTGTTGCTCACCTTGGCACACTGATGGTGAAATATATCGTCATGAAAGCCGGTAACCGAAATGATCACTTTCGTCCGCAGCACTTGCTGGCGGGTTTCACCTTGATTGAACTCCTTGTCGTGATTGCGATCATTGCCATTTTGGCCGGGATGTTGTTGCCTGCTTTGTCCAAAGCCAAGGAAAAGGCCAAACAAATCAGTTGCGTTAATAATCTAAGGCAAATGTCGATTGCATCGCGGATTTATGCCGATGACAACGACGGTCGGTATGTCTTCACCTTTGCGGTTCGAGGTTCAAATGTTGAACGAAAAGCCTGGTTTAATTTTGTGCAACCTTACCAACAAACCACCAACCTGTTGCTTTGTCCGACGCGCACACGAAAATTCAACGAACTTTTCAGTATCTATCCCAGTGATGAGGCTGACCGAGCCTTGTCCAACTACAGTGTCAACTTTCGTCTGGGTGGCTGTGACTGGCCCAACGTCTGGGACAAGAAAGACTGGCCCCAACTCAGGGATACTGATGTTCGAAACCCATCGAGCGTGGTTCATATGACAGATGGAGGAAGTCAGCCTTTGAATACGACGAACCCCGAAGAATGCGTCACTGTGAATTCCGAGGAAAAAGCCGGGTGCTGGATTCTTCATGATCCAGGCGACAGCTCTCCTTGCGGCGGATGTGTCACTTCTGCGGGTGATCCTAACTGGGGAGGTCCTCATCTACGTCACAGCGGAGGTACCAGCAATGTCGCTTTCGCTGACAGTCATATTGATACCATGCAAGCCAGACAATGGTACTGGGCAGGGACGCCTTGGCTGAATCCACGCGAAGGGGGCGCTAATCGTTAGACATTCTGGGAAGCAAATTTTTGTCAGTTTTATGCTTTTTTCCTCATCTACGAGGAAAAACAAAGAATGACTCAGAAAAACAGAATCCTTCACTTTATTGACCCTCAACAAAAAAGCCCGCTTTAAACTGGCGGGCTTTTTGGAGTTTATTGATTTAAATTGTTCGACCTTTACCTTCGGATGTCATCAGGTGTCCATTGTGTGTCGTAGTGTTGGCGAGAAGCAGCAGCTCCTGGCGAAATGGTCTCAACGTGGAAGTCTCCCATCAAGACGCTCCCCCTTCCGTTCCTCTCGAAATCATCCGGTGTCAATTGCTGTCCTCTGTTTTTGCCGTGGCGAGCCGTTAATTTGTTATTGGGTGGAACCCAACGTCCATCATCAGCGGTGGACGGGCTGTGAGCGGGATCGCCATTTTCGTCGACGAGAATGATTTTCTGAGATGGTAATTTGGTGGCAGTCTGTTTGTAGTAAAGTGGTGACTGACCTGGAGCCAAAATGGAACCCACCCCTTTGTTGCGTCCTCCTTCAAGGAAACTCAACATGGTGTAGCTGTAGAGGTAAGGATTTCCGGAAGTGGGGCGTGCAAAGAAATCACGTGCGCGTTTAAGAACGTCTTGGTCTGACGGGCATCGGAAAATATTGGTGGTAAAGTTTCCGATGTAGGGTCCGATGGCACTATTCTGGGGGTTGTTGAAATAATCTCTTTCCCCCACGGAGCGGTTCACATTCCAGAAAATCCAGTCCTCCTTCATAGGTTGGTATGCGCCACGCGAGGCCACCCCTGGAAAGGCGTCCTCGTTGTCATCAAGATACATGGCAAAGGCGATGCCCAACTGTTTCAGATTGCTGAGGCAAGCTGTGTGTTTGGCTTTTTCCTTGGCCTTGGACAAGGCTGGCAACAGCATGCCGGCCAGAATGGCAATGATGGCAATGACAACCAACAGCTCAATCAGGGTAAATCCCTTGCGTGTTTGTCGAACCAATGAATGAGGAGACTGATTTGCTTTCATGGAATAAAGATTTATTATCCGATGTTACTACTATTTTTGGGAGCAAAGGTCAATACTGACTGATCAGCTTTTGGTTGGCAGGTCTATGAATCAAGCCATGATCAGTGCTAAAAGTATTCTGATCAACCATCTAGGATCTTCTCAATGCCAGAGGCAGCTTAAGATTGGCTTCGACTTGCTCAAGGTTGGTCATGTTGGATATGGCCGCCGACAGGTAAGGGTTTTTTAGTGCCCACAAGTAAGCTTTCTGAGGAATGCTCCAAGTGCCCGAAATGGCGGGTTTTATTTTTTCTATGCGATTGGGATCTACGGGGCCTCTTCCCGGCCCAGGGTGAACAGGACGTGCAACTTTCATCGCTATCACTCCGATTCCCTGGTCATGTGCGTCTTTAATCGTACTGTAAAGAAATGAGTGATTCACGACATTGTAGGCCACCATGGCCACTGAGTAGATCCCTGCTTTCATGGCACCTTTCAGGACTCCCGCCGGATCAGAATGGGAAGAAACTCCAAGGTGGCGAACCTTTCCCGATTGTTTCAGCTGTTCAAAGGCTTCACGAACTTCAGGGTAGAGAGTCAATTCTTCCTCGCTGCTGGCACCATGCGGGCACATCACAATGTCGAGATATTCTGTCCCCAGACGTTGGAGGCTTTCGTCAACGGAATTCAGGATGACTTGCTTGTAATTCTTGTTGGAATCAATCCTTTTCCCATATTCAGGTTCCATGACATTAGAAAGAACAGCCGCCTCCAACTCACGTTTTTGTGATCCAAAATAGTTGACCAGATACTCAGGATGATCGGCTTGTTTTTGTTCAATTCTTACCCTGGCCTGGCTTAAAAGTTTCTTTTGGACGGATTCATCCAGGCTGTCAAAAATCGACTTGAATTTCTCATTGCGATGATTGTCCCAGATGCTGATCTTGGAGTTTAAAAACACGTGGTCTCTCCCCACTTCGCGCAGGACCTTCGCAAATCCCAATTCACTTTTTCCCCGTCCATAAGCAGGGGCGGTATCCAGATAATTCAGTCCTTTGTCGATCGCCGCGAAAACATGCTTGTAATTGTCGGGGTTGATTTCGTTCCCACCCATGACGATTTCCGAAACCATGAACCCGGTTCGGCCAAGCTGGCGATAAGACATGGAATCATGTCGATTGCGCCATTCCACGGTTTGGGCTTGTGTTGGAAGGGCTGCGGCAGTCATTCCCAATGTTGCCGCGGTGGTGGTTGAGCGAATAAAGGCGCGCCGGGTTTGCATGATGTTTAAGCTAAATGATTCATCACGAATTCGAAAGCGAAAAACGCTGTCCCAAGATTTCATTCAGGCGAATGCACCCGGAACCTTTCCTTGCTTTTGAATGGCTGGCAAAGCACGCTCAAGGAATGCTAAATATTTCCATTGCTGATTCGACAGAGCAGGATCGGTGGCGCCGCCTTTCAATGAGGGGATTCACTTTAATTGAGTTGCTGGTGGTGATCGCGATTATTGCCATCCTCGCAGGCATGCTTCTTCCTGCACTGTCCAAGGCCAAAGGAAAAGCGCAGTCTGTCGCATGTCTTAGCAACATCAAACAGATGGCCTTGGGCTGGACTTTGTATGGAGATGACCACGAGGATCGGTTGATCAATAATCACGGGCGAGATCAGACACGAGAAGAACGCAATAACTGGGTCAATCATGTGCTTGATTGGGAAGACTCCCCAGACAATACAAACACGGTTTATGTCTCTCATGGACTGTTAGGGCCTTATGTGGGGAATTCCGTTTCGGTATTTCAGTGTCCTTCCGACAAGACACGAGCTGCTAATGGTCCTCGTATTCGGAGTTACTCCATGAACCACCTTGTGGGCGATCCTGGTGTTTTGCTGGATTCCTTCAACCCCGACTTTGTGCAGTATTATAAATCGACCACCATCCGACGCCCCTCTGAAATACATGTTTTTCTTGGAGAGCATCCGGACACGATTAATGACGGATACTTCATGAATCGTCTTGGAGATTATGAATGGGGCAACCTGCCTGCGAGTTATCATAATGGTGGAGTGAACTTATCCTATGCAGATGGTCATTCCGAAACACATCGCTGGAAAGTGGGCGGCCCAGAAGGGACCGTGCGCCCTCCGGTTCAGGGTGGTGTTGGGGGAAGTTTTGCGGCGAATCCTCCGGATGATTTTGAATGGTTAAAACAACGAACCAGCGATTTAAAAGTGACTCCATCAATGAAGTAATTGGATGGCAGACTCCCTCATGATCGTTCCAACCGGCGAGTTTTAGCCATCAAACTTTCAAGATCGGTTTAATCACATGCGCTTCTTCCACCCCGGTTAATCGAGCATCCAAACCCTGGAATTTAACACTCAATTTCCGATGGTCGATTCCGAGCTGGTGCAGCATGGTTGCATGTAGATCTCGCACGTGGGTCACATTTTCAACCGCATGATATCCCAATTCGTCGGTCGCTCCATAAACCGTACCACCCTTAACTCCTCCACCGCTCATCCACATGCTGAAACCTTTGATGTGATGGTCACGTCCCGGATTCTTGCCTTTACCTTGAAACATCGGAGTACGCCCAAATTCACCCCCCCAAATAACCAGAGTATCCTCCAAGAGACCTCTTTGTTTCAGGTCACTTATCAACGCCCAGGTAGGTTTATCGGTGAGTCCACAACAGGTTTTCATGTATGGGACCAAATCTCCGTGATGATCCCATCCGCGATGATAAAGATGTATAAACCTCACACCACGCTCGGCCAGTCGTCTTGCAAGAAGACAATTGGCGGCAAAGCTTCCGTCCGCACCCTTGGTTCCGTACATATCGAGAACATGTTGCGGTTCACCCGAAAGATCCATGAGTTCCGGGACACTGGCCTGCATGCGAAAAGCCATTTCATATGCGCTGATACGTGTTTCAATCTCGGGATCAAAGTGTTGTTGATTACGAATTTCGTTCAGTTCCTGAATCGTCGAGACCAGGCTTCTTTGTCGATCCCGAGCAATACCTCTTGGATTACGAACATAGTGGACCGGATCACCGCTGGATTGAAATTCCACCCCTTGAAACCGGCTTGGTAGAAAACCGCTGTGCCATTGCCTGGCTGCGATGGGCTGTGGATTGCGCCCACCTACACTGCTCAATACCACAAAGCCTGGTAAATTTTCACTGACCGTACCCAGCCCGTAATTAATCCAGGCTCCCATGCTGGGGCGGCCCGAGATGGAAGTGCCTGTATTCATCACGGTATGTGCCGGGTCATGGTTGATCTGGTCTGTAACCATGGAACGGACAATGGCGATTTCGTCAGCAATCTTGGCGGTCCACGGCAAAAAATTACTGATTTCCTGGCCGGATTGGCCGTATCTTTGGAAATTTGTTTGTGGTCCCAGGCATTTCAGTTCTTGTCCCTGCAGTTGAGCGATGGGCTGCCCTTGGGTAAAACTTTCAGGCATGGGTTGTCCATCCAGTTTGGCTAGGCTCGGTTTGGGATCAAAAGTTTCCAGATGCGACGGTCCTCCAGCCATGCAGAGGAAGATCACGCGTTTGGCTTTGGCTGGAAGATTGGGAAATCCAGTCACCCCAGGAGCATTGGGAGTATTTGCCCTGATGCTTTGTCCAAGCGTTGGAAGGCTCAAAGAATGAAATGCCGCCGCTCCCAGCCCCAAAGAGGCCCTGCTTAAAAAAGTTCGGCGATTCCATTCTTGAACATTTCGGTTGAGAGTTTGCATGGGGTAATCTTTGTTGTGACAGACTCTAATACCTCATGATGACCTCGTGAAGATTTAGAATCGCGCGGGCCACACTTGTCCAGGCTGCGCGTTCCACCAGTTTTTCAAGTTTTTGATCTGATTCATCTAACATCAAGAATTCAATGGTATGGTCTGGATTTTTTGAAAAGGCCAAACGCTCTGATTCATAAAACGAAAGGAGTGTTTCCAATTCTTTTTGTTCGGCGGGACGTGAAAGTGCCAGTTGCCAGGCCCATTTTATTTTGTTTTCTGCCGATGAACCTCCTTCCTGAATGATTCGCACACCCAACGCTCTTGCGGCTTCTGTAAAGCTGGGGTCATTCAGCAAGGTCAGTGCCGCCAAAGGGGTATTCGAAACAGGGCGTTCTGCACTTCCTTCTTCCCGGCTTGGAGCGTCAAATGCCTTGAGCATCGGGTGCAGAAAGATTCTCTGCCAGTGTGTGTATACCCCTCGTCGGTATTGATTGGACCCCGTATCGGGTTGGTAGGTGCGGGTTGGAAAATTCAGGTGTTGATAATATCCCTTGGGTTGATAGGGCTTTACGCTGCTGCCGCCTAATTGATTAACCAGCAAACCGCTTACCATCAGAGCCTGATCCCTGATAAACTCCGCATCAATGCGAAATGAATTCTGTCTGGCCAAGTAACGGTTGCCGGCATCCACTGCTTCCAGGTCATTTCGAATCGCTGAACTTTGCAAGTAGGTGCGAGAGGTGACCAGCAATTCCACCATGTGTTTGATGTCCCAGCCGCTGTCCCTGAATTCAACCGCCAACCAATCCAGAAGCTCGGGATGATCCGGGGGTTGCCCTTGTGCGCCCAGATCATCCAATCGACCGGAAAGCCCTTTGCCAAAAAATATTTTCCACAGTCGATTGACAAACACTCGCGCCGTTAGGGGATGATCTTCTCGGAAAAGCCAGTTAGCGAGATCCAGCCTTGTCGCTCGTCCTTCAACCTCCAATGGTGGCAGGAATTCTGGAGTAGCCGGTAGAACCACCTCACCGGATTCGTCCATCCAGTTGCCCCTTGATAGTATCCGCATGGTTCGGGGGTCAGTTGATACGCTGACCATACAAGGAGCAAAGGATTCCTGAATTTTTAGTCGTTTGGATTCAAGTTGGGCTAATTGGAGGCGAGTTTCATTTTCCTTCAGCGATTGCTGCTTCAGGATTTCAATGGATTCGTCCAAGGCCTTGAGTTCTGCAAATTGAGTCAGGTTCCACGCCTTGATTTCAGGATCCCTGCGAGTGGGTATGGCGTTGGGTGCATTGAAAGCACCCTGTTCTTTCAAGTCTGAGAAAAACGAAGCCAGGCTATAAAAATCTTTGATCGTGTATGGGTCATATTTGTGATTATGACATTCGGCACAACCGGTAGTCGCTCCGAGCCAGACCAATCCAAAATTACGCACTCGATCTGCGGCATATTTGGCCAGATATTCTTTATCTTGAACCCCTCCTTCATGAGAGGTCTGAAGCAATCGATTGTATCCGGAAGCCACTTTTTGCCATAGGTCGGGATCCGGAAGTAAGTCTCCTGCCAGCTGTTCCCTGGTGAATTGATCGTAAGGCAAGTTTTCGTTGAATGATTTGATCACATAATCGCGATAAGGGCTGATGCTGTGATCTTGATCACCATGGTAGCCCACGGTATCTGCAAATCTTACCAAATCGAGCCAGTGGACAGCCATTCGTTCGCCAAAAGCAGGGCTGTTCAACAGCATGCGAACGTATTCAGTTAACTTGCCGCTGGTATAAGCTTGCTCAAAAAGTTCCACATCCTGGGGCGAGGGGGGCAAGCCGGTTAAATCAAAGTGGAGTCGGCGTGCCAATGTGGACATTTCGGCATCGGGTGAAGGCTGAATACCCTTCTTTTCCAGGTTTGAAAGGATAAAATGATCCAAAGGCTGCAGCGGCCAGTTTTGATCTCGAACCTTTGGCAGAGAATGTCGTATGGGGGGGGCATAGGACCAATGAGTTTGATAGGATGCACCTGAGGTAATCCATTTTCGAATGATCTCAATCTCTTCCTCGGATAGAACCTTGCCCGAGTCAGGTGGTGGCATGATGTCATCCTGGTCTTGAGTTACTATGCGATGAAAAAGTTCACTGTTTTCTGCTTCACCCGGAACAATCGCAGCGTATCCGCCCAGATCTTTGAATGCACCCGATGCGATATCTAATCGGAGATCAGCCTTTCGCTCATCCTCATCTGGTCCGTGGCAAAAAAAACATTTATCCGATAGTATCGGGCGAACGTCTCGATTGAACTGAATGTCTGCCCCCTCGGCTGCATTCAGTCGCAAGGAAACAACAGACAAAACCCCAGTCAAAAGGATGATCAATTTTTCAAAACTATTCATTGAATATTTGCTATTATTACCATCTTTCGTGCAGCTGATTCAGATCGGTGTATGAGTTATTACTAACACTCAACAAAACCGCTGTCGAGTGGTCAGGAGGAATTCCTGAAGAGCTGATATTTCCCGGCTATTTGCAAGTTTCTTGATTCAGACTTAATCGAATATTCTGGATTCAAAATATTTTTGAAAAGAAAGGATAGGTAAAAAAGCAACAACTCTGCTGTCTGAGCTAAATCGAAAAACATAAAATATGATGCTTTAGGATTGGTCTCATCATGGGGGACTGCTAGGTTCCTGCGCATGGATCGATTGCCGAAGCCTGACATCATATTGACGCACGAAAGCGATTTGGACGGATTGGTGGCGGGGTGCCTTTTAAAGCGCCTGGCGCAGCATTTGTTTGAGACAGATATTCCATTGGCTGCCTATCATTTGCCCCAATGGCAAAATCGCCAGATGACCGAAAGATCTGCATGGGTTTGTGATCTGACCCTGGATGCCCGAGTGGACCGAGGTGATTGGGTCGTCGTTGATCACCATCCTTCCGGACATAAAGCCAAGAAAGCTCGCTACATTTTTTCTACTGAAAAGTCTGCGGCTTTATTGTGCTATGAATTGTTTGTTTCCCACGGGCTTGGTAATTCTGAACTGGAGCGTTTGGTGCATTTGACCAACGTTTCGGATTTGTTCCTTGAATCGGATCCTGAATTTCAATTGGCCTGCGATTACGCTGAGTTGGTCAAAGCCTACCATTTTCATCCACTCGTAAAATTGCTTGAAGGCAAACTGGAATCACTACTGAATCATCCTCTCCTGGAGGTCATGAAAACCAAACGAGAAGTGGAAGATCCCATAGGACTTGATTGGGCTAAGCGACATCTAGAGGAACTGGCGCCGGGGATTACTTCAGTCGATCTCGCAATTGGAAACAACAACGTCATCATGAACCAACTTCTCAAAGAACCTGAACTGGCCGATCACGTACTGGTTTCAGTTTCTCGCAGAGCCCCTTACCAGTTTGGTGTCAGTTTACGAAGCCGCAATGGAAAAGCACGTGAAGTAGCAGGTAAACTGCAAGGAGGAGGCCATCCCAATGCCGCGGGAGCCACCCTGCCTAAGTCCGTAAAATCCGTGCCAACCGGAGTGGAATACATCCGACAAGTACTGACGCCAAAGTCAATAACCGAGCCAGAAACAGGTGGTCTGTCGGACCTTGCCTCTGCATTGGATGATCTTTGAGATTGCTGCACAGTCCCAGCGAATGACATCACGATCAAGATATCGGGGTCAGCCCTCAAAATAATAATTAAGGAATTCAGAAATTGAATCTCCAGATTTCATGGATGGGCAATCTTGAACATTGTAATAGGGGAACAGTGTTTAAATTTGTAATTTGAGGGCTGACCCCAAAGGCTATAGTGCACAACGCTGATGTCTCACACATCGCTTTCGTGAA
>CAYFHO010000041.1:0-45529 GCA_964342825.1 uncultured Verrucomicrobiota bacterium
TGGGTAGGCAGAAGAGGCGCACTGCATGCGAAGTAATCGAAAGCATGGAAACCAGCGGGCAGATCACACACGATGAACTCATCGTTCTCAACAATGGGTTGATTGTCAGAAGGGTGAGCGCATGGGTTGAAGTCGATGGTAAGCAAAGAAGGATGACCTTTCTGACGAACAACCGGAATTGGAGCGCTCAAACCATTTGTGATCTCTACAAGGCACGTTGGCAGATCGAAGTATTTTTCAAACAGATCAAGCAGACACTCAAGCTGGCAGATTTTCTTGGCCACTCGGCCAATGCCGTGCGTTGGCAAGTCTGGACGGCACTGCTCGTCTATGTGTTGCTGCGATTCCTCAGCCGGATGAGTTCCTGGTCTCACAGTTTTACTCGAATCTTTGCCGTGGTGCGTGCAGCCCTGTGGGAGCGGATGGATTTACTGGGATTTTTAAAATCACTCTGTGGGACAGCAGGTGGTGGTTTTAGAAACCTGGCTCGCCCAGAACAGGCATATTTCCCAGGATTTTAACAAATTACCACCGCCGCTATGGGACAGCACAAGTGAGTTGAAGCAGGAAAAACTCAAGTGAAAGCAACGGGATAGGAAAAAATCAAAATCCAAAATTCAATTCAAAGTCAAAAAACCTTGGAAAAATGAACCATTTTGTCCTGAGACAAGCTCCTATGGGATGCTACTGAATTAACATACAAATCATCCAAGAAACCTTAGTGATTCTATAACGGAGTGATTCAGCGCGGAAAAACAAATCGCATCCAGAGGAATGGTAACATGAAATACCAGAACTTATTTCTTCACCTACTCAAAGACCAGGATCGAGAAATATCGTCTTGAAATTCACTGATTTGATACAAATGAGGGCTGGAAAAGAGGAAAAATTTCAGAAATTCTGGGGCTGACATTTCCAATTTTGAGGTTAGATTTTTGGTGTATGGAATCGCAGGACCAAACAAATCCAGCAGATGGAGCCAAGAACTCCAAAGATTCAGTTCATTCTCCAGAAGCCACCACTTCCTCTGGTGAGTCATCCAAAGACAAGGAAACCATGAGTAAAGAGGAGCAAATGGCAAAATTTGAAGAAGCCTTAAAAAACGAAGACTGGGGTCATCAACCCTGTTAGGCGCTTCCATCTTGTTCCAGCCTCAAAAGAATTAAATCCGCAATCTTGACTCCCGAGCAGCGGATTCCTACATTACTTGGCTCACGTTTAATTAGATGTACGTGAGGACGTGATCCAAACCATCCATTGATTTCAAGAATGCATGGTCGATCATGCTTTTAACCCAAAGGATTTAAATAGTGAATATATCGATAGAAAACTTGGCGCCCTGCAAGCAGTTAATCCGTGTGGACGTGCCGGAAGATCGTGTCAAGGTTAAGCTGGATTCCATCACCAGGGAATTTCAGAAGCAAGCCAACCTCCCTGGTTTTCGTGCCGGAAAAGCACCTAAACACATGGTCATCAAATCCTACGGCGACCGCATCGAACAGGAAGTTCGAAGGGAACTGGTTAATGACGGTTACCGAAAGGCTATCA
The DNA here is from genome assembly GCA_964342825.1 of uncultured Verrucomicrobiota bacterium. GTDB lineage: Bacteria > Verrucomicrobiota > Verrucomicrobiia > Limisphaerales > AAA164-E04 > AAA164-E04. The sequence goes on from CAYFHO010000041.1 coordinate 1,549, forward strand.
AGGACAACGATCTTCACATCGTCGGAAACCCGGATGTCGAAGAAATTCAATTTGGTAAGGACCTGCCTTTTCAGTTTGCCATTACTGTGGAAACAGCCCCGGATTTTGAGCTACCCGATTACAAAGGCATCAAGATCAAAAAAGAAATCCGAAGCGTTACCGACGAAGATGTCGATAAGGCCATGAACGTTCTACAAGATCGTCAGGCCAAGTTCGAAAATGTGGATCGAGCTATTGAGGAGAACGATTATGCGGTAATCGATTACACAGGCGAGTGCGATGGAAAGCCTATCACGGATACCGCGCCAAAAGCCGAGAGTCTTGCGAAGAAGGATGGTTTTTGGATTCATGTCCATGCCGGGCATTTCATCGATGGATTTCCCGAGCAGTTGGTAGGGTTGAAAGTGGGTGATAAGAAGGAAATCCCGCTTAAGTTGGCAGACGATTTCGTTATCAAGGAATTGGCCGGCAAAGACGTTGTCTTTTCTGTCGAAGTAAAAGAGGTCAAGACCAAGCAACTTCCCGAAATTGATGATGAGTTTGCAAAACAATTTGGAGCTGAAGACGTAGCTGCATTAAATGAAGGTGTCTCCGCCGATCTTGAACGCGAACTTAAAACCAACCAAAAGCGAAGCATTCGAGATCAACTGGTCAAACATCTCCTGAACAGTGTTCACTGCGATCTTCCTGAATCCATCGTGGACCAGGAGACCAAGAGTGTTGTCTATGATTTAGTTCGCGAAAACCAGCAGCGCGGCGTTGCGAAGGAAACCATCGACGAGAAGAAGGATGAAATCTACACCGCTGCTGCCAGCAGTGCGAAAGAACGCGTCAAGGTCGCCTTTATCATTGGAAAAATAGCGGCCAAAGAAGGCGTGAAAGTAACCAATGAAGAAATCAGCCAACGAGTCGTTCAAATGGCCCAATCATACAACATGCCACCTGAGCAATTGGCCAAAAAGCTGAAGGAACAGAACGGTATCGCCGAGATACAGGAACAAATCCTTACTTCCAAGGTGCTCGACCTGTTGGAACTTCAAGCTGAAGTCGAAGAGGTTTTGCCTGAAATAGAAAGCGAACCTGAACATCAGCATTAAAGAAATTTATAACTTGTTGAGTCGGCCCGGGCACTTGAAATGCCTGGGCCTTTTTTTGTCTTACACATTCGATACCCAAAAAAAAGGCCGCTCAAAAACGAGCGGCCTCTGAATTAAAATGGACGGCAATTACTCCACCAATAAGAACCTGATCGCATCGGCACTGACTGGAGCCGTGTCTTCAAATCCGTGGAAAAGTTCTACATACTCCGAACCGTCCCCACTGAATTCAAAGGTTCCAATAGAAACCCAATTGCCCCCGTTGGCATTCTGATTGATCCGGACCGTAGATTTCTGCCCTGCATGCATGACTTCATACCAAGCTTTGGAGTCTCTGCGAATAGGACCATTGGAACCTTGATTAGCCCAATGCGCGAAGACCTGATACCTACCTGCAGTTGGTAATTCAGGAGTCCATTTTGCCGTAGTCCCAAAGCCGAAACCTGCCCATGAACTCTGAAGGTATTCATCCAGCGCATTGGACTCTATCCAGTTTCCGAATGAAGAAAATCCTGGATCTTTGTTATCTACGACAACCTCGTTGGGCCGTGCTGGTTGAAGTTCTGTAAAACGCACAGCATCTGCACTCGTCTTCTGCGCTGAGTCCACATTGCTCCGGGTTAACTTTACATAACTCTCCATCCCAGCCTCAAAGGGGAAAGCACCAATGAACACCCACTGACCAGGGAGAACATTCTGGTTGACGATAATCTGAGCCTTACCATTTGCGTGTTTGACTTCGTAAAGTGCCTCTGAATCACGATTGTAAAATCCACCACGCGGACTGCGTGCTGACGATCGCACATAAACTTCCCTTAGGCCGCTAAGTTGTGCTCCTGCAGAAAACTTTGCCATATTTCCTACCACTTCGGTAAATAGGGAGCTGCCTGCATGCTCGTCCGAGGCGTTGGATTCGTGCCAACGGCCTGAAGTTGAGAAAGATGGGTCTAGATTGTCGATAATTAGATCTCCTGGCTGTTCATTTCCATCGGTTGAAGGAGCAGAAACAAAACGAACCGCATCGGCGCTCGTAAATCCTCCAAGGACATTGACCCGTTCGAGAGTAACATTTTCACTGCCATCACCGACAAAATCGAAAATTCCTAATAACATGAATCTGCCACCGCCACGAGACTGGTCTACCATTGTGGATGTTGATCCTCCACCATGCTTGACAACGTACCGCGCCCCTCTGTCTCGAACGTAATCCCCGGGAGCGTTTGATTGCCTGGATGCCCAGCGTATATAAACGGCATAAGTGCCGGGACCTGGTAGTTCAGGTGTAAAAATAGCCTTGGAGCCAGGATGATCTGAAAACAAGGAATCACCGTTATAAGCTCCTTCAGCATTGGATTGACTCCAGATGCCTTGTGTTGTAAAACCAGGGTCTCCATCATCCACAATGATAACATCATCGCTGATCACATTGACCGTAAGTCGTAATTCCTCCCTAATCCCATTTGGATTTGTTGCGGTTAGAGTGAGATTCGCTGTTCCTATGCGCCTGAGGGGTGGAAAGATAATGACTCTCTGATCGATTTCATCGGCAGGAATCCCTCTGCGAAGTAGTTGATCTGCCGGACCACCGCCCAACAAATCGTTGCCTCCACCAAAAGGAGGCAAATTTTCAGGAAAGATTTCACCACCAGGTAATAGGCGATTGTTTGGTTGATCTCCCAATAAAATATCATCGCCCTGCCTACCATGAAGAATATCGTCATTGGAGAGAACAAATTGATTGTCGGACTCAATTTTAATTTCAATATCTCTGCCGGGAAAGCCAGGATCGCCTACAAGGAAAGGAATCGGGGCAGGACTGGTCCCTACAATCACCTCGACATCATCAATATGCGATACGGTTGGCCCGCCAGCGGGAGTAACAATCAAGCTGATGGCATCTAATTCCATTTGGGCTGGGCCCGTAAAATTTTCGGGGATAAATACAGAAAAATTGAGGATGATGTCCATGCCAGCGAAAGCGGATAAGTCTAACACTTCGTTGTTCCAACCCGTATCAATTATGCCCTGAGGTCCTTGAATGAGAGGTCCAACGGCGGTATGGAAAGGCGCAGCCAAAACTTGATTATTAGCGGGGTCCAAAATTTGAACTTCCAACTCTCTCGACAATGCGTTGACAGGGCGGAAGGCAGACTCCCACTGTAAACGGTAATTAAAGGACAGTTCCGCATGATGAGCTGGAGGTATAAAGATCTGTTGAGAAAGTGTGAAAAAGCCAGGTCCTCCTCCATCAAATCCATTCACAGCAGCAAAGACTCCGTCTTGTGGAGCGACGTTTTGCAAACCGAACCCTCCATAAGCACCTGGACCTGACACTGCCCATGGCAGGAAAGGAGCAGGCATATCCACTGCATTCCAGCCGGTGAAATCACCCGTCTCAAAGCTCCCATTCTGGATAAGGTCGAATCCAGGTACCTGTCCTTTCAAATTTGAGCAATAGAACAACGGCCCTAACAGCAGTAAACAAATAAACTTTTTCATCATTAGTGTCTCGATCGCATAGTGCGCAAAAGAATTCTTATCGCTCTGTATGCAGAAGTACACTAATGATGTCCAGCGAATTTTACAGCAACATCAGGCAACCTAATAATAAATGAAGAATTTAAAGGATAAAATTTATGTCAGTATTTCAATTTCAATTTGATGTCTTCACAAACCTCACCGCATCCGCACTGACGCCGGTGTTGGTCAGGAAACTATGGAATAATTGAACTTGTTCATTTCCATCGGCATTGAAAGCGAAGGTTCCGAGCAGTACCCAGTTTCCGGCATTGAAGTTTTGGTCTACCTGAACGAGACTCGATCCGTCGGCATGGGTTATTTCAAACCAGGCTCGGCTATCCCGAGCAAATCGACGACCATCAAGCCTCAAACTGCTCCAGGTCGCATAGACTTCATAGTTTCCTGATTCTGGTAAAACCGGAGTCCAGGTGGCGGAATCACCAAAGTTAAACGCCACCAGAGAGCTTTGCATGAATTCATCCACTGTTCCGGATTCAAGCCACGCGCCTTGAGTTGAGAAACCAGGATCTTGATTGTCGACAACCACGTCCACTTGAGACGGCGGAGCCATCTTGATGAAACGAACAGCATCGGCACTGGTGGCTTCCGACACATTGAGATTTTCACGGATCACCCGAACAAATCCTTCGGTGCCGGGCGCAAACTGAAAAGCCCCGATGAACACCCATTGACCAGATCGAACATTCTGATTCAAAACGGTTTCACTGACACCCATGGCATGCTGTATTTGATACTTGGCGAATGAATCACGGGGGTAATTTCCTCCGTTTGGACTCCTAGAGGCCCAATAAACATAGATCTCGTATTTCCCATCCTCCACCACGGTAGGGGTAAAGGTGGCGTGAGTCCCACGGACATTATTGAAGACCGAACCACCGGCAAAGGATTCGGTTGCATTGGAATTCAACCAGGCACCATGCGTTGAGAAACCGTCATCAAGGTTGTCCACAATCAAATCTCCGGCACCTCCTTCTCCCTGGCCGGGAGCAAAAGAAACGAAACGAACAGCATCGGCACTGGTGGAACCGCCAAGCACACTTTGGCGTTTCAGAACCACCTTTTCATTGCCGTCAGCATTAAAATCAAAAACACCCAGCAATACAAATTGACCAGCATTCTGTCTTTGATCGACCACGGTGGAAGTCACGCCATCCGCATGATGAATTTCATACAAAGCGGCTCGATCCCGGTCAAAAGGAGGAGCATTGGAACGTCGATTAGCCCAGCGGGCATAGACCCCATAACTGCCGGCTTGAGAAAACACTGGTGTGTAACTGGCAGTTGATCCCGGTTCAAAAGAAAATAAAGAATCATCACCCTGTTGTCCCAAGGCTCCGGATTTCTGCCAATTGGCATCCGCTGAAAAACCTGCATCCCCATTATCGATAATAATCTGGTCGCCACTCAAAACATCCAACGAGAAAGTACGCCGAGTGGAGAAACCCAAGGGATCAGTGGCATGAACGGTGATATTGGCCGAACCAGGACGATTGAGCTCCGGAAATAAGATCTGTCGCTGGCCGATCTGATCTGGACCAATTCCCTGCCCAAAAAGGAACTCGACTTCAGGATCTCCCAAAAGGTTGTCATTACCGCCCTCACCTTGCAGATGTGCAGGAAGAATTTCGCCTCCTGGAAGGATTTCATCTCTGCCAGGGCCACCCAATAATATATCATCTCCGGGAGTTCTCAACAGAATATCCTGGTCACGAACAACCAATTGATTGTCTGAAGTTACTTTGATTTCAATAAACTGGTTCTCGTCCTGTAGATCACCAAAAAGAAAATCCACCGGATCGGGTCGATTGCCCAGAATCACTTCTCGATCTGAAATAGGCGCGATCACCGGTGCCGAGTTGGCCAAAGGCCCCACATCAAGCGTAAACCCGGTCGTTGCAAAACCACCGTTAAGATCAATCACGTCGAGCAGGATATCCACCTGACCTTCACGATTGGTGGTAGCGTCGATGAAAATAGACCGATTATTACCAGTTCCACTCAGGTTGATATTAAGTTCGTTGAACAAATCAAAGTCGCCTCCATTGAAAAACGCATTGACCACCAGAAAATCAGCCGGTGTTTCAAGGTCATCCACTTGAAATGCCAGTGGTCCCAATTGGGACTGCTTATTGACGAACTGATTGTTTAGACCGCTGATGGTTGGATTGGTGTTTTGTACGATCAAGCCAGGACCGATGGTCGTGCCGACTTGAGAGTCCCCGAATGGACCCGATTCAAGTGAAACTACAACCTGAGTTGGAGGAAAAGCACTGGTGAAGGAAAACCCGGCAAGTGAATTACCTGGATTAACATCACCTGCGCCAAAAAGGTCGAAGGCAAAGAAATCCTGCGCCGATTGACCTACAAATGGAATACCAGGTGCGGCGATCCAGGCGGTTTCAAAGTTGGGTGCCGATCCAGTGGGAACAGTGACATCCCCTCCACCAACAATATCCAACTGATTCCAATCAATGGCTCCGGCAGGAATATCGAAGTGCAGAGAAAAGGCAAAGATATCGAATCCGGTGTTGTTATCAACGATGTAGGAATAAGTGTAAGTGCCATTTTGATTATCTTGCACGGTTCCCAAGATATCCCCCTTCATCTCAAACCCCATCAGGCAGAGAATCGTGACCAATAGTAAATGTCCTCTCTTCATAATTTCAAATCGATGTTTTTATTGAGCAACCACGCGATAAAAGCATTCCTGTCCGTCATGCAGTGCCGTTGCATGAGTTACGGTGGTTGTCTGAGCTTCTCCGGATACATCTTGAATGAGCACTTGCCAACCATCGGCGGCATCCACTGAAACCGCATTGAATTCAACCCGGTAGGAAACGTCCTTTTGACTCGAAAACTCAATCACCACATTGTCCCCCTGCACTTCCACATTGGTAATTTCAGGTTTCTCTATTTGAACCGGATTTGCCGACCAAGCATTGGGATCACCCTGAAGTAAGTTTGCAGCCACATTCGGTAATCCCCCAGGAGGTGGTGCCCCCGCCCCTGGACGAGGCCCTGCATGTTCAACACCGTATTGAATGACATTGGGAGCATAGATTTGTGTGGAATTTGCCTGAAAATTGCCCGGCCCATTCCCAGCCAAATAATGGTCTAAAGGAATTGAAGAATAGGTAACAAACCCCAGACCAATAGGATAACCAAATGTGACAATTTGCGTTGGGTCCTGCGTGCTCAGTAACAGGTCTGCGTTGGGTGGTAGTGTTCCCGCCAGTGCATACCCATGATGAGAATGATTGCCCCCATCCAAGCTGGTATTATCGAGCGGCCCCAAAGGTCCATTTGAAACAACATTGGGTGGTGGCAATACGTCAATATCGGCTCCTGTATTTCGAATGATGGTGAAGGTTTCTCCTAATGGTAAGATCGATTCTGCATTAGCCACATATCGATCATGAATGATCACGGAAAGGCCATTCAATATCTCATCATGGATCAAAGGTAGCTGGGTTAAAAACTCATTCCCAAAACCACCGTTGGATGGATTCTGAACAAACAAGACATCGATTCCCTGTAGTTCAGGTAAGCTCAAATCGATGATATCGATCGGTAGATGACCTGCCGCCAAAATAGGGGCGATCTGGGAAGGATTGCCTCGCCTTTGATCCATGTCGTAGTATCCAACAATGGCCTCTCCCCGCAATAGAATATCGCCTACATCAACAATTTGATTGGGTAAGGGTGGAAACGGAGCCGAGGATCCCCTCAGAGGAGGCTGCCCCACTTGTTCCAGAATGGCATTGACAGTGATGTCGCCTCTGACCGTCGAAACTCCGGGCAAAGTGAACGTTCCATCAGCCAGACTTTGAGAACTGGTTCCAAAAACTTCCACTGTAGCCCCAATCACAGGCGCATTGTTGGGACCTAATACCCTTCCGATAACCACTGTTCCTGGATCTTGGAGAATAGGGGCGAAAAGCCGATCTGTGGTTTGTTGGTTCTGAGTGTCTGTCGCGGTGGCTTCGATGATCAAATTACCTTGAGGATTGATGGGAACAAAGAAATCCGCCGCAAATGGAGGCTGATTCAATGTGACAGCCTGACCGTTCAAAATCAATTCAACCGAGCGAATGCCAACGTCATCGGTCACATCTGCCTCAACACGCAGAGGTTGCCCCTCAATCACTGGATTGGAATTGGCAGGTGAGATGATTTGCACCACAGGAGGCAAGTCCGGGGTAATAATGAGATTAATGCTGTCAGACGCGGATTTATTTGAACCATCTGTTGCAGTAGCTGTGACCCCAAGGGAATTCACACCGAGTGGAATATCCACATTAAACAGGAAAGGAGGATTAGCCAATGTGTCTGTGAAACCTTGGTCCGTGGTCAATTCTACCTGTGTCAAAAGGCCATCATCTGTTGCATCTACGTCGACTTGAATCGTTGTTCCCTCAATGAAACTGGCTCCATCGAGAGGAGAAAGAATTGAAACCGTGGGTGGGTTTTCTTCAGGAACCAACGGATCCCCATCAACGGCGTCCTCGATACCATCACCATCCGTATCACGATTATTGGGTAAGGTACCACGATCATGCTCCTCTTTGTTGGTCAATCCATCACCGTCCAGATCACCGTTGGCGTCATTCACATTCTTATTCAATCCATGAAGATCCTCGTAATCATTGCTCATGCCATCGTTATCCAAATCATTCGGAGGGCCTCCGGCCTGGAAGGTAATGGTTGCCAAGTTCCCTTCGTTGAGAATGGCAATGGATCCGTTCCGAATGCTGGTGGATTGATTGACGTTGGTGACAAGTCCGTTTTCATCGACGGTGAAGATGGATGGATTGGTTGAAAGATACGTTGTTCCTTTTGACCTAGGGGTAACATCTTCATCCGGGCTGCCATCACTGAACTTTGCCATAACGTTCAGTTGAGCCGTCCCTCCCTGTGCGATAACCTGTTTATTGGCACTGACTGTTATGCTGGTTGGTATGGGATCCAATGCTGAAGGAATAAAATTGTTAATAAACACTGTCTGTCCCGGAACTAGTTCGAAGTATCCAGTCTGGCCGGTGATTTGTTGTCCATTGCGCAAACAAACGACTCTTGCTCTGTAAAGTTGGGGTGCAATGCCCGTGTCACGAGATTGAAAGATGGCAATGTTTGGCACAATAAAACTACCGTCAGCGCGCACGGGTGCGGTTTGGTTTCCAATCGTGACGGTGCAAGTCTCATCCAAAACCATTGGTTGTGGCTGAGCTACCAAGCTGCTTGCTAATTGTAATAAGAATAGGCTACCAGCAAGGAGGGTAAGAAACTCACGCAGCAATGCAGATTGATTTTTTGCAGTTCTGAGTATTAACATAGTATTAAATTTCCAATCTAAGGCAATATTCTAGCTTTATCCTGATGACGCTTACTTGCCTTCTGTAAAAACAAACATCTTAGGTGATTCCACACCTTCCACACTCCAATAAACTTCATAAAACCCAGCTTTCTTGATGTGGTACAGTCCAAAAAGAGGCTCTATCGGGAAATCCCAGAGTTTTTCTTCACCAGAAGCAACTTTGACCTCCTTGACTCCGTCTTTCCAGGCATGGTGTTCGAATTTTTTGCCTTCTGGAGTAACAATAATGATTTTATTTCGGTTTGTCGCAATGGGGGTTGTGGTAAATGGCTTGTCACTTTCATTCTTTAATGAAAACCGAACTTTGAGAGGAATTGTCCCCATCACCCAACCTATCTTAAGTTTCAAATCATGGTGTGCATCTAAGTGTTCATGCTCATGGCTTTCATCTGCTCTTAAATTTAAAGACATAGTCATCACGCTAAAACAGGCGGTAAACAGAACGACCAATCCTTTATTCATTAATGCTCTCATGATCTATTTTCCTCTCTTTCTATTTGTTACCGAGGATCCACAGCATCCCTGATGTCGTAGATACAGTCTAAATCAAATTCGGCGATACTGTTGTCTCGGTCACGATTATAGGACATGACGCACTCGTCGGTGTTTTCGTGATTTTTTGCGTTAACTCTTCTATCAACATGGCCATTAGCTACAGCAAAATGATGGGCTAATTCATGAACCGTTGTCTCGGCAATAGCCGCCGCGTTGTTGGCTCCAAAATTGAAGTTTCCAGTGGTGATAAACTGAATATTTTTCCCCTCATTGGCCGTTCCAAAACTTCCATCATCGTGCTTAAATGCAGCCACGAGTTGTAATAAATTTTGTTTACTTCCAGAGTTATTGAACCAATGTTCGCAAAATGCAAATGACACTACATCCCCATCATTCGGGAATGATGTGTATTTTGGTATAAATCCAGACCCAGTCGGAGAATCCACGAATTCTACAAAAGCTCCACCATCTGATCCATCGGTGTTCTGCCCATATGCTTGCTCAACCAGAGTGAGGCCTGCCGTGTAGGTCGTGTTGTTGGTAGTTAATTTCACGCCGGAATACACAGGCAGCGCTGTCCCGAGATCACCAACCGTCAAAGTAGTTGCTGTTTTGGCAGTAACCGTTGTGTTTTCCGATGCTCCGGCTGCCGTGAATACTGTGACGTTATCACCTACACTGAAGTCTGCTGTGTTGTCTACTGTTAGAACGTCGTCAAAAATGCCCAGATCGAAGTCCGTTGCGAATGCAGAAGTAATAGTCGCTCCCTTTTGAAGCATGTTGTCTTTTTCCAGATAGATTCTCTTCCAAGCCACCATAACGGACGTTTTGTCACAGATGCTGGCGAATCCTGAATCGAGACTGCACTCAACCTGGTAATTATCTCCCGAATACCGGTCCGTAATGGTGAGTTCAACTTCAGCAGCGGCAACCTGCACTCCATTGATCGTCTTTAATTCAGCCACATTGCTTGGAGCACTCAATTTCCCGGGTTTGTCCGAAGTTGCCCTGTTATCGCCCCCTGCATTACCGGCTTCGTAGGATGATTTGTCATCCGGATCGGGATTTACAACGCGGAAATAGACCGTCTTCCCAACCGCTGCTGCGGCAGGTGTGATATGCGCGGTGATGGTCACCTTGCGATCTTTCGTTTGCGCAACTTTGTCGGCTTTGGTTGTCTTTTTATTCGTGTAATAGGCATCGTCATGCTTGGTAGAAATCATAACTCGCCCGACTTTTCCTGCCACAAAATCTCCATCGGCAGGATGTATCTTTACATCTAAGACATGCAGTGTGATCACCACCTGACATGTTTTGTCTGGTTCATCTCCAGCAACTGGAATGCGATTGATGGGACTTGTTATCGTAGTTGTTCCGGGAGAAAGAGCTGTCAGAGAAACCGTGTTGCCGGTAATACCGCTTGAAAAATCTGCAATGGACCCGTCGGCAATGGTCCAATTTCCTTCCAAAGTTCCGGCAGGATCAAAATTAACCGTCACCTCAGCGGTCTGGAGCTTGGTTGGATCCCCGGTATGCTTCATAATGATGGGTTTATTTGAATCGTTACCCGAGCCATTGGATGTAATTCTCCAATTCCAGGTAGCGGTGCAATCATTCACCCTTCGACAATTCCCAGCTGGTCCTGGTAATCGAATCAAACAGTGCCAACCGGACTGAACGATGCCAAATCCCGGATCACTGCAAACGACGGTCCCATCCTCTGAAACAGTTCCAGGCCCAACATTGACGAATTGCCCAATGTCATGATGAAAAGCGAATACATCTGCCACATCCCCCGGGGACAATCCCTCAGGATTGGGATAGCACACCTCTGCTGGTGGATTGAAAAAGATACCACCTGGCTGAAGAGTGCCAACTACCAGCGGAGTGGAACCTTGAGGAGGAGGCATAGGCACTTTGTCAAATTTCACCTGACTACTGCTCATCATGAGTGGCACCTGCTCCAATGCGCCTGTTTGCGGATTACGTTTAAAAGTGCTGTGAGGTTTAACCTTGATGGAAAAACCAGGTACCCCTTCCATGAACAAGAACTCCTCGGTGGCTCCGCCTACCAATTTGGCTCCATCATTATTGAGGAATGGAAGGGCAATAATTGGAGGATCCAATCGATTATCCACACCAGCGAGGGCTTCGATTTCGAACTCAATATCTGGAAAGAAGATCCCCTGACCAGGAACATTGGCGGTAGATCCCATGACTGCAACGTGGTGACCTCCAGGTGGAACATTTTCCAAAACAAACAGTCCATCTGCTCCCGTAAAGGCTTCCAGCGCAGTACCTCGAACAACGGCTTTAGCGCCGACAAGCGGATTACCGGCACTGTTTTGTACGATTCCACTAATCTTGGTATCTTCGATCGGGCCAGTTGCAATTCCTGAGCAAAGAAAGGTAACTGGCAAACCGGGGTTTCCGGGGAAACTGGCCTGAACTTCGTTGTTCCGCAGACCAGGGTCAGCTCCTAGCCTCCAGTGAGTCTCAGCAATCCCGTCGGCATTGGTCAAAATATCGATAAATGGCTTATTGTTATCAAAACTCCCGCCACCTTTGACCACTTCAAACCTCACTGGAACATCCTTCACCGGATTGCCACCATTATCGGTGACGATGCCCCCGATGGCGACAGGAAGCACCTTGTTCACTTGACCTCGAACGGGAGCCATTTGGCCAATAGCAATATTCGAGGGAGGATTGGTTGTTGCGGTGGCACAAAATTCGGCGAAAGCCAATGAACCTGGGGTGGTTGCCTTGACACGGTGAAAACCCCTTCCAGTTCGACTTCCCAGGGTAAATTGCATTTTTGCAACCCCCTGTGCATCAGTAACGACCTGCGCAATCCGGGCTTTGTTGAGAGGGTTCCCCAAGAGCCCATCACCATTGCTCACTTCGAAGAGAACTGGTCTTCCGGTGATAGCTGCCCCTTGAGAGTCCGAAATCATCACCTCAAATTCTTGGGGCAATGTGGTATTGATAGGCTGCTCTTGAGCATTACCATTATTCACCTGAATTCTGATGCCGGCCAAATTGGGTTCACGGCTAATCTGAATCTCCTTAACAGACGAATTTCCTGCTACATCAGTCGCTTCAGCACGAATTACATTGTTACCGATCTGCAAAGGAACATTTTCGATAAAGAAAGTACGATTATTGACGGGAGCCTGGATACCATTCACTGTTACACTCACATCATCTGCATTCACCTGAGCACCAGGGATGATATCATTGACTGTCCCCGCTATGGCCACGGTGGGATTAACAAGACGATCTCCAGGTTGAGGAGACTCGATCACCACCAAAGGCGGGGTGGTATCTTTCCTGACATGCACTGTTTGAGAAGTTGTTTGACCAAAGAAGTTTCGACCGGTCGCAACAATGACGTTCACTCCTTCTGCCAGGGGCACACTGTTGGCTTCAAAATTGTTGCCGTTGATAGCGGCCTGAATACCATTGACCTCAATCGCTGTGGAGCCTCCAAAAGTTCCACGAACGGTGGTTGTGGCGTCTCTGACGACTGAATTGTTGATTGGATCTTGAATCTCAATCACCACTTCCCCCCTTTGGGTTGCGTCTTTCAATAAGGCGACTTGTTGCGTTTGCGTAACGCGCTGGAAACCAGCTCCGTTGATAGCAAAATGAAAATCGACAAAATCAGGAGCGTTCACCGAAATGTTTCCAGGAACCGCTCCGTTTCCAGAGAAGGTATTTGGCTGGCCCTGCACTGGATTCAATGGCACGCGCAACTGCGCTCCATTTTGTTCGTCCAACCTTCGAAAATCTACCAGAACACCTGCCTGACGAACGCCAGTCGCTTCAAGGGTGACCGTAAAATTTTCCCCAGGTATCAGAGGGTCAGGATTTACCCGAATGGACTGGATGGCTTGCGCTTGGGCTGATGTACACAGCTCCGCTGCTAAAATTGCCAACACTAGAAGAGCGTAGAGTTGTTTCATGAGAAAAAGTTGCCTCCTTGAGGACACGCGAGACGTGTCCTTTGTAAAATTGATAAACAGTCTTATACATATCAAAAAATATATGTCAACATTAACCTGAGACTAATAAACCCTTACATGCGCATACTGGCATTTAATTTGAATTCAGGGTTTTAATCAGGGTGATCCATCATCCGCGAAGAGAATCAGGCAAAGATGGTGAATACTTTTTTAATCAATAATTTTCAGACTAAGTATAAGTGCTCGTTTTTTTGAAATCCGTCTTTTGAGCGCGCAAGCCAAGGCTGAAGCTAAAACCATGTAGCGGTTCTAACTGTTCACTCTTCTTACATTGAGCTACTTGAGCGCTAAAAAAATACGATGTTTTTCAATTCATCGTTGCAGAATCATCCAATCCAGCTAATTTGGAAACGTATGGCCAATGTTCCAAACAAACGGCAAAAAGATGCTCGGGCAATGATGTTAGGAGTTGGATTGGATTCCGATGGACATAAGCGCGTTACCAAGGGAGAAAACTTCGCTTTAGTCGGAGGAACCGAGGAGACTCACGACACCATGGTGGAAAAAGCCGTGAAGATCAACGAGAAGCTGGCTCGCAAGGGGAAGAGCCTGGACGAGGTCAGCCGAGAGGAATTCGATGACATTGCCCATTCCGTTGGACTGACTCGTCCTCCCGGCGATCAAGGTAATCAAAATTGAGGTAACCGTTACTTCCAACCCTGATTCAATCCACTAAATGGAATCTGCTACTACCTACCATCCGCTGCTATTTATAGGTGTTTTTGCGGTTTCGGCGCTGATGATGGGATTGATACCTGTGGTTCTCGCTTACCTTTGGACCCACTGGAAAGGCACCTATCGTCCAGATTCGGTTAAGAATTCTGTTTACGAATGCGGATTGGAAACGACCTCTCAGACTTGGTTGCCACTGAAATCCGAGTATTACATATACGGAATTATCTTTCTCGTTTTCGATGTGGAAATTCTTTTTCTCCTACCTATTGCCAGCACATATACCTCGCTCCCCTCAGGAGCCATCGTTGCTCTACTGATTTTCGTTTTTTTGTTGATGGAAGGTCTCGCTTGGGCATGGGCCAAGGGGATGTTGAAATGGCAGATGTTCAAGCCTGAAACCGCCATGGCAATCAATCAATCGGCAGAACAAAAATAAGATATAGGCAATCAACGCATATGGATGAAGGGCTAAAGAGCGAATTGCAAAAGGCGGGTATCTTTACGACCACTCTGAGCGATCTATATAACTGGGGACGAAAAAATTCCCTGTGGCCACTACAATTTGGGCTTGCCTGCTGCGCAATCGAAATGATTGCAACCTCAATGGCAAGATACGATTTGGCTCGATTTGGAGCTGAGGTCTTTCGCCCTTCCCCACGACAAGCGGACCTGATGATCGTTTCAGGTACGGTCACCAAAAAAATGGCACCTCAGGTCGTTCGACTTTACCGCCAAATGCCTTCCCCCAAGTATGTCATTGCCATGGGTGCCTGTGCGATTTCAGGTGGACCTTTCAAGCAAGGTTACAACGTTTTGAAAGGAATTGACCGATTTGTGCCCGTAGACGTCCACATACCTGGCTGCCCCCCGAGACCTGAAGCACTTCTACACGCGATCATGACCTTGCAGCGAAAAATTGCCAGCGACAGTTTGGCCCCGAGCAGACAAAAAGAGGAAGAAGAACGTCTCAAAGAGGATTTACCAATTCCGGTTCATGGTGCAAGAGACCTCGAGCCCCCAAAGAATCCCAAGGTCTGGCAGGCTCCCGCAATGAGAAGGACATAATTTTAAGATTACCATCTGGAGAACGCTTCAACACTAATGGAAAAACGGCAAGACACATTACCTGGCATTGAGGAGGTCGCAGAGGCCATCAATCATGCCGTCCCTGGAGCAGGTGTCACCGTATGCACCAACCCTTCTCCCTCGGAACAGCATTCGCTTCTTTTACCATCCGCCAGTGCCAGAGATTGCGCCAACTGGCTGAAGAATAAGTCTCCATGGAAATTTGACTATTTATCAAATGTTACGGGCAATGATTGGCCGGAAGACCTCATCGCCAAAATGAGTAAAAAGAAACCTGTCGTCGATGCGGGTGAGGACGAAATGCACCCTTGTCTGGAGGCAGTCTATCACCTCTATTCATTGAGCGGATCTATTGGACTACTCGTCATACGCTTGCGAACAAAAAATCGTTCTTCAGAAGTAACTCTTCCATCTCTCACTCCTGTGTGGAGAAGTGCGGAATTGCAGGAAAGAGAGATATTTGATCTTTATGGCATCCGATTTGATGGTCACCCGGATTTAAGACGTTTGCTCATGTGGGAAGAGTTTGAAGATTACCCCATGCGTAAAGATTATGTGGAACCGGATGATTACGAATACGAACCCACACCACATGACGATGTGCTCAAGAAAAGCCATCAAGAACAAGGGGGTTCCAAGTGAGTGAAGAAACCATCCAAACTCCCCCACCCAACCCTCAATTCGAAGTCACCCCCAACCAGGAGGGAAGCATTGAGGGGACCGAGCGCATGGAGGTGTCCATGGGACCTCATCACCCTTCCACGCACGGGGTTTTCAGGATGGACGTAGAACTTGAGGGTGAAACCATAGTCAAGCTCAAACCCGTGTTTGGTTATCTGCATCGTAACCACGAAAAAATCGCCGAAGGCACCAGTTACCTTGGATCCATGCCTTATACAGATCGGCTGGACTACTTCAATTCCATGACCAATAACTGGTCTTATGCCATGACCGTGGAAAAGTTGGCTGGCATAGAGGTTCCTGAAAGGGCCGAATATATTCGAGTCATCACTGCTGAATTATCCAGACTTCAAAACCACGTCAGCCTCATTGGCTTTTTGGTTCAAGACATGGGAGCATTGGGAACGCCGCTGATGTATGCTTTTCGCGAGAGGGAACGTATTCTCGATCTGTTTGAATCATTAAGCGGTGCCCGCATGATGTGTAATTACATGCGTTTTGGAGGATGCAGGTGTGATTTAACCGATGAATGGATTCTCCAAGCTCGGTCGGTCGTTGACGCTTTTCCAAAATTTCTCGATGAATTTGAGGCACTGCTTTCCGAGAATGAGGTTTTGATGTCTCGTTCCCAGAATGTCGGAGTGCTTTCTCCGGATCTAGCGGTAGATGCGGGCATCAGCGGTCCGATGCTCAGGGCTACCGGAGTCAATTATGACATCAGGAAAGTGGATGCTTATGGAATCTATGACCGTTTTCCGTTTAGAGTTCCGCTGGGAGATCACGGAGATGTTTATGATCGTTACATGATCCGCATCCTGGAAATGCGGGAGTCGGTAAAGATTCTGCATCAAGCCCTCGACGAAATTCCCGAAGGCGATTTTATCCACCCCAAGGCAAAATTGAGAGGATTCAGACCTCCCGCCGGAGAGGCTTATGGCAGAATAGAAGCACCCAAGGGGGAACTGGGTTTTTATCTGATCAGCGACGGCTCGCCCAAACCTTACCGTTATCGAGTACGTCCCCCTAGTTTGATCAATTTGACCGTCCTCGAGGATATGTGCTTGGGACAAACAGTGGCAGATGCCGTGATCATTCTAGGCAGTATCGACATCGTGCTGGGAGAAGTTGACCGATGAACATTGGAAGGAGGAATAAATGATAGGAAAAGGAATCCTCAAAGGTATGGCAGAAACTGCCAAAAATCTGGTGGGCAGTTTTCACGATCCAGATCGGCTGACTACGGTTGAGTTTCCAGAGCAGAAAATTCCAGCCAAAGAAAATGCCCGGAATTTCCCGTTTCTTGTCTACGACGGAGACGACTGGGAATCCGGCCTTCGATGCGTGTCATGCCAGATCTGTGAAAAGGAATGTCCACCGCAGTGTATCTACATTGAAAAAGACACCGAAAAGAAACCTGACTTTCTCGGGAAAATGCAGATGCAACCCAAGATATTCGATATCGATGTCTCGGTGTGCATGGGCTGCCAGATTTGTGTAGAAGTATGTCCTTTTGAATCCATTCGCATGGATCGAGATTTCGAGTATGCAGGTTCGGATCGGTTTGGCTCTTTGTTAATCACCAAGGAGCAGTTGGCCAAATCCAATGAGTATTACCACAGCATCCATCCTACTGAAGCCGCCGAAACGGATGCCATCAGGGAACAAAAACGTCAGGACCATTTAGCCAAGGAAAAAGCAAAAGCGGAAAAATTGGCCAAAGCAAAAAAGGAAGCAGCTGAAAAAGCGGCAAAAGCGAAGGCGGAAACCAAAGAAGAATCATAATCATGTGGTTTGAGGAACTTTTAATTACCATTAAATCGTTTTTGGTTCTCCAGTTACCAGGGGCTCTTCAGCCAATTGGCTCCGCTTTCCTGTCCTGCCTGCCCATCATGACCAGCTTTGGCGGTCTATTTGCATTGGTCACCCTTATTGAGAGAAAGATGCTTGGCCGCATACAAAACCGTTACGGTCCAAATCGAGTGGGACCTGGCGGAATCTTTCAACCTGTGGCCGATGGCATCAAAATGCTGACCAAAGAGGACGTTGTCCCAAAAGACGCCGACCACCTGGTTCATTTTCTTGCCCCTTTGGGACTGTTGGTTTCAGCCATGCTCGGACTTTCTGTGATTCCTTTTGGCCACCGATTGGTTGCTCTTGATCTTGAGACTGGCATTCTTTTCTTTTTCGCAGTTGGAGCCGCCTCGGAATTGGCAGTTTTCATGGCAGGTTGGGGAAGCCGAAACAAATACGCCCTGCTCGGAGCACTGCGAGCCATTGCCCAGATGATCAGCTACGAAATTCCTCTGATTCTTTCCACACTGTCTGTCCTCATGGTCGTTGGATCACTTTCATTGACTGAGGTGGTACAAGCCCAATCCGGAGGTTTCCATACCTGGCATATTTTCACACCTTGGGGATTCCTCGGATGTATTCTATTTCTGATATCCGCCCTGGCAGAAATCAATCGCTCGCCGTTTGACATTCCTGAGGCAGAATCCGAGCTGATTGCAGGACATATGACCGAGTATTCAGGATTTAAATACGCTCTGTTTTTCATGGCTGAATTCATCGCGATGTTCGCCATGTGCGCCTTGACCGCCACTTTATTTCTCGGAGGATTTCATGCTCCCCTCCCCATCCTTGGGTTTATTCCCGGACCTTTCTGGCTTTTCGCAAAACTTTTGTCACTTGTCTTGCTGTTCATTTGGATTCGAGGCACCATGCCGCGCTTGAGAGCAGATCAACTGATGGAGTTTGCCTGGAAATTTATGTTACCGATGTCTGTTGTGAATTTGGTGGCAGCCGGTATTTGGATCGCTCTGGATGAAGGTGTGTTGGCCTGGATTATCACCGCGGTGTTGAACGTCGGCGCATACCTGGGTTGGAGCAAAGCCTTGACTCAGGCATCTGAATTTAAGCCTCGAACATATAGATATGCTGAGGAAGCGGGGTTGAACAAATGAGCTTTTTCTTTTTCACAACAGCTTTGCTCACGATGATTTCGGCCATAGCAGCCATGTCACTGCGTAATCTGGTGCACTGTGTCTTGTGTTTGGCCGTCACCTTTGCTGGCATTGCGCTTGTTTTTCTTCAACTGGGTGCTGAATTCATCGGATTCGCTCAAATACTCGTTTACATTGGAGCTGTCTCCATATTGATTCTTTTCGCCCTCCTCATGACTCGAGGTGGCAATGAATTAACATTACGACAATGGAATCCCGGCCATTGGTTGACGGGCACTCTCGTTGGTTTGGGAGTATTCAGTTTGATGGCCGTTGGCATCTATAAATCAACAGTCAGGCAGGCAAGTCTCCCATCAGCCACAAGCGACACTTTACACTCACTGGGAGACAGTCTTTTGAACCAATTCGTGCTTCCACTGGAAGTCATGGCATTGCTTTTGACGGTCGCATTGATAGGAGCAGCATTGCTCGCATCACCCGATAAAAACCAAGCAAATCAAAGTAATACCCGAACCAACACTTCGGGTGATTCATGAACATGGAATCCATCACGCCATATTTGATATTGAGCGCAGGTCTCTTTTGCACGGGATTGATGGGGATTTTGTTGCGCCGCAATATAATCATCATGTTGACAGGTGTGGAGTTGATGCTGAATTCAGCCAACATCAACTTTGTGGCATTCTGGAGGTTCAATCCTGAAATCAGCGGTGTATCAGGTTTGTCCATGGTCGTTTTCGCGATGGCCATAGCAGCGGCGGAAGCTGCGGTGGGATTGGCCCTGGTGATCTCGATCTATCGCCACTATCGAACGACCAACCCCGAAAAATTGGAGGACCTGAAAGGATGACGGATTGGATGACTTACATCTGGCTCATTCCCGGACTGCCGATTTTATCGGCATTGATCCTGACCTTTTGGCCTACCAAATCTGGAAAAGGTGCAGCCTATCTGTCATGTGCAGCCATGGGTGCCAGCTTCCTGCTTTCACTACTCTTTTTCTCCGGAATCAGTAACCCAGGAGATCCCGGAGTGGTGGACCGACTGCCCCATAACTTTTCATGGTTCGATCTTGGGCAATCTCAAGTCAGAATAGGCTGGTTACTCGATCCACTCAACGCGGTCATGCTGGTCATGGTCACTTTCGTATCTCTGCTTGTGTTCATTTACAGCATGGGATACATGGCCAAAGATCCAAGGATGGTTCGGTTCTATGCATTTCTGTCTTTATTTGCTGGAGCCATGCTGGGATTACTGATCTCAAACCACCTCCTGATTCTGTTCATGTGCTGGGAAGTGGTGGGGCTTGCATCATATCTCCTGATTGGATTCTGGTATGAAAAACCATCGGCTGCCGCAGCGGCCAAAAAGGCATTCATCACAACGAGGATAGGTGATCTTGGATTATTCATCGGCATCCTTTGGCTCTACCGAGAAGCTGGCACGCTTCTTTTTTATGATGCCGGTCAGGGATGCCTCGAAACCACATCACTGGGTTTGCTTGCTGCTGCTCCCGGTATTGCCGGAATGACCGCGGCTGCGGCAATTGGATGTTTGATCTTTGTAGGAGCCATGGGAAAATCCGGACAGTTTCCTCTTCATGTTTGGCTTCCAGACGCCATGGAAGGCCCCACTCCAGTGAGTGCCCTCATTCACGCAGCGACCATGGTTGCTGCAGGAGTGTTCCTGATGGCAAGAGTGCATCCATTGCTTGAGACATCAATCGCAGGGACGCATGCACTGACTTTGATCACCTGGATTGGTGCCATCACCGCACTCGTCGGAGCATTGGCCGCTTGCGGTCAGTCGGATCTAAAGCGCATCCTGGCATTTTCGACCATTTCACAACTGGGCTACATGATGCTTGGACTGGGAACCGGGGGAGTTGCGGTGGCGATGTTCCATTTGATTACACATGCCTTTTTCAAGGCACTGCTTTTTCTGGGGGCCGGATCGGTCATCCACGGCTGCCACGATGAACAGGACATTCGTTACATGGGAGGGCTTCGCAAAACCATGCCCGTAACCTTTGCCACTTATGGAATAGGCATGCTTGCGCTGGCAGGTTTCCCTCTGGTAACGGCAGGTTTTTGGAGTAAGGATGAAATTCTACACTCGGCTCTTCATTGGCATGGAAACATCGCTCCCTTTCTCATGGCGTTGCTCGGCGCCTTCCTCACAGCTTTTTACATGACCCGCCAAATGTGCCAGGTGTTTTTTGGTAAGAATCGATTGGATCGGAAAGAAGACCACGAGCTGCCCGCAGGATTCACTCCACATGAAAGCCCTGGCTCCATGTTGCTGCCGTTACGCATCCTTGCGGGTCTCGCGATAGCATCGGGTTTCATAGGAACGCCCATCTTCCCCTGGTTTCAAACTTTCCTGGAGGGTGGCGCCACTGAATGGCACTTCGGAGCCATTTTTCATGGGGCTACCCTGCTACTGGCGTTAGGTTCTTCTATTCTTGTCCTGCTGGGACTCGGAGTTGGGTGGTGGTATTACAGTAGTTTGGTCTTCGATCCTGTTCAGGATACAGATCCATTGGATAACCGATTACCAAATGGTTGGTTTGGTGTGTTAAGGAGCAAGTTTTATTTCGATGAATTCTATGAATTGACGGTCATTCACTGGACGAAAGCGCTTGCATCAGGAAGTGCCTGGCTGGAAAAACATCTCATGGTCCCCATGATGAATGGGATTGCCTTCTCGACGAAGGTGCTTTCCTGGATCGGACGTCTCTGGGACGAGTATTTGATTAATGCTGGTTTCGACCGAACCTGCAAAGGAATTCAAAATCAGTCGAATCGGGTTTCTAAAGCCCATATTGGTCGAATTCAATTTTATCTGCAGATAGTCGCCCTGGGCTTTATCGTCATGGCAATATTCTGGATTTGGGGAGGTGACAAATGAGCGCAATCCCATGGTTGAGCCTCATCATATGGTTACCACTGATCACAGGCATCTGTTTTCTATTTCTCAACCCGGCAAAACACCGAAAAGCCCGGCATTTCGGGATGGGGATCTGTCTCATCACTTCTCTGATTTCCATTGTATCTTGGGCGTTAAGCAGATCAGAATCAGTCGCCCAGGCACTAGCTGAGCGAGTTGTCTGGATACCGACTTTAGGAGTCGATTATTCACTTAGCATCGATGGTTTAAGCGGCTTAATGGTCCTTCTCACGGCACTCATCCTTCCTTTTGCTTTTGCCGCCTCCTGGAAAATTGATCATGACGAACCGCGATATTTTGGATGCCTTCTGATCATACACGGAAGTTTGCTGGGTGTGTTCACTGCCACCAATTTTTTCCTATGGTTCTTTTTTTATGAAATCAGTTTGGTCCCGGCATTTTTTCTAGTCAGGTTATGGGGATCTCCAGGCAAAAACCGCTCTTCACTGAAATTCTTTGTTTATTCCATGGTGGGCAGCATCGCGTTGCTGGTGGGGTTCCTTGCTTTGGCAGGAGCTACTGGTAGCTTTGAATTTGAAGAAATCGCAACTCTCTCAAGCAATGGAAGTCTTGGCAATTTGATCGGCTCAAATCTGGGCTGGTTCGATATGCCTCTTGGATGGCTCTGCGCTATTATCTTCGGACTCATTTTTGTGGGGCTGGCGATTAAAGTTCCATGGATACCATTTCACGCCTGGCTCCCTGACACTTATGACCATGCCCCGACTCCAGTCACGATGATATTGACAGGAATAATGTCCAAGATGGGGCTATACGGATTAATCAGGATGGGCTTACCCATGTTCCCATATGCACTGCCAAAAATCCTGGTTCCGTTGATGCTCATCACAGTAGTTGGAATTGTATATTCGGCATTTGCTGCAATGGGCCAACGCAACATCAAGCGAATGTTTGCCTACTCATCCATCAACCATCTTGGATACTGCATGATGGGCTTACTTGCATTGGGGGTTGTCACCAATGGTCAAGCAAACTTGTCCATTCAAAAAACCTCAGCCTTGGGCGGAATCATGTTGCAGATGTTTGCTCACGGAATCATTGCTTCGGTGTTATTTTACTTTGTCAGCGCCATGGAGCATCGCACGGGAAGTAAGGTGACTCTGGATGGGCATGGAGGGCTTCGTAAGGTAGCTCCGCTGATGGCAGGAACGTTTGGGCTTGCAGTTTTTGCATCTGTTGGATTGCCGGGGCTGAATGGATTCATCGGCGAGTTCCTGATTTTCAAAGGCGTTTTTGGACTGGTCCCCTGGGCTGCGTGTCTTGCCCTTCCCGGATTGCTGATCACTGCAGTATTTCTTCTACGATTTTTGCAAATTGTCTTTCAGGGGCCACCTGGTCCGTCCTCCACAAACTTCAAGGATTTATCCTTATTGGACACCATTCTGGTTTCACCTTTCATAGTCATGATGGTTCTGCTCGGTTTCTTCCCTCACTTGCTGCTGGGTGGACTCAATCCGGTGATCAATCAAATCATCAGTGCCATGCGTTTCTAGTTATGTTGGGTTGGATTGTATATATTTCTTTCTTGAGCGCCTTGGGTTGTTTTTTAACACCTTCCAAACGCCCCGATTTGAGCAAGCGCATCGCTCTGGCGGGCACTATCTTTTCTGCTCTCATCGCCATTGTTTGCGCCATCAATTACGCTCCTGTGGATGGCAACCCCGTGGTAGACGTTACGAAATGGAGCTGGATCCCAAGCCTGGGCGTTTCATTTTACCTGGCTGCGGATGGTATCAGCATGGTCATGGTTGTATTGACAGGAATCGCATCGATTGCGGCCGTCCTTTTCTCCTGGAATATCGAAGAAAGGGCGAATGAATTCTTTGGTTTCTTCCTGACCTTGATCGGCGGTGTTTACGGAGTCTTCATCAGTTTTGATCTGTTTCTTTTGTTCGTCTTCTATGAAATAGCCATTATTCCCAAGTATTTTCTCATTGCCATTTGGGGCTCCACGAACAAGTCGTACGGCGCCATGAAACTGGTTCTTTACAGCTTCGTTGGAAGTTCATTGGCCCTCATTGGGATTATGGCGGCTTTTGTCGTCTCAGGGGCTGTCACCTTTGACCTTCAACAAATCATTCAACACCCTTTCACTCCTGAATTTCAAAAATGGGTATTCCCTGTCACCTTCATAGGGTTCGTCATTCTGGCAGGTTTATGGCCATTTCATACCTGGGCTCCCACCGGTCACGTTGCCGCACCGACAGGCGCATCCATGCTGTTGGCTGGAGTCGTGATGAAGCTTGGAGCCTATGGGGCACTCAGAGTTCCTATGACTCTGTTCCCTATGGGAGCGTCCATGTGGAGGGAAGAAATGGCTTTCTTGGCCGCCATTGGCATTGTCGCTGGGGCATTGGTTGCACTGGTGCAGAATGATTTTAAATTCATCATTGGATATTCAAGCGTCAGTCACATGGGGTTTGTTTTGCTTGGATTACTTGCCACCACTGAAACCGGTCTCAATGGAGCTGTGCTTCAAATGTTTTCCCATGGCATCCTGGCTGGCCTGCTCTTTGCGGTCGTCGGAAGAATGGTCTACTCGCGCACTCACACCCGAGATTTAAGCCAACTGGAATCCATGCAATTGGGTAAAAAATTGCCTTTTGCGGCCACTGTTTTCCTGATCGCAGCACTCGCTTCCGTCGGTCTGCCAGGATTTAGTGGATTTGTCGCCGAACTACATGTCATTACAGGAGCCTGGTCCACTTATTCTTACCTGGCTATCTTGGCTGGTCTGGGAGTGGTGATTGGAGTTGCCTATTCCATGCGAGCGTTGCTGACGGTGTTCTGGTCGACCGGTTCTGCAAACCAGACTGCTAATGAAAAGCAGTTGTCGCCACTCACACTTCAGGAAAAGGCAGGGGCCATTCTGTTAATTGGAACGAGCTTACTGATCGGACTTTATCCGAGGTTGCTGCTCGATATTATCGCCCCCAGTTTGCAATCCCCCTTATTGAAGCCTTTATTGGATCAGGGTAGTTCATTATAAAATCAAGCATGGAATCATTCATACAAACATCCACTTATGGAGACATTCTAAGGCTCACCGGCCCGGAATGGGTTTTGGTGATGACTGCCCTCGTCGTATTGACTGTATCCTTTTTAAATACGAAGAATAACAATGAGAAGGACCCCAGCCATAACTTAACATGGATTTCACTCGCAGGCACTATCATCGCAACAGGCATCCTGCTTTTCAATCAACCTCTTGGAGTGGTCAAGGGAGGAGTTTACTATGTCGCTGAGGCAACCAAATGGGTAAAGATCGGCATACTATGCTTGGCCGGGCTTTCATTGTGGCTCCATTTAGGAACTCAAAAACGATTTAAGCATCAAGGAGAATTCCACGCACTCCTGTTGTTTGCCGTGGTGGGAATGTTGCTCCTGGTTGGAGCTGATCATTTGATCATGATCTTTATTGCATTGGAATTAACGGCACTATCTCTCTACGTGTTGACCGGATTCGAAAAATCAAAATCCATCTGCACCCAAACTGCCTTTAAATACTTTCTCATCGGCGGCGTCTCCGCTGCTTTTTTACTTTATGGTTTCAGCCTTATCTATGGAATCACAGGACACATGCATTTGACTGATATCAAGGCCAGTCTTGCGTCCAAGCCAACCGATTCCTTGTTGCTTCTAGGCATTATTATGAGTCTCGCAGGATTTGGGTTTAAGGTCGCAGCTGCACCTTTTCACATGTGGGCACCTGATGTGTATCAGACAGCCCCTACCCCGGTGGCCTGTTTGATAGCTTCTGCATCGAAAGTTGCCGGCTTCTTTGTGATGGGCCGATTCCTCTGGGAAGGTCTGGGAGCACATGCCGGATCGATTCAATGGACAAATTGGTCGAAGGGCTGGATCTCCGTTCTGGGATTGCTGGCATGTCTTTCGATGCTGATCGGAAATCTGGCTGCCTTGAAGCAACTCAACCTCAGGCGACTACTGGCTTATTCTGCCGTGGCCCATTCAGGTTATGCCCTGCTTGGGATTATGTCTCCACATTCGGAGGGGCCTGTATCAGTGACATTCTACATCTTGACCTATGGTATTTCCATCGTCGGGATGTTTGGGCTTCTACAAATCCTTGATCAGAATGATGAGAACAATGATTTCAAATCTCTGGAGGGACTACGATTTCGATCAGGTTGGATGACGGCCTGTTTGATGATTCTTGTTTTGTCCATGGCGGGCATTCCCCCCATGGTTGGTTTTCTCGCCAAATTCAACTTGTTCATTTCCGCGTTGAAAGCTTCAAACCAGCCACTTGGCCTGATCTTACTGGTGATCATTGCGCTGGGTGCCAGTGCAGTCTCCCTTTATTACTATCTGCAAATCTTAAAGGCAGCTTTCTCAAAATCAGTCGATAAAGAATCGAGATCCATTAAGATTAACACTTACCAGTTCACCCTGATTTCCTTCACAGTGGCAGGCGTTATTTTAATGGGCATCTTTCCCGGCCCCATATTATCCCGCCTGACAAACGCCTTTGGAATTTAGTTGAACTGGAGTAGAAATCCTTCCAATCAAGGCACCTGAGAATCAGGAGGCAGGATATATATGAATCCACCTTCATTGGAAACCAGTTGGCTTTTTCTTGCCTGCGGTGCAAATGAAACACCATAATCAGCCCATCAACCATGAACATACCTTCCCGCATGATTTATTCTGAAATTCACAAGAATCCATTGGCTGTTTCCATGAAAATTCTGGCCCTACTTTCTTTGTTAGTTGTTTTATTCACGACCAGCAGCTTACAGGCAAGAAAACCAAATGTGATTCTGATTTATACGGACGATCAGGGAAGTGTTGACCTGAATTGTTACGGGGCCAAGGATCTTTACACACCGCATTTGGATCAATTGGCCAGAAAAGGAATCAAGTTTACCCAATTTTATTCGGCAGCACCGGTTTGTTCTCCTTCCAGAGCGGCGGTATTGACAGGACGTTTCCCCCAGCATGCCGGAGTTCCCGGTAATGTCAGTTCATCAAAAGGTCATTCGGGCATGCCTTCAAATCAAACCACGATAGCAGAAATGATGAAAGCTGCGGGCTATGCCACAGGACACATTGGAAAATGGCACCTGGGATACACTCCGGACACCATGCCCAACGGTCAGGGTTTCGACACCTCCTACGGTCACATGGGAGGATGCATCGATAACTGGTCACATTTTTTCTACTGGAATGGCCCTAATCGTCACGACCTATGGCGTGATGGAAAAGAGATTTGGGAGGATGGACAATTTTTTCCTGATTTGATGGTTCGGGAAACAGATGAATTTATCGCCAATCATAAGGAGGAACCATTTTTCATCTATTGGGCGATTAATGTCCCCCATTACCCGTTACAAGGCACCGACGGATGGAGGAAGTTTTATCAACATCTTCCTGAGCCCAGAAAGATGTATGCTGCCTTTGTTTCGACAATGGATGAAAAAATTGGCGAAGTGATAGAATCTGTGAACCGCCACGGATTGACGAACGATACCATCATCATCTTTCAATCCGATCATGGTCATTCCACAGAGACCAGAACCTTCGGTGGCGGTGGGTCGGCGGGGCCCTATCGAGGTGCAAAATTCAGTTTGTTCGAGGGCGGTATTCGGGTTCCAGCCATCATCAGTTGGCCGGGACATTTGGAGGAAAATGTCACCAGGAATCAGTTTGCAACAGCGATCGACTGGTTTCCAACGATAGCCGATCTATGTGGAATACCCCTTCCTTCAATACCCATCGATGGGGTCAACCTCTCGCCGATATTAAAATCAGCAAAGGCACCAGGAGCCCATCCCACCTTCCACTGGCAAACAGGCAACAAAAACAATCCTCAATGGGCTGTTAGACACGGAAACTGGAAACTTTTGGGCAACCCCAACGATACCAGTCAAAAGGCTGAGATAACCGAAAAAGACAGATGGTATTTGGTCAATTTGAAAGACGACATCGGAGAAATGCACAATGTGGCATCCAAGCACCCGGATGTTGTTGCAGAGCTTTTGAAGCTCCATCAGTCTTGGGCAGATCGCTGGAAGTAAGCCCAGCCGAAAAAGACCAGCCCAATGGAGCACCCCAAACTGAGAGCGACGGGTGCTTGAAGCCATTTGGCAACTGCACCGGAGATAAAATTCCCGAAGGGACTCAACCCGATAAAACAAAAGGAATATATCCCCATCACCCGACCGCGCAGGGAGTCGGACACATTCCCCTGGACGAGCGTGTTTGAGGTCGCGAAAAACACGATCATCCCCCAGCCGGCTAAAACCAGGATTCCCCCGGAAAGCCAGGCATTTCGGCTCCAGGCAAAACCAATCATACAAACTAGAAAGATGCCCAATCCAGATAACGACAGACGACCTCGATCAATACGATGTCCATAGGCAGCCAGCGTAAAGGATCCCACCAATGCGCCTATCCCATTTGCTGTGAGCAACCAACCAAAACCTTCAGGACCTATGTTCAAAATATCCTTGGCAAATACAGGCATCAAGGCCGTATAGGCCATCCCGAACAAACTCATCATCGAAACTAAAATAAAGATCGTCCTGACTTCACCATGCTGCCAAATCCACTTCATGGCCTCTCTGGTTGCGCTACGAATATTTCTTTGATCCGCCCGGTTGGCCTTTAAAGGAAGTTTCATCAGAAGATAGCCAATGATGACAGCGGCATAAGAAAAGCTGTTGATCAAGAAACATGCGGCTACGTTGATACGACTCAAGATAATACCGGCAATCGCAGGTCCCACGATTCGAGCAGAATTGAATACAGAAGAGTTCAGTGCGATGGCATTCGTTAAATCCTTTTTGCCGACCATGTCTACGACAAAACTCTGCCTTGCCGGTATGTCAAACGCATTCGTTACCCCTAAACCAAAGGCGATCATGCCCACCTGCCAAATCTGAATATTGCCAGCTACAGCCAAAAAATATAACAACAAGGAGAGCACCAATGCGAAAGATTGAGTCACAACAAGGATGGTCCGTTTTTCGAAACGGTCAGCAATGACTCCGCCGTAAAAAGTAAATAAAGTGACTGGAATCGTGTGGAGGAATCGCATGATTCCCAGCGCAAGCGGTGATTTAGTTAATTCATAGACCAACCATCCTTCGGCTACCATTTGCATCCAGGTTCCAGTCAGCGATATGATCTGTCCAAAGAAGAATATTTTATAGTTCCTGTGCTTCAAAGAAGCCAACATGGCGGATCTGGAAACAACCCCCGCCGGCATTCGTTTGGGCTGCTCCAAAGCATCACCAGGTACGGAAGTAATTTCCGTTGATTTATTGGATTTATCTTCGCCAGGAGCGCTCATGCCGGCGCTAAACAAGCAAACCAGGACCTGGGTGGCAATAATAAACCATTTCTCGTGAACATTGACATCAGAGCAAGTCCCTCAATCAATCCCAATAATTCATATGAATGATGGTGAAGTTGATGACTATTTTGTAAGATGGACTTCGCGTGAAACGGGAAATGCCCATACCAAGCAGTTTAATGCACTTGTTCAATGTGCTTCCTGCAACCGCCACCCCACTGATGGTTGGAGGTTGTGTCCGTGATTGGTTACTTGGCTCGGATATCAATGATTTTGATGTTGAAATTTTCAATATTTCCTTCACATATCTACATAAAATCCTCTCCAAGCACGGCCGAACCAATGCGGTCGGAAAATCATTTGGAGTCATTAAATGGACACCACGTAAAGGTGAGACCTACGATATTGCCATTCCCAGAAAAGAGAAGAAAACAGGCATCGGACATCGGGGTTTTGAGGTCACCCACGACCCCCAACTTTCTCCTGAATCGGCTGCGGCCAGGCGTGATTTTACGATCAACGCCATCATGTACGATCCCAAGAAACAAGTCATCCTGGATCCTTATCATGGGCAAAAGGACTTGAAGAATCGTAAACTGAAACATACCTCAAATGCATTCAGTGAGGATCCCCTGCGCGTTTTAAGGGGCATGCAATTTGCCGCTCGATTCGATATGTCCGGAGATGATGAAACACTGGAACTTTGCCGCTCGATTCAGGATCATTTCAAAGAACTACCCAGGGAACGTATCTGGCATGAATGGTATAAATGGTCCACGCAAAGCCGAAAACCTTCCAAAGGTCTGCAGTTCTTGAAAGGCTCCGGATGGCTGAAACATTTCATTGAACTTTCTGCTTTGATCAATACTCCTCAGGACCCTGAATGGCATCCTGAGGGAGATGTCTGGAACCATACCCTTCATTGCTGTGATGCATTGGCAAATCAACCGGATTGGCTCGATGGGGCACCTTTAGACCGAGCGGTTTGGATGTTTGCCATCCTTCTGCATGACATAGGCAAATCTAGAACAACTGAAAAAGTGATGAAGCATGGTCGCATGAGAGTTGTTTCTCCCGGACATGATAAAATCGGGGCCAACTTGGCGGATGATTTTTTTGATCGAATCCAGGCCCCCAAAGTCATCACGGAACGCGTTCGGCCGCTGATTATGGAGCATATGATACATATTTCATCGGTCTCTGACCGCATGGTTCGCCGGCTAGCCAAGCGATTGGAACCGGAAACGATTCCCTCACTGTGTCTCATCATGACCGCTGATGCTTTGGGCCGCCCCCCAAAGGAGCCAAAAATCCCGGAAAGCATCCAAGCTCTGCGTGAAAAAGCGCAGGAACTTGAAGTGCTTTCACAAGCCCCTCAACCTATCCTGAAAGGAGGCGATTTAATTGCCCTGGGAATGAAACCCGGGAAGCAGATTGGAATCTTGCTTAAGCAAATCTATGACTTGCAATTAGAGGGCACGATTCAAACTCGCCCTCAGGCATTCGACTGGGTGCGATCGAAATTAGAGACAACTGATTCAACCACACTATGAAAATTCAATTAGCTCAAGTTGACGCATTTGCTGAAAAAGTGTTTCAAGGAAATCCTGCAGCAATCTGCACGTTGGAGCACTGGCTGGATGAGTCGCTGATGCAATCCATTGCCACAGAAAACAACCTTTCGGAAACTGCCTACGTGGTAAAGGCGACTGGAGATCAATATGGGATTCGATGGTTTACACCAAATGGAGAAGTTGACCTGTGCGGGCATGCCACCTTAGCCACCGCTCACTTACTGTTTGAACGCAACCAGATCCAGGGTGACACAGTGACATTTCAATCCAAAAGCGGTCCATTGCCAGTAAGAAGATATGAGGATGGTCAATTGGAGATGGATTTCCCGGCCCAGGAATTTGAACACTGTAAGACACCCGAGGCTTTGTTGAGCGGACTTGGAGTGACTCCTGTCGAAACTTATCGATCCATGGACTATATGGCCGTCCTCAAAAGCCAGCAGGATGTTATTGATTGCTCGCCTAGACTAGACTCATTACTTCAACTGGATCAACGAGGGGTGATTATTACGGCACCCGGCATTTCCTGTGATTTTGTGAGTCGTTTTTTCGGCCCAAAAAATGGCATTCCGGAAGATCCCGTAACCGGATCTGCCCATTGCATTCTGGCTCCGTACTGGGCAAACAGATTAAATAAAAAAATCATGAATGCTCACCAAATTTCAAAAAGAGGCGGCAAATTAACCTGCGAAATTAAAGACAATCGGGTCCTGATCAAGGGACATGCGATCACTTTCATGACAGGAGAAATATCTATATGATCATCGACCACATCAAAAACGCATCGGAGTATTATCAACTCGGTGCCCCCATCGAAACTGCCTTAAGATACCTCGAGAGATCAGATTTCAGCACCATCCCTGTTGGTCGCCATGCCCTTGATGGTGACCGTCTGTATGCAATGGTCGAAACATACCAAACCAAGTTGGAAGAGGATGGATTTTGGGAAGCTCATATCAAATACATCGACATTCAATACATTGCATCAGGTTTGGAAAGAATTGGTTACGCTCCAGTAGGTACCATGAAACCCGAACCATATGACGTAGAAAAGGATTTTTACAAACTGCATGGTGAAGGAGATTTCATAACGATGAGGGAAGGTCAATTTGCCATATTGAAGCCTCAAGATGCTCACATGCCTCAAATAGCCGTTGATCAGCCAGAAAAGGTGAAAAAAGTCGTCATTAAACTTTTGGCCCAATCAACATCATAGTCAGAACATCTGGCTGCTCCGAAAAATGTAATAAGAAAGCCCCTCTCCCATGTAGGGAGAGGAGCTTTGATCAAAAGAAATGTAGAAAGGATTATTTCTTTTCCTTGCTGCGCTCAGCAATGATGGCCTCAGAAATAGAACCTGGACATTCAGCATAATGAGAGAATTCCATCGAGAATTGACCACGCCCTGAGGTCATGGAACGTAGATCTCCAATGTAACCAAACATTTCACTTAACGGAGCTTCTGCTTTGATACGAACACCCGTTGGACCAGGATCCTGTCCTTGAATCATACCACGGCGACGACTCAAATCACCAATCGTATCACCCACATTATCTTCAGGAGTGAAGACGTCGATCTTCATAATGGGCTCAAGCAACACGGGGTTTGCCTTGAGTATTGACTGACGGTAGGCAGACTTGGCAGCAATTTCAAAAGCAATGGCTGAAGAATCGACCGCATGGTAGGCACCATCATTCAGAACGAATCGAACGTCCACCAATGGATACTTGGCAAGAACACCTTCCTGGCATGAAACCTTGAATCCTTTGTCCACAGCCGGCCAATATTCCTTGGGAACGTTTCCACCAACCACTTTAGATTCAAAGAAGTAACCACTTCCAACCTCTCCGGGTTCAATCGTGTAATCAATACGTCCAAACTGACCAGACCCACCTGACTGTTTCTTGTGAGTGTATGTGTCCTGAATGGTTTTTCGAATGGTTTCCCTGTAGGCAACCTGAGGTTTACCCACTTCTACTTCCACACCATATGTTCTTTTGAGAATATCCACCTTGATATCCAGGTGAAGCTCGCCCATTCCTTTAAGAATGGTTTCGCCAGATTCCTCATCGGTTTCAACTCGGAAAGAAGGATCTTCGGCTACCATCTTACCGATGGCTGTACTGAGTTTATCGACCTGACCTTTTTCCTTAGGCGCAATGGCGATGGAAATAACAGGATCAGGAAAAACCATGGGCTCCAAGGTGGCGGGATTATCTGGATCTGCGAGGGTGTGGCCTGTATGTGTGTTCTTCATTCCCAGCAAGGCAACGATATCCCCCGCACTTGCCTCGTCGATTTCCTCACGACTATCAGCATGCATGCGAACGATTCGGCTGACACGTTCCTCTTTCCCTGTGTATGTGTTGAGTATGTTTTGGCCCTTTTTAATCTTGCCAGAATAAATTCTTACAAATGTCAATGCACCATAGCGGTCATCCATGATCTTGAAGGCCAGGGAACGAAGTGGTTTACTGGCATCGACCGTTGCTACTTCGCCTGTCTCATTTCCTTCCAAATCCACTTCGGGTTGAGGTTTTACCTCGGTAGGATTGGGGAGATAGTCGACAACGGCGTCTAAAACCAATTGCACTCCTTTGTTTTTGAACGAAGAACCACAATATGTCGGGAAAAAATCCAGATTGATTGTTCCTTTTCGGATGCAGCGCTTGATGGTTTCAATGTCTGGCTCATTGCCTTCGAGATAGGCTTCCATCACCTCATCATCCACTTCAACCGCAGTTTCTATTAATTCGGCACGATATTTCTCGACAGCATCTGCCATATCAGCAGGAACGTCTTCAACTGTGTAATCCATCGGATCTCCGGTGTTGGCCCATTTCCACGCCTTGCGAGTTAAAAGATCAACAACACCTTCAAATTTTTCTTGTTCACCTATGGGAAGCACCATCACAAGCGGCTTGGCAGCCAGGATGTTTTTGACTTGACCAACGACCCGATAAAAATCGGCGCCTACACGGTCCAGCTTGTTGACGTAGATGATACGTGAAACTTCCGAATCGTTCGCATAACGCCAATTGGTCTCGGATTGAGGCTCGACACCACCGGAACCACAGAAGACTCCAATACCTCCATCCAACACTTTCAAGGAACGGTAAACTTCAATGGTAAAGTCCACGTGACCCGGAGTATCGATAATATTCAAGGTGTGATCATTCCAGACACAGGAAGTTGCAGCTGACTGGATCGTAATTCCACGTTCTTTCTCCTGGTCCATGAAGTCAGTCGTAGCGGCACCGTCATGTACTTCGCCCAACTTGTGGATCTTTCCTGTAAGCTTGAGGATACGTTCGGTCGTGGTCGTCTTTCCGGCATCCACGTGTGCGAAAATACCGATATTTCTGTATCGGGATAAGTCTGTCATGTTTTTCTTTCTATTTCCTAAGTCTGGCGATGGTGTCAACGCAGAGGGACCTTGGTATAGATTTATCAGGATTTGGCAATATTAGATTTCCTTTTTTTGCAATTTTTTGAATGTCAGAAAAACCGGAAAGTAGCCATTTAAACTTTTCATTGAAGTTAAAATCAATAATTTGAACACATTTCCTATCGTTTCGTGACAAGTTTTAGATCTGTATCGTTCAAGTTTGAGAGATGCAAAAAATGATACTTTCTGAAGGCACAATGAAAAAGGCCAGGCAGATTCAATCTACCTGACCTCTTTCCTATTAATTAATATCGGCAATCTCAGTTCCCAAAGGTCACAGTATCAACCTGGACCTTTGATTACTTGACTTGAATTTTGGAAGCGGTGAATTCTAGTTTTCCATTGATCTCTGCCACGGTGCCTTCTGCACTGACATCAACGGTTGCCTGACACACTTTGCTGTGAAAACCTCGGCTGACCTTGTTGTCATCCAATGCATAGATCAGATTCTTGCCGTCCACTGAAACTCTGATGGCATTCTGGCATTTTCTGGTCTGCTTAAGTTCACATTTCAAACAAAGGGCTTCACCGGTCAGTGTTTTCTTCTCCTGCAGTTTCAAACTGGTGGGAGTAAAAACCGCCAGGTCACCCTCTTCTGCCAAAGTTCCAACAGCAACAATCTCCGCTTTTGCCGAGCAAAGGTTTTTGTGAAAGCCATTACTACATTCGTTTTTGGCAAATACGTAGAGCTTTTCTTTTCCATTCACGGTGGTTGTGATGGCATTCTGGCAAGAGTCGGATTTCCCAAGAGCACATTTCAGACAACTTCCAGTCCCCTTAATGGTCAAACTGGCTGGAGTTTTCTCCTTGGAAGGTTCGGCCTTGGTCTCTACTTTGGGGGCTTCTTCAATTTTTGTGGCTGTAATTTTCTTCACACCAGCAACTTCGGTCAATTTTCCATAAACGACGGTTGGAGTAGATTTTTGACAGACTTTTTCATGATAAGCCTTGCTCACGTCGTTGTGATCGATGAAGTGTAGAATTCCCTTAACTACAATTCCATTCTGACAAGCATCCGTGATTTTGCTCACGCACTTGGTGCAAACACCGGTGCCTACAAATTCTTGCACATCCGAAGCTTTTTTCTCTGGCTTTGCTGATTTGGCTTCGTCTCCAGCCAAACTGATTTTGGAGGCCACCAGAACTTTTTTCCCATCAATTTCCTTTACGGATCCAACTGCGGTGATAGCAGCAGTTCCAGAACATAAATTCTTGTGGAACGCCCTACTGACAGCGTTGTGTTCCAAAAGATACAACGTATCCCCTGATTTCAGGGCATTTTGACAGCTGTCAGTTTGTTTGAGTTTGCACTTGGCGCAGCACCCTGTGCCGGAGAGAGTTACTTCAGCGGAATCTGCCGAAATGCGGGGTTGAAACCCGAGGACCAGACTTAAAACACAGCCGAGTGTAAGGAGTATTTTCTTCATAATTAAGCTTTCAGTTAAGACGAGATCGACTCTAGGGCAGAACGCCCCATTCCAAGCCTTCACTTGTTCTGGTGATGAACCGCACCTTGAGTCCAAACGAAGATCATGAAATATCTGTTGAATATATCAATTCCCCCCACGACTGCAATGAATAATTGACCTCTGAAACAAGCATTGGAAGCGGAGTCTATAAGCTCCTTCGTACGCTCAGAGCCATCAATTGAAGTCAGTCATACTGACCGGAAGGAAAAAAATCCCCTCGAAAATGCTGCTAATGAACAAAGAAACACGCCCAGAATCTGATCTTCTGAGCGTGTTTCAATGAGGATTTACCTATTCGAGATTCAAGAACTCATGAAAAAGTGGGCGGTTCAAATCCAGCACGATACTCTCTGCTTAAAATTTCCTTATTTGCCTGATCATGGTTGGTAAACCGGTGTTTCTTGGCATCCCATAGCAATTCCTGCCCTGGGTATCGAGTTGCTTTGACCGCAAGCAAAGCCGGTTCTGTAATACGAACCCCAATGTTAAATGGAGCCCAAACAAACCGTTTTTCACCCAGACAAAGATCCGCCCAATCTTCCCAGTGATGACGGGGTTCCACTTTGGGTAGGGGCTCGTTTTCGACAACCTTACCGTTTCGGAAAATGGTGATGTGCCCATTGGCCTCAAGAAGCAGGGTTCCTTCTTCACAAACCACCATGGTACGATTCGCTCCCACCTTCATGGGCGGCAATCCAAGTGCAGAAAATGAGGGAAGAAGACCCGTATCGTTGTATTGCACTACAAATTTGTCTCGAGCAAATTTCTTCCCTCCAGGAAAGGTCAAGGTGCTCAAGTTGTGGGAAGAGTGACCATCGTTTGCTGCTCGGTGGGTGTGGGTGATGACCGATTCAGGAGATGGCAAATCATAGGCAAAAAAGAGTAGATCCAACAAGTGACAGCCCCAGTCAGCCAACTGACCGCCGCCCGTATCCCAAAAGGCACGCCATCTTCTGGGTGCAAGATCGTCGCTGTAGCCGATATTTTTCTTAATCGGACCTCGCCACAGGTCCCAATTCAAGTTTGCAGGAACTGGTTTTGCTTTCGGTAAATCACTGTAAGGATCTGCAAAGTAGTGTCCTGCTTTGATCCCACCGGTCCAAACGTATGCAGCTACCGGTTTGCCCAATTGATTGCGTCGCAACAGTTCCACAGACTGCATTCGGCCATCACGACAAGCACGCTGATTTCCCATTTGAGTGACAAGATCAGGCCGGGCGGCGAGGCCTTCACGAATCAATCGAAGTTCATCCAACTGCTGCACCAACGGTTTTTGACCGTAGATATGCTTATGATGCTTCATGGCAGTCAGCATCATGGGGGCGTGATGAAAATCCGGAGTATCAACGATCACCGCATCAAAGGTGTCGACACGTTTCTCAAAAGCCTCACGATAATCGGAAACTGTCCAAGCCCCATTGTAATCTTTGGCAACTTTACTCATGATGTCGCTGTCCACATCACAAAAACCAACGAATTTAGAACGTTTGTGATTCTTCAGTCCATTGCGTTGCATGCCCCCGATACCCCCAACACCAATTTGGAATATCTGGAGGTGACTGTTCTTGTTAGCTTGCAGCCGAGTTGTCAAAGTAGGAGCGGCCATGAGAGTAGTCACGATGGCTCCATTACGAAGAAATGTCCGACGAGTTACACTGCCGGCAGGTTTCGAAGTGTTTTTAGCTTTCATAGGGATGAGGCAAGTATGCACCGAAGAAACGGAATCACAAGCCCAAGTATTTGCTCTGGGGCGCAATGCAACAATAAATGACCGGCTTGTAACAAATCTTGAAGAATGAGGCCTGAACTAACCAGTATTCTGAATGTTGATGGATCTTGGAAAGTTCCCAGTATGGGATTGAACCCTGAGACTCAAATGCGTATAGGTTGATTAATGATGCTGCATTTATTCAAAACATGGGCTATGTCCATGAATCTAGTGTTGGGGATATTGTGGTGCCTGACAAGTCATGGAGCCACGTTGAGATCGGATATCCTTAACTTGCCATCTCCTTACAATGATACTCCCAATGTCATAGATACTGAAAAGGGCTTGTTGCTGGTTTGGGCCGGTGGCTCTCGCCCGGGTTTCTCGGATGTTACCATTCAACAATCTCACTGGGATGGAATGACGTGGTCCACGCCCAGAACTGCAGCATCTTATACCACAAAAAGAACAGGAGCCCGCCAGGCATGTTGGAATCCGGTCTTAACTCGAGCATCGAATGGCCAACTGGCATTATTTTATCAGGTAGGACTCTCGCGTGAAACCTGGGAAGGTCGCATGAAAATTTCCTATGACGAGGGACACTCATGGACTCCCGAAATAAAATTGAGAAATGGATTCCACGGCCCCATTAAAAACAAGGGTGTTGAACTACCGAATGGAAAGCTGCTTTGCCCATCCGCAACAGCCACAGCCGGCTGGAGAGTCCACCTCGAATTTGTAACACCTTTCCGCGAAAACTGGGGGTTTATGAAAACCAAGCCCTTGAATTTCCCTGCCGAGTACCGGGCTACGGAACCGGCCATCCTGATACACGATGAAAAGAATATTCAAGTGTTATGCAGAACAAAACAAGGTTACCTCACGGAGTTCTGGAGTGATAATGGAGCCAAGAGCTGGTACTCCATGAAACGATCCCCACTTCCTGCACCCAATAGTGGTTTTGATGCCATCAAGATCAAGGACGGTCGCTTTGTGGTAGTTTATAACCATAGCAAAAAATTGACTGACCGCATCAATGTGGCTGCAAGTAAAAATGGTAGAGACTGGAATGCGATTGCTGTCTTGAATCAAGGTCCGTCAGAACATTTCCAAAATCCCTCGATCGTCCAGACACGCGATGATCGTTTACATATTGTCTATACGGTTAATCAAAACCGATTCCAGCACGTCCAAATGGATCCGACTTTTTTCAATGGCAAACCCATAGTGGATGGAATTTGGCCAATTTATTAAGAAACCATTATGAGTAGCCCTGAGAACAAAATTATCGAACTTAACCTCATTCTACCTCCCGCTCCTGCCCCCGCCGGAGTCTATAAACCCCTGGTCATCCTGGATAGCTTGGCCTACGTATCCGGACACGGTCCAGTCACGCAGGACGGGTCGCTGCTGACAGGACGAGTGGGGGCGGATGTGGACAAGGAACAAGGTAAATTGGCTGCTCGTCAAGTTGGGCTCACCATGCTTGCCACGCTTAAAAGTCAACTGGGGAGCCTGGATAAAGTATCAAGAGTCATCAAAGTTTTGGGAATGGTGAATGCAACCCCAGATTTTGAAGAACACCCCTATGTCATCAATGGATGCAGTGAACTGTTTGCGGATGTTTTCGGGGCAGAAAATGGCATCGGTTCCAGAAGTGCTGTGGGAATGGGTTCGCTGCCAGGGAATATTACTGTGGAAATAGAGGCCATCTTTGAGATCAAAGGTTGATCGACTATAATTACTTCCCCAAATCAAACAACTCATGGAGAACCAGGCCAGACAATGGTATGAGATTAAAGACGAATCGACCATTCCCTCCCCTGCCTTGCTGCTGTTTCCCGATAGGGTTAAAACAAATATTCAAAGCATGCTTGATTGGGTGAACGGAGATCCTGACCGTCTCTGCCCGCACGTCAAAACAACCAAAACAGAACCCATCATTCGTATGATGGTGGAAGCTGGAATCAAGCAATTCAAATGTGCCACGGTTTCGGAAGGAGAAATCGCCCTCAAAGCTGGTGCAAAATTTGTTTTACTGGCATTTCAACCCACCGAACCGCAAGCGAAGAGATGGATTCAACTCGCCGTTTCAAATCCCGACTGCAGACTTGGAACCGTAGTAGATTGTTTTGAAACAGCCACCCTTCTGGCGAACTTAAGTAAACAAAGCCAACATCAGCTCGAAGTCTGGCTTGATCTCAATATTGGAATGAATCGTACGGGGATTAAACCGGGTCCCGACGCCGTTCAATTGGCAACGGAAATTCAGTCCAGCTCAAACCTGAACTTTGGCGGCATCCACGCGTACGATGGACACCTGCACCAATCTTCCATTCAAGACAGGCAAAAAGCATGTGAAGCCTGGCATGCGGATTTAAGAGGTTTCATGGATACTTTGTATGAATCAGGTTTTGATAAAATACCGGTGATTGCAGGAGGAACTCCAACCTTTCCGATGCAGGCTGCACAACCGGATTTTACCTGCAGCCCGGGAACATGCATTCTCTGGGATGTCCGGTATGACAGTGATTACACAGATTTGAATTTTTCTTGGGCATGCGTCATTCTTGCTCGTGTTATTTCAAAACCAGACCATGACTTGCTCTGCCTGGATCTGGGCCATAAGGCAGTGGCTTCCGAAATGCCTCATCCAAGAGTTCATTGCCTTAATTTAAAAGTAGATGATTGGGTTTCACACAGCGAGGAACACTTAGTTGTTCGCAGTAAAGAAGCTCATCGATTCCAGGTTGGTTCAGCTGTCTATGCCGTTCCTTTTCATGTTTGCCCTACAGTCGCACTTCATCAACATTTTTACATTGCGGAGAATGGCAATGTGAAAGAGCAATGGAATATCGCCGCTCGAAATCGATTCCTGAATTATTAGTCACTAAATGTTGGTGACTTCTACACCAGGGCGTCAGGCCAACGCTTTGTCTCCGCTCACATTTTCTCCCGATCGGATCTTTCTTAAATGGGGAGCCCTCCAGGCGATCAATGAAAATGCTGCTAAAGCCAAAACCAAACCGAAACCAAACACGGGGCGCAGTGAGTTTTCGGCGTTTTCTGTCAATTTTCCGGCAATGAAATTAGTGAGCATTGGCCCTACTCCCGAGCCAAAAACAACCAGCAAAGTTTGCGCAGTCGCTCGAACAGATGGACCAGCGATCATGTTCACCAAAATACTGAGCCCAATATGAAAAAACACGATGACCATTCCCGCCAAGAGATAGCTGAGTGCCAGAACCCAGGGATTTGTGAAATAGTAATAAAGAAAGTGGCGTAGAACCAGGCAGATACAACCAACCAAAAGAGAAGACACAAAACCCCAGCGACGGATGTAAATACGCAGAAAAGGAAACATCACAATCTCCAGAGCTACACCGATACATTGGATAGGCCCAATCCAGGCCCTGGGAACGCCGTTCTCTTGCAGATACGGCGGCCCGTAATAAACCACAAATGAGAAAGAACCTGAAACGAGGAAAAAAGCACCTAGCAAGGTCATGTAATCTTTATTGCGAAACAATTGTCTGACACTTTTCCAATAATCCGTTTGCCCCACTGATGTATTCTGAGCGGGATATTTTTGAATTCCAGGTAGAAACAAAGTGCAGGCACAGGTGATCAATGCGCAGGCCATGCCCAGATATAAAACGAACTGCATCGAGCTTCCAGGGGACATCAACAGCCATCCGAATATGAAACCTGAAGGCACCATCCAGCCCAGTGATCCCCAGGCTCTCAAGAATCCGAACTGCTCTTGAGGGTTTTGCAAATAGTGAAAACTGAGAGCGTTGATGAGGGTAAAGGTTGGGTGATAAAAGGAATAAAAGAGCACGAAACTCAACATCAGTCCGCCATAACTGTTTTGTTTCTGCATGATGATCAAGGAAAGGCATGCCATGAGGTTTAAGAAAGTAAAGACCTTCTGAATGGGGACATAACGATCTGCAATCATTCCCCACAAAAAGGGAAAAACCAGGAATGTAGAGGAAGCGATAGAAAAGATGGTTCCTATGGAAGCAAAACTAAGTCCGTTTTCCTGAAGCCAAATGGACATAAAAGGTAGAATCGAACCTCCCACCGCAAACTGCATCAGCATCACAGCAAAGAGCGATGCGGGGACATCCTTCCATGGCTGATTTCTCATAAGGTTTGAATAGGTGCATCAGGAATGGCATCCAGAAAACGTTGCCCGTAACGTTTAAGGAGCACGCGGTTATCCAGTACGGCTACAATTCCATGATCAGTCTTGGTACGAATCAGTCGTCCGACTCCCTGCCGAAATTTCAAAATGGCCTCAGGAAGTGAATATTCAAAGAATGCATCCCCACCTCTTGCAGTAATTCTCTCAACACGGGCTTCAGTCAAAGGGTGATCGGGAACTGCGAATGGCAAGCGGGTAATGATCACATTGCGCAAAGCGTCTCCAGGGACATCCACCCCCTGCCAAAAACTGTCCGCCCCAAACAATACCGAAGATGTGTCCTCCTTGAATCTTTCGAGCATGGTTGACCTCGGTATCCCTGTCCCCTGAACGTAGAGTGTCATGTTACAGGATTCAAAAAAGGGCAACATTTCTTCTGCAACATCACGCATCAATTTGAGGTTGGTAAACAAGACAAAGGCACTTCCCTGTGTCATTTTGGTAAAATGCTCAATCCAGTGACAGAGATCTTTCTTGTAATCGGCATGCCTCGGGTCGACCATTTTTGACACAACATAAACTTTCATCTGCTGTTTAAAATCGTAGGGCGATCCCAATTGCAGAGTCCTTGCATCATACCCTCCAATCCGAGTGACAAAATAATCCATGCCTCTCTTGGCACTTTTTTGATATCGTGATTTTAAATGAGAAGCCTCAGGAGTGTTGGAACTTTCTTTGCCAGCCATCGACAATGTCGCACTGGTCATGATAATCGATGTCCCGCTATCAAATAGGCGATGTCGAAGAAACTCCGAAACATCAACGGGGGCTGCATTCAAAGAAAGGTTTTTCCCTGTACGCCCCCCACGTTCCACCCAATATACATAGGGGTCGTATTCCTGACTGAGAAACATGGCGATGGTTTCCTTGAGTTCGGCAATCCGTCGATTGCAATCCTGCAACTCCTGCCCCACCTCTCGATCATCTGATTTTTTGATCAATTCATTAATGGAAGTTCTCAGCCGCTGAAGGGGTAGAGTGAGGCAGTCCTCCACAAGATCTGGATTTCGAATACGAAGTTCCTTCCAGAAGCGCGACGTTTTCCAGGTGCTTTTACCCTCCTTCTCAGCCTCGGACCGTTCAAGGATGGCATTGCATGCCTCCTCGACCTCGGAGAAGAAAGTTTCGGCTGTCTTGTGCACATCACCTACTTGTTGAACAACCTTTCCTTTCTGAAGAACGGTCAACAATCCTTTTTGGGTGGAGGGATTCCAAAGTTTGTTCAGCGCGAAATGAATCTGCCCACTCGAAATACCCAGCCCAATATGCCTGGAAGCCACTTGTTCCACGGTGTGGGCTTCATCAAAAATCACAAAGTCATTCCTGAACAAGACGCCACCCTCTGAAGGCTCTTCGACCGTGTTCAACAAAGTGAAAAACAGGGTATGATTCAAGACCACCACATCGGCAGACATGATCCTTTGTCGGGCTTTTTGAAAAAAACAGGCTTCGTTGGTTTGAGCAAAATCTGACCTCGGCCCACACATTTTAGGGGAACACAACCCTCGTTCAGAACAAACCTGCGACCAGACTTTGGGATTGGGCTCCTCATCAAAATCAGAAAGACTACCGTCGGCCGTCTCCTTGGACCATTCGAGGATTCGCTGAAGCTCTGCGCTTTCAGGTGTCGTGAAGAGACCATCAGCCATTTGCACTGCCTTGTGCAGCCGTTTTGTGCACAGGTAATTGTGCCTGCCCTTCAACATGGTAAAACTAAAGGAGACAGGTAAGATTTCCTGCAACATTGGCAGGTCCTTTTCGACCAATTGTTCCTGAAGGTTGATGGTATGCGTGGAAATGACAGCTCGCTTGCCCTCAGAAACTG
Organism: uncultured Verrucomicrobiota bacterium; assembly: GCA_964342825.1. GTDB lineage: Bacteria > Verrucomicrobiota > Verrucomicrobiia > Limisphaerales > AAA164-E04 > AAA164-E04. The sequence continues at coordinate 45,012 of CAYFHO010000041.1, forward strand.
CGTAAAGAATGGCGGGAATCAGATAACCCAGGCTCTTTCCAACTCCAGTCCCTGCCTCGACAATCAAATGCTCCTGTTCAGACAAGGCTTCCGCCACCGATTGAGCCATCTGCTGTTGCTGAGGGCGATACTCGAAATTACTTGCCCCCGACAGCAAGCCGGTTTCCGAAAAAATAGCAGACACCTGATCTACCAATCCGGTGTCCTGATATCCACCGGGTTCCGCATCTGAAACCCTGATCATATTTCAAGATGGAGCTGAGACATCAATAGTCGCGCGGACGCAACACCGCGACATCTTGTTTGGCCCGGTTTTTAACAATCATGTTGTCTGGAAGGATACCTCGCCAGCAAACATTCGGATACACAATGGCATGCCTCCCAATCAAGCTGCCCGGATTCAAAACGGCGTTACACCCCACTTCACCATAATCTCCGATGATTGCCCCCAATTTACGAAGTTGGGTATCAATGGGCATTCCTCGTTGATCAACATCGTCAATGAAAATGGTGTCCTG
>CAYFHO010000042.1:0-45138 GCA_964342825.1 uncultured Verrucomicrobiota bacterium
GTTAACAAATTCACACAGAATTCATCCCTGTCTAAATAAAGTAATTCATATGCATTAAATGCGCAAACATCATACATTTTATGAACATCCTAAAAACTCATCGAGTGATCATGTCCAAAAAAAGGCGGTCCTACCCCAAAGGGCTGGACCGCCTCTTGAATCTATCTAGTACACCTAATCAGGCCTTGGCCACTAACTGGCGCAACACGTAGTGCAGGATTCCACCGTGGCGGTAGTAATCGATTTCGATGTCAGTATCGATGCGGCATCGTAATGGCACTTCGGTTTGCTCACCATTGGATCTTGTGATGCGCAATTGAAGTTCCTGTCTGGGTTGAAGGTCGTTAGTGAGACCAATAATGTCAAAAGTTTCGCTGCCATCCAGGTTGAGCGATTTCACTGTTTGACCTTCTTCAAATTGTAATGGTAGCACGCCCATCCCAACCAGATTGGATCGATGAATGCGTTCGAAGCTGGCTGCGACCACGGCCCGAACACCCAGCAACCGAGTTCCTTTGGCGGCCCAGTCACGCGAGCTACCCGTTCCATATTCATGCCCGGCGAGAACAACCAATGGTGTTTTCTCCTGTGCATAACGTTGCGCTGCATCAAAGATGCTTGTTTGCTCACCTGAAGGTTGGTGCCTGGTCACTCCGCCTTCGGTCCCGGGAACCATCAGGTTTTTGATGCGCACATTGGCGAAAGTTCCGCGTGTCATGATCCTGTCATTCCCACGCCTCGATCCGTAACTATTGAAATCTGCCTGGGCGACATTGTTCTCATCGAGAAATCGGCCCGCTGGCGAATCCTTTTTAATCGCTCCTGCAGGACTGATGTGGTCGGTCGTCACACTGTCACCGAAGATGCCCAAAGCCCGGGCTCCCTCAATAGGCGTGATGGTACCGGGTTCCAATTCAAAATCGGTGAAGAAAGGAGGTTCCTGAATGTAAGTGCTGTCGGTATCCCACTCGTAAACTTCGCCGACGGAGGAAGGAATTTCATTCCACTTGGGATTTTGATCCGCGAAATCTGTGTATAGTTTGCGGAATATTTCCGGATTCATGGCTTTGCCAATCAGAGCTTTGATCTCATCCAGACTTGGCCAGAGGTCTTTGAGGTAAACATCATGACCATCCTTGTCAATGCCAAGTGGTTCTTCAGAAAGATTGATATCCACTCGCCCAGCCAATGCAAAGGCAACCACCAACGGAGGCGACATCAGAAAGTTGGCTTTGATATTCTGGTGGACACGTGCTTCAAAGTTTCGATTGCCAGAAAGGACCGAGGCCGCCACCAGATCGTTACCGACGACAGCATCTTCAATCGGTTTGGAGAGAGGACCACTGTTGCCAATACAGGTAGTACAGCCATAGCCAACAAGATTGAACCCAAGTTGATCCAGATAGGTTTGAAGACCTGCTTCTTCAAGATAGTCGCTGACAACCCTGGAACCTGGAGCCAGGGATGCTTTCACGGCTGGATTGATTTTCAGTCCTTTTTCAACAGCCTTCTTGGCGAGCAAACCCGCACCCAACATGACACCTGGATTGGAGGTGTTGGTGCAGCTGGTTATCGCCGCAATCAGGACACTGCCATGTTTGAGTTCAACAGAACCTTTCCCGTTGTTCTCAACGGCAACGCGTTTTTGTTCCAGTTCCTCTCCAGCTTTACCAAAACCACCTTCCGCAATTGATTTGGTGAAGGTGGACTGGAAACTATTCTTGAGTTGAGGCAGAACGATTCGGTCCTGAGGACGTTTGGGGCCGGCAACGCTGGGTGTGACCGATCCGAGATCCAGCTCGATATCGATGGAATAGTCAATATCGCCCTTGTTGGGGATACCAAACATTCCCTGAGCTTTGTAATAATTTTCGTAAGTCGCGCAAAGTTCATCATTGCGACCGGTTTGACGGAGGTAGTTCACCGTCTCACCATCAATGGGGAAGAATCCCATGGTGGCGCCGTATTCTGGTGCCATGTTTGCAATAGTCGCACGGTCCACCAATGGCAAAGCCTGAGCACCAGGCCCGTAGAATTCGACAAACTTACCAACGACTTTTGCTTTGCGCAGTAATTCGGTCACAGTGAGCGCCAAATCGGTCGCAGTAACACCTTCCTGCAGACTGCCTGTCAAGTGCACGCCCACTACGTCGGGAGTCAGGAAATATACGGGTTGTCCCAGCATGCCTGCCTCAGCTTCAATACCGCCGACACCCCAACCTACCACGCCAAGACCATTGATCATTGTGGTATGCGAGTCCGTCCCGACGAGCGTGTCAGGGTAATAAACGTTGTCGGCATTGAGAACACCCTTCGCGAGGTACTCCAGATTCACCTGGTGGACAATACCGATCCCTGGGGGCACGACTTTGAAAGTATCAAACGCTTGCATTCCCCATTTGAGGAACTGGTAACGTTCGCGGTTACGGGTGAATTCTTTGTCCAGGTTGCGGTCCATGGCATCTGCGCTTCCTGCAAAATCCACTTGCACGGAGTGGTCAACGACCAAATCGACGGGGACAAGGGGTTCGATAATCTTCGAATTTTTACCCAAGCGATTCACCGCTGAACGCATGGCAGCCAGGTCGACCAAAAGCGGCACACCTGTAAAGTCCTGCAGCACGATGCGAGCAACGACGAAAGGGATTTCAGCGGTGCGTTCGGATTTAGGCTGCCACTGAGCCAGTTGGCGAACACTTTCCTCAGTGACCTTCTTGCCATCGCAATTACGAAGAACGGATTCCAAGACAATCCGGATGGAAACAGGCAGCCTGGAGATGTTGCCAATACCAGCTTCCTCCAGTGCAGGCAGACTAAAAAGTTGGCCTTGGCTACCATTGCCCAGTGTGAAATCCCTTAAAGTATTCAATGTATCGTGACTGCTCATATTACGTACCATCCATTCCAACCCAAAAAGGCTGTTGCATTCAATAATGATTTTTCACCATGCGAAGCTACCCCACGAAAGTCAAGCCGATGCTATTTCGAAAATAATAAGCCTGCTTGTGACTCAACACGGAACCAATTCCTGTAAAAATGCAGTTTTTTATTGGTGTAAATTTAGCAAATGAATGTTTGATTTTCAGAAGACTAAAATTAACATCCGACCGTCTCTCTGAATAAAACACATAAATGCCATGATAAAATACATTTCAAAAATGTTGCCAGCCCTACTGGTTGCTGGAGTCGCCATTGGAACCATTGCCCTGGCTGACGGCCACGGCCCCGGGATGAAGGGGAAGACACGCCCCATGACAACCGAGCAGTTGATGGAAGCCATTGTAAAACCTCACATGACTGCCCTTAAAAAAGGCTTGGTCGAATCCAAACCAGAAACCAACAAGGACTGGAAAAAATTGGCTCTGAGTGCTGCGCTTTTGAATGAGTCAAGCTACATCATGATGGCTGATGATCGCTGTCCTGATAAGATTTGGGCCGATGCTTGCATCAAGGACCTCCGTGCAGGAACAGCTGCCGCTCTGAAAGGCATCAAGGAAAAGGACATCGAAGCAACGATGGCCGGTTTCAAGGCAGCTGGAGCTTCTTGCAAGGCTTGTCATAGTGAACACAAGCCCGACTGATCTCGTCGCAATAATCCACTTTCTGCCAAACCTGGCTCCAATCATTGGGGTCAGGTTTTTTTGTGTAGAAATACAATTTTGCTATTCAGATTTGGCCTGGGTTTGGTTGCCCTGAAAAAAAGGCATGGTTGCCTCACCGGGTGCCTGGATGCCATCTTTTCTTATGACGGTCAAAAAAGTCTTCCACAGAATTCGTATATCCAACCAAAGAGATCGGTTATCCACATACCAGACATCCAGTTTGAATTTCTCCTCCCAGGTAAGAGCGTTTCTTCCGTTGACCTGAGCCCATCCTGTGATTCCCGGTGGAGATAAATGACGCCTGGCCTGTTCCTTAGAATATAGAGGAAGGTATTGCATCAATAGTGGACGTGGACCGACAAAACTCATTTCCCCTCTGAGAATGTTGATCAGTTCTGGAAATTCATCCAGGGATGTGGCTCTCAACCATTTGCCAAATTCAGGAAGTCGATCTGCATCAGGCAACAACTCGCCCTGTGCGTCACGTTCATCGGTCATCGAGCGAAACTTGATCAATTTAAACGGTTTTCCCCCCTGGCCAGGCCTTTCCTGACGGAAGAAAACAGGAGATCCCAGTCGCAGGCGCACCATCACACTCACCACTATCAAAAGTGGAACCCAAAAAGGAGCGGTGACTAATACCAGAATCAGATCAAAACAACGTTTTACAAACATGAGCCCCTTCATCAAAAGAATCCACTCCAAACAAGTCAACCTTCCATTGGGGGTCAGTCCCAACTATTGATACTTTTTCAACCCCGGATCGTTTGAACGAAATCCGGCATTTGATTCATTGGCTCTTCTTGAGGTGACGATCAAACCAAACGCCAAACTCATTGATGTCGAATACCATGGTCCACCAACCATGGTCACCACCTTTATGCACCTTGAGTTCAACGGTATTTCCCAGCTTCCGGGCCTGCTCAACATATCGTTCTGATTGATCCAATGGGGTCAAGTTGTCAGTATCGCCGTGATAAATCAGAGTTGGGGGAAGGTTATTGTGAACATGGTATATCGGAGAACATGATCGGCCTATTTGCTTCCACTTTTCCATATTTGTGGAATCAGGACCAAATGCTTTGACGTAGCTTTTAGGAGGACCACCATCCCCGGGATTTTCTCTGGAGGAACCAAGGTTCAGTAAATCCGTAACCGGATAGAAGATAGCAACAGCCTGAACTGCACTGCTGACCCATTCAGCGGGATGATCCGAGGCATGCGCACCCAACCCACCGGTCGTCGCCAACATCAGACTCAGGTGCCCGCCAGCACTACCTCCGGTCACACCCAATTGATTTGGATCGATCGCGTACTGATCCGCATGACTTCTGATATGGCGTATCCCCTTGTGCATATCCTCAATGATTTCCATCACAGTGGCTTCGGGTTGGGAAACATGGCTGATAGCAAAAACAGTGTAACCACGTCGAATTAATGGAGCCATCATCCATACAGGAGAAGAACCCGCGGGAGCTGATTTCCAACCACCACTAACCATCAGTGCGATTCCAATTCCGTTGGAACCTGAAGCCGGACGGATGATATCCATGGTCAAATCCTCTCCATTTCGATTCCCATAAATCACTCCGTTCGTGCGGATCACTTTTGGGTGATAGAAAACCCACTGGTCAACCAGTATAACAATCAAGATCGTTACGAGAATTGCAAACAGAACCGCAAAACGCTTGAGCCATTTGAGTGAACGCCTCATGAGATCATGTTGTAGAAAACCAAATTTTAGATTTATTGGGGCAACGCAAAACAGTAAAAAGCGTCCCCTTTCTTCGTACCCGGTTTACCTCCTCCTCCGGCAGAGATCACGACGTATTGACGCCCGTTTAGTTCGTAAGTTGCTGGGGTTGCATACCCACCAAATTCCATCTGGTATTCCCAGAGAAGCTCTCCAGTATCCTTGTCGAAAGCATGAAACCGTTCGTCCATCGCTGCTCCAATGAAAACCAAACCACCCTTGGTCACCACTGGGCCACCGATGTTAAAAGTCCCTGTCGGTGATTCACCACGTTTCTCTAGCTCGGGATAAGTTCCCAAGGGTACCCGCCACTTGACACGACCCGAATTGAGATCCACTGCATTAAGAGTTCCCCATGGTCTCTTATTGACTGGAAATCCTTCAGGATCACGCCAATCATGGTGCCCTGTAGTCACGACGGGAACCTCTGCGGCATAACTCAGATTAAGATCTTTTGTTTCAATTTGTTCATCCTTTCCCTCGTCAAAAAGAAAGGCAATGACGGCTCTTTTTTCGAGATCACTGAAGGAAGCAAAAGATGGCATCTGACCACGTCCTGTTTCCATCAACTGACGAATCTGCTGGGCATCCAGTCTCTCACGCACATTCTGCAGGGAAGGTGAAGCAGGATTGACCGGTGAGCTCATTCCGTGACAGAAGGAACAAACCGCACGATATACATGACTACCCAACCGATTCAGGGACATTCGTTCCTTGGGTTTGGAAGGTACCATTGAGGTCCATTCAGCTTCGTTGCTGACATTGACGATGACGGTATTGGAATCCACATCAAAGGCTGCACCACCCCACTCACATCCACCGTTAAACTGTGGAAGCACGACTGATTTCTTGTAAGTAGGAGGAATGAAAACATCTCCAGTGATCATTTCTTTAAGGTCTTCAAGCACCTTTTTGTTGGCAGCCTCGTTCAGTTGGGTTGCGTTTTCGGCGTCCATTCGTGTCATTGCTAGACGAAATTCTTTCGGGGGAAATGGTTGGGTAGGCCAACTAAATTCACCCGGCATATCCGAGGGTGGAACAGGCAATTCCTCGACAGGGTATACCGGCTCACCAGTCTGCCGATCCAAAACGAACAAATGCCCCATTTTGGTGGGTTGAACGACAACATCCAATTTCTTGCCGTCTTTATTCAAACTTCCAAGGACAGGAGGGGTGGGCAGGTCGTAGTCCCATAAATCGTGATGAACGGCCTGGAAATGCCAGATTCGCTTGCCAGTACTGGCATCCAGAGCCAAGGTGCAGTTACCAAACAAATTCTGACCGGGTCTGTTCCCTCCCCAACTATCATAAGCGGGAGATCCTGTTCCGCAGAAAAGAATTCCTCTTTCTGCATCCAGAGTGAAACCACTCCACACGTTCGCACTCCCCACTTCTTTCCAGGATTCGGGCCCCCAGGTATCATATCCAAATTCATCCGGATGTGGAATGGTATGGAAAATCCATTTACGGACGCCGGTGCGAACATCAAAAGCCCGGATATGCCCGGGAGCACAAGGTTGGGGGCCTTCACCCGTGGTGGAACCCAGGATCAATAAATCTTTCCATACGATTCCCGGCGTATTGTTACCAATTGAAAAAAAGAAAACATCCGTGTCAAAACCATCACGGTGACTGATCCGGCCGTTGGTTCCAAACGATTCAACGGGTTTACCCGTTTTGGCGTTCAAGGCATAAAGATAATCTCCCGCTGAATAAAAAATGCGATGATCTTCTTTGCCGTCACTCCAATAAGCCACACCACGACTCAGACCTCCACCTCTACCGCCGTTCCAGGGATTAAAGCGCCAAAGCATTTTACCAGTGGCTGCATCCAGAGCCACGCAATGAATTCTGGGTGTCGTAACATACATGATTCCATCGATGATGATGGGGTTGCATTCAATGGTGCTGCCCAAGTCACCAGAGTTCCAGATCCAGGCAACCTCAAGATCTTTGACGTTGGACCGATTAATCTGATCCAAAGCTGAATAATGTGAACCGCCGTAGTCACCGTGGTAGATCTGCCACTCTCTGTGGCTGGAGCGAGGATCCGATTGTGCGAATGTTCCATTTAAAAAAAGGAGTATCGACAGAATCATTACTGAAGAATTCTTGGGACTCATAGGATGGTTCGAGACTAAAGATTGACCAGCTTCCTGTCAAAGCAGTTAAGGAAGTGTGAGAGCAGGCCATATACTCAGGCTTGGGGAATGATGCAAATTCGATGAACGGGATGAGGTGGAAGGGTTGTCAGCGCTTTTTCCACTCTTGGCAAAACATGGAACATAAAAATCCGAATTCCTTTACATTGACGTTGCCATGTTCCACATCATCAGTATCGTTTCGGGAAAACGATCAGCAATCGTTGGTAGCATTGTTATTTTATGTCATCGGACTCAAACCATTCAACAAACGACTCACTGGATTTTATTCGAGAAATCGTCAAAGGCGATCTTGCCTCTGGCAAACATGATCGAATCGTGACCCGGTTTCCACCTGAACCCAATGGTTACCTCCACATTGGCCACGCGAAATCGATCTGTCTGAATTTCGGAATTGCCCAGGAAAATGAGGGCACCTGCCATCTTCGATTCGATGATACCAACCCTACAAGAGAAGACACCGAGTACGTCGATTCAATTCAGGAGGATGTGCGATGGTTGGGGTTTGATTGGAAGGAATCACGCTATTTTGCATCCGATTATTTTGAAAAGCTTTTTCAGTTCGGTGAGCAATTGATTGAAAACGGTAAAGCCTTTGTCTGTGATCTATCAGCCGAAGATTTCATGCGTACAAGAGGTACGCCCACACGCGCCGGAGAAAACAGTCCGAATCGAGAACGAAGTGTGGAGGAGAATCTTGATTTGTTCAGACGCATGCGTGCTGGTGAATTCGAGGATGGAGCCAAAACGCTACGCGCAAAAATCGACATGAGTGCACCTAACATTCATATGCGGGATCCGGCGTTATACCGCATTCGAAGAGTGCATCATCATCGCACAGGCGATGCATGGCCGATATATCCAATGTATGATTTCGCCCACTGCTTGAGCGATGCAATCGAGGGAATCACTCACTCCCTTTGCACTCTCGAATTTGAAGTTCATCGCCCTTTGTATGAATGGATTCTTGAAAACGTCAACCTGCCCAAACCCCTTCCCCGGCAAATTGAATTCGCTCGGTTGAACCTTGGCTACACGGTGATGAGTAAGCGCAAGCTGCTTCAGCTGGTTCAGGAAAACCACGTTTCCGGATGGGATGATCCTCGCATGCCAACGGTGTCCGGTCTTCGTCGCCGTGGCGTCACTCCGGAGTCCGTACGACATTTCTGTAAACGCATTGGAATTACCAAGTACGATGGGATGACGGATATCGCGTTGCTGGAGCACAGTATTCGTGAAGATCTCAATAAAAGAGCGTTGCGCGTCCAGGGCGTGCTCAAACCATTGAAGGTAGTGATCGAAAACCTTCCCGAGGATTACTTCGAAGAAATGGAAGCCATCAACAATCCTGAAGATCCTGAAGCAGGCTCACGTCAACTTCCTTTCAGTCGTGAAATCTACATTGATCAAGATGATTTCATGGAAGAAGCTCCCAAGAAATTCTTTCGATTAAAGCCGGACGGCGAAGTGCGTCTGCGGTATGCCTATATTCTGAAATGTGAAAAGGTGATCAAAGATGACAACGGAAATGTAGTTGAATTGCGGGCTACCATTGATCCTGATTCCAAAAGAGGCGGATCCACCGCGGGCCGTAAAGTCAAAGGAACGATTCATTGGGTTTCTGCCAAACACGCACTCACGGCAGAGGTCAGGTTATACGAAAGATTGTTTACGGTTGAGCAACCCGACTCCGGCAAAGAAAAGGCAGACTACAAAGAGTTCCTGAACCCAGAGTCATTAACCGTATTGAAAGGTTGCAAGTTGGAACCAAGTTTGAAGGATGCATCTCCAGATACTCGATTTCAGTTCGAAAGAGTTGGGTATTTCTGTCTGGATGCCAAGGACTCGACCTCTGACCATCCGGTCTTTAATCGGACCATCTCTCTAAGGGATACCTGGGCCAAGAGGAAGTAAGGTTCACCACTTCATTGCCCCGAAGACAGGTTGATCTCAACACATCAATGGTGGTGTGCTGATTTCTTCTTAAATATAAAGGACTTCAATGATGTGGCTTCCAGTTCATTTTTACCTTCCACGACAGTGATCGCTTGATTCAAAGGAACATTGGAGAACTCTTGTACCGTGTTGGATCCGTGCCAATGGATCGTCATCGTTTCGATAGAAACTGCTTTTCCGAGACCGATCTCCAATCTCAAAGGAGAACTACCGAAGCTACCGCCGGACCTTAAAACACGATGTATGTCTCGAAGATCACCTGAGGAATCTCTGGTTGTGATTTTGATTCTTGAACCAACACCTTTACGATTGGATCTCACACCCTGCAGATTGAGTTTTATCCATTGGTTGGAGTGCCCCGGATTTTCAAACAAGACATTCCGGTAAAAATCTCCGGTCACGGCTCCTCCCATATTGGCATAGACATCCTGGTCGCCATCATGATCAAGATCTGCAAAACCAACACCATGCCCTTTTTGAAGATGCCCAAAACCCCCGGAAGTCGTCACTTCCTGAAAATCCTTGGCTTCATGATTTCGAAACATGCGATTGGGAATTAGCGTACCAAGATCAGGCTCTCCGGTTCCGACATAGAAATCCAGAAAACCATCATTGTCCAAATCGCCGTAATTACAGCCCATCGCATGCAGTACCTTATCAAGCCCTGATCGCTCCGTTGCATCTTCAAATGTGCCATCTCCTCGATTTCGGTACAGTTTGGCCTTTGAAGCATGATGAGGCAGATTCAGATAATCAGCCGCAACGTCACCCACTTTCTGAATTCTATATCCGGCAATGAACAGATCTTGCCATCCGTCATTGTCGTAATCAAAAAACCAACAAGGGAAACTGTGAATGGGTTGACTCACGCCTGCCTTTGATCCTATTTCCTCGAATCTCCAAGGGCCTTGATGATCATTCGAAGGTCCGAGATTGCGAAAAAGTTTATTGGGTCCCATTTGAACCGAGACAAACAGATCCATGTAACCGTCATTATCAATATCAGCCGCTGCCGTGCCTTTGACATATGCTCGAAAATTCAATCCACTTTCTCTGGCGCATTCGGTGAAAGTTCCATCGCGGTTGTTACGAAAAAGCTCACAGCTATGCCTTTCGCGCTCGTGAGATTCATTGCCAATAAACAAATCAAGCCAACCATCCCCATTATAATCCCACCACACTGCGGTCTGCGTGGGATGAAAACTCAAAAGCCCAGACTCTTCGGTGACATCTTCAAAACGTCCATTTCCATCGTTTTGTAACAGAGAGTTCGGCAATCGACCTTCGGAACCGAGCCATGCTCCTCTTAACACCAAAATATCCACATCCCCGTCATTGTCGTAGTCGGCCTGCAACATGTTCAGTCCACTGGTTAATCCATCAAGTCCTGCCTTGGAAGAATGATCCTCAAAGGTTCCATCCCCACGATTAACAAAAAAATGCATGGGATCTTTCAGGCCCCAGGAGGAAACAACAATGTCGGTGAATCCGTCGCCATTGAAATCATCCAAGATTGTTCCACCCGACAGAGCATTGACATCTACACCTAGTCCTCCAGCAATATCTGTGAATCGTTTAATATCATGAAGCGACTCAAAAACGGACTTTGGAATCAACCATGATTTTGGAACATCATCGGGATACCGCCCCAGTGTCATGTAAGCAATGTTGAGCAACCATCTGCTGGAAAGATCATCGGGAAATTCCTTCAAGATCTTTTCAAGTTGCTTGATGGCCTCCTCAGAACCACGCGTCATTTGATGCACTCCAGATCCCTGGATCGGAATGAGACAGGAATCAGTGGTGTGATTGTGAAGACAATTTTCCTGTTCACCAATACGCAGGTGGCAGAGTGCCTTCAGTTGCATCAGCAAATGTCGATTCGCAGCATAGAGTTCGGGATGTGTCTTCTCTGCCAACAGTTCCCATCGCTGAAATTGTTTTAATGCTTCCTCACTTTGACCTGCATTGAGTAATTCCTCGGCATAATGATTCAACAAAGCAACCTTGTCTTTATCCGTTCTGGTTCTTTGCAGCTGGTATTGCAACATGCGAACGCGCTGATCACTCAGATAGGTACTCCTGACGGGATTGGCTTTCTTGGCTAGCTCTGCCAAACGTTTGGCCATGGATTCTGTCGAGGCATTCAGAATGCACCAAGGATCGGAAAAAAAGCAGAAACATATGAAAAGCATCCCTTTTGTAACCCAATAATATTTATTCATCATGTTTCTTTCATTTGACTACTTGGTTTGGACGGATTTCCCTTGGATAACATGCATCCATTGGATAGGCGCTTCCGGGAGGGGTACCGTCTGCTCTTCGCCATCAGGCCAATGAATCCAGAGGAATTCATCACTAGCGGGTTGAGGCATTAACAACCCACCTTTGGAATGACCCGAATGTCCATCTCCAGCACATAATGTATGAACAGGTAGATGTCGATTACCTCGGATTTGAAATTTAATACCTGAGGCCATTCCCAATTTCTGTTCTTTTGCTTCACAATTCAAACGCCAACCGGACGGAGCCTTGTTACCATGATACAGATGTACCTCTTCATCTGATTGAATCCAAACATCATTGACAAGATCACCATTCGCATCACCTACCCATACGGCACGTTGCATGCCATTTAAATCAACACCGGATTCCTGCGGATTAAGAGAAACAAAAGTACCATCACCCTGACCATGCAAGATGAGTCCCGCTCCAGCATCGATACTTCCCATGTGTTCCGGGCCCCTCACATCATTTTGGCAAAGGATAAGGTCCATATTACCATCCAGATCCAAGTCTGAGGCAAGCAATTGATTGGTCACCGACCATTGGGATTTATCAGGAAGTGGTACGGCATCGAACTTTGTACCTCGATTAAGAAACAGCATGGAATCAAGAGTCGTCACTTCCACCTGACTCGGTATAATTCCGAGATTTTGAAAAATTTCATCCACTGTAGATTCTGCAAACTTTGAGTGTGTTGTGTATGTATTTCTTAACAATGGAAAGACTTGTTCATTACGTCCCAACCCTTCTATCGGAAACCAAACATCCTTGCTATTATCATACCATGCCTCCAGTCCCTCAACCACTCCATCATTGTTGGTATCCCCATAATAAAGGCGAATGGGTTGATTCAGAAATCTCTGATACATGGTGTTTCTACCCCAATTTGCCGCGGCGAAATCGAGACAACCGTCATTATTGGCATCAAAAACTGAAATTGCATTCCACAAACCTTTGTGCGAACTCAGGCCAAAGGATTCCGTCTGCTCAACAAGTTGCCCCTCTTGATTCAAAAAAAGGCGAATAGGTGACCACTCCGAGGCAATCAGTAAATCAATCCATCCATTGTGGTCAATATCAACAAAAACAACATCATGCACATTTCCAATTTTTGCCAACGAGTCATTGATAGATATCTCCTGGAATCCTTCCTCGGATCCTCTGTAAAACTGACTACCGGTGGATTGAGGATAGGCGGTAGGTAAAGGTGGCATCCCCACAAAGACATCTACGAATCCGTCACGATCTATATCAGCGAAAGTAAAAGGTGCCTGTTTACTGATTGGACTTCTTAGAGGGATTTGGGAGGTTTCCTCTGTTTTAAGGCCAAAATTCAAATGCACTTCTCCGGTGGAATCCAGCCAAGCAAAAGCCTGGTAGGAGAGTGAACTCAATTCGTGCCCGACCCTATCACCATCCGCGACCCATCGATCTTTCAAAGTCTCTTGATCAAAAAACAGTTCAGCCCGATATCCATGTCGGGAAAGGGATCGGTTGATGGCGGGTTGCCATTCCCAATCTTTTCTTTTTACGGGAAGACTCGACCGCAGAGCAGTGGATTCAATCTTAGTGAGTATCGGTTGCGTGCTGCGGTCTTTCTTCTCCGATAATGCATCACTGTTCTTTGGAGCACTTGCTACAGCAGAAATTTCGTAGATCTTACCAGATTCGATGCCTGACATTTCAGTCAAGGTTCCATCTGGCCAATGAACTCGTAGCAACCCGGTTTCGTTTCCTTCCGTAAAAGCAAAGGTTTTGGTGTTTTGATCATCCGATAAAAACCGTCCGCCCGCGATCATTTCTCTGGAATCGCTGGTGGTGGGCGTAACAAATTCAATACGGGCTCCAATTCCTGAGGTATTTTTTCCGTTCCCTTTCAATTGAACGGCCACACGCGGATTAGATGCTTTGTTGCGATAAAACAGTGGTGGACCATTGAGGCAATTGACCACAACATCCAAATCTCCATCATTATCCAAATCACCCAAGGCAAGACTGTTTGAAACTGCGGTATGATTAAAACCCCATTTGTCACCGCTGGATTCAAATGTCAAATCGCCCATGTTTTTAAAGGCTACATTAGGAGTTTTAAGCACAGGATAATCAGGAACATCCTCTTGCCTGGAACCGGGTGGAACCAACTTTCGCTTCTCAAAAGTATCCATATCCTGCGTATCCATGATATGTCCGTTACAAATCAAAACATCATCCCAGCCATCCAGGTCCACATCCAAAAACGCCATTGCCCAAGCCCAATCGCCCGCTTCGACTCCCGCATACCTGGCCAATTCCGCATAGGTGCCATTACCTCGATTGATCTGAAGAGTGTTGCGTCTTACTTGAAGCGTATTTTGATCCAGCTCAGTCAGGTGGGTTGGATCCGGGCTCATGATGGACATTTGAGTCATTCTCAAATGATGAAAGCGACTTAACATGTCCACAGTCATCAAATCATCCCATCCATCTCGATTCAGGTCGGACACATCAATAGCCATGGAGTAATGACTGCTGGTGGTCATCGCTTCAGGCGAAAGAAGTTGAAAACGTCCCCCACCCTGATTGATCCAAAATCGATCCGCTGCCTGAAAATCATTTGAAACATAGATATCGGTCTTGCCATCGTGGTTAAGATCCTGCATCCGTACGCTCAGGCTCATGTCCCACAAATCCTCTTGCAGGGATCTGCCGTTAAAATCCAAAAATCGTCCATCGGTCCAGGAAGCCTTTTCAAAATCACCATTGGCAGTTTGAATCAATAAATGATTTGGTTCGCCCTGCTCGACCAGTTCGCCACCAATAATCTTGATTCGATTGCGCCATCGTCCAGTGACTACCTGACGACCTCTGACCGTCTTAATATTAATAGCGGCCCCACTGCGCATGGTATTTTCACCATAATTCGCGACAAACAAATCCAGTAAGGAATCGCCGTTGATATCCCCAACCGCCATTGAATTGGGTCCTGTTCTCGACAAAAATGCTTTGGGGGTGGCATGACTGAACTGCCCCGATCCATCATTCAACCAAAGCCGCGTTCCGGTTCCATTGAGATTCACCAGCAGATCCAGATGACCGTCGCCATTCATATCTTCCAGCATCACACCGGTAGCCAATGCTCTGGAAAGTTTGAATCCAGAACCTGCTGTGTGGTCGATGAATTTCCAATTTCCCTGATTGAGGTAAAGTCGACAGGTTCCCGTCAAGGATGCCAGGAAAACATCACAATACCCGTCACCATTCGCATCTCCCAAGGCAACACCTGCACCATTGGCGAGATTATGATTCATTCTGAAAATCGGTTCGGCTAATTCAGTGACAAAATCTATTCCCAATCGTTCGCCTGACACCCATTCAAAACCAGGGGATTCATTTCCAGGTGAGGCAAGGTCGGCAACGCGGCCACCCGTTATGTTTTTCCAAGTGAACGCATGTTGTGATTGACCACCGGGAATGAGGATAAACAACGACACCAACACCGCCAGTGGTTGACGCCAACAATTCATTGCGCGGATAAATTTTCGCAAATCTGGTGTTCGAAAACGGAATCCGTGATTCAAAAACAACCTCTTGTTTGAAATCTTTACAATTCAGGAAAAGCTTCTTCGAGGTTCAGTGAGTCTCCGAGAGACTGCTGCACGGAGAGAAGTTGACGATACATGCGTTTGATCACACGTTTCTGACGTGGTCTGGCGGCAAGATCCGTCATTTCCAATGGATCATTGTTGAGGTTGTATAGGCGCGCTTTGCTGATTTTCGGATAAAGAATCAGTTTGCGACCATCCATGACGATAGAGCGTTGAAGGGCAAGATATGCTCCGTAAACGTACGGATAGGGAGAAGCAGTTGTGGTTCCTCGAAGCAATGGCATTAAACTGTGAAAATCCACATGGTCGGGTTTCTCCACGCCCGCGAGATCAAGAGACGTAGCCATCACATCTTGAAGGTAAATAGGGGCATCAATCTTGGCGTTTGCCTGGATACCTGGCCCAACAACCATAAACGGGACTCGAACACTATGGTCATAAAGGTTCTGTTTACCAAATAAACCATGATGACCCACGGCCAAACCGTGATCAGCAGTAAAGAAGATATAGGTCTTGTCTGCCTGTCCAGAAGCTTCAAGCGCATCAAGAATACGTCCTATTTGTTCATCCATGTGGGTGATAATGGCGTAGTATTCCTGGCGATGCACCTTGACAGCATGCTCGGTTCGCGGAAACGGACCCAACTTTTCATCACGTAAATTGGCACTGCACCCAATGTCATCCTTGTAGGGATATTCCGATAAAAAATTGGTGGGAACCTTAATGCGATCAAGCGGGTATCGATCCACATATTCTTTAGGTGCCTGACGTGGATCATGAGGCGCATTAAAGGCAAGGTACATGAAGAAAGGGCGGACATCTTTTTTGGCATCCTCTATATAATCCACCCCGTGATCCCCTACCACTTCACTCCAGTGCTTAACGCCTTTCCAAAAGCCCTCGAACTTTGGATCGTAGGGGCTCCATGGATCTTTCTGGTCAGGCAATGGACGATTGTAACCTTCCGGAGTTTGGTTAGGCATACCACCGCGGATATCGCGAGCTACATCAAAGGCTTTTTGAGCATCGGCACGAACATGCCATTTACCTGTGAAATAGGTTTTATAACCGGCAGCTTTCATGTGTTCCGACCAGAAACGACCGGCTTCTCGTTCTGTTTCCGTACTGTTGTAAACCTTGTTGGCACTCCAGATGAAGCGTCCGGTGTTGAGCATCGTACGTGATGCCACACAGACGGCTCCGCTCCAGGAACCCATGTTGTAGGCATGCGTGAAAGTGGTGCCACCATGAACCAGGCGGTCCAAGTTCGGAGTCTCTATATCGGTGTGCTCCAGTGCCCGAATCGTTTCAAAACATTGATCATCGGCAAACAAGAACAAGATGTTCGGTTTTTCAGCTGCAAACGCGGAAGTCAAGGATATGGCGACTGTGGCACAAAAGCTCAAAAACAACCGCAAAGATCGGATATGGGTTTTGGGAAACATGGAAGGGTTTATATCCAAGGAAGGCTGAGCTGGCAAGTATCCATCAGTCACCACAGACATGAAGAAAAAAGCCACCTCGTAAAAAAACGGGTGGCTTGAATGCATTCTGATTGAACTATGAAAACTGTCTGTATGTCAGAGTCGAGACACAAGCAACTCACGTTGGAAGATTAATTCCTTGGGTAAATGTGAGTAAAGGTTCACAAAAAATTCATCCTGAGAGATTACTTCCTTACGCCAATTTTGATTATCGATGTATTGAAGTTTGTGGAAATCCTCCTTCTTGAAACCTTCCATTTCTGCGAGATCAAAAGTATTTTCATCAGGCACCCACCCTAAGGGAGTTTCCAACGCATTGGCACGACCTCGACAACGGTCCACGATCCATTTCAATACACGTGTGTTCTCCCCAAAACCAGGCCATAGAAACTTACCATCCTCTCCTTTCAAGAACCAGTTGACATGAAAAACGCGAGGAGGAAATTTTACCAAGTGCCTCATTTTCAGCCAATGCGTGAAATAATCGCCCATATTGTAACCGCAAAACGGTAACATAGCCATGGGATCTCGACGCACCTGACCTGCCCCTCCTACCGCTGCAGCTGTCATCTCCGATCCCATCGTCGCACCTACGTAAACACCATGTATCCAGTTGAAGGTCTGAAACACCAAGGGCATGGTCGTTGCACGACGTCCGCCAAAGATAATCGCACTGATGGGTACTCCCTGAGGATCATCCACTTCGGGTGCCAGCATTGGATTATTCTTCATCGGGGCTGCAAAACGACTGTTTGGATGCGCCGCATCAGTGCCAGACTCTGGAGTCCATGGATTGCCCTGCCAGTCTAGGGCCTTCTCAGGAACCGGGCCGTCTTTTCCTTCCCACCAAATATCCCCATCAGGAAGGAGAGCCACATTGGTAAATATGGTGTCTCTCGCGATGGTTTTCATGGCATTTGGATTGGAAACGTTGTTGGTGCCGGGGACCACTCCGAAATAACCTGTTTCTGGATTGATGGCATGAAGTCTGCCATCAGGTCCCGGTTTCATCCATGCAATGTCATCTCCCACCGTGTAAATCTTCCAACCATTGAAATGTTCGGGCGGAATCATCATGGCGAAATTTGTTTTTCCGCATGCACTTGGAAAAGCTGCCGCAACATAAGTTTTTTCACCCTCCGGTGATTCAATACACAGAATCAACATGTGCTCAGCCATCCAACCTTCTTTGTGTCCAAGATAAGAAGCGATACGAAGGGCGAGGCATTTCTTGCCCAGCAGGACATTACCACCATAGTTGGACCCAAGCGAAATGATCGCATTGTCTTGCGGAAAATGAGCAATGAATCGGCGCTCAGGATCGACATCCAGCATGCTGTGAAGTCCGCGATTGAAATCATTGCTCTCATCTCCCAAATGCTCGCTGGCGACTTTGCCCATGCGGGTCATGATCCCCATACTCAAGGTCACATATATTGAGTCTGTTATTTCAACCCCCACTTTTGACAAATCAGATCCAGGAGGTCCCATCAGGTATGGGATGACATACATGGTGCGTCCCTTCATGCATCCTTTTGCCATTCCATACAGCTTGTCATACATTTCCTGAGGAGGCATCCAATTGTTGGTGGGACCTGCAGCGTCTTTGGTTTCAGTGCAGATAAAGGTGCACTGTTCAACACGCGCCACGTCATTAGGATTGGACCTGTGATAGTAACACCCGGGCCACTTCTCCTGATTTAATTTCTGAATAATACCTTCAGCTTCGGCTTGATCCGTTAATCGCTGACGTTCTTCTTCAGAACCGTCGCACCAATGGATCTGATCTGGTTGGCATAGATCTGCCATTTCTTGCACCCAGTTGATGATGTGTTGATTGTTGGTAGTGGGCTTTTCTGACATTAAAATTCCTTTTATTGTTAAATTCTTAAGCCAGTTAACCACAAACCAGAAGTAGGAACATCACATATTTTGCGCTAACAAGATCAAGAATTGGTCTTAAGGGTCCAAGCGTTGATAGGTTTGACCAGGAAGACGTTTGACGAGTCTCTTCATCTCCATCCCCATCAATAGAACCGATACCCTTGCAGTTGGCAATCGACTCCCTCTGATGAGGTCATCCAAATGACTTTCACTTCCCTCAAGTAGTTTCCAAAGCACGGTTTCCTCCTCAGACAAGGGAATGCTTGCACTTGCGGAGGATTGTTCATTCTGCGATTGGATGGAAGGTGGAAAAAGATACTCAAACTCAGAGAGAATATCTTCTGCATTCTCACAGAGTTTGGCGCCGTTTTTAATTAAGGCATGGCAACCTTTACTGCGGGGCGAATCAATTCGTCCAGGAATGGCAAATACTTGTCGACCATAATCCACGGCCATGTTGGCTGTAATCAAGGCGCCACTGGTTCGATTTGCTTCCACAACCAAAGTCCCCAAAGACATCCCGGCAACGATACGATTGCGAATAGGAAATGTCTGGCGATCCGCTTTCCTTCGGAAGGGAAACTGCGTCATCACAGCACCCTTCATTGTGATACGATCAAACAGTTCTCTATTTTCCGATGGATAAACAATGTCCAACCCGCTTCCAATCACGGCAATCGTTCTCCCCTCGGATCTCAGAGAACCCTGATGTGCTGCGGTATCAATACCACGGGCACCTCCGCTGACGACTGTCACACCGGCCTGTCCCAATTGATAGGCCAAACGACGTGCAGATTCCAATCCATAGGGCGTCGTCATTCGTGAGCCGACGATGGCAACTCCATGATGATCCCTCTCCACAAGACTTCCCTTGACATAGAGGACGATGGGAGGGTCATAAATTTCTCTTAACGAGGCGGGGTAAATCGAATCCAGTTGGGTGACAACTTTACAATCATATTCTCGAATCCTTTTTAATTCCCCCGCCAAATCTACCTGATTTTCCCAGTCAGCAATTTTGATGGCGGTGTCGTTCCCTATCCCATCCACCATCGCTAATTTTTCTTTGGATGCCCCTAAAACAGATTCAGGGGACTCAAACATTTCAAGCAGATGGCGTAACCTTATTGGGCCAATCTTTTCGATCATATTGAGAGCAATCAATGCCTCGGTGGAATTCATACTGATTTCAAATAAAACCGCCCTGATTGCGCATAATCAACGGTAATCCATCCATATGAATATTTTAAAGAAGCAATGATCAGTCGTGTTTTCGAAATGCTGTTTTCATCAGATTTACATCCACTTTGAAAATGCATATGCTTGAGCCTGTATGGAAGCTGCGTTTAAGGAATGGAATGTTGTTGTGGATGCGCTGGGTCGAGGAGACCAAATAGTCATCATGCGCAAGGGTGGTATTGACGAAGGAGAAAACGGTTTTGAAATTAAGCACAAACAATTCTGGCTCTTCCCGACACGATTCCATCAACAAAAGGAATTCGTGATTCCCGCTGCCGCTGACTACGTCAACATTTCACCCAACCATGAAATGATGCCCATACAATATCACTGCGAAGTAATGGCTCACATCGAACTTACTTCGCTCGACCAGATCGACCGGATTCAGGGCCAGCATATTTGGAAAGATGAAGTTTTAATACAGAGAATGACCTCAGGTGAATGCCATCAATTGCACGCGCTTTTGGTTCGAACTTCCATGCTGGCTGAACCCGTCATGATACCAAACCGAAGTGAATATGGAGGCTGTAAATCATGGATTGAATTAAGGGAATCATTCGATGCGAATCACTTAAAACCAGTCCTAGATGATCCTTCATTTGAAAAGAAACTGCAGAAATTTAAGGAAAGCATTCAATGAATCAAGAAGCCAGCATCATACTTGCCTCTCAATCCCCCAGGAGAAATCAGTTAATGAAACGAAGCGGACTCAAGTTTCGATGCATCGCTTCCAATGCGATTGAATGTTCGCCCGGCCACCTGACACCTATTGAGGTTGCCAAGACCAATGCACATCGAAAAGCTCGTACCATTTCAACTGAAAATCCTGACGCACTTGTCATTGGCGCGGATACCGTGGTCGCTTTGGGTAAAAAATTGTATGGAAAACCTGAAGACCTGAAAGAAGCTTTCAACTTCCTGAGGCAACTTGCCGGACAAACCCACGAAGTAACTACGGGAGTTTGTCTCACTCGCAGCAAGCCGGAGAGAGTCAGGCTTTTTTCGGTCACCACCCGCGTCACTTTACAACCGTTAAGAGATCAAGTGATTAAAGAGTATTTGTCTATGATCAATCCCTTGGATAAAGCAGGAGGCTATGCCATTCAGGAGCATGGAGATTGGATCATCGGAGAAATATATGGATCTTACACCAATGTTGTTGGCCTGCCCATGGAACGCATTCAAATAGAATTAAATGCGTGGTTCGCAATCTGAATTTAACGAATCACGCTTAAAGCCAAATCGCGTATGGAATACAATTCCCCCCAATCTCCACCCTTCATTTTACGAGCACCGGATTTACGATTCGACCCAAAGTAAGGTCGTTTAAGTTCAAAGAATTCATTCACATAATCTCGGCTACCTATCACAACTCCATCCGAAAAATACCTCACTCGACACCTGAGCAACTGCCACCTGCTTAATGTCTTTCCTTGATTGAAAGCTTTAACTGCTTCTTCATGGTTGAAATTCGAATCGTAAGAGTGATCTTGAATAAAATCTGTTTGTGGCGCGTTAGTTTGAAAAAGAAGCATTCGGTAATTTTTACTTACCACTCTCCAATCTACCGGATGGTTAAACAATCTTGCCAGCCGCTTGAGACCGTTTCTGGCGACTGAATTTCCAGCCGTTCCCTCGCCATACCCGCTGTACTCATAGTTCTTAGGATCTTGAACCACTCCCGACCTTACAGGATTGAGATCAATGTAATTAGCAACTGTGTATAGTGCTTGTTCAGAACCTTCTACCAACAAGCTTCGAAATCTCTCCTCCCAAAGGGTTCCGCGGCGATTGTGTACGCGATTAAACCATTGGGTAAATCTCTGCTTTAAATCTTTCATGAACATTGACAGGTCATGCATACGACGAAGGTATGGTTCCAACATTTTTTCCGCTAATTCATGTTTCGACTGTGATCTGGCATTCTCGAGTTGAGATCTAAACTGCTCCACCCTGCTCTTGGAATAGAGAACCTTCATTCGATTTAAAACATCTTCATCACTCAGACTAGGAGCATCAGGTATTTCAACCAAAAGGTGGAAGTGATTGCTCATGATGCAATAAGTGATAATCCGCACACCGCAAAAAATTTCCAGCTTTCGCATTGTTTGCATAAAATGATCTTTCTCTTCTTTGCCAAGAACAAAATCACGATTCACAATCCGACTTAAAACATGGTAGTAGCGAGTTCCTCTTCCTTCAGTGATAAATCGTCGCGGTTTTCTCATTTTACAAAACTCATTTTGAACGGTGATGATGATGATTACACTTGGCAGAAAAAAATTGTCAATTCAAATAAAAGGTCTGTCCCTTTATTTTTTGTTTGAAAACATGAGCAGCATATTTGGTTTTTGATGTTTGATGGGTTGAGGTGATTTATTCGTTGCTGGTGACGTGGGGTTGATGATCTCGGTTCCAACGACGCGCAACTCGTTCTTTTTCAGCTCTTCCTTCTACTAATTGAGCTATCATTTCTGTGCGAGGTAGTGCTTGTACGTGACCATCAGCAAATAAGATGTTGGCACGGTTCCCGTGAATCTCCAAAGGCCATTGCCTTTCAGCGTACATACCGATGAATCCACTCCAGTCCCTATCCCCGTTTTTTTCCAAATCCCAGTTGCTGTCGCCTATGGCTATCATGTCGGTGGGAACTCGGACAGTGGATTCCTTGGCTCCTCCATATATTGGATCACCCTTGTAAACACCGAGCCCAGTGTTTGGCACTTGGCCTGCCCAACCGCCCCATACATTATATCCGTAGCTCATAAAACTGACACCTCCTGGTCGTAGACGCATTTCATCGGCAAGGTATCCATCGCCTGCAGGCAAGCCGCTGCCGAATTCAACTTTCCATTGAGCCTCTAGTGGAGCACTTGGACACTTGAACAATTCTACATTATCTCCCATTCCTATGTAATTGCGCAGCAAAGCGGGCCATATCCAGGCGTTGCTTGTGTCACGATTAATACCTACCGGATAACGACCGTTGTCGTCCGTATAAGCAATCATGGCAATACCCATTTGGCGGAGATTACTCATGCATTTAATACCTTTGGCTTTGGCCTTTGCTTTACTGAGTGCAGGCAGAAGCATCCCTGCAAGGATGGCAATAATGGCAATGACCACCAGCAGCTCGATTAGGGTAAACGCACTTTTATTTTTCAAGTCACCGGGTTTGGCTGAATTTTTTAAAGATTTCATAATTTACCAGCGGGTCGCAATCCTTGACCCAAAGTTTTAGTCAACGAATCCCCAAGGTCAGCACGCATCGCACTGGCCAATGCCTGCATCCTTTTCACAATTTCGGGAAATTCACTTTTCACATCCTTGGTCTCTCCTATGTCATTGGATAAATCAAAGAGTGCCAAACCTATCTTACTTTGTTCATAATCGGTAGGAATTCCCCCAGTACCGCCAGGTCTTCCAGCCATGGTTCTATAGGTGTGTGGAAAATGTAGTTTCCATTTTCCCATGCGCATGGCCTGCAATTCCCTTCCATAGTACATAAAGTAGGCTTCTTGTGGACTCGTAGCTCCGGGAATTCCTTTGATGAGGGCCGAAATATCTTGCCCATCAATTTTATGTTCAGGCAATGAAGCACTAATTAAGCTGGCAACAGTAGGTAAAATGTCGATGGTCATGGCCGGCTGTTTGCAGATGGTTCCCGCGGGTATGGTCCCGGGCCACCACATGAGAGTAGGTTCACGGCAGCCTCCGTCAAACATGGTACCTTTCCCTTCCCGCAAAGGACCGGCCGATCCTGCATGGTCTCCATAGCTGAGCCATGGACCATTATCAGATGTAAAAATAACCAGGGTATTCTTTTCGAGTTTGTTTTTTCTTAGAGTCTCAAGAATTTGACCGACGGACCAATCAACCTCCATCATCACATCACCAAATAATCCTCGATTGCTTTTACCCTTAAATTTTTCAGAAACATAAAGTGGCACGTGAACCATGGAATGCGGAACATAGAGAAAAAAAGGATTGTCTTTATTCTGCTCAATGAATTGAACAGCGCGCTCTGTGTACTGCGTGGTCAATTGTTCCTGATCTTCAGGTGTTACCTGACTATTGATGATGGTGTTTTTGTCAATCAGTGGTAAGTGAGGCCAACGCTTGATACGCTCTGCCATGGGTAAGTGACGCACGCCTGGATGGTAAGGCCACATATCGTTTGAGTACGGAAGGCCAAAATAATCATCAAATCCATGTTGCATTGGCAGAAATTTTTTGTGGTGGCCCAAATGCCATTTCCCATATGCAGCAGTAGCGTATCCTTTCTGCTTGCAAATCTCAGCGAGAGTGACTTCTCTCTCATTGATCCCATGTTTCGCGCTCGGCCCCAAGGCCCCCAGGATCCCAACTCGCACGTTGTAGCAGCCGGTCAGTAGCCCTGCTCGACTGGCTGAACAAACAGCTTGTGTCACATAAAAATCTGTGAACATTCTGCCTTCCCTCGCCATACGGTCGAGATGCGGTGTCTCATACCCTTCCGCACCGAAAGGTCCAATGTCCGCATACGCCATGTCATCCATAAAGATCACCACCACATTAGGCGGTCGTTGCGCGGCGGTCGCATGGAGAAAACTGGATATCCAAATGAATAGGATGATTATCTTAGAAACCGGAAATAAACGGTACAAGGACACTGCGATTTTTTCAGCCAATAGATTTTTCATGGAATGGCATGAGAATTTCAAATTTTCGGCCACAACGCAAGCAGGGAAAAGTTCAGCCATCAAAAGAAATCTTGGTTTGTTTCAACTTGAAGTTTAGCTACCAATATGATCTGCTGCGAACCATGATCATTTCGACCACCCAAGCTGCCAGGAATCGTGTGCTTATACGAAACCATGCATTCACACTAATTGAACTATTGGTGGTGATCGCAATCATAGCAATTCTCGCAGGCATGCTTTTACCTGCCCTATCAAAAGCCAAAGAAAAAGCAAAACGCACCTCATGCATCAACAATCTCAAACAGTTGACATATGCGGTCACCATGTATGCGGATGATTATGAAGGATGGTTTCAACCTACTGATAATATCAACCCGCATTGGTATTCGGTAAATTTCCGCAACACGTATCATGTACAATACGGTGTGCCGCGCGTGTCATTCTACTGCCCTTCCAATCCAAAATGGGGCCGGGATGATTTCTGGGATTGGCCGGGGGGAAGAGAGTCTGTGTTTGGTTACGTTTATTGGGCTGGTAACAAAGCTTACAATGAGAACCAAAATTATTATCCCAACAAACGAATCTTCGATCACGGCATTCCAATCTTTGCGCAAAAGAACACCGACAATCCACACTACACAGTTTTGTGGACTGATATTAACAGAAAACTCAATGGTCAGGACTGGAAAAGACCGGGTGATCCAGATCCCCTAATGCGAGGGGTCAATCATTGGAATCGACAAGGAGATGCGCCTGAAGGTTCCAATGAAGGTTATTTGGATGGCCATGTTGAGTGGGTGAATGCACAAAAATTCATTCATGCCCCTAAGGTGATCATTGGTTCACACCATTTCTTTTACGGAGGAAAGGATGATGAAATTCCCAACCGGTGATTGCATTATTTTTTTCCTCGATAAATACACCTGACAGTACAAGTTTCTGCGACCACCACTTCGGTGAGTAAAGGCAGATTGGGCTCGAGATGTTTCCAGATCCAGATGGCAATATTTTCACTCGTCGGATTTTCAAGACCCTCAATTTCGTTGAGATAGTAGTGGTCCAGCTTTTCCCATAGCGGACGAAAGGCTTTTGAGATTTCAGCATAATCCATCACCCACCCCAATTCCGGATCACAAGGGCCATCGACGACAATTTCCACACTGAAACTATGTCCGTGAAGGCGTCGGCACTTATGATCGGCAGGTAAATGCGGCAATAAATGGGCTGCTTCAAATTGAAAAGTTTTTCTCAGTTCCATGATTCATTGATTTTCTCTTTTTAAATTTCCCAATCGGTCCATGTCACCAGATCGGACAATGCAGGTCTGCCATCATGGCGCCAGCTCAAGGAAGGTTTTTGCATCGATCCAAGAGGGCAGATTCTGGTGACCCCCCAATGTGCAAGTGTTTTCACTATTTCAGGTGATTCTGTGGGTGAAGCTGCCAATCCAACCGTTGAAACTCGACCATGCACTTTTTCAAGTCCAGCGATGACTTCTCGTAAATTTTCGACACGCTTCACATAGATAAATCGATGAAGACAGGAAAGCTGAAATAAAGGATCTTCTTCAAAGACTACCGTCCAATCCGTTGAATCCTCACTCTTCCAATAAACCGTTCCTGGGACATGAGCTGCACGAATGTCGTAGAACGAGCGTCGTGTTGTGATCAAGGCTGCCTGCTTCGCCGATAAAGCGCCACGTGGAAATTCTTCCTCGCGTTTTTTCAACTGATTGGCCAATCGTTCCGCGAATTGGATCGGTGGAAGTTCCGGGTTTTCTTCCACATAAATCACATGGGGCGAAAGGCAACCGAGCTGATTCCAAGCCACAATGTCGTCCACAGTCTTATTGAGTAAGGTCCGAATACCAAATCCCTGCAGAGCACTTTTAGCTATGTATCCCACGCTTACTTTATGGCCGTAATCCAGATACCGAATGCTTTGCGGTAAACGTTTTCGGATTTGTGAAATGGTTTTATCCGATCCCATGGCAGTGACTAAATCCGTTTCGGCGTATACCGCCTCTTCCAGGTCCTGATCCCCTCCGGACCATTCTGCTATTTCCAGGCATGCGCCTAGTTTTGGGTCTGTGTCGTAAATGGAATGAGCAAACATTCTGGGGAGAAACGCTGCTTCAGAAGCACATTTGATGAGCTGAGCTGACTTGGTCAGAATGCCTAAAATGATGTTTGTAAAAACTCCATTTGGCAGGACTCCTCCAGTAATGTGCAAAATCAGCTCAGGGCCCACTGCCATGCCCATGCGCTGACCGGATCGGTCGGATTCATTCCCACAAGGTTCGTCCAATCTTCGAAGGTGCCCCAGATCCTGTTCGACCAATGCCTGGAGATTTTCTTCATTAATTTCCCTCATGAAATCCATCAAACCTGCTTCCAGGACTTCCGCAGGAAACCCGGTCTTTTCGGGTCCTTTTGTCAATGTATACTCACGAATGGGGTAATTCGGATACGTCCAATGCTCTGCGATATTCGCGATGGTGCGGATTAAACTCGGAGTTGAACGTTCTGCAAGATACCTCAGGCGGTTGCGTTTGAGCGTCAGGCAAGCATCCGTGAGCATGGCAGGGGTCAAATTTTCGTTTGATGGCATGTCTGCCAAAAAGTAATTGGGCAAATCCATAATTAATCAACGAGATGTGGTTTTTCTGGTTTAAGATCTTTTCCGTCGGCATTCCATGCCTTGAACAAATACCGAAGCCCAAAAATACCAAGCAATGATAGAATGACCAGACATCCAAGCGTTGTGAATGAGGACTGATAAGCTCCAATTCGCGCTGCGTCGTTTCCCAAAGAATCAACCCACCAGCCCAATACCCAATGCGCCAGATTTCCAAGAACGCCTCCAACCAACACAAAGAGACCGCTGATTCTTCCTCGATAAGCTTTGGGCGACGCTTCCATCAGAGCAGCCTCGACTATGGGGTAACTCGAGATAAAAAAGAATCCATAAATAAAGAGCACGGGAATCATCCATGCACCAGGCAATATGGGTAAGATCATGACTAACAAACCTGAGATCATTAGCACACCGAATAACCATGGAAATCGTCGTCGGTCGCTCAAACTTCCGATGACTGGATTGCTAACAACCGTTCCCAGAAAAATCATGCTCAGGGCAAATCCTGTTTTCTGGGCGGACCACCCATGCGCTTTTTGCAGGAAAAGGGAACCCAAACTCCCCATTCCAAATCCGGTAAAATCTCGCAAGCTAAATGCAAATGCGGACAACATCAGCACGAGAAAAATGATGGGGGACATCCATCTGAAACCAGATTGTTGCAAGGTTCGTCCAGCGAACTGTTTTCTAGGTAGATCTCGCGGTGATAGATACATGAAGAGAATGCCCGCAACCAGGCCCGCTATGCCCAGTTCCATTACCGGCCATCTCCAAGCTGAAGCTCCAACCAAGGACTCTCCTATTCCCGCTCTCCAGCCTGAATAAGCGGGTCCCGCCAGAAAACCTACACTGGCTCCAATCCCCACGAGGCCAAATGCTCTTCCTTCCTTGCCTGGGAATTGGTCGGCAATCATTGCTGTGGCTGCAGGATGATAAAAACTGCCCCCTAATCCGGAAATAACCATGCAAAGAACTGCTGCAAGGTAAGAATCAACCTGAGAAAAAGCAGTAAATCCAGCGGCATTGATGATCAATCCCATTCCTAACAGTTTTCTGCGGTCCATGCGATCAACTAAACTTCCTACCCAAAAACTTGGGAGAAAATAGGCGGTCATCATGACAGTCATGAGAGAGGTGATTCGATCCATTGAACCAAATCCTAAATCATGATGCATCAGAAGATACAAAGGCATCAGTGCACCATGATAAACATGCGTAAAAGCATGAAGGCTTCCTACACCAAGCAGTACAAGTCCACTTTGACGCGGAATACTCTGAGTTCGGGGGTTGCCTGATGAAACGAAGTCTGAAGCCATGAAAGGAATAAATTAACCACTACTTCTGGTCGAAATCGTCAGACATCAACGAACACCCACGAGGTTCGGATAGATTAGATCGGCCCAATAATTCAAAACCTTCTGGGTGTCGAATGGCAATGTCTTCCGTGATGACAGAAACGGAGGACCAGACATTGGCCAAGTCTGTTACCTGAACCATTCCGGTCTCACCGTATGCAACTTCCAACTTTGTTTCAGGTGAAATGACACAACATCGTGCCCATGGAGGAAATTTGAACCTTCGTGAAGCCGGGTTGCGTTCTAGGTAGGAATCAGTATCAGGTGCAAGGTCATAGGCTTGGGAGGAAAGTTCGCTCATGCCATATTCGCAAAGTATATCACACTTCGAAACTCCAATTTTCGATTCAATTTCCTGATACAACTGCTGCTTGGTCAATGTTCTTGATTTCCCTTTGTATCCACCAGTCTCAAAAACAATCGATCCCTTGGGAAGAGACAACTGCATACCCGTCTCTTCTAAAAAATCCAACAAATGCACAAACAGAAAAGCGGTCCCAAACAAACATACAGGATGATCCAATTTGGATAGATGTTCCACCGCTTCATCAAACGGAAGAACCCAATCCTGATCACCGTTAGTGGTGCCAAGGAATTTCGTCTTCACTCCGTCAGGCATTGAGCTGGCAATGGTAGAAAACATGTGCACTAACGATGAATTTTCAGCCTCCTGACCACTCGGTGTTAGAAATAAACATTCTGCAACTCGACACTTACCTTGGTCCCAGGGAGGATGTTCGCGGTGCCAAGCCAGCAACAATTTCTCATAAAGCTCCAGGGATTTTTCGTGATGCCAATGCCTGCTGGAATCCTTGCCGGTAGTTCCGCTGGAATAGAAAACTCTGGTGCGTTGTTCTTCAGGAATACAACTCCAGTCAAAGATCTTGAATACCTCAGTGGGAACACTTGGAATCATCTTCCAGTGAGAATCAGGAGCAAGATTGATTGAGGAACGTTGGAGCCAATGATCAAAAAGAGGGTTGGCGGCCCTTTGCAAAATTGCCAGCTCAATAGCCAACTCATTAAAAACGTCATCTTTCAACAAGACATGCTCATCAGAAATCTTTCCGAGACGATCTTGTTCTGCTTGAATCAGCCCAAGAAGCTTCTGCTGAAATAGTGATAATGATATTAAACAATCATTCATGCGGTTTTAGAAAATATTTACAACAGAGAGTGACTGGTTTTCCGCAACAGTCATTTCTCAGCGAGGAGCGAGCCAATCACGAAAGCTCTAACAGGTCAAGAGGAAGCAAAGGCGCGAATTTGAGACCAAGATGAAAAATTTAAACCAAATTCATAGGGGTCAGTCCCAACTATTGACACAAAAAGAATCAATAGTTGGGACTGACCCTCAATTTGTTGATCTGCTAGTTGTGGGAGGTGGAGCGGCGGGATTTTTTGGAGCCATCAGAGCGGCAGAAAGCAACCCTGGCAATAAAGTTCTGGTGCTGGAAAAGGGGCCAAATGTCTTGTCGAAGGTCAGGATTTCAGGAGGTGGCCGCTGTAATGTGACACACGCTTGTTTTGATCCAAGCGAATTGATCAAGCATTACCCTAGAGGGCATCGCGAACTACTGGGACCATTTCATCATTGGCAACCCGCAGATACGGTGCAGTGGTTTGAAGAGCGTGGTGTCACTTTGAAAACGGAATCCGACGGACGCATGTTCCCGGTCACCGACCAATCATCCACCATTGTTGACTGTCTTTTAAGTGCAGCCACCCAATCGATGATTAGAATTCAGACACGTCAGGAAGTCTCGGAAATTTCAAAGCATAATGCAGATCGATTCGAGGTTCGCACCAGCAGCGGGGATTATTATATATGCAGAAAGGTTCTTTGGACTGCCGGGGGCATGAAAATGGGCAATCATTCAAACATCATTCATGCTCTCGGACATCAAATTGTCGATCCTATTCCGTCTTTGTTCACTTTTGAAATCAAAGATCCTCTGCTTGAAGGCCTGCAAGGATTGGCTGTAGCGGTGGCAGAATCTCACTTAAAGGGTACCGATATTCGATGTCGGGGCCCGTTGCTGATCACTCATTGGGGACTGAGTGGTCCTGCGATTCTGAGATTGTCAGCATGGGCGGCAAAAGAAATTCATTCCATATCAGGAACCTTCAAAGTTGGAATCAACTGGATACCCGAAACGAATAATCCACACGAATCCATCCAGGATTTCAAAGATTCAAACTCAAAAAAATTGATAACCAACTCACCCGCTTTTGGCATTCCCAAGAGATTATGGCAGAGATTGGTGACCACTGTTGACATGCCTTCTCGAGCAGCCTGGGCTACACTCAATAAGAATTCATTGCAAAAACTCTGCTCCGCATTGACCAGCACAACATTCACCGTTTCAGGTAAGAGTCGGAACAAAGAAGAGTTTGTCACTTGCGGGGGAGTTGATCTGAAAGAAATCCATTTCAAAACAATGGAAAGTCGCAAAGTGTCAGGTCTTTATTTTGCAGGTGAAGCGCTGGATATCGATGCGGAAACAGGTGGTTTCAATTTTCAGGCTGCCTGGACCACTGGTTATTTGGCGGGATCAGCCATCGCGAAGGCGATCGGTTAAATTCCACCTATCAAGGGTTAAGGAAATACTTAAAAAAAGTAACCAACTGCTCATTGGATTCGGTCGTGGGACCATGCCCTTTTCTTTGAGTGAAGAAAACCCTAGCTTGATAACCTAATAACTGATTGACCTCGGCCAGATGATGTAAGGCATTCCATCTTTCAATCGGGTCTTCACTTCCACCCGAAACCAAGAAAGGTCGAGGTGCGATCAATGAGTGAAGTTCATGCAAATCCATCCCCTTCTCGATCATCGTTCGATAAGCACCTGTTCTTGGATTGGTGGGGGATGGCATACCCGATCTCGATTTAGGTTGATTCCAATCCAGACCAAGATACCAAGGTTCCCAATAATTGACATTGGGACGTGACTCATCAAAGACAATACCAGGATCACTGACAGCCACAGCAGCAAATCGTTCCCATAAAGCTGCCGCAAACATGGCCCATTTTCCTCCATAACTGTGCCCTACAATGCCGATCCGAGAGGCATCCAATTGAGCGTGATTGGCCATGGCATACCAAGAGTTCGCAGCAACATATGCATGAAAAGAAAGAGGCTGACACTTGGCATCACCTATATCAGGTTTCCAGGCGTTACCCCCGGGTGTTCCGATATTTAAGGTGGCGATACCTTCTTGAGCCAGCAATCGACCAAAATCCCGACCAGGCTTATCTTCCTTCGATCCCACACTGGTTTCGGGATCGTAGAAGACAACCAATGCGGAAGGAAAGGGCCCGGCACCTTTAGGCAAGAGCAGCCAGCCCGGGGCCGATTGATCGGGTGTAATATTCAGAATAACACGGTGCTGGAAATAATCCCCTGAGTCAGAGGCTTCACCTATCTGCATGGAGTTATTCTCCAACAAATCAGGCCAGGGCCCCATGACATCCATCCATGCCTGGTGAATCTGTTTCCTACGCTTTTTCCAATCGTTGGTTGATATTACTGGTGAGTCATTCTCAAAAAACAATGGACTCCGGTAAGCATCGGGATCGATCCTGAAGGAGGCTGGCGGTGATTGAAATGCAAACAAAGATTCAGGCAAGTCTTCCGCAGACGCACAAATAGATTTAACCAGTAACCATCCAAGGACCGCGAAGCTAAGAAACAACGAGCATGATTTTGTATTGATCATTCCCGGGAATTTTGAGTTTTCGTGCTCGAAAAAACTCACTTGTCAGACAAACAAACTGGTCGTTTGGACTTCAGGAAGCAGAACTACAGACTCAATAATGCTGAGGAATCCTGGTCGAGATACATAGTGGCTTGAGATTGTTCTCGCAGAGCAGAGGCAGGACATTCGGTTCCAATCTCACCTTCAAGGGCTGCTTGTACTGCCTTCGCTTTACGGGTTTCCGGGCTTAAACAAATCATCCTTTGAGCAGAGCAAAGTGCAGGAATAGTCAGGGTAAAAGCATAAGGTGGTACCGCATCCAAACTTGGAAAATGCCCTTCATTAACCTGTTGAGTTTTACAGGCAACGTCCAGCTTGACCAATTTCACCAAATGAGGATCTCTCAAATCGGCAACGGGTGGATCATTAAAGGCAATGTGACCATTTTCTCCAACCCCCAGACAACACAAATCTATCGGGGCTTCTTTGAGGAGCTTGGAATAACGCTCGCATTCGTCCAGAGGCAATGGCGCATCGCCGATCAAATAATGGAAATGCTTCGGTTTCACCAAACTTTCAACGCGCTCTTTCATATATAACCTGAAACTGGCTTTATGCGTTTCGGAAATGCCCAGATACTCATCCATATGGAACAAGGTCACCCTGGACCAATCGATGCCTCCCAAGTCGATCAGTGTCTTCAGGAATTGTATTTGCGAATTTCCGGTTGCTAAAATGGCCCTTACCTCGCCGTTGACTTCTAATTTCTCAATCAAATAACTTCGAACGGTGTGTGCCGCATTCAAGGCCATGTCCGGTTGTGATTGGAACACTTCGACATTGAGCGCGTCCTTCTTGAATTGTCGCACAGGCTGTGGAACACTTGATTGCGTATTATCCATAGTTTGATTGCTCTCTGATGATGAAAAAGAAGACGTTAAGGAAGGTCAGGAAAAGGAGCAAGGAATTATCAGGCATCCTTCTGACTGTTTTCCACAACGTTCTGCTAGCCAGTCTTTTTCTGAGATCTACAGAAGCTGCAGCCGTTTTGTTTATCGCAACCGATCACCCTGCACACAACACAACACCACCCCCAGACGAAAGCGAAGCTCGTGCATGGAATTTGCAGGGGATTTGGCGCACCTGTCAGGGAACCCCAATCGCACCCCACTGGTTCCTGAGTGCAAAACATATAGGTGGTGCCATAGGGGATACATTTACTGTTCATGGCCAGTCGCATCAAACGATAGCAAGAGTGCTGGATCCTGAATCTGACCTGGTTTTGTGGGGGGTGACAGGATCCTTTCAAGATTATGCAGAACTCTATACAGGTGGGATTGAAATCGGAAAGCGCATGCTCGTCTTTGGAAGAGGTGAAGCAAGGGGAAGCCCGGTTGTCCTTGAATCCAATGGACTGGAGGTTTTGAAAGGTTGGCGTCGTGGACAGGGGCAGGGTGTCATGCGTTGGGGTGAAAATATGGTGACCCACATTGCAGATGAACCCTTGTTGACAGAGCGAAACCTTGGTGAATTGATCGGTGCTGAATTCAACCGTAATGGGCTACCCAATGAAGCCGGGCTCAGTCCATGTGATTCAGGCGGAGGCATGTTTCTTTTGCAGGATGGCGAGTGGAAGCTTGCAGCGATTAATTATGCTGCTGGAGGGCAGTATAATTTGAGTCAGGAAGGAGATGGGTTTCCTGCCATGCTATTCGATGAGGGTGGCTTTTTTCGCTACACCGAAATTGATGATACCAATGAATTCATCTGGGAGTTTGTCGAAGATGAGCCCGAGGATCACCCCGGCATCATTTGGGGCACACGGATTCAACACAGATTAGACTGGATTCAACAAACCATTGCCGAACTTCCGAGTCCGCAGGAGTCGATCAGGTTGAAATCGGCTTCATCACCTCATGGACCATTTGAATCAGTGTTGGAATGGTCCATTGTACAAAATCCACTGGCACTAAAAATCCCTGCACCTGCAGGCACCAGATTTTACTGCATCGAGTCGACGGATGAAGTTTACTTAAGAACGCCTTTGCTATCAGGAACAGACCTTTTACTGCCTTTTTCAGGACGACCAATCCTTTCCATTCCCAACAACTGAAGTACCATTTTTAGCAAGATGCGCGCATACAAATTTTGAAGAGAAGATCATACTCACCCGTTACTAAATCTGTGATAAATCCAATGAAAAAATTCTCAACGTGGATGTTTTTCATCTGCATTCTGGCAAAAATCGAGATGTTGGCAGAATCAGATCTATCCTTCAGTGCCGATATACGTCCTCTCATATCAAAATACTGTGTCAGTTGCCATGGACCTGACAAAGCCA
This sequence comes from uncultured Verrucomicrobiota bacterium, assembly GCA_964342825.1. Taxonomy (GTDB): domain Bacteria; phylum Verrucomicrobiota; class Verrucomicrobiia; order Limisphaerales; family AAA164-E04; genus AAA164-E04. The sequence goes on from CAYFHO010000042.1 coordinate 34,665, forward strand.
ACAGAAAGGCCGATTTGCGATTGGATGTGAAGGAAGGAGCCCTGGCAGATCTTGGAGGTTATGCTGCCATTGTTCCGGGTAAACCGGAAGAAAGTGAGTTTTATCTTCGCATGGTGACTCAGGATGAAGATGACCTCATGCCACCTCCTGACGCAAAAAACCCAATGTCTCCAGAGGATATTGAAATTTTGAAACAATGGATTGCCGATGGAGCACCTTACGAAGCCCACTGGGCATTTTCCGCACCCGTTCGTAAATCCATTCCTGAAGTGGCTGATCCAAGATGGAGTAGGAATCCGATTGATGCCTTCCTCTTCGACAAAATGACCGATTCAGGGCTGACTCCCCAGGATGAAGCGCCAAAAGAAACGTTACTTCGTAGAGCTTTTTTAACTTTGACCGGACTCCCTCCATCACCGTCGGACATGACAAGATTCATGAACGACGATTCCGAGGATGCTTATGAAAAACAGGTGGATCTGTTATTGAACTCCAAGAAATACGGGGAGCATCGGGCACGATATTGGCTGGATGCTGCGCGATATGGTGACACTCACGGTTTGCATCTGGACAACGAACGTGCGATTTGGCCCTATCGTGACTGGGTCATTAAAGCGCTGAATGAGAACAAACCTTTCGATGAATTCACCATTGAGCAACTTGCCGGAGACCTCCTTCCCAATCCATCGCTGGATCAGCTGGTGGCCACTGGTTTTAATCGCTGCAATGTGACTACCAGTGAAGGAGGTGCCATTCCGGAAGAATTTGCAGTGAGATATGGAGTAGACAGGATCAATACCCTGACGACGGTGTGGATGGGTGTTACTGTCGGTTGTGCTCAATGTCATGATCACAAATTTGATCCCTTTACCCAAAAGGAATTTTATCAACTTTTCGCTTATTACAACAATCTTGACGAAAACGCCATGGATGGGAATGCCTTCATCTACCCACCCACGGTTCAATTGACCAAGGAATCAGACAAAGAAAAACTTGCCGACTTTGATCGAAAAATAGAACGAATAGACAAGGCCATTCGATTGAACCTTGCCAGCATCGATTATGAAGATCCGGGCGTTGGTTACTCGACTCGAGAAAGGAAGGACTATGTCTGGATTGAGGATGAAATTCCAGCAGGCGCCAAGGCTTCCGATTCAGATGGCGGATGGCAATTTGTATCAGGTGCCGGATACCCTACCTATGAAGGCATCAAATCGCATCGAAGAAATGCCACGGGATCAGAGCAACATTTTTTTACAGAAGCGGACGAGGAACTCGTGATTGGAGAAGGTGACACATTATTTACATACGTGTACCTCGATCCAATCAAAACACCCAAAAGTATCATGCTTCAATTTCATGCCAAGGATTGGGAGCATCGAGCGTTCTGGGGTGAGGACCTCATCCCTCACGGTAAGGGAGAAGGCGCGGGTCATCAATGGATGGGTGATTTGCCTGAACCGGGTCAATGGATTCGACTGGAAGTACCCGTGGACCTGGTCGGTTTATCACCTGGAGACCGATTGGATGGATGGGCGTTCAGTCAATTTGATGGTACCGTTTATTGGGATCATTCAGGTATTCATACGAATATTCCTCAAGGTGATGAAGGCTTTGATTCCTTTGCGGCTTGGTTGGATTTCATTGGACAAGTTGACGGTAAGGGACTGCCTGAAGGTTTGGCCTCAATTGCGAAGAAAAATGCGGAAAAGCGTTCCGGTGCGGAAATTCAAATTCTGCGTGATTACTTCCTGGAGCATGTCTGTTCGCAAACTAGTTTTCTTTTCTCAGCCTTGCAGGATCAAAAGGAAAATTTACGGAACGCCAAAAACAAATATTTGAAATCTATTCCAGTGACTTTGGTCAGTAAGGAACTCAAAGAACCCAGAGAGACTTTTGTCCTTGTGCGTGGTGAATATGATAAGCACGGAGATCGAGTCAATCCGGCAGTGCCGGAGGTATTTCCTCCGCTACCCGAGGACGCACCCAATAATCGTCTTGGTCTGGCAAAGTGGCTGGTGGACCCCGCACATCCATTGACCGCCCGGGTAATGGTGAATCGATTCTGGCATCAACACTTTGGAACCGGGCTTGTGACAACGGCAGAAGATTTCGGAACCCAGGGAGATCTGCCATCTCATCCTGAATTACTCGATTGGTTGGCTGTTGAGTTTATCGAAAGCGGATGGGATATGAAACATATTCACCGCCTGATCGTAACCTCGGCCGCATTCAAGCAATCATCTGCCATCACACCAAAAGCTCTCAAAGTGGATCCGGGTAACCGACTTCTGTCTCGGGCTCCAAGATATCGACTGGATGCGGAAGTGTTGAGGGATTCGGCTTTATTCATTAGTGGTCTGCTTGTCGAAAAAATGGGTGGAAAGGGAGTCAAGCCCTATCAGCCGCCCGGGCTTTGGAAAGCCGTTGCATATCCAACCAGCACGACTGCTAATTTTAAACGCGATGATGGAGATGCTCTTTATCGAAGAAGTATCTACACCTTTATCAAACGGACCTCACCTCCTCCTTCCATGTCCACCTTTGATGCACCAAACCGTGAATCATGCACAGTCCGAAGAGAACGCACCAATACACCACTTCAGGCGTTGACAATGATGAATGATATTCAATACGTGGAAGCCGCCCGGTGTTTTGCGGAGCGTGTCATCGAACAGTCCATTCCAGACACGAATCAACGGCTCAACTATGCCATGCGTCTCGCGGCAGGACGTTCATTAACTGACAACGAACAGTCTTTGCTGAATGGTTTATACGCCAAACATCAAAAAACCTTTCAGGCAGATCAGGAGGCAGCCAAAGCTTTGATTCAAACGGGAGAAGCACCCCTTATTTCAGATTCGGATCCTGTGGAACTGGCAAGCCTAACGATGATCTGCAATCTCATCCTGAATCTCGATGAAGTCATGACCTTAAATTAAAAGATCACAACCATGAATCACACTCAACCATCCGCAGACCAATTGTTATCACGACGATCCTTTTTCGGTCGAACCCTCTGGGGAGTCGGTGCAGGAGCGCTCGCCAGCATGATGCCATCGCGCATATTGGGTAACGTTCCAATCCAGGCGACAGTCGCACCCAAGGCGAAGCGCGTCATCTACCTTTTCATGTCCGGTGCTCCATCTCAGATGGATCTGTTTGATCATAAACCCAAGATGCATGACCTATTTGACACAGACCTTCCGGATTCTGTGAGGCAAGGCCAGCGGTTGACCACGATGACTTCAGGTCAAAGCAGATTCCCAATCGCTCCATCCATGTACAAGTTTGCAAGGCATGGGCAATCCGGGACCGAGGTTTCCGAACTACTCCCACACACTGCCAGCATGGTGGATGACATCGCCGTTGTCAGAACCGTTCACACCGACGCCATCAATCATGACCCGGCAATCACCATGATCCAAACCGGTACCCAACTTCCCGGAAAACCGAGTTTGGGTTCCTGGCTTTCCTACGGCTTGGGAAGTGAAAATGACAATTTGCCCACCTATGTCGTGCTCAATTCCACTTGGACAGCCAAACGAGATGCCCAGGCTCTTTTTTCGCGTCTGTGGGGTTCAGGATTCCTTCCATCCAAACATCAGGGCGTTCGCTTGAGAAGTCAGGGAGATCCCGTTCTATACTTGGCCAATCCCGATGGAGTTTCAAAAGAAACACGAAAGGACATGCTGGATGGACTGAATGCAATGAACAGAAAGCAATTCGAATTGAGCCACGATCCAGAAATCAATGCGCGGATTGCTCAATATGAAATGGCGTTCAGAATGCAGACTTCAGTACCAGAACTCACGGATATGTCGGATGAACCAGACTATACTTACGAGATGTACGGGCCCGATGCAAAAATACCGGGAACTTTCGCTTCCAACTGTCTGATGGCGCGTCGATTGATTGAACGTGATGTCCGCAGCATTCAAATCTTTCATCGCGGATGGGATCATCACGGGGACCTGCCGCGTGACCTTCCCCTCCAGTGCAGAGACATTGACCAAGGTGCAACTGCCCTGGTTCAAGACCTCAAACAACGCGGACTGCTGGATGATACACTGGTCATATGGGGAGGTGAATTTGGACGAACCATTTATTGTCAGGGTAAACTCGAAAGAACCGACTATGGACGCGATCATCACCCGAGATGTTTCACCATGTGGATGGCAGGTGGAGGAATCAAAGGAGGAGTTACCTATGGAGCAACTGATGATTTCAGCTATAACATTGTTGAAAACCCGGTTCATATACGTGATCTAAATGCGACCATTTTACACTGCATGGGTTTCGAACACTCGCGACTTACCTACAAATTCCAAGGACTCAACCAAAGACTCACAGGACTCGACGCCGAAGCCAACGTCATCAAAGGCATCCTGGCATAAAAAATCATCACAATGCTTAAATGCAAACCGAGTTGGCGTTCAAACCTAAGTTTGTTCACTCACCGCGAAGCTCGTGGATAGACACTCCATGAGAGCTATCGGTTTCCAATACATTTCTTTTGGACCACAGGTCGAACTTCGTCGACGGAAACATGCTTCCAGTGAGAACTCCAACGACCTGCCGTGGTGATGAAAGAAGGAAAAAGAAGTAAAGTGCTATTGATTGGACAGCAATTTAATGTTTTCCGCTTGTCGCCTTCGCAGGCTTAGATCATCGTGTTGGGCGCATGGAAGAAAGGCCTCTGGAAACTTTAAATCAATCGGACTCGGCGTTGGAATTGACGCTGAGGCCCTCTTTGTTTTCTGATTTCACAGGACAGGACAAAATTAAGGAACGTTTGGAAATTGCGGTTCAGGCTGCCAAACAACGGGGGGATGTGTTGGATCACATCCTGTTGAACGGTCCTCCAGGACTCGGTAAAACCACTCTTGCCGGCATTATCGCCAAGAGCATGGACGCCAGCCTGAAGAGTACCAGCGGCCCCACGATTGAAAAGGCAGGCGACCTCGCCGGATTACTGACCAACCTCGAAGAAGGAGATGTTCTCTTCATCGACGAAATCCATCGCCTGCAAAAAACCATTGAAGAATACCTTTATCCGGCCATGGAAGATTACAAGCTGGATATCATCATTGACCAGGGTCCAAATGCACGAAGCGTGAGGTTGAATTTACCCAAATTTACACTTATTGGAGCCACCACACGCAGCGGTCTTTTATCGGCACCTTTGCTGAGTCGCTTTCCGGTCAGGGAAAGACTGGACCACTATCCGGCCGACTTTTTACAAAAAATTGTCCTTCGGTCGGCCAGGTTGCTGAACATTGAAATTGAACCTCAAGGTGCTTTTGAAATTGCGAGGCGAAGTCGGGGTACCCCGCGTATCGTGAACAACCTGTTAAAACGTGTCCGTGATTATGCACAAGTACGGCATGACGGACGCGTTACAGCGGAGGTTGCTGACAAGGCGTTGGCCATGCTTGAGATCGATGAAAATGGCCTGGACGAAATGGACAAGAGGATACTCGAATGCATCGTGATTAAATTTGGAGGTGGTCCAGTGGGAATCAATTCGCTTGCTGTCGCCGTGGGTGAGGAGTCGGATACGCTGGAGGAGGTTTACGAACCCTACCTGATCATGGAAGGTTTTATGATACGCACACCCCAGGGACGCGCCGCCACTCCCCTGGCCTATAAAAAGTTGGGGGTTGAGGAGCCAGGTAAAGCAAAGTAGAGTTGGCTATTCTGTGACTTGGTATTCGATTTCAAATCACAGTTGGTATTAAAAATGAGCTTGAAAATAAAACTGTATCCAAGCCTGGCACCCAACCAAAGCCTCAAGAACTCGCTCATTATTTTGACCATTCAATTCATTCTTTTTGCACCTTTGGTAATGACCGCGATGCTCAGGTTACGCGAAGGGGTGAGTGAAGGATTCTTTTTTGTCACCTTGTTGTGGTATATTCCGCTTTGGGTGAAAGGACTCGGTACCCTGATTCGAGATGTTGATTCAGGTTACGATGCCTGGAGAGGATCCCTTACAGCTTTGATATATTTGCTGGCTGTTCCTGTTCCAGGTTTGATCGTGCTCATGATGCTGAAATAATCCTGAAACTTAACCATCCATGTTGTCACTTTGGTTTTCGAATAACCGGTTTCAGTGGCGTGGCAATAAGAGGAATTTCAATGATCCTATTCCTGAACATGGATATGGTCTCCTGAAACTCCGGGTTTTGAATTTGGTTTCTCCACTCGTGAGGATCATTCATGGTATCATAAAATTCCTCTTGTCCATCATTGTAACGGGTATACCGATCGCTTTCGTTACGAATGGTTAGAAATGCATCTTGTCCTGCTTGCTTGTTACACAGGCCCGTCATCGAAGTGCTACTCCAATCGGCCTCTGGATTTTTAAGGAGAGGTACCAGCGAGCGACCATCGATTTTCATCGGAATATTCAGGTCACACAATTCAACCAGGGTCGGATAGATATCTTGGAGTGAAACGAATCTTTGACTCACATTTCCATTTGATTCCAAGCCAGGCACACGGATCGTAAGGAGACAATGAGTGGCCTCTTCCCAGAGTGTGGCTTTTTGCCAATGGTGTTTCTCTCCAAGATGAAAACCATGATCGCTCAGAAAGACAACAATCGTGTCATCACGATGAGGTCCCTCATCAAGAGCCTTCAATACTCGACCCAGCTGTGCATCAACATAGGCGGTGGTAGCAAGATAAGCACGAACTGCATCTCGGTGCAGTCCCGATTCAAAGACCGAATCTACGAACTTACTCTTTCCTGATGTGAGTGCCCGGGCGAGTGGCGGAACATCCTGGAGATCATCAACCAAAACATCAGGGAGGACAAGATCCTCATTCGAAAATAAATCAAAGTACTTTTGTGGCACGTACCATGGCATATGGGGATTGAAGGTGCCGAAGGCGATGAAGAACGGACGCTCATGCTCCTTTCGAAGACTTGCGATGGCTGCAGTGGCGTTGCGGCTGTCATTCATGTCCGCTTCTGCGATATGGATTGGTCCCCAGTCCTGCTCTCCTCTACCAACCGAGGTCAAGGGCGCGCCGGGGGGTGCCGGATCGCGTTTGTGTCCCACCTTGAGATCCCAATGTTCTTTTTGATCCCATCCGTGGGTGATTTTTCCAAAACCTTCTGTTGAGTACCCGTTCACTTTGAACGCACCTGCAAGTGAAAGAGCCTTCTGTAGCGGCTTGCTTTCTTTCACCTGCAAAGCGTTATGATAATGACCGGAACGCCAGGGAGCAATGCCTGAAAAGAAGGCAGTTCGCGAAGGAGAACATACCGGACTCGTCGTATAGGCATGATTAAATTGCACGCCGGAGGACGCAAGCCTTCGAAGATTCGGGGCGACTACCTTGCCTGCATACCGATCAGGATCACCAAGCATCCAACTATTCATGTCATCCGCAATCAAGAGGAGAACGTTCCTGCGTTTACCGATGGTTACAGACTCGGCATGGGCAAAGAGTCCGTGCACCATGAATACCAAAATGGCGATTCCAATGAGGAGGAATCTCGCCCCTGCGGTTTGCTGACCTAAAAGATTCATTTTATTGATGGTTGATACGACTATTCCTGCGAGGACTCTTCCAGCTGGGTTTCAGGCGCGTAAACGTGTCGTAATGTCGCTGGTATTCTTTCATTTCAAACCATGGTACCCCACGTTGAGGTTGGAGGACTCGACCTTCCGGATAGTCTTTCCCAAGTGAGCTTTCGCTGACAGAAAAGAGCAAAGCTTGAGCCTCAGCGATCAAGTTTTGATAGCGCTCGGGATATTGATGTGAAACGTTGGTCATTTCTCTGGGATCATTTTTCAAATCAAACAAAACCCAGGATGCATTCTTACCTTTTCCATTTTGCAGAAGTTTGAAATTTCCATCAATCAAGGCAGTTCCTTTGACCACGAAAGGAATGGCGTGGGATCTGCCTGGAAGTTCACCATTGAACAAGGACTTAATACTCTCTCCATCGCGAACCGCCAACTGAGAATCTCCGGGCAAATCGAGGAGATCTACCAAGGTTGGCATGATATCCATTGTTGAAGCCGGGAAATCGGTAGTAGCAGGCTCGATACGGTCTGGCCACTCAACAATGGCGGGTACGCGGATGCCCCCTTCATTCAGACTTCCTTTGTAGTTTTTGAGGTGTCCCACAGAATTTGGATCTGTCTCCAACCCCCCATTATCACTGGTGAACCAAATCAGTGTCTCCTCCTCAATACCGAGCTCACGCAAGCCTTTCCTCAACATTCCAATACTGCGATCCATAGCCACAATTTCACCGAGCTGATCTCCCTCCTTACCTTCAGGAAAACCCTCCCGATCGGCTGGATCACTAATGAAAGGATGATGAGGTGATCCATACCAAATCACGGTCAAGGTAGGGCTGGTTTGGTGGTTTTTGAGGAAACTGAGTGCTTCTCGAACCATCAACTCTGAAGATTCTCCCTCGAGATACTCAAAGTTACCATTGCGACTCATCAATGGATCCCTTTCAAAAAAATTCGTGCAAGCCAACCATTCATCAAAACCGTAATGTCCCGGGTGGTTCGGATCATCGGGAAGGATGGGCATTCCGGGGCCTTTCACTCCATTGAGATGCCATTTACCAAAGAAACCAGTAACATAGCCCACATTCTTGAGAGCCTGGGAGAGCGTTTTCTCTTGTAAACAAAGTCGCTTATGCAGTCCGGGCACCCCTGTGCGGGTCGGTGCTCTACCTGTCAGAACTGAAGCGCGGGTCGGGGAACAGATAGGGGCCGCAGCATAAAAGCGATTGAATCGAATTCCTGACCTTGCCATATCATCCAGGTGAGGAGTTCTTCCTCGAAGGTACGGATGATTCATATAACCCGTTTGAGCCCACCCTTGGTCGTCAGCCATGATGAGAATGATGTTTGGTCTTGAGGCTCCGTGAAGAAACCCGCCCATGACGAATAGCAAAAGGCAGATCACGGAAATAAAAAGTTTTTTGAAAAATGTCATCTTAAGGTCACAAACCTAGGCCATTTACACACTGGGACTCCATTCGAATTTTACTGGTAAATTAGAGAGGGAAAAAAGATCTTTAAGGACCTGTTGCCACAGATCCGATCGCGTAGGGTAGGGTTAATCAGTAGAATGAAGATGAAAGATTGATCGAGAAATGATGACATCAATGCGAGTTTGGTTTTTGGGCTTTAGGGTTTAAAACAAGATTCCAGAACCGGAATAAAATAATCAATAGGCGGTGTTTGCTTATCTTTCACTTTTGCCAGATCATCCCATTGACGAAGCTTGAGTGCTTCGCGGAAGAAAGGTTCTGTCTCGAACTGAGAAATTTCTTCCGCATCCATTTTTCCTCCCTGATCACGGAAACTCTTGAGCGAAGTGGGAGATAGGGTTTTTTCATATGTTGGATCCTTTGTGCAAAGGTAGCGTTTGGCCACTACGTGCAATCGAATAGGATCCGCGACTTCAGGGCCGAAATGTTTCTTGATCCAGGCATTGGCGACAAACTCATGTTTGTCATCCAAATTATCTTCACACGAATTTGGTAGATCCGGAGACTCGAAGATGTGTCCGATGTCATGCATGAGAGCAGCTGTTATCAGGGACGCAGAGGCGCCGGTTTCTTCGGCAAGCTGAGCACTCTGTAACGCGTGTTGAAGCTGAGTGACACATTCAGTTCCGTATTGTTCGGTGCCGCGTTGCTTAAAAACAGATTTAATTTTTGCAATGACTGAATTCATGAGTTTGATCGATTCGTATTAGCATGGAATGAGATAATCTTTCGGAAGGAATGAAAATCATCTCAGTTCCATAAGTTTCCAAATCAACGATAGAGTTTGACAAACATCATCTCCAACAAAACCTGACTGAAGCCTAAGACAGCGTCATAGAAAGGCAACCTGTTTGCTATTTAGGTGTCGGTGCAAGAGTTCTCATCGACACGTAATTGAGATCTGAAATTTACACAAATTGGAAACTTACAAGATTGGCAAAGTAAAAAAACTGCGTAGGGTGAAACAGGTTTTGGAAGCAGAGAGAAGGTCACAACAGTCTTGAGAACCCTGTTAAAATTTAAGCCTGACATGAAGTTTTTTTGCAGCTTCCCATTTCAAAATTATTTGATCGTTGCTTGGTGGATAGGTGCTGGTTCACTCGTAAGCGGTTTTCAATTCCCTGGCGAATGGCAGAAAGTAGGCCCACAGCCCTTTGAAGCCATGGTGGTGGATGCGCATTTTGCAAACAGGCTTTGGGTGGCTGTTGGCAATGAGGGTCATATTTCCACATCGCCCGACGGCCTGGTATGGGAATTGAACGACAAGGTGACTTCCATCAACCTGAATGCTGTTACCTTCGGCAATGGCCATTGGTTGGCTGCCGGACCAAAAACCATTCTTCTTTCTTCAGACGGATTGCATTGGAAGACACATTCCAATGAGTTTGATTTTCATTCGATTACTTTTGGACAAGACACTTGGGTTGCGGTTGAGGA
>CAYFHO010000043.1:0-44960 GCA_964342825.1 uncultured Verrucomicrobiota bacterium
GGGATACATTGGAAGAAAACGAAAAACAGTAAAATGTTAGACGCAAGCCTAATATCTCATCAACACCATCTGATCTCATGCTAATTTCATTACGCCGTAAAAGGTTGCCGCAATGTTCCTTCACTTGCTGGATTCTGATTTTGACTCTTGGTTTGTTTTTCACATCAGGTCTTCTTGCCGGGAAGACCCCTAATTTCTTGGTTATACTTTGTGACGATCTGGGTTATGGCGATCTCGCCTGCTACGGTAACCCAACCATTCAAACACCTCACCTGGATAAATTGGCATCACAAGGGGCTCGATTAACGGATTGCTATTCCACCGCCCCGGTGTGCTCTCCCTCGCGCGCAGGCTTGTTGACCGGACGAACTCCCAGCCGATTGGGCATCCATGACTGGATACCAAGAAACCATGCGATGCATTTGTCTAAGGAAGAGATCACCATTGCAACGCTCCTTAAATCTGCTGGCTACGGTACATCACTCGTCGGAAAGTGGCACTGCAATGGCAAATTTAATTCTAAGGCACAACCTCAACCAGGGGACCATGGATTTGATCATTGGTTTGCCACTCAAAACAACGCTTCCCCTTCGCATCTGGATCCCGTCAACTTCGTCCGGAACGGAGAAAAGGTTGGAAAAATGGAGGGCTATTCATGCCAAATCGTTGCTGAAGAGGCCATTCGATGGCTTGAGCATGGGCGTAATCCAAATCAGCCCTTCTTTCAATTCGTTTGCTTTCATGAGCCGCATGAACCCATCGCATCACCCCAGGAACTGACGGATCATTATACCGAGGCAACCAAAAGGGGCGAAGCCTTATACTATGCCAACGTCAACAATATGGACAAGGCTGTTGGCCTGTTAATGACTGCTCTGGAACGTCTCGATCTGGATGACAATACGGTCGTTTTCTTTACATCTGACAATGGCCCGGAGACTTTAAATCGATACGGTGGCGCATGGCGTTCCCATGGGTCGCCAGGTCATCTTCGAGGAATGAAATTGCATGTGTACGAGGGTGGTATCCGGGTTCCGGGTATTCTTCGGTGGCCGGGAAAAACCAAATCCGGATCGATTATCAGGGAACCCATTTCTGCCGTAGATCTGTTACCCACTTTTTGTAAGGCAGCGAACGTTGAATTACCAATCGATCGAACTCTGGACGGAGCAGATTTTGTCCCTGCATTGATGGGGCAACTGATCAATCGCCCCCACCCGCTTTACTGGCACTATTTCAGTGCATTCGGCAAACCGAAGGTAGCGATCCGTTCAGGGAATTGGAAGATCGCAGCACACTGGGATGGACCGGATTTTCCTCCGGGAAGTAGCCTTCGGCCAGGTCAACAGGAAACAATCAGAAACGCAAGTCTTACACAATTTGAGCTCTACAATCTTCATGAAGATCCATCTGAAGAAAATGACTTGGCAATTCATTTTCCAGCAAGATTGGATATACTGTCCAAACAACTCATTCAAATGCACCAGGAAGTTCAACAAGAGGCCCCGACATGGCCGGAATAATGCTTGCTCAACTCTATGGGAAAACTTTGTTTTGCGTCCGAAAACAGGTTTCAAATGCAAGGTTGTAAAATGAGTTTAAATAGTTGGGACTGACCCCCAGTGTGCGCAATGCAAATTTCACGTTTAATCAGATATTCACTGTGTATTCTGCTAGGGGTCTACTGTTCACTGGATCTGGTAGCAGCGAACTCGCTTAAGGTTGATTTCAATGGTAACAACTCGGCAACACCACCGGGCTGGGAAAGTTTTGGCCCCGAGGACAAGGATTCCGGCAGCCCCTGGTCAAAACAGTTTTCCAATGGCATCTCTATCCAGGTCTTTGATGTTGGAGGTGTGTCTCTGGATACGCGTGATCGAGGAAACCTGAACGCAGGAAATTCAGAAGCTGCCATGTGGCGTGACTTCCTTTTTGCCAACGGCAGTATCAGAGCCGATCAAGGATTGGACATTAGGGTGTCAGGACTTTTGCCTGGAGAGGTTTACCCTGTCAAAATCTGGAGTTTCGATGCCGGCAGCCGCGTGTCCAGGCTATCAGAGTGGAACCGGAATCGCTACTCTTTTAACGGCAGTTCACCTCCTCCTAAATCACTGGATGACCACTCGGTTTCATTTAATTTGATTGCCAATTCAAACGGAGAATCAACGATCCAGGCCAGAACCGGAACACCTCCTGGCCCCGCGCACAATGTATTCATCAATGGACTGGAAATCGGCAATCTGATTCAAGCTCCCGACCACCTTTCACAGATCGAATTAAGTTCCAACATAGCAAATCAGTCCAATCCTGTTGGAACCATTCTGGGAATATTTTCAACGACTGGAGCGGAACCTCGCGACTCATTTATTTACGAACTCATCGCGGGGCCTGGAAGTCATGACAACCACTATTTCGAGGTAAACGCCGACCAGTTGTTATTAGCAAAACAACTGGACACCATCAGGCCAGGAAGTTTTCTTTCATTGCGTGTTCGATCAACCGATACGAACCAGGAATCCATTGAGGCCATTATCCAAATCCAAGTCTCCTCTGAAGACGGATCTGTTCAACCTATCTTGATCAACGAACTGGTTGCGGACAATAATGGAAATCATCTGGACGGTGACAATAAGGCGAACGACTGGATCGAAATCTACAACCCCCGACAGGAGGCTGTGAACCTCGAAGGTTACAGCCTTACGGACGATCCCTTGCTACCTCGAAAATGGATATTTCCATCCATCACCGTCCCAGCTGAAGGTTACCTTATCCTTTTTGGTGGGGCACCAGAAATAGATGGTGTCGTTCAAAATGATTATCGAGATGCTGCCGGGTTCTATCATTTTAATTTCAACTTGAATGCATCAGGTGAATTTCTTGCCCTGGTCAGACCAGATGGACGCACTTATGAGGTTGTTTTGGATCCAGGTTTTCCTGGTCAATTCACCAATATTTCCTACGGGTTAAATGACCGATGGGAATGGAATTATTATGAAAACCCAACGCCGGGTGCTCCCAATGGAAATGGATTCGACGGGATCATCAGGGATACAAAGTTTTCCATCGACCGAGGTTTTTATGATTCTCCTTTGGAGGTAACTCTATCAACAGAGGAACCGGACACCATAATTCGATTTACCTTGGACGGAAGCGAGCCGACCCAGCGAAACGGACAAACTTACGAACAACCCATCTCCATTTCAACCACCAGCACCTTGCGTGCATTTGCGTTTCGTGAAGGTTGGAAATCCACCGACGTCGATACACATACCTACATTTTTGTTGATGATGTGGCCAATCAACCTTCCAATCCAGAAGGTTGGCCTGACAACTGGGGAATCAACAGCGAAGTCAACAACAACGATGGCTCACGAAATGGAACTGTTCCCGCAGATTATGAGATGGATCCAAGAGTCGTGGATAATACCTTGCCAGGGTACGGTATTCGAGAAGCTCTATTGGACATTCCAAGTGTCTCGATTGTGATGGAGCAGAACGATTTCATCAGGCCAGGTTCGGGAATCTATGCCATTCCACAGTCCCGAATCGAAAAAACCTGTTCCATGGAATACCTTCTGCCAGACGGCACCCAAGGCTTTCAGGAAAACTGCAAAATTGAAGTTCACGGAAATTCCAGCCGAAGACCGTGGCGAATGCAAAAGCATTCTCTGCGTCTCACCTTCACATCGGATTTGGGAGCTCCTCAGCTGGATTACCCATTGTTTCCAGAATCAGAAATCACCTCGTTTAATAAACTGATTTTGCGAGCGTGCTTCACTGACAGTTGGGGTTTGGTCAGCTGGGGAAGTTCGAGATACCGCCCCAATGATTCCCAATATATCCGTGATGTCTGGATGAAAGAATCGCTACGCGACATGGGACAACCTTCCAGTTACGGAAACTTTGTTCACCTCTATATCAACGGGCTTTACTTTGGGTTGCATAATCTGACCGAGCGACTGGAAGACGACTTCTTTGCTGCTCACCTGGGAGGGAATCGAGAGGATTGGGAGATCAATGAAGATTTCTCAAGTCCGGGAAGGAGATGGAATCAAATGATGCAGGTCGACGCATCCACACCAGAGGGCTACGCGGAAATACAGAACTTCGTGGACCTGGAGAATTTTGCAGATTACATGCTGCTCCATTTTTACGCCGACTCGGAGGACTGGCCGCACCACAATGGCTATGCTGCGGCTAATGCGAATTCGGGGGATGGGCGATTTCGGTTCTACGTTTGGGATCAGGAAATCGTATTGGATAAATTCACCTGGAATCGCTACGACCGTTCCGATGGAGTGGGAGCTGTCTTCCAAAAACTCAGACAAAATCCGGAGTTCAGAATGATCTTTGCGGATCGTGTTCAAAAGCACCTTGGAACCAAAGGAGCATTGAGTATGGGACAAAGCCAGGAGAGGTATCTGAATCTGGCAAACCAAATCGATAAGGCCATCGTTGCCGAATCTGCTCGATGGGGTGATACACAGGCGAGCACGCCATACGGAAATCGTGTGCAACAACCAAACCCCTTGACCAATGTCGATCATGATCACTATCCCCCGGCTCCTCACGCCCCTGATATATATTTTACACGCGAAGATTCCTGGCTTGTGGAAAGAGACAACGTCCTGAATCATTACATTCCCACTTTGCATAATCCCTCGAGCCGTTTCGCAATCTTAAATGAATTACGTGATGAAAATCTCTTTCCGGATACACCGGCGCCCGAGTTATCGATCAACCCTGGTCACATCTCCCCGGGAACCGCCATCGAGCTCAACGCTGATGTAGGTGTCGTCTATTATACACTGGACGGATCAGATCCACGCCAGGCTAACAGCATCGTTCAGACGATGCTATTGAACGACAGATCCAATGCTATGGCAGCAATCCCCCGAAATGACACCTGGCAACTGAATTGGATAGAAGAGGGATTTGTCGAAGATTCGACCTGGAAACGTGGAACGACAGGAATTGGATATGAAACGTCGCCTGCAGATTACAAAGGCTTCATCGGGCTGAATGTTTCAGAGATGAGAAATCAAAACGGCAGTGTTTACATTCGAGTGCCTTTCGTCATCGAGGAGGATACGAATCTGGATTCATTCACCCATCTAAGACTGGACATGCGATATGACGACGGCTTCATCGCTTATTTGAATGGAACCCGAATTGCTCAAGCCAATGCACCCATCGGCGCACCATCATGGAATTCACTGGCTCGTGCAACCAACCCTGACAGTGCAGCCACGACTTTTGAAGCTTTTGACATTACCCGACACTTGAGACTGCTCAAAAAAGGTGAAAACCTGCTGGCAGTCCATGGCCTGAATGGTTCTCTCACCAGCAGTGATTTGTTGATCACACCCAGATTGGTTGCTTCAAGGCTCGATGATTCTCAGCAGGACCAAAAGGCTCAAACCTATCAGGAGCCTATACTCCTGTCTCAATCATCTCACCTCAAGGCCAGAACTTTTCACAACGCAGAATGGTCCGCACTGATTGAAGGATTCTACACATTGGAAACACCTGCGTCACACGACAATCTGGTTATTTCCGAAATCATGTACCACCCGATGGAATCTGAGAATCTGGAATTCATCGAATTACTTAATATCTCAGAGCAAACCCTTTCATTGTCAGGATTAAGATTTACGTCCGGAATTGATTTTGAATTTGTCTCAGGATCTACCCTGGCCCCAGGAAGGAGATACGTTATCGCACGCTCGCCGCAAAGCCTGTCGAGCCTCACCCCTGGAATTACCATTGCCGGTGAGTTTCAAAACGGCACTGGATTGTCTAATGGTGGAGAGAGGATTGAATTGATTGCTGGTGACGGCTCCATCATTCAGTCCTTTCGGTACGACGACCGCCTTCCCTGGCCGGAAAAGGCAGACGGCAATGGTCCAAGTCTTGTCCTCAAGGATCCATTTGATAATCCAGATCCCAATGAACCTTCTCATTGGAAATTAAGCATAAGGAATGGAGGCAGTCCGGGAACATCCGAACCCAGTGGATTCACCGGTGAACCAAACGCCGATCAAGACGGAGACGGATTACCGGCTATCGCAGAATACTACTTTGGAACCGATGACCTTGAAGCAAACGACCCCAGTGAAGTATTCACCGTATCCATAGAGCCATTCCCCACAGCAGAAATTCCAGGTGATTATCTCACCATCTCGATGATGCATCAAACCAACGTGAAAGATGTGCAAGCCTTTGTTGAATTTTCAGAAGACCTGGAGGTGTGGTCCAGTGAAGCCAACCGAGTTATAGCCGTTTCCAACACCCCGCAACAAGAAGGCCGTGAACAACTCAAATTTCGCAGCGCAACACCACTCTCTCAGCAGAAGCAGGAATTTGTTCGACTAAGTTTTATTCAATAACCCTAGCAAAGTATTACAATTGTTCTCGAACCGTTATCACGCCTAATGGATTGTTATCCCGATCGAAGGTAACCTTAACATCCTTTACATTGCCGTTCTTATGCTTTCTGGATGCGTTTACTTCTTTCAAAGCCTTGTCGAACTCAATTCGTGTTGATTCAGACAATGCGAAAGTGATTTCTCGATTTCGATAAGGTGGCATAAGATAAAGATATTAGTTTTGAATCGCTTTTAGTTTTGATTCCCAAACTTCGAGCTGTTCGAGCTGGACAGGACTATCCAATCCTTGCCCAAGAGCTTTAAGATAATTCCTTTGAGTGGCTGGATCCAAGTGGATTTTATTTCCGGAAAGATCGACTTGAAAATCCCCATTTTGATCAGTCTTGTATTGAAACTGTTCGACATCAGCTTGCCGAATAAGATCGGAATCTGCTGCACGTTGAGCAGCCAAATCCAATCTGTCGTCGCTAAGGCGATCAATTTCATTAGATATACTTTCAAGTAGAAGTGCAGATTTGCCTTTGCGTATCTCGGTGTTTTTATTTGCCGACTCAATCTGGGACAACTCCTTGTAAACCTGTTCATCGTTCAGGATTCGGATGCCGAGAGTTCTTCTGATTTCGGGACTGGCAGCCAAGTACGTTGCAGGTTTACCGGTAGCATAAAATTGAGTATAACCAACTCCTCCGTCATTCGGATTTCTGGCATCAACACCTAAACCTGAGGTTCCAATCAATGAGGGAAGTGTAGCCTTATGATCCTCGGTGGTCCTGATAGGCACGAAGGCCAATTCCTTTCGCTTGAATCCAACGCTAAGCCCATCTGGCATTCCCGCAGTCTCAACACCAAAATTAATTTTTACACCAAAACTTGTATCTGTCCCAAAAAAATACCTTTTCGGATCCTTGGCACCTTCAATCGTGGCAACAGACATTTCATCGACGTTGATAATGTCTTCCCGATTCGGGCCTGTCTCAAGATCAGTGAAATAACGCGCAAGCACAGTGGCTGCATTTCCTGTAGCAAAACTCGAAGAAGCGGTAACTTGAGTCAAGCCGCTTACCGTCGAAAAACTCGCCATCTGAGGCAGCACTTCACCGCCGGGATAAACAGGAGAAAGTGTTCCCTCCTTACGATCATATCCCACGTCCAGAGTTGGAGGCTTAGAATCCACATCAACTCCAAGGCTGGTTTTCGTGGAAAATAAAATACTCTTTTTCCCTACCGAGCACCCAGAAATGGTCGATATACACAGTGCTATTAAAATTATTTTTATTTTCATATTATTGATTAACTCTGTGGTCTAGGTGGTGAGGAAAGTTTGTACCAACGCGCACCCTGAATAAATCCAGCTCATTGGTAGGCCATTGCAAACTCAATACAGTGTCATCATATACAGACAGACTACCCCGCTTGTTATATCCCCCCACCAGATAATAGTCCTCCTTGCCGGCTCCGACTCCAATGCCCACGGTACTAACTTGACTCGAAACAGCCTGTAACGCGTTTGTTTCAGAGTGGATACGCATTTTAATATGCCCCACCCCCCAAACATGCTCAGTGCCTGTGTCTGGATCATAGTAGTGAAGGGCGCACCCAACAGTGCACACCACCAAGAAGGTGCACATAATATAGTTACCTAACACAATCTACTTTCAAATCTCACCACAACCAAAATTGCGTGACACTTTTGTTAATATTACAGGGACCAGATCCATATTAAGAAATGAGGAAAATTTTCGTCAATAAAAATAATATTTCTATTTCATATCAAATTTTGAATTTCTATATGGGTAAATGACGATATACCGACGATTTTTTCCTCCCTCTATAGATCATTCGTTGAGGAGTAATCGATGAGAGAACAGATAATGCCAAAACTCAGATTTCCACTACCAGAACTGTCAACAGGATATCGCGCTCTTTATCGCTTGCTCGCCCATAAGGTGACTGATAGTTTCCTGATTCAATTACCGTAATGGTTACCATTGTCATGAAAATGAAATCTATCATCGCTGTATTCGTAATTGTTTTAATAGGCATTATGAGCTTTTCAAATAACACAGATGCTGCCGGAAAATTGGATCAAAGAGGAAACCTGGTTCACATGGTTTCCTTCAAATTCAAGGAGTCCGCTTCAAAAGAAGATATCAAGAAGGTGGAGGATGCCTTCGCGGCGTTGCAAAAGAAGATTCCCCAAATTGTTTCCTACGAAACAGGAACCAACAATAGTCCGGAAGGATTGGACAAAGGATTCACTCACGGATTCATATTGACCTTCCACTCGGGGCAAGATCGAGATGACTATCTGGTCCACCCGCATCATAAGGAGTTTGGAAAGCTGGTCGGGCCGTTGTTGGAGGATGTGTTCGTGCTTGATTTTTGGAACAAGCAATAGCCATTAGGCAAGTCTCAGCACATTGGACAGTACCATTTGATACCTCTTCCATCCATTTCCTGACATGGCCAAAACACCTTACCTGACGGCCCCCCGCAAGTCGGCCGAGATGCCGCCCGGTATTCCCCACATTGTCGGTAACGAAGCCGCAGAGCGCTTTAGTTTTTACGGCATGCGGACCATCCTCGTGATCTTCATGACGCAATATCTGAAGAATGCGCATGGTGAATTGGATGTGATGACAGAGGCGGATGCGAGGGTTTGGTATCATGATTTCCTCTCCTGGGCATATTTTTTCCCAGTCATCGGTGCAATCCTTTCGGATGCTTTCCTGGGGAAATACAGAACGATCATCGCGCTGTCGTTGTTTTATTGCGCCGGGCATTTGGCACTGGCTTTGGACGAAACCCGAACCGGCTTGACCATCGGGCTGACATTGATTGCGATTGGGGCGGGTGGCATCAAACCATGCGTCACCGCGCACGTCGGCGACCAATTCGGACCTTCAAACCAGCATTTATTAAGCAAAGTCTTTGGTTGGTTTTATTGGTCCATCAACATCGGCGCATTTTTATCCATGCTGCTGACTCCTTATCTACTCAAGCGATATGGACCTCATTGGGCGTTTGCAGTTCCGGGAATTCTCATGTTCATTGCGACTTGGGTATTTTGGTTGGGTAGGCATCGTTTTGTGCATATTCCACCTGGCGGCACCAAGTTTCTCAAGGAAACGTTCAGTGGCGATGGACTCAAGGCGATCGTTAAATTATTCAGCGTCTATATTTTCATCGCCTTCTTCTGGGCAGTTTATGACCAGAATGGATCTTCATGGGTCCTTCAGGCCAAGCAAATGGACCTCAATTGGATGGGTATTCAATGGCTTCCCAGCCAAGTCCAGGCGGTCAATTCCATTCTGGTGCTCCTGTTCATTCCTTTGTTCACCTATTGGATCTACCCCTGGATCAATAAATTTTACAGCCTGAATCCATTGCGGAAAATCGGGATCGGCATGTTCATGACATTACCGGCTGTTTTGACGATCGCCTGGATCGAAAGTCGGATCCAGCTCGGCGAAACTCCCACCATTGCATGGCAGTTATTGGCATACTGCTTTCTCACCGCAGCCGAAGTCATGATTTATCAGACCGGACTTGAGTTCTCTTACACACAGTCGCCAAACAGCATGAAATCGATGATCATGTCGTTCTATTTGCTTTCTATTTCCCTGGGCAACCAGGTGACCGCGATGGTGAATCGTTTGATTCAGAACGAGGATGGTACAACCAAATTGGAAGGCGTGGATTATCACTTGTTTTTCGCAGGAATGATCTTTGTGGCATCCGTTTTGTATGTGGTTTACTCTCGCTTCTACAAGGAGCAAACCTATCTGCAAGAAGAAGCCGATGCCAATTAAGTGCAGATCAATGCCACAAAGCAAATGAACAGAAAAATCATTTGCATTTGGCGATGATCAGTGAAGTTTAACGCGAACTTATTTAAACATGAAAAAATTCAATCAAATCACCCGAAAATGCTTCCTGGCACTCATCGCTTTGGGAACGCTGGCCATCCATACAATGAACGCAGATCATCACAACGAGAAGAATGCCCTGAACTTTAAAATGAAAGATATTCAGGACAAGGAAGTCGATTTGGCAGACTACAAGGGTAAAGTTGTTCTTATGGTCAATGTGGCGAGCAAATGTGGTTACACCCCCCAATACGACGGACTCCAGAAACTGCACAGCCAATTCAAGGACCAGGGATTTTCGGTCATCGGTTTCCCGTGCAATAACTTTGGGGCACAGGAACCTGGCAGTCATTCTGAGATCCTCAGTTTCTGCAAAGAGAACTATGGCGTCACGTTTCCCATGATGGGGAAGATCGATGTAAAAGGGGACCAACAGGCACCTCTCTATAAATACCTGACCACCCATCCAGACCATGGTGGTGATGTGCGGTGGAATTTCGAAAAGTTCCTTGTCGATAAGAAAGGAAACGTGATTGGTCACTACAAATCTGGTGTCTCTCCATCTGACCCCAAGCTCAAATCAGCTATCGAGAAGGCTCTTAAAAACAGTTAATTCATCGTCGTATTCAATCACTCCATGAGAAAGCGTCGTCTGGGAAAAAGCGGGCTCGTCGTATCTGAAATCTGCATGGGCACCATGACGTTTGGTGACCAGACGGATGAAGCCATGGCCCACCTTATCATGGATACGGCTCTGGATCGTGGAGTGAATTTTCTGGATGTGGCCGAAATGTATCCTGTTCCACCGCGCTCAGAAACTTTTGGTAAAACAGAGGAAATTGTAGGACGCTGGCTGAAAGGCAGACCTCGGGACTCCATCATTCTGGCAACAAAAATTACGGGTGCCGCTCACGGTTGGTTTGTCCCTCCGGTCAGACATGGAATGACTGCACTGGACCGGCACCAAATCATCCGAGCGGTGGAAGGAAGCCTGACCAGACTACAAACAGATTATATCGATTTGTATCAAACCCACTGGCCGGATCATGGC
This sequence comes from uncultured Verrucomicrobiota bacterium, assembly GCA_964342825.1. Taxonomy (GTDB): domain Bacteria; phylum Verrucomicrobiota; class Verrucomicrobiia; order Limisphaerales; family AAA164-E04; genus AAA164-E04. The sequence continues at coordinate 11,310 of CAYFHO010000043.1, forward strand.
ATGCGACACGAGGAAACGCTCGCAGCCATGACCGAGTTGAAACAAGCCGGTAAGATCAGAGTCTTGGGTTGCAGCAATGAAACTTGCTGGGGGGTGATGAAAAATCTTTGGACGTCTGATGTCAAAGGTTTGGCGAGAGTGGACACCGTGCAAAATAATTTCAGCCTGATCAATCGACGCTGCGAAAGTGAGCTGGCCCAGGTCTGCCGGCAAGAACAGGTCAGCTTGCTACCCTACTCCCCTTTGGGAGGAGGGGTCCTTTGCGGAAAATACAACGACGGAAAATTTCCGGATGGTGCCCGTTTTTCTCACTACCTTGTCCACGGTAAGGAAAGACAGAAAAAAATGGCGCGCCGGTTCATCAATGACCGCACCTTGGAAGTCGTGAAAAGGGTCCAATCTATTGCTCAAGAAATCGGAATGAACCCGATCACACTCGCAACTGCTTGGACCAAACAACATGACTTCGTAGCCTCTACCATCATCGGCGCATCGCATGTGGATCAGTTAAAGGAAACCCTGGATGCAGGCACAGTTGATCTGGATACCGAAACCATGAACAAGCTGGAACAAATCGAAACTGACATCCCCAACCCCATGACCGAAGACGGATTGCGACGGCTTTGATTACCTGCGTTACGGGAAAGGGGTAACAAAGACGAAGAGGTCAAACACACCTGAGAACCAACACCGGCACTCACAACCTGCCAATTAACCCAGCATGACAAATCATCACTTACTCTTCCCGTAGATTTCCTCCGGAGACTTAAGCATAGGTTCGGTTATTTTGGTGGAAGCTCCCTCTTGGTCAATCGAAGTGAAAAAACAGGAACGGTATCCTTCGTGGCAGGCAGCTCCCTCTTGTTCAACTTGAACCAGCAATGTGTCTCCATCACAATCGTAGGCGATATCCTTCACGCTTTGAGTGTGCCCACTGGATTCCCCTTTCATCCAAAATTTCTGGCGGGAACGGCTCCAGAAATGTGTCTTGCCTGTTAGGACTGTTTTCTCCAAAGCTGATTCATTCATCCAGGCCATCATCAAGACACGACCATTGGCTGCATCCTGCACAATGGCAGGGATAAGACCATCGTTGTTAAATTTTAGGTTTTTGATAAATTCCATGACTTAAGATCTCAATTCAAGCGGACGATCATGTCCGAATGCATCTAATGAATCCGCTCCTTCACAAGCCAGTCAAGCAACAATAACGAAAACCCAATATTATCAGGGAATGAAAATGCCTCCGGAACCATCTCAAAACACAGGCAATTTCATGAAAAACACTTTAGTACACTTGGAATAAATCCTGCGATCAAAATGACAGTGCAACCAGACATAAATACCCTGGAATCCAATCGTCAGTATCACCGCGACCGGCACTTTTGCGTCCTGCTGTGGATATGGTTTGCATGTGTCCTGATGCCATTGAGTTGGAGTGAGGAGGCATCGTCCCAAGTGTCGGGAGAATGGGAGAGCTTCACCATCCGAAATGTTGAGAGTGAAAGAAAAGTTCAGGTCAGATCCAGGCAACTACTCGTGTGCTTATCGATTCCCCCAACCGAATGGTCCATGACGAAGTCAAAATCGGACGAGATACGGCAATGGTCTTTTTTGATCCCACGAAAAAGTCATGGCCAAAGACCAAGAGCAGCTTATCGACAACATACACCCTCCCTGGAGCAGTGGATCGTCGTTGAATTGCCTCCGGAAATCAGTCTTCTAAACGCCATCCACCAATTGCAAAATCATGCCGCAGTCATTCATGTAGAACCCAACTATCAAGTGGAATTGGTTCAAGCAACACCCGATGACCTCTTGCCCAATGACTTTTACTTTGATCGCTCCTGGGGACTTAACAATACAGGACAATTTGAGGGTACCGTGGATGCAGATATAGATTTACCTGAGGCTTGGAGTTTGGGCACCGGAAGCCGGGATGTCAAAGTTGCTGTCATTGATACTGGTATCGATTTTTTCCACCCTGACATCAGGGACAATCTATGGGTAAACCCTGACGAAATTCCGGGCAATGGTATGGACGATGATCAAAATGGTTATGTCGACGATGTATACGGCTTTGATTTTGTCTCAGATGATGGGGATCCATTCGATGACCAGGGTCATGGAACCCACGTCGCTGGCATCATAGGAGCTGTGGCCAATAATCGCAAAGGTTCGGCAGGCGTGAGCCAGGAGGTCAGTTTAATGGCCATCAAATCTTTCGGAGTTTCAGGAAGCGCCGATGTCGCCACCGTGGTCAGGGCCATGCGTTATGCCATTGACCACGGTGCGGATATCATCAACGCCAGCTGGGGGGTGGACATTCGTAGTGAATTGATGCGAACCGCGGTGGAAGAAGCTGCCCAGGCGGATGTGCTTTTTGTGGCGGCTGGTGGCAATCGGCAAAGCGAACAGTTATTTTATCCAGCTGCTTTTGATGATACGGTAGGAGTTGGTGCGACCGATAAAAATGACCAACGTACACGCTTTTCAAACTATGGTTCCTTCATCGATCTGGCAGCCCCAGGTCAAACCATTTTTTCCACCTTACCTGATAATCGATTTGGATTCTTGAGTGGAACATCCATGGCCGCTCCACATGTCACCGGGGCCGCCGTACTAGCCCTGGCAAGGCATCCTGATTGGACAGCAAGGGATTTAACCCGAATGTTGCTGAACGCTGTGGACCCCATTCAACCCAACAAACCCATCGGTTCCGGGAGGTTGAACGCATTTAAAGCACAACAAATTTTCGAGCGACTCCCAAGAGCAGAACTTGACCTTCCAGAAATTCTTGGATCAGTCATCCATCTGCAAGGTTCCGCAGATGGTGAGAATTTTTCACACTATGAAATGAGTGTTGGATCAGGCCCCTCACCCTTGGAATGGCAAAAAATTCATCAATCAAAAGTCCCGGTAACCAGCGACGCCTTGGTTTTGAATTACAACACCGAGGATCTCAACGATGGAATCCATACCTTCAGATTGGAAGTCACCGACACTTTTGGACAGACCAACACCGTCAAGCAGACTGTGGAGATTGCTAATGTGGAAATTACCTCTCCGAAAAATAACGATGTCCTACGCTCAGGCGAACGCGTCGTTATTAGGGGAAGTGCATTTGGAAAATCAAGATCCTACAAATTGGAATACGGCATGGGTGTGAAGCCTCTGGAATGGACGAAGGAATCCATCGAGCTTAATCCTGACATTGAAACCTCCCCATTTCAGCAAACACTTGGTTTCTGGGACACCAGCGCTCTCGCCCCGAATCAACTCTACTCCTTGCGATTAACCGCAACGGATGCATCAGGAGTGGATAGCGAAGAAACGGTCATCGCTTTACACCTTGAAAAAGCTCTGAAACCTAACTTCCCGATTTATTACCCTATAGGTAAAGAGTTCACGCCAGAGGATTGGCATCCAGTGGTCGCTGAGGATTTGGACCAAGATGGTGACAATGAAATCATCGTGGTGGAGTCAGGAGATCTCCTGGGCACTCCCACGTTTTTATGCGTCTATGATCATGAGGGAAGTGTTGTCTGGAAGTATGAATTAGGCGACTCGGTTCCGTTTCAGGATTTTCCTTTAACCGGTGATCTTGATGGAGATGGTTTCATGGAAATTTTTACCGAAGGGGGCACCGGAGGAGATTTAATGGGTTTTCATCATGACGGAACTCCGCTGGATCATGGGTGGCCGGTTCAAACAGGTTCAAAATCTCTCGGTAAATCAATGGGCGATTTGGATGGAGATGGGAGCTTGGAACTCATCGCCCTCACCCACGAAAGCCCAAACAGCATCCTGACTTCCAGTCGACAATTAATGGTTATCAAATCTGATGGAAGCATCCCCATAACATGGAATCTGCATTCATGCAGCAGTGATTTGGAAACCATGGAATTGTTGCCTGCCATTGGAAACCTGGATGAAGATGAAGATCTTGAGATTGTCAGTATAACCGGATGTAATTCCATCGGAATATTCGATATCAGTCAGCCAGACTCCGTCAAAACCAACGCCTTCATCAATTCAGGTAAACTCATCACTTCTCCCGTGATTGGCGACCTGGATCAGGATGGGGTCAATGAAATCATCCTCACCGCCAATGGCACTGAGGATGATGTCCAGGGCGGCATTCACGTGTTCAATTCCTTTGGAGAAGAACTTCCCGGTTTTCCTGCATTGGTGGAGGAACATTTCGACAGCTCCCCTGCCCTCGCCGATTTGGATGGGGATGGAGATCTGGAAATCATCGCATCAAGTCATCGATCCAACATGATCCATGTCATCCACCATCACGGGTTCCCGATGGAGGGTTGGCCTGTTGGACGAGTAAGGGACGGATTGCTAAGAGCCACTCCTTTGGTTGCGGACGTTGATGGTGACCAGCAACTCGATGTGATGATCCCCACTTACGGTTCGACTTTTTCACTGATTCAAAACGGAGATAGAGACAGAACGAGCGGATTGCGAGCCTGGAACGCAGATGGAGAACCCGTTCATTTTCAAACAGCGTCAGGATTTGACCGGATTTGGATGGGGCTCCCAAGTGGTAATTTGCTGAAAATAGGCCCCCTCACTCTCACTGACCTTGAAGGAGATGGATTCCTGGATGTGGTTGGATCCACTTCTCTGGATCTGAAATATTCACTCGAAGATCCGCGTATCAGTATCAAGGACAGACGCAGTATTTATGCTTGGTCGCTCAATGCACCCTACAGAAAGGACTTGATCCCATGGCCGACTTATCAAAAGGATAACGTGCGATCCGGCCGTTTTGGTCAAACCATCTTGATCAATCAAGCTCCTGTCATCCGCCCCATTCTGAGTCAAACCATCGCTCAGGGATCCACTTTCTTCCCGATCAATCTCTTGAGGTATGGCTCCGATCCGGATGATTCAAGGAATGACCTGAACTGGAACGTTTCGGGATCACAGGATTTGGTGGTGACGATTGATGAGGAACTTATCGTTTCCATCGCTCCCCCGGACAATGAATGGACCGGGGAGGAGACTCTTGTGTTTACACTAACGGATCCTGATGGAGCAAGCGCTCAAACTCGTGCAACTTTCCGAACGCTTGCTGGTTACAATCCACCAAAAGCAAACATGGATTTTGCTGAAATGGATGAAGATACCATAGTTGTGATTCCTGTTTTGCAGAATGATCAGCACCCCGAAAATCTGCCCCTAAAAATCCTGGAACTCTCTCCATCACTCAATGGAAACGCGAGCATCACAAATGATGGTGAAATTCAATACAAGCCAGCGGAAAATTACTTTGGTTCAGATACGTTTCAATACGTCATTATCGATGACGAAGGTGGAATGGCCATTGGCGAAGTTCAGATCACGTTGAACCCTGTCAATGATCCGCCCCTTCCCGAGGTCGACCGAATCATTTTGACCGAGGACGGAAGTATTGAGTTCGACCCACTAGCGAATGACCGGGACCCGGATGGAGATGCAATCAAATTAATCAACTGGACCCAGCCATCCGAAGGGACGATGGAGCGCCTCGAGTCAGGGTTGTTTTTATATAAACCCAGAAAAGATTACTCGGGTGCAGACCAGTTTACCTATCTCATTGAAGATTCCATTGGAGTCCAAAGCGAAGGCCAGAGCGAATTACTGGTGAAGGGGATCAATGATGCACCGGTTGCTCAATCCCAGCGGATCACTATGAACAGAAACCGTGAGCAAAACGTGACCTTCTCTGCCATCGACCCGGATGGAGATCCATTGGATTTCGAAATTATTGATGGGCCTGAAAACGGCAGGGTCCTGGCTTTTCCTGCGGTTGCGACCTACATTCCCGAGTTTGGTTTCTCGGGTTCCGATCAGTTCACCTACCGCGCCCATGACGGCAAGGTGGATGGCCCTGTAGCCACCGTTGAAATTGTGGTGAAAGATGAAAACAATCCACCCGATGTTGAGGACACTCTCATTGTTACAGCCATCAATCAATCTGTTGAATGGCTCATGGAAGCCGATGATGTTGATGAAGATTCTTTCCATTTCACCATTCAAAGCGCTCCAGAAATCGGAGTGCTGACGATTGAAGAGGAAACATTAACCTACGAACCGGAACTGGATTTCACTGGAACGTTAAGGGCGATTATAGAGGCCACCGATTCATTCGGGGCCACAACATCTGCTGAATTTACGATTGAGGTCACGGACGAAAACACGGCACCCGAAATCACCGATCAGGGGATTGAGATTTTCGGTAATAAATCTGAATCTTTTGAATTGAGTATTACTGACCGGGAAAACAATCCGCTGACATTCGAATTCATCACATTACCAGAAAATGGAACCTTGTCCGGCGAAGCACCCAACCTGACATACCATCCGTTTGAAGATTTCTTTGGGTTTGACAGGATTCAGTACATTGCAAGCGACGGTGAACTCGAAAGCACCCTGGGAACAGTCGTCATCGAGGTGCAATACCCAAACCACAAACCCACAGGATCCAACCAGGCAGTAAACCTCCAAATGAACCGACCCAAAACATTCACTCTCGATGTGGAAGACGAGGATAACGACATCCTCCAACGTGTCATTCTGGAAGGACCGGACCATGGGATACTATCCGGTTTGGAGGACACCCTCATCTACACACCCGATCCCAACTTCACGGGAACGGATGATTTTACATGGCGGGTTTGGGACGGATTCGGCTACAGCAACACAGGTAAAGTGACACTGCGAGTAACGCAATATGATCCCGACTTCAGATTGGAAATCGAATCCATCAACATGATTGCGAACCAGCAACTCCAAATCACCATTACCTCAGAGCCTGGACGCCGCTACACCCTCCAGTCCTCCCCAGACCTGCAAAACTGGACCGACCTCGAATCCCTGGACGCCTTCGAATCCACCCTAAGCTTCTTCGACAACATCCACCCCGAAGAAACCCACCAATATTACCGAGCGATGGTGATACGGTAGTCTATCAGGTCAATACGCTTTTCAAAGATTTGGGAATTATCCATACCGCAGTAAAAATACTCCCCCAGAAACATCACTCAATTGAGAAGGAACCGACGAAATTCATCAAAAAAACGACTCGCCCACGATGATGGTTTCGTCACCAGCAAGCTTTAGGATTTCCTTGGCCGAGGCCTGCAATAAAAGTCTTTTGGAAAATGATTCAACAGATCCATCTACCTTTTTAACGGTTATTTTTCCTGCGTTATCGGTAAAACCACCGGCTATGGCAATGCCATCCAACAAGTCCAATCCCTTATCAAACGGAACTTCATAAAAACCGGGATTCTGCACTTGCCCCAAAATTTTGAACCTGAGTTTGGGTAATTCCTGTGGAGGTAAATTGATTCCGGCTTCACTCCACTTTTTAGACAACGATTCTGTGAAGAACTCCGGTAAAAGAGGCAGGAACATTTTATCCTTCTTCAACATCTCGCTCCTGAAATCGCTGACCTCAATGTTTCCCAAATCGTTCCATCGTGCTAGATTCTTTATTAAAAATTCAGACGGATCCAATGTCCCCTGTCTGTAAATCCTATTTACGATTTGATGATAAATTTCGAAATGTCCTTTGGTTACCCAAATCCCAGGTGTGGTATACTTGGATTGTGAAGTAATTCCCAAATGGATTTCAAGGTCCTCAAGGAATTTATGAATCCGACGAACGGTATCAAAAGGAGTAACCGAACTGACACCGAGATTAGCAGAAGCATCGATTTTCCCCTCACGCTTGAATGATTGGAATGCGTCAAGTTTCACCTGACTCTGCTCCACCAACTCATTAATGTCAGAGAAATCACGGAGAATCCGATCATACTGCACTTTGGCTTCTTCAAGTCGGTCCATTCTTAGCAGACATTCTCCCAGACGAAAAATGGCATGGGCGGCCTTGCTACGCTGGGCGTCGAATTCCTGAATCACCGAACGATAGTGCTCGGCAGCCTTGGCGTAATCTAGTTCTCTTTCCTCAGCCAGCAGACCATTGGTATAGGCGTCTGTATTAGGAAGGGTTTGACCATTACCGGCACCGGCATCTTGGGTCCAAACAATGCTGGCATGCACTAATGCGAGCAGCACGATCAAATATTGGATCATTATTTTCATGGCATCGTTTTATGAAAAATAAAATTCAATCCAACCACTATCTCATGGTATGGAATGGAATCGAAAATACCCGATGGCTTTTTACTGATTGTGACCAATTTGTAACTTATGACTGTATTCCAGCAATCTTTACGTCATCCGGGCATTTAAAATAATATCCCACACCGTGAACCGTATGAATCCATCTAGGTTTATTGGGATTTTGTTCCAGTTTCTGGCGTAACGCAGCGATATGTTTATCGACCGTGCGTGTGGTAGGGAAAGCGGTGTAACCCCAAACCACATCCAGGAACTTCTGGCGCGTAACGACCTTACCAAGGTTCTCCAGCATCAATTTCAATACCTCAAATTCCTTGGGTGTCATAGGGAGCGGCTTTCCAGCGCGCACGGCGCTGAACTCTAAAAAATCGAGCTTAACATCTTCGATATGTACTACATTCAAGGCCTGGGACTGTCGCTCTACTCGCCGTAATAAAGCCCTAATTCTGGCAAAGAGTTCATCTCGGCTGAATGGCTTGGGGAGAAAATCATCTGCTCCCAAGTCCAAGCCCTGCACGCGATCCTCAATTTGGCCTCTTGCCGTCAACATCAGAACAGGGATCTTGATTCCAAGAGATCGTAATTCTTTGCACACGGAAAAACCATCCAACTTGGGCATCATCACATCAAGCAAAATGAGATCCGGCTTTTCTCTCAGTGCCGTGTCGAGTCCGTTGGCACCATCCGAGGCACTCAAAACTCGATAACCTTGACGCTCCAATGCATCTCTCAACACAAGGCGCATGGCTTGTTCGTCCTCCACAATTAATATGCGTTCTTTGCTCATGAGTCTGTTTATTACTCATAGGATGGATGTCGAAGGAACATCACGAATCAAGGGCAATGAAACTATAAATCGGCACCCTCCTTCGGCCGGACACACAAGATCGATACTTCCGTCATGGGCTTGCACGATATGTTTTACAATAGATAATCCTAGGCCCACACCTTTCGTTTCACGACGTAATTCAGATCCACTCCGATAAAAAGCATCGAAGACCTTGTTTTGATCTTGCAATGGAATGCCATCACCACTGTCAGTAAATGCCACATAGACATTGTATCCACTGGAGTGAGCACGGTCTAAATCGTCGTCCGTTTCCAAATGGTTAAGCCATAACTCAATTGAAACCTGTTTGTTTTCAGGAGAATGTTTGATGGCGTTATCGAGGAGATTTACAAAAACTTGTTGTATGGCCCTGATATCGACGTGGCAAAACGCAACCGAACATTGAGCATTAAAGTGAAGGGTTACGCGATGCTCGGATGCGTAGGGCCTGAGCATCTCAACCGTTTGATCAAGGCAATTCAATAAATCGGAAGTAGATTTGGTGTATTGTTGAGTTCCTTTTTCGATGCGTGAAAAATTTAATACGTTTTCAATGATACCTGAGAGCCGAGCACATTCGCGCACCATGGTTCGATGGTAGATACCGATCTTGCTGCCTGCTTCATTATCCAAGTCTGCCAATTCCTCGGCCATCAAGCGAACGGATGCAAGAGGCGTGCGCAATTCATGGGAAACACTCGAAACGAAGTTGGTTTTCATTTCATTTAACCGCTTCTGACGTTGAAAAGCTTTCCATTCACTCCCCAAACCAATCAACACGGTGAGAGACGCCAAGCCAATCATAACCCCAAAAACACGAGTACGCTGGCGCTGACGCTCATAGAGCAGGTCGGGAGCTGCCAACCAAGCCTGCAAGATCATTTCAGGTCTTCCCTGAAATGCGGGCAGAGTTGCTGTGACCAACCTTTCCTCCCCAGGTGGTTCAGGAAACCAACGACCACCAATCCTTGCGGAAACCTTTAGATAAGACGCTGACCCATTTTCTTGAAGGACCTGTGTCAGTTGATTAGAAACAAAGATTTCACGCCAACCAATCAACCACCGACTGCCCAATCCAGTCGTGGCGCTCAAAGGAACAGATACCAGTATAAAGTCTGAATCGAAATCCAACTTCGCAACTATGCCTTTTTGAATCCAGTCAACATTTTTTAGCACCACTGTGTTTTCCTTAAATAGAGACCGAAGTTTTTCATGGTAGTCTGCAATTTTTTTTAAAAACGCATATCCTGCATTATCGACAGAGAAGAAAGCTCCTGCCTCTTCATATAATCTTGTTGAGAAGAACGAGGGGTAATAGAGATACTCAGTTCCAAGCACTCGCCATGCATGTAATTTCGATTGTTCATGTGGCGAATCAGTGGTGACCTTCGAATGATTCCAGGCTAACCAATCTAAAGCGGCAAGAGGCGCAACATGATGTCCACTTGGCGTGAGGCCAGGATCATCAGATCGCATGACCTGTTCAAGCACTTCAGCACCTTTAAGAGCATTAGTTTGAGTCAACAAATGTTTGGCATCGCGGTATTGATACCAGAGATCGAAATCATCACCGAATACCGGGTTTGGAAAATCAATTCGACGTGCTGGATAAATCAATTCACCCCGGGTATTCATTAACCAAGCACAAGCCTTGTCTCTGTAAGCAAGTGCAGGATCGTCCTCGATGAAGAAGGAAGGGAATGGCACCCCTTCGCGTAAGTCAACAGAATAGAGAAATGGCAGATCAAAGATGGATGGGATTTCCTTCTCAGCCAGACGGCCCAACCAGGTTTCTGCTTCTTCCGTCGCCCGACTTAAGGCCAATGAACGATCCATTTTCAAGGAATACAGTCCAAAGCCCGAGAGAATTACGACTGGCAAAAAAATCAACAACCCCCGAATCACAAAACCCAAGGTATCCTTGTCTGATTTGAATAGATCGCGCCTAAGCATGGCCCTGTTGGTATAATAGGCATGATCGTAAGCCAGTTGTTACCAAAATGTAAATGTTCGGAAATGACAGATATTTTGAGATTGATCAAGTTGGTGTAGACCCGATTCTCGACTGACAAGATTTGTCATTTTTGAAATTACCATGGTGGTGATGCACCAAAAATCGCTTTCGGAGATCCTGGCCCAACCTTTGGTTATCTCACAAAAAAACTGGTCCCCCAGCAAGGACTCGAACCCAGATCGACGGTTTAGGAAACCTCATCAATTCGACAGAGACGGTTCGAGATAACGCCTCCTTACCAACATGACTACAACGCGTTACGAATCGCATTCCCACTTGCACAAACATGATAATCTCGAACCAAGGCGAAAAAAACTGTCGGAAATTGTTGGAAAAACCGCGCCCCGCGGTAATAAAGACATGATGTCATCAATAGCATTGAATATATGTCAGAGGAAGTGAACGTATTAGATTTCTAATGACGGATTCAACCTTAGGATTCGTCTTGTTCGTTCACGCTTTTAAGCGCTACTTCTCTAACGTCCTGTGCAAGATACATCCCAGCCTCTTGATCGAGACGTTGAAGAAACTGCCGTGCGGACGGTATGAGGTTCTTTCGTTTGGCAAGTAGGACCACGCCAAGCAATCCGATCACCGACAATCCTTCCCGAACAGCGAGTTTCCTGCCCTTCCGTTCATCGATCAGTAGTCTATCGGCATGGAGCTCCTGTGCTAGTTCGATAGCTTCAGCTTCGCCGACATCTACAAGCTGCAAATATTTATCAGCCTGCACGGCATCCTTGACATCAATTACTCTGAGCCATTCTGGAAGTTTCGTGTGGCTGCGCAGCAATTCAATTCGAACAGCTTGAGGGATGACAACTTCTTCAAATAGTTGTGGCAAAATGTCCTCATGTCCCACCGTTAACAGCGCAGTGAGAGGAGAGGTATCGGAAACAACTATCATCGAGCAGAAAGTGCATCAACGGTCTGAAGATCATCGATGAGTTCTTCCTGCCCATAATGAATAGGGATTCTACGACGGCCGAGTTCACGGAGAAATTCCGCCTGAGACATTCCAGCGACTTGAGCCGATTGACCCAACGTAGCCTCATCGGTCACAAACAACCCGATTGCGAGCATCAAAGATGTGGTTTGCTCCGAGTAACGACATTCTAGCTCTGCAGGCAACCTAACATTCATACTGGAATTGTATCCCGATTCTTATTTGAAGCAATCTTGGTTTTACGAAACCTAATCTGAACAAATGAGTCATGAATACGGTCAGTGCATTTTGCCTTGATACTTTTAAAAACCAAAAACTGCCTGTTTGATTCTGGGCCGGCGAGATTTGTCATTTTTGAAAATAACATGGTGGTTTAATGAACAAAATCACTTGGTTCTTGATCCAAGCTTTTGAACAAACCGACTTTGTTGAATTGTGCTATGTATGGTAAGGGAATTACTATCCTCCCTGACAGTCGCATCCATAACCGATGGCGAACTGGTTGGTGATACGGTTAAATCCCCAAACTTTGGTGTAGACCCTAGATCCCGGTGTAGACCCGGAATGAATTGGAAAAGTACAAAAAAATGGAGCGAGTGAAGAGACTCGAACTCTCGACATCAACCTTGGCAAGGTTGCGCTCTACCAACTGAGCTACACTCGCTCTCGAAAAGAGTTCAGGATTTATAATCTCGTGCCGGAAGCTTATCAAGAGTGGATTTTAATTTTTTTCGATCCATTCCATTTTATTCGCTTCCTAATTTAGTTTAGCCTAAAGTCTCCCCTGAGTTCGTTGGCGGACTTGAGCACACTATGCAGACCAGGGAATCGATCAAATCAGAACTGAAGGAGGCTGGCTTAATTGCAGTGGTCCGTGCAAGGAGCACCGAACAGGCCGTCCCGCTTTCACATGCCTTGCTGGAAGGGGGGATACGTGCCATTGAAATTACTTTCTCCACTCCAAACGCACCGCAGGCAATTCGAAACGTCATTGACGTCCTGGGAGATAAAGCTCTGGTTGGTGTAGGGACTGTGATTCAACCAGAACAATGCCGGACTGCTATGGAGGCTGGGGCGCAATTTGTGGTCACCCCCATACTACGCACTTCATTGGTTGAACCTGTTCACGCTGCGGACAAACCCATCATGGTTGGAGCCTACTCTCCGACCGAAGCTCAAACCGCATTTGAAGCGGGAGCGGACATGGTGAAAATATTTCCTGCCGACGGTCTGGGGCCTTCCTACATCAAGGCACTGAGAGCACCTTTACCACACTTGTCGGTCGTGCCTACAGGAGGCGTCAATCTTGATACCATTGAGCCATTTCTCAAAGCAGGATGTGTGGCATTGGGAGTTGGCTCTTCTCTGTTAACCAAAGCTATTCTGGATACCAACGACTGGCCGGCCCTGACCAAATTGGCACGTCAGTTTTCAGATCGACTTCAACAGGCTCGTCAATCCCTCTAGCAGCTGCCAAGACCATGACTTACATCGACCCCAATCAAAAACCAGTGCTTCAATTGGAATTGCCCGGCATTCCCAAAGTTAAATCAGGAAAAGTTCGTGAAATTTTTGATCTCGGTGATTCGTTCCTTTTTGTCGCGACAGACCGTATCTCAGCATTTGACTGTGTCATGCCGAACGGGATTCCGGCGAAAGGATCGGTCCTCACGCAGATATCCCATTTCTGGTTTGACCAGATGAGTGAGGTAGTGAGAAATCATCGCGAAAGAATCACCGGGGAAACATTGCCTGATCAACTGGCTCCCTGGGCAGAACAACTGGAAGGGAGGAGCATGGTCGTCAAAAAAGCAAAACCATTGACGATTGAATGCGTGGTGAGAGGTTATCTGGCGGGATCAGGTTGGAAAGAATACCAAAAAGACCGCACTGTTTGCGGGATTGCACTGCCAGGTGGATTACAAGAATCTTCGGAACTTCCCGAACCAATTTTCACACCTGCCACCAAAGCTGAAACAGGGCACGATGAAAATATCTCCTTTGACCAGGCCATCCAGTTGGTGGGCAAAGAAACCGCAAACCAAGTCAGGAAACTCAGTCTGGAAATCTATGAAAAAGCCAGGGAACATGCGCGCAATCAAGGGATCATTATCGCGGACACCAAGTTTGAGTTTGGATACCTGGATGGGGAATTACTCTTGATCGATGAGGTGTTGACGCCGGATTCATCCCGGTTCTGGCCTGCGGAAACTTATGAACCAGGCAAATCTCAACCAAGCTATGACAAGCAATTCGTGCGAGATTATTTGGAAAGCCTGGATTGGGACAAAACCCCTCCTGCACCCACACTGCCTGATTCGATTGTGCAAAAAACCCAGGAAAAGTACCTCGAAGCTTTTCACAAGTTGACTGGATCGTAGCAGAAGAAGTTGAGACATTGACTGCTTACGAATCTGGGACTTTGAACAAAGGGAAAACACCCTGAGTCACCCGTATATCCGCTTTCCTTCTAATGTCTCAAGGCATTTAATATCAGCCAAATGCTAGAACAAAATTGGTAATAAAAACCGCAAATCACGTAATGTGCCTTTTTGGATAGTAGCTAAACTGATCTACGTATGAATAAACCATGCAGTTTACTAATGGCAGGCACTGTGGCTATGGCCCTCTCTCAATTCAATGTTGCACAGGGTGAATCCTGGAAGGACAACACCATTGCGCCAGTGACCAATCCTCTCTTTTTTGAAGCAGCTCAAATCAACACCGAAATTCGTCCGATTTTCATTCACCATGAAATCCCTACTTCCTTCCTGGGTGGAGGCGATGCGAATGTCTACGCGGTCCAAGCAAGGTGGGCGGCTACCGAGCGCCTGGCAATCATCGCAACCAAGGATGGTTATGTGGATCTCGATTTGCCCGGAGCTGGTATTTCAGCAAACGGCTGGGCTGACATCGCTTTCGGGTTGAAATACGCCGTGGTGGATGACGAGGAAAACCAGTTGCTTGTCACCCCGGGACTTAAACTGGAAGTTCCCACTGGTGAAGGAGATGTGTTTCAAAACAACGGCGACGGAGAATGGAATCTGTTTGTTTCCGCTGTAAAAGGTTTCGATGACCTCCATTTTACAGGAAGTGTCGGTGTTCGAATTCCAAATGACGGTGATGAAGAATCCTCCTTCCTACATTGGAGTGCTCAGGTCGATTATTACACCTGCAAATGGTTTATTCCATTTGTTGCCTTCAATTCCTTTACCGTTCTGTCAGGTGGCACCGGAGCCATTCCAGTGGAAGGATATGACCTGATCAACTTTGGTTCTGCAGCCGCAGATGGAGACACCTACAACGCCGTTGGCTTTGGTTTCCGTTCCAGACTTCATGATCGAGTGGATCTGGGCTTTGCCTATGAAAACGGTGTTGGAAGTGACGAAGGCATCTTCGATGACCGTTACACCGTGGACATGATCATCAGCTTTTAATCCTGAGTAACTATTGTTGGTCCGCACTTGGCCGGTGGAAATAAGTTTCCGCCGGCCTTTTATTTTCGTTGATCAGGACAAAGTTTAAACTACCAGGGAGTCTCGAGCGAGTGCCTTAAATGAGGTTCCAGCAATTCGGGTTCGAGAAGAAACGCATCGTGCCCTTTTTCAGAATGAATTGTGATATGCCTGCAGTGAATGTCGTTCTGCTTGAGTACACGTGCCATGTGAACCTGTTCTTCAGGATAGAAACAAACATCGGAATCCACACTGAAGATCATGTATTTCTGGTGCTTACATCGTGATAGTAAATCCCGGTACTCTTCGCATTCAGCCTCCTTTAATAAATCAAATCGCAACCAGGCTTCGCACAATCGGAGGTAAGTATTCGCGTCAAACCTGGACACAAATTTACTTCCCTGGTGCAACATGTAGGATTCAATGGGATGACTGAACCGATAATGCTTGAATCCGCTGGAAGGTTGTACGATTTCATCTCTGGCACGGTCTTCCATGGTATAAAGCGACACGTAAGTTTTGTGTGCAATCATACGTGCAAGTGCCAGCCCCTGCGTTGGAAAAGTTCCTTCGTAATAATCGCCACCATTGAAATCAGGATCAGATTCAATGGCATAGATCTGCTCGAAATTATGAATACGGTGAAGTGTGGTTGCGTAGAGGCTCGTAGCCATGGGAATGACCACATGAACCCGTTCTGGATAGCGTGTTGCAAAACTCACACATGCCATCCCCCCCATGGATCCTCCAACAACGGCATGCAATCTCTCAATCCCCAAGGAATCGAGGAGCCTCACCTGCGAATCTACAATATCTCTAATGGCAATACTTGGAAACTTGGAACCATAGGGCTTTCCGGTCTGGGGGTTCAAAGATGAGGGACCGGTAGATCCATAACACCCTCCCAGATAATTAGCACAAATGACATAGAATTGATCCGTATCCAATGCCCTTCCGGGGCCAATAAATGATTCCCACCAACCCTCATGACAATCCTCTGTCCAGTACCGATCGACACCTTTGACGCTAGTGTTCAATCCAGCTGCATGCTGACTGCCGCTGAGGGCGTGGAAGACCAGGATGGCATTGTCTTTGGCTGAATTCAGAGTTCCATAGGTCTCGTACGCCAATTCAGCGGCGACCAACTGATCGCCGCTGAAAAGTTGAAGAGGACTTCCCTCAGTACCAATGGATACAAACTGGGAGGTGGCTGTTTCCACAGCAATTATCAAGCACTTGCGGAAGCCTTGATAGCTTGATCAACATCCGCGATAATATCGTCTATATGCTCAATGCCAACAGACAAGCGTATTAACTCGGGGGTAATGCCACCCGCCTTTTGAGCTTCCGCTGTCAATTGAGAATGAGTTGTGGTCGCTGGATGGATGGCGAGGCTTTTCGCATCTCCCACATTGGCAAGATGCGAGAACAATTTGAGGTTTTCGATAAAGCGACTACCAGCCTCGGCTCCTCCTTTAATTCCAAAAACAACCATGGAACCGCCTTTGCCACCAAGATATTTGTCGGCGAGCGGTTTGTTCTTATCTCCATCAAGAGTTGGATACCTGACCCAATCTACCCCAGGGTGAGATTGAAGGTGCTTGGCAAGAGCCAGCGAGTTTTCACAATGACGCTCCATGCGCAACGGCAGCGTCTCAATCCCTTGAAGGAACATCCAGGCGTTGTCAGGAGTGATGCATGCTCCCAAGTTTCTCAAGGGCACCACACGCATGCGAAGAATGAATGCGATTGGACTCAGATCGCCCAGATCATGCGCCCAACGAACCCCGTGATAACTGGCTTCTGGTTCAGTCATCAATGGGAACTTGTCAGACTTCCAGTCAAATTTTCCTGCATCTACAACAATTCCTCCAATGCCCGTTCCATGACCACCCAGCCACTTGGTGAGTGAATGAATCACAATATCAGCTCCGTGATCAATGGGGCGTTGAAGGTATGGGGTTGTGAAAGTGGAATCTACCACCAAAGGCAAGCCATGGTCATGCGCAATTTTAGCAATAGCCTCGATATCAGCAACATCCAGCCCAGGATTACTGACGGTTTCGCAAAACAACAGTTTGGTCTTGGGTGTGATTGCTTTCGCAAAATTTTCCGGATCGTTCGAATCAACGAAATGGGTTTTGATGTTGAACTGAGGCAGGATGTCATTGAATTGAGTAAATGAACCGCCGTAAAGGTTGTTGGCAGAAACAATCTCATCCCCGGCCTGACACAGGTTGATGATGGTGTAAAAAATAGCGCTGGTTCCTGAAGACAAGGCAAGAGCAGCAGCACCATTGTCCAGAGCAGCAACACGTTGTTCCAGAACATCCTGGGTAGGATTCATGATACGCGAATAAATATTGCCAAGCTCCTTTAAAGCAAAGAGGTTGGCTGCATGTTCCGTGTCCTTGAACACAAAGGAGCTGGTTCGATATACGGGAACAGCACGTGCATTCGAAGCAGAATCGGGCGTATGCCCACCATGTAAGCAAATTGTTTCTAACTTATTCATAACGGATGGGGAAATTTAACGGCAAGTCATCTCAGAGCACAAACCAATAATCCAGTTAGCGTCAGCGATAATCTCAATCAAGCAATTCAGAGACTTTTTGGTGGATCATTGATGTATCACGCATAAGCGATTCGCCCACCAAAATAGCGGAGGCTCCGCCTTGGTGAACTTCTAATACGTCTTCAGTGGTATTGATTCCACTTTCAGCAACCAAAAGACTGCCCTCAGGCCGACCCGATTCCTGCCACAATTTGGCAATTCGATGGGTGGTTCCAAGGTCCACGGTAAAGTCCTTCAAATTTCGATTGTTCACCCCAACGAGGACACAGCCGGCATCCATAACACGACGCAATTCCAATTCGTCGTGCACCTCAACCAAAGCGGTCAGACCGGCTTCAATCGCCAGAGAATGCAGTGATTTCAATTGGTTATCATCCAAAATGGCAGCAATTAACAATATGGCATCGGCACCGAAATCGATGGCTTCTTCAATTTGCCTGGCATCGATGATAAAGTCCTTACGAAGGAGCGGAAGTTCGACCGCAGATCGAACGGCCTTCAAGTAATCCAGTGAGCCCTGAAAATAATCCACATCCGTCAGTACCGACAGGCAGGTGGCCCCAGCATCTTGATATGCCTGGGCAATTTTGACCGGATCAAAATCTGGACAAATGACTCCTTTCGAAGGGGAAGCTTTCTTAATTTCTGCGATGAGAGAAACCCGGCCCTTGCGGGGGGATCTTAATGCATCCAAAAAGGACCTTACCCCTCGTTGCTCCAGTTTGGATTTAAGAGCTGCAGCGGAAGGAGTATTGTAGTTGAGAAGAGCGACTTCGCTTTTTTTGGTTTGAACGATTTTGTCCAATATACTCATTCATCCTCCTCCTCAGTGCTGCCAACAATTTTTTTCATGGGACAACCTGCTCTCAGCCAGCCATTCACAAAATTATCAAGATTGCCATCCATCACACCTTGCACGTCACTTGTATCGATTCCAGTTCGCAAATCCTTGACCATGCGGTAAGGCTGAAAAACATAGCTGCGGATCTGGTTTCCCCAGGACACAGAACCCTTTTCACCATAGAAACGTTCCATATCCTTTTTTTGCTGGTCTTGCTTTAAGGCAAATATGCGGGACAAAAGCAGGTTCATCGCGGTTGCCCTGTTTTGGTGCTGGGACCTTTGAGTCTGACAGGCAACTGACAAACCGGTTTCAAGGTGTGTGATGCGTACCGCGGTTTCGACCTTGTTGACATTTTGCCCCCCCTTGCCTCCAGACCGAAAAGTGTCGACTCGAAACTCGGTGGGAGGAATGGCTTCCTGTTCCGTTTCAGGAATTTCCGCAATGACATCGACACTCGCAAAACTGGTGTGACGCCTTTTATTCGAGTCAAAAGGAGAAATACGGACCAATCGGTGCACCCCTCGCTCCGCTTTACAAAATCCATAGGCGTTTTCACCTGAAATCAGCATCACTGCACTTTTGATCCCAGCCGTGTCTCCCTCCAGAATATCGGTCACCTCCACTTTCCAACCCCGAGATTCCCCCCAACGCTGATACATGCGCATGAGCATATCTGCCCAATCACAGGATTCAGTACCGCCAGCACCCGCATTGATACTTAATATACAATTATTTGCATCATGAGGACCGGTCAGCAAGGTATTGAGTTCAAGAGCTTCAAATTCGGCTCGAAAGGCCGAAATGTCCTGGGTGAGGTCTGCTTCGATGGTTTCTTGAACCGATTCTGGTTCTTCTGCCCCCAGCTCGAGCATGACCTCGATATCCTGCAACCGGGTTTCCCCTTTTGTGAGCGGATCCAATTTACGTCGAATCAGGGCGGATTCATCCATTAATTTCTGAGCAGAATCTCTGTCATTCCAGAAATCCTCGCGACTCATCTGAGCTTCAAGCTCGGTAAGACGTTTTTTTAATTTAGCCTCGTCAAAGAAACCTCCGTAGATGCGAAAGTTTCTCTCTCAAAGCGACTAACTCTTCTTTGACCTGCTCAAACATAGAGTGAAACCCTAGGCAACATCCACTGGCTTGACGAGTGAAAACAAAAAAAATGAATTTTTTTTGAAAAAAGTGACCCCTGATTGGGATTTTTTACGCATGTATATAGTGAGGGAGGAATCCTTTTGGGAGATTCTCAATCGGCCTCTTCTCGTTTTTGTCTGTGTGATTGATCTATGAATGTAATAAGGAGGACGGGTCACCTCGCAGACACCCTCTATTGGGCATGGGCGCGGTAACGGATTTTCTTGGTTGCTCCGTTGCCGCGTCATATGCCTGGGTAAAACTTCCCTGAGAGTTCCGTCACATAGCACAGGATGCGCAGGGACTATGATCCCCAACTCCAAGAAGCCCCTACCAAACTGAATTATTTCTTTTGGATACGAGATTCGAGTTGGGTTGGGGCCACATCGACTTCATTGAGATAATGAACTCTGAGGTTCTCAAACGCTTTCACCAGTTCAGGCCTGGATTCCCCAAGATCAAATCTTTCAGAAGGATCATGCAAGAGGTGAAAGATCAAGGGCCGCTCATGTGTGACCACAGGATCTTTTCCATATGCCGATTTGGTCATGAAATGAGCCTTATAGGGCCCCATTCTCAGCGCAAACAAGCGCGTTCCACGATAGTAAGCAAAATGCTGGCGCGCTGACCGATCATTATCGAATAAGATAGGTGCCATATCTTCTCCATCCATCTTGAGTCCTTTGAGCGGGATCCCGCCGGCCAGTTTTAAAAAAGTTGGAAATAAGTCGATCGTGGCCGACAATTCACTGCTGATGGAGCCTGGCTTGATCTTGCCCGGCCACCAGGCGAGTGCGGGTTCTCTCATGCCCCCTTCCCAAGTACTGCCTTTACCTTCATGCAGCAAACCAGCCGTACCTCCAGCAGGTCCTTGGGTCAGCCAGGGACCGTTGTCACTGGTAAAAAATACGAGAGTATTCTCTTCCAACCCATTTTCTCTCAATGTGTTCATGACTTGACCGACACTCCAGTCAATTTCTTCTATCACATCTCCATAAAGACCACGAAGGCTGTGGTTTTCGAATGCCTTGGACCGAAACAACGGTACGTGTGGCATGGAGTGAGCCAGGTAGAGGAAGAAAGGTTTATCTCGATTGGATTCAATAAATTTGGTTGCCTGGCGGGTATATCTTCGTGTGATCGTAGTTTGATCTACCGGGCGTTCGATGACTTTCTCGTTTCTTAGCAGAGGCACGTTCCACCAATCAATCTGGGGTTCCAAACTCTTGGCTGCTCCTCTGGGTGCTGTGGGTAGCCAATCCATGTCATTGGAGTAAGGAATCCCATAGTAGGAATCAAAACCGTGCCGGGTGGGCAAATACTGCTCTCGGTGTCCTAAATGCCATTTACCCACAGCCGCTGTCGCATAACCCTGAGCTTTGAGTGCCTCGGCCATGGTCCACTCGGACTCCGGCAAACCTCCAAGTGAATCCGGAAATAAGACTCGGCGCCGATCACTACACATTCCGCTCCTGACAGGATATCTCCCGGTCATTAAAGCCGCCCGACTGGGAGTACAAACGGATGCAGTGGAATAAAAGTCGGTTAATCGCATGCCTTCAGCAGCCATCTGGTCCAGGTTCGGCGTACGAATGGTCGGATGACCGTAAGATCCAAGGTCTCCATACCCCAGGTCATCGCAGAAAATGAGTACGATATTTGGCTGATCTTGTCCGACAAGAGAAGCTTGGGCCATGGTATAAGCCATCACAGCCATCAGGATTCTGGCTACCAGGTCCTTGAATTGTCCAAACAATGCGAGGTCCTTGCGACGCCACTGTTGAAAGTAATGAGGAGATTTCATGAGGAATGATTCTCCAGAAATATCTGCTTTAGATCGAGCTTTAAGTGGCAATCTCAGGCCAATTCACGAAGAGCCATCCCAACCAGATAGGAAATCACAGCTGCCCCACCTCCCACCATAAGCGTTTCCAATCCTGCTTTCCATTTGGATTCTTCGACAAAATTGGCTTTGGCTGCACCCACGGCGATAAAGGCGAATCCAGTAAAAATGCTGGCCCAAACAAAGGGACTCTTGATGGCTCCTGGAAAAAACCAATTGAAGAGGAATGTGATCAAAGGAATGGCACCGACGACGACAAAAGCAGAAAAGGTTGTCAAAGCCGATTTCCAGGCCGAGAGCGGCTTGGATGCCAAACCATGTTCCTCTCGCAGCATGGTCTCTATCCAACGGGCTCGATCGGAAGTAATGACCTGGACCACATTGTCGAGATCCTTTCCTTCAAATCCTTTTTGCGCAAAGATTTGCCTGACTTCTTCTTTTTCTCCCTCTGGAACCAACTGAATGTGGCGGCTTTCCTGGGCACGAGCTTTTTCCCGCATTTGAGTTTCGGCACGTGATCCGAGAAAATTACTGGCCGCCATGCTGAACCCATCGGCAATCAGATTGGCCAATCCCAGGATAATAATGACACCGCTGGACAACCCGGCCCCTGCCACACCTGATACCACGGCGAAGGTGGTCACCGCCCCGTCAACCGCACCGTAAACAAAATCTTTTAAATAAGGGTGCTCTGGACCTTGATCCAGACGCTGGCTAATGGCCTGGGGTGAGTGAGCTTTCTTGAGTGCGTGCAACTCAGCTTCATTCAAACCCGCATCCTTCTGCGATGAGGTATCCATGGGGACAAGCTAACATCTTCTTGCCAGGTTCTAAACAGTGAAAAAGTTGCAAATAAACATTGCTACAAAGGATATTTTTGATAGCTTTGCCGCTCTTTTCGCCTGCCAAAAGGTTGGCGGTGAGAAGAAAGCTGATGTTAACGGTCGAGAAATCCGAGGCGTGAGTGCGTCTGGGTGACCACAACCACATCGAATCAAATCCCGTCTTCCGCGGGACGGTCCGGGTTCAACTCTGAATCCAAGATCGGAAACCAATGGAAAATTAATATAGTGAGTCAAATAGGCGTTAAAGAATTATTGGAAGCAGGTGTCCATTTTGGTCACCAGACCCGTCGTTGGAACCCTCAAATGAAGCCTTACATCTTTGAGGCACGAAACGGGATCCACGTTATCAACTTAAATCAAACCGCAACCCTTTTAAAGGAAGCCGTCGACTTCCTTTCAAAGATTGTCTCTAAAGGCGGCAAAGTACTTTTCGTTGGCACTAAGAAACAGGCTCAGGCAGCGACCAAAGAAGCGGCAACCGCTTGCGGCCAACCCTACGTCACCGAGCGCTGGTTGGGAGGAATGATGACCAACCTCAAGACCATCAAAAAATCTCTCAAACGCCTTCAGGAAATTGAGAAGATGGAAGAGGACGGCACCCTGAACGACTACGGTAAAAAGGAACAGTCTATGCTGCGTCGTGAAGCCTCGCGTATGCACCGAAATCTCGATGGTATTCGTCACATGGACAAATACCCTGACGCCATATTTATCATCGATCTCAAGCGTGAACACAACGCAGTGGCTGAAGCCCAGAAGCTGAACATCCCAATCGTGGCTATCGTGGACACTAATTGCGATCCAACGCAGGCATCTCATCCAATTCCCGGTAACGACGATTCCATTCGCTCCATTCGAGTCATTCTTTCCGCAATTCAGGAAAAACTCCAGGCCAGCCGAAGTGAACGTCAAGCCAGCACCGCTGATTCTGAGGAGAAGGCGGCTGCTACTGAAGATGCAGCTCCTGCAACTGAAGAGCCTGCAGCAGAGGCAACTCCCGCAGTTGCTCCTGTGGCACCTCCTCCGGTAGAAGCACCCGCAGCGCCTGTTGCCCCCGTGGCACCAGAAGCTCCTGCAGAAGAACCAAACGCTCCTACTGCATAGGCACATCCTTTCCCAATCTCCAGCTCACAAGCTGGGGATTGGCGTCAAACATAACGATCTGAAATAGAAACTGAATATTTATGGCAGAAATAACCGCAGCTCTCGTTGGCCAATTGCGCCGTATGACCAACGCGGGACTCATGGATTGTAAAAAGGCGCTGACCGCAACGGGTGGCGATCTCGACGCCGCAGTGGACGAACTCCGCAAAAAAGGTGTAGCCACTGCAGCCAAGAAGGCTGGACGTGCAGCCAATGAGGGCGTCATTGCACACTACATACGACCTGACGGTAAACTTGGTCTCTTGGTTGAAGTCAATTGCGAAACGGACTTTGTTGCCAAGAACGAGTCATTCCGCGAGTTTTGTAACGATGTGGCAAAAACATTAGTGGAAGAGCCACAAGCCGACTTCGAAGCCATTCGCACAAGCCAGGTTACCAAGGTAGGGGAAAACATCCAAATTGGACGTCACTCCACATTGGAAGTTGAAGGCAGTGGAATGGTCGCTGCGTATATTCACACCGGAGCTAAAGTAGGTGTTCTGGTGGAGGTAGGTGCAGGCAAAGATGAGACAACCAGCCAGGAAGCATTTAAGAATCTGGTCAAGGACATCACCTTGCAGATTGCTGCCGCCAACCCTATCTGCGTCAGCCGTGAAAGTGTTGATCCCGATCTGATCGCAAAAGAAAAAGAAATTGCAGCTGAACAGTTCAAGGACAAACCTGCGCAGGCCGTGGAGCAAATTCTCAAGGGGAAAATGGAAAAATTCTTCCAGAACATTTGCCTGGTGGACCAGGGATTTGTGAAGCAGAACGGAGAGATTTCCATCAAGGAACATGTCGCAGCTGTGGGTAAAGAGCTCGGAGACGAGATTTCCATTCGACGTTTCCTGCGTTTCCAAGTTGGCGAAGGAGAGGAATAAGCCCTTTCTTTGAGGCATTTTTTCAATCACTCATCACTCCCGGATATCTTGAAGGTATCCGGGATTTTTTTTTGAAATTCAAAGCGAAGGGCATGCAATCAGTCCAAAAATGAAAAGTCGCCTTCCTGCGGGAGCTTTTTGAAACGAATCCAGGTTTCAGGTGTAGAAAAAAGAACTCAGCCTGTAATTTGGGCACCCATGTAAATTGCATAAAACCACTTGAAAAGGCACCTGTTGTCGAGCAAGGTCACGCGGTTAAGACAGCAGACGCTTTGTAAACCAAGGGGTAAAATCCGGATTATTTTGAACAAGTTCATATCAGGTCAAACGAATCATCGTCAGATTCCCACTGACACCCGTGTCGCTGACACCAAGTCAAGCTTCCAGGTAATCAAACCATTGGCATGGTGTCTTTGTTTCCTCCTCATTTGTCTATCGGTGACTTCTTGTGGAAAAAATGGACTCGGTGGCAATAAAGAAGAGGATAAAAAAAGCAAATCCGATAAGGCTGCCATACCAGTTGAAGTAGCCGTTTTGAAGCTTGGCCCCATTGAAAGCGTCCTGAAGGCCTCCAGCAACCTGGAAGCTGAAAGCGAGGTCAATGTACTCGCAAGGACTGCCAATCGCGTTAAAGAACTCCACGTCGAAGAAGGCATCCAAGTAAGAGCAGGGGATTTGTTACTGCAACTAGATGACGACATCCAGATCATCCAGGTTTCAAAAGCAAAAAACCAGGCTCTTGAGGCACGCGAGGAATATGAAAGACAAGTGTCACTGCATGCCCAAAATTTGATCAGTGATCAGGTTTTCAGTCAGTCAAAATTTCAACTTCAACAGCTCGAGTTGAATTTGAAAGATGCTGAAAGAGAGCTTGGATACACTCAAATACGTGCTCCCATTCAGGGTAAAATCACGCAACGACTCGTCAAGGTCGGTGACCAGATCAGTGCAGGTCAACATTTGTTCACCATCATCGATTTTGATTCGATCGTGGCGCGTTTATATGTCACAGAGAAGTCGCTGAGCATGCTCAAAGAGAATCAAATGGTTCGAGTCGAATCCACCGCTTTCCCGGGAGAAATGTTCAAAGGCCATGTCATGCGCATAGCTCCGGTGGTTGAATCCAGGTCCGGAATGATCAAAGTAACCGTGGGGTTTCATGATGTAGGACCGCTTTTACCTGGAATGTACGTGGATGCCTCGATTGTCACCTCGTCAAAAAAAGACGCCCTATTGTTACCCAAGAAGGCCATCATCTATGACGGCGAGCAGCGTTTTGTTTTCAGAGTGAAAGAAAACAGGGAAGTTGAAAGGATTTTGCTGGAATCAGGGTTGGAAGATGCGGACAACGTCGAACCCGTTGCAGAGCTGAACGAAGGCGATCAAATTGTTGTTGCTGGACAAACAGGCCTGAAGGACGGCAGCAAGGTGCGATTACCTGGCGATCCAGAAGAAAACTCCGGCACAGAGGAGGAAGAGATCAACTCTGATACCGAGTCAGTGAACACCCAGGATTGAGTGTCTTTTCTATGTCTCAAACCTCGCCCAATCCAAACAAACATTTCACAACAGATCGGCCTGTTGCAGTATTGATGGTGTTCATTGCAGCGGTCGTGTTCGGTTTTTTTTCCTTCAAACGATTACCGGTTACCCTAATGCCGGAACTCAATTACCCCACTCTGACAGTCCGCACTGAATTCCCCGGAGCCGCTCCCGAAGAGGTCGAAAATGAAGTCAGCCGTCCTGTTGAAGAAAGCCTTGGGGTCGTTAATGGATTAAATCGTATCAGCAGTGTCAGCAGGGCAGGAGTCAGCGATGTTTCTCTGGAATTCGTCTGGGGTACCGATATGTCGCAAGCCGCACAGGACACCCTGGAAAAACTAGATCAGGTTTTCCTGCCTCAAGAGGTTGAGAAACCTCTCATTCTGCACTTTGACCCGTCGCTGGATCCCATCATGGAACTCAGTCTTTCAGGAGACGGAGTCCGCTATGAAGGCGAGATAGGACTGAGGCGCTTACGGCGGTTGGCCGAAATTCAGATTCGAAGAGAACTGGAACCCATCACGGGTGTCGCGGCAGTACGGATCCGCGGTGGATTGGAGGAGGAAATTCATGTCATGCTCGATCAGGAGTCACTCAAGCGTACAGGAATTTCTATCCAGGAAGTCATCGCTCGACTGGCTCAAGAGAATATCAATGTCGCTGGTGGAATGGTTCAAGAGGGAAGAACCGAATACATGGTTCGCACATTGAATGAGTTTGTCGACCAGGACCAAATTGAGGACACCATTGTTAGACGTGATGCCGCCGGAGAAGTTCGAATTCGAGATTTGGGTGAGGTTTACCGTTCGCACAAGGATCGGGAGATCATGACACGAACCAATGGCAAGGAGAGTGTTCAAATTGACATTTATAAAGAGGCCGACGCCAACATCGTTGCGGTCTCATCTGCCGTAAGCAGGGCTGTGGGAAAAATCGAGAAAGGTGAACTATCCCCGTTCATGAAGATGATGATGCAGATGAACCCAGCCATGGCATCCATGTTTCGTGACCGAATGGCAGCTCGATTATTTAAAGAGGAAGGAGCACGCCTGGAGATTGTTGCCGATCGATCTGTTTTTATTGAAAACAGTATCAATGAAGTCAGGCAAACAGCCATCATTGGCGGCTTGCTGGCGGTCATCGTACTTTTCCTTTTTCTAAAAGATATCAAAAGCACGCTCATCGTTGCCGTAAGCATCCCGATGAGTATTTTGATTACTTTTGCTCCTTTGAATTTATCAGAAGTCACACTCAATATCATGTCTCTGGGAGGGCTTGCCTTGGGGGTGGGAATGTTGGTGGACTCTTCCATCGTCGTTCTGGAGTCTATCTATCGTTGCATTCAAGAAGGCGATGACCTGAAAAAAGCAGCGATTCGTGGAGCCCGTGAAGTGAGAGGTGCTGTCACCGCCAGCACGTTGACCTCGATTGCGGTGTTCCTGCCTATGGTATTTGTCGAAGGAATCGCAGGTCAGATCTTCGGCGACCTCGGAATGGCGGTTGTGATTTCTCTCATCGCTTCCCTCATGGTGGCCGTATACTTCATCCCCATGCTCGCCAGTCGTTCCATTCCAGATATCGAGGAAAAGAAAATCTCCACACTGAGCTGGAAAAATTGGAGTGCCTGGGAAAGCTTTCAAAAGGATTTTAATTGGATGCGATCTTCATGGAGGTGGATTCTTATTCCGTATGCCATCGTAAAGTTGTTGCTGGGATTGATTTTTGAATTTTTGGGCAAGTGCATTTCCACCGCTGTAAGCTTTTTCTCTGCGACACTGGTGAAAAAGATTATCCCCCTAACAGGAAAAATTGCAGGTGCACTGATTCAGTGGCCTTTGATTTGGACACAAGCAGCCATTCAGTGGCTGGTAAAAAAATATCCTCATTGGTTGGATTCGGCTTTGAGTCGACCGGGCAGCGTATTTGCCGCCATGGGGGCAACTTTGCTGGTTACTTTGTTTCTTGGTTTTTCGTTGGAAACCGAATTACTTCCTGAGGTCCACCAAAGTGAGATTACTTTCGAAATGAATCTGCCTGTTGGCACCCCTCTTGAGGAGACCGTGCGTGTGCTGTCAAATATCGAAGCGCAGCTCCTGATGGAAGAAACCGAAATCAAATCAGTCCTGACCACCTTTGGCTACGATATCACCAACATCAAACGATCAGATGAGGGTGAACATTCCGCACGTTTCAAAATACTGATCGATTCAACCGACAGTCCGATTCGCAGTGAGGAACGCGTGATGGCTCAGGTGCGTGAATTACTGGAAAATGTTCCCGACCTGAAATTTCGAGTGACCCGTCCTGTTTTGTTCAGCACCCGGAAGCCGGTCAGTGTTGAGATTCACGGAGATGACCTGGCGCAATTAAAATCCATTTCAGATGAAGCTGAGGAAGTGTTGGGTGATTTGTCCGAGTTGGCGGATGTTGAAACAACATTGCGCAGTGGAGCACCGGAGGTGCAAATCACCTATGATCGTGCTCGTCTGGCAAGATACGGACTCAATATTGGACAGGTTGCCGAACTGGTCCGCGATTTAATCAAGGGAAACGAGGCGACTCGGTTTAACATGAAAGATCGACGCATCCCCATCATCGCAAGACTAGGTGAAGCGGATCGACAGCAAATTGAAGATATAGGTGACCTGACTGTCAATCCGGGCGAACCACAGCCCATCCCTCTGCGGGCAGTTGCAGATTATGAAATTGGGGAAGGGCCCAGTGAAATCCGTCGAATCGACGGTAAGCGTGTGGCACTGATCCAGGCCAACCTTGGGAATGCGTCGCTAGGGAAAGCTGTGAGTACGATCCAGGATACTTTGGCAAGGAATATCAAATGGCCTGCCGACATGAATTTCTTCATTTCGGGTCAAAGCGAAGAATGGCAGAGGAGTCAGAACAGTCTGCTTCTGGCCATGGGACTCAGTATATTCCTGGTTTATGTCATCATGGCTTCCCAGTTTGAATCCCTGATTCAACCGTTCATTATCATGTTTGCGGTCCCATTGGCTTTTGTCGGATCTGTGGTTGGATTGATCTTAACCGGAACCAGTTTGTCCATCGTGGTATTTCTTGGTTTGATCATGCTGGTTGGAATTGTTGTCAACAACGCCATCGTTTTGGTGGATTACACCAATTTATTGCGGTCTAGAGGAATGCCACCAAAAGAAGCCGTCCTGACTGCCTGCACGGTGCGACTCCGCCCCATCCTGATGACAACTGCAACGACAGTTTTGGGTCTGCTGCCAATGGCAATCGGTTTGGGCGACGGAGCCGAGATTCGAACCCCTATGGCTATTGCGGTGATTTTTGGGTTGGTTTCTTCAACGATCCTTACCCTGATCGTTGTGCCGACTGTTTACTACTTGCTGGATCGGCGAAGTTATGGAACTTCCTAGGAAAACGTATACCCTGAAATGAATCCTGACTTCGAAAATTCCAACGCCATGTCCAACCGATTGGCCAGGTTTTCCCTGGATCGAAGGGTGACGGTATTCGTGCTACTGCTGACAATCCTGGTTGTTGGGATCATCGCCGCAGTGGGGCTTCCAATGGAACTATTTCCAAGAGGATATGAAACTAAATTTCTAAGCGTCTATGTCCCATGGTCGAATGCCCCTGCCTCCGAAACCCTGGAAAAAATTACCAAGCCGATGGAGGAAGAGCTTTCCACGGTCAAACACCTCGACAATATCAACTCCTGGTCAGGTCAAAATGGTGCCAGTGCTTTCCTGAAATTTAAATCGAAGACCGATATTGCCGTGGCTTACAGAGAGGTGCGTGACCGCATGGAGCGTGCTCGTGCCCGTTTTCCGGAAGACGTGGAGCGGTATTTCATCCAGAAGCACGATCCCTCAGGAATTCCCGTTGGCGTATTGGGTGTCGCAGTCGATCCCAGCATGGCAGATTACTATTCGTTGATTGAAAAAAAGATCATCCTGCCCATCTCAAGGATCGATGGAGTCGCCAATGTCGAACTCAATGGATTACTCGAAAAAGAGGTCATCATCGAAATCGATAAACAGAAAACAGATGCCTTCGGATTAAACATTTACCAACTCGCTCAGGAGTTGGGTCGAGATAACTTTACGATGGCGGGCGGAAATGTTTTTGAGTCGGACAAAAAATACCTGGTGCGATCTGTTGCCACCTACAAGAGTGTTGAAGATTTTCGCAATCGCCCGATCAATGATCGATTAAAACTCAAGGACATCGCAACCATCCGCTACGAAGAACCAGAGAAGGACTTCAGTGTGCGCGTCAATGCCAAACCAGCAGCAGCTATCGTGATATTCAAGGAGGGTGAAGCCAATGCTGTGGAAGTCGGCGAAAAGTTGGATGCAATGGTGGAAGAAATGCGGGCCAACCCCTTGTTTGAAACCATCGAAATGGAACTGTTTTTCAATCAGGGCCGAATGGTCAGTTCATCTATTTTCAGTCTGATTGAAGGTGGTGAAATTGGAGGTTTTTTGGCGGGATTGGTCCTGTTTTTTTTCCTCCGAAGATTCCGTTTAACCTTGATCGTGAGCCTTTCCATTCCATTGAGCCTGATGATCGCATTGATTGTCATGTATTTCTCAGGGGAAACCTTGAACATGTTGAGTATTTTGGGCCTGGTGATTTGTGTGGGATTGCTGGTGGACAATTCCGTCGTCGTGGCGGAAAACATTTACCGACACATGCAGGATGGCCTTCCCTCCCGCGAAGCATGCATCCGTGGTGCACAAGAAATTGCGTTGGCGATCACCATGGCAACTCTGACAACCGTCATCGTGTTCCTTCCGGTTTCGTTGGTCGAAGGCGAGGCACAGTTTTTTCTGATGCGCCTCTCACTACCCATCTCAGTGTCACTGGGAGCATCACTGGTAGTCGCTTTGGTTTTCATTCCTTTAAGCGTATTTCTAACTCTTAAATCCAGAAAGGATGGGCCAGCCGCTTCTCGTATCATACAAATGCACCGCTTCTTTGATCGACACTTGGAAAACGCCTACCAGGGGTCGATGGAGAAATGGCATCAGATCTATCATTTTTTTCTATCGTTTTTTCTCAGACGAAGAATGGACCTGGTGATTCTACTGGCCGTTGTTATGGGTATCTCCTATGGAGTCATCTTTCAAAAAGTTGGCTTTGCCCCAAACCAGGAGGAAGACAGGGCATCCTTTCAAATAGGAGTTGAAATGTCCCGTGAAGCCATCTTTGAGGACACGGCAGCTTATTTCTCGGAGGCAGAAAAAATCATGAAAACCAAAAAAGAAGAGTTGAACCTCAGTGGTTTCATGATGATGCACTTTGATCGTGGTGGGAATATCGAGGGCTGGCTGGACACAGACCAGGAGAATGAATTAACCGCCACCGAAATGGCAAAACAGGTCCTGGAAGCACTGCCTAAAAAACCTGGCGTCAAACTAAGGACAGGCCGAGAAAGTCAAAATGAAGAAGCAACTGGAAAAACTGTCCATGTCATCCATCTGGAAGGTGATGAAGCGGAAGTCCTGGACAATATCGCAAATGGCCTGGAACCAGTGATTGAAGCCATGCCGGGAGTCATCGGAATTCGCAGTGGACAGGAACGGTCCGCAAACGAGCTGGCACTGGTGGTGGATCGAGATCGAACCGAATCCTCCAATGTGAATCCAGAATTTGTGGCCGGAGTCGTGGGTTATGCACTGCGCGGTCAAACCCTCCCTCGCTTTCACTACGAAGGAAGAGAAATCCCCGTGCGCATACGATTTGAGGAAGAGGACCGGGAGCGATTGACCGAACTTAACAATTTTCAGGTTCCCACACGCGATGGGGAAATGGTACCGCTTTCCTCTGTCACAGACATCAAGATGCTTGAGACATCTGATGGTATCTTCCGCCGAAATAAAAGGATCAGCCGAAGTATCACCATTGATTTAGATCCCGAAAAGGCCACGGAAACAAGGGGCATGATTTCTGCCCTGACTCAGCAAATGGACTTACCGGAGGGGATTTCTTTTGGCATGAGTCAAAACGATCTTTCGACCAATGAAACCATCCAGAACCTGAAGTTCGCTGCCATGGTATCAGTGCTGTTCATTTACCTGCTGATGGGATTCCTCTTCGAAAGCTTTGTGCTCCCCTTATCCATCATTCTGACCATCCCCCTTGCTGGCATAGGCGTAGTCTGGAGTCATTGGTTGACTGACAAAGATCTGGATGTGCTTGGCTTTGTCGGGACGATTTTATTAATTGGAGTGGTAGTGAACAACGGGATCGTCCTGGTGGACTACATCAATCGCCTCAGGAATGAGGGACTAGAACGCACCGAGGCATTATTAAAAGCAGCGGACCGCCGCTTTCGTCCCATTTTGATGACAGCGTTGACTACGATCATTGGTATGATTCCCCTCACCTTCAGTGAACCCACAGAGATGGGATTAAGCTACAAAAGCTTCGGGCTAACCTTGATCGGAGGCATGACGACCGCAACCATCCTGACTCTACTCGTGGTACCGGTCTTTTACACCTTTTTTGATGATCTCAGAGAACGCATCTTGCAAGGCGTGCGAACTCTGAAGTAAAAATCAATTTATACTTGAGGTAGGAATCGAAGATGAAATCAAAAACAATCATCCCGAGCCTGATGCTGGGGCTCGCTTTGTGTGGCTGCGACAGGCAAGAGGACGAAGGAAGCAAGGACAGTCAGAATTTGAATGCTACAGCAAAGATTGCAGCTGAAATTCAGCTTGCGCACCAGTTCGAATGCCATCCCCACCTTCAACTAGATGATAATATCGCTGGCATCGAGATGAACATCGATGATCCCGACATGAATTACCAGGCAGTCGTTGCAGAGGTCGCAAAACTCAAATCGGTTCAATCTTTTGAAGGGACCCTACACCTTACTATCGTTCACCGAAATAAGGTGGATGATGCCGGTGAACCAAACTTGTGGATCAAATTTGACGCGAAGACAGGGAAGCAGTTGATGGCACAATAAAAAATTTGAATGTACTCTACCCCATGGAACCAGAAAAACTGCTGACCTCACCTCAACTGGACATGACTTCTGGCAACCTGGGTGATGAACTTGGACCATGGTTTGCGATCTATGAGGCGATGACCAAGGAACTCTCGAAAACTCCCTATGAAAGCTCACCAGAATGGAGATTCTACAAGGATGGTGGAGCTTGGTTGTGCAAGATGAGCCGAAAAAAGAAAACGGTTTTCTGGATATCCGTCTGGAAACAGTTTTTGAAGTGCGGGTTTTATTTCACTAAGAAATCAGGTGCAGGCATAGCCGAACTCTCAATCGATCCATTCATTAAATCATCCTATGAGAATGCCAAGCCCATAGGAAAACTTCATCCTTTGACCATCGACCTTACGACTCTAAAGCAACTCAAGGATCTCTATACCATGGCAAGATATAAGTGAAGTGCCCCCCAAAAAAGGTGCCAGTAGTTAAGAGAGAATTTTCCGGTGTCA
>CAYFHO010000044.1:0-44833 GCA_964342825.1 uncultured Verrucomicrobiota bacterium
GATTTTATTACTTCATTTTTAGTTTGGCTACTTTTTCAACTGCGGGATTTAGGATGACAAATTTCTGCGACCCGAAAACATTTGATAAAAGAAGACTACCTACCCTCAGAAGAGGGAGTAGACTGAATTCTTTCCAGAAGCTGTTTGGCTTGCATGCTTATCAACTCATTGCCATCAAGGATAAGATCCTGAACAGCAGCAGTTAATTCATCATCTTTAACTTCAAAGATATTAAGCACGACGAGAGCTGCACGCTGAATCCTCCAATCATCATTTTGGAGAAAATGCTTTAGTCGCGAAATTAATTGTTTTGAGGGCGAGGAGCACTTGGTAAGCAATGTCAGCGCATGCCTGACACCGGGTCTTGCTTCACTCAACAAATAATCCTCCAGGTACGGACATAATTCTTCCGCGTCAAATCGAGTCAATGAAGAAACAGATAACGCTGAAATCTCAAATGATGGATTGTCACATTGATTCAAGAGTGCAGGTATGATGACTTCCCCTGGTTTTTGAATCAGCCCCAAGGTGTGAATGGCTGCCTTTTGATACTCTTCTTCCTCACTCAACCATTCAAGCATTTTGGCTGTTAAGTCCTTGCGAGCAGATTTCATCTTCACCATCACCGAAGCAGTTCGCATTTGGACATTGAAGTCTGAATAATCCAGCCAAGGCGTCATGATTGTAGTTAAGTCAGAGAAGGATTCAGGAGCCCCATCCACCACATTCAGTGCGATCAGGATCATCTCTTTATCTGCCAGCTCAGTATCCTTGAGGGCCAATATCAAAGATTCAATCTCTTTCAATGGAACTGCGGACTTCGGAGCAAGTAACGTAGATGCCTGTAATCGATGCAAAAGGGTGTTTTTCGGGTCACTAAAAGCCTTAGCGACAACCTTTAACCCTTTCTCAGATTCCCTAAATAAGACGACTGAAGCATTATGGCGAACATTATAAGCAGAATCACCCAGGCATTCAGCAAAAACAGAAAGAAGCTCATCACTTTTGCCTGGCATCCGCCCGAGTGCTCTGACCGCCAAACCTCTGACATTGAAATCGTCATGTTTGAGAAGTCCCAGCAAATTTGCTTGATATTCTACAAGGGCATTTGGATTCTTTGCAATTGACACAAGTGTATTTTGAACAGTACGAAGGTCATCACTGCCTAACAATTCAGGCCAATTCTGCGATGATTCACCGTCATCGTCGGCTCTGGTGACAGATTGAAAGCTTAAGACGAAACAACATAGAAAGATCCATAGTCTTGAGGTCATGACACAATTGAGAAACATTAGCCTGCCAATTTTATAGAGAAATCATCTAACAGGGGGGAACAGTTAAATCAATACAAGATAAACATGAAATGAAAAACACCAAATCAACCGCTGTATTGATCATCAGTCTCATTATCCTTGCTGCCGCAATAATAATTTTTAGGAAGGAAGGTAGCTCAAACGATGCAACTCATTCTGAGATAAAAAGCAACACACCGTCAGGATTGCAGAATGGAGATGAAGGAGCAAACCATTCTACTCCAAAAAAAACATCACTCTTGGATCGATTGGCAACACGAACAGACGATCCAACTGGCTTACAGGGTATCGTGAGGCAAGCTCTGGCAAGTGAGCCGGGGAAACAAAGAATGTCTGAAATTAGGAAGGTGGCTGACTTTGTCGCAGAAAATCAGCCTGAAATGGCCTTGGAAGTCTTCGAGGTGTTCAGAGCCCAGCCAAATAGTCAGGCAACATCAGATTCTCGGCTTTTTGCGAGGGAATTTCTGGAGATCCGAAAAGTAATCTCACCGGAGGATGCAGTTATCACAGCAATGAGCCTTCCTGAGGACATTCGCCTGGCATCCATTCGCCAGACTACACCAACGTGGGCATCCAAGGATCTGAATGGTTTCATGGAATGGTATGAAAGTACTGATATTCCAGATGTTCGTAATGCCTCATTTAAGAGAGTAAGTGAAGCTATGTCTGCCCTTGAGGATGATTCCACGAAGAAGACCTGGGTAGATTTTGCATCCAATCAACCAGAAGCCATGACCAACGCTCCAGAAATTGTTGCCCTGTGGAGCGAAATTGATGTGGAGGAGGCCTATCACTGGATCGCGAAAATAGAATCCTCCCTCGTCCAGGATCAAGCCTGGAACGCCATGGCTGACGCCATAGCGAAACAAGACCCCGAAATGGCCGCAGAGTGGGTTCTAAAGTTCCCAGAAGGCCCCGCTCAGTCGAACTCAATCAATAGCACTGCCCGGAGGTGGGCTCAAGCAGACCCCCAGGCGGCAAGTGAATGGCTGCAATCTCTCGAAGATCCACGATTTCTGGAAAACAACCTGGGGATCATCATGGCCAAATGGAGTGAAAAAGCACCAGGCGAAGCAGCAGCTTGGCTGAAGAACCTCGGAATTGAACCAGAATTGAAAAAGGATGTGATGCGCGCTTATGGCCTGAATGCACAAGAGGTGAACGAGGAACCGTAATCCTATGAACAGAATGGCTTCTCAGATCAAATTGTTCCTCTTTGGTGATTATTGTTACCAAAGAGGAACGAGCTGCAGGCGGGGCAGCAAATTTTAACCCACCATGTCGAGAAATAGTTCTATTCCTTTATCGATTAATGCACAGAGAAAAGATGGTAAGAGGGAAATTTGGGACGACGTGGAAGTCCGTCCCTCCAAACTTAAATCTGCGAATAAGGAGCTGGATTCAAGAAGGTTTGGTGAATTTTTGAGACGGTGTCTGCGTAACGCTCGTTCTTCCTTAGTACCTGCCAATCGGGATCTTTGGAGAACCGGCCCCATGCGGCCTTGCGTTCTTCCATGTCTTTGTAGGCCACGAGGTAAGTCAGATTGGGAAGGCCCGGTCCGGTCAAAGCTTCTCCGCAAAACACGCTGTCCAATCCAACATTTTCAAAAATATCGAATTCACCGCTGTTGAACATCTCGACCTTCAAGGCCGCTTTGCTCTCGTTGTGGCTTTCGTAAACCCGGAGTTCAAAAATACGCTCACCGGTTCGGGGAATTTTGACACCGGGATACCCTTCGAAGGGACGCATGAGCGTGCTTTCGATCCTGGTATAAGCAGGACTTCCCTTGGGCGTTGAAAGGTATTCTTGTCCGCCCTCAAGAAAACCGCCATCTTCGCCGATGTTTCGTCGTAAATCGTAATAAGAATCAAAGGAAGGATAAGGAATGAGGGCATAAACCGAATGATCCTCTTCACCGCTTTTGGACTGAGCATGAAAAACTCCCACGGGCTTGATTCCAAGACGATTTAAAGCCGGTAACGCAGCATTCTTCAAGAATCGATCCACAATGGCGCGGTTGGCGGCGGATTCAATATGCCAGCGACGCCATTCGAGCAATTTGGGATTTTTGCTTTCATTGTGATGGTTGGCCAAGGCTGTGCTGGATTGAGTCAATCCAACCGTGGCGGCGGTTGCGGCAGCAGAATGTATGAATTGTCTTCGGTTCATGATGGATTCCTTAGAAAGTTTGTAGAGATAGGTATCAAAAATTACAAGCCTCTATATGGAACTCGACATGAAAGGCCCCGTTACTTTGTTGTAACCAAAATGTCACACAAGTCGTCTGCCTGTTAGAAGTCAAATTTCCTGAAATCATTCAGGACTGGGTGATTGAATCCCCGGCGCGATAAGAAACGAAGAATTTTCCAAAATGAAAACCATCCTTACCCTCAAGCTTGCAGGCTGCCTGATAATTGCTTCAGCTGCCTATCTATTTGCGCAGTCAAAAGATGAAAGCACTCAAGCGAAGTTGAAGCCCGAACATTTAGCTTTTGATCTTGATGGGGACGGCCAGTTGAGCGCGGATGAGCGTTTGAAAATGATCCGGGCCGCTGTAAAGAAATCAGGCATCGATCCCAATGCACCGCGACCCGATTTTCCGGTCAATCCGGCTCCAGATTTCTTTGGCGGACCACCACCATTCGGCCAGGGCGGACCCGGAGGTCCGGGTGGCCCAGGAGGGTTTGGTGGAGGCGGACGTGGTCCGGGAGGGGCCAAAAGAGAGTTGGTGGAGAAATATGATCTGGATCAGGATGGAAAATTAAACGACTCGGAGAGGAGTGCCGCACGCGAAGAGGCCAAATCAAATGCAGGAGGAGGACGAGGTTTTGGAGGCCGCAGACGTGGAGGGGGCACCCCTGAGCCAGCAAAACCCGGTGTGGCTATCTCGCCAAGCGAAGTTGAATATTATCCTGCGGCTGACCTGTATGCCCCTTCCATTATCAGAACCCTGTTCCTGAATTTTAAAAATGAGGAATGGGAATCCGAACTCAACGATTTCTACAAAACAGATGTCGAGGTCCCTGCCGAAATGATGGTTGATGGTAAAGAACTCGCAAGTGTAGGGGTTCGATTCCGCGGCAATACCTCTTCCATGTTTGTTCAGCCGGGCTACAAAAAATCAATCAATATCAGTGTCGATTATGATGATGCAGACCAACGTCTGTATGGATACAAAACTCTGAATTTACTGAATGCACACGGAGATCCCTCCTTGATGCGTGAAGTGTTGTTCAGTCGAATCGCGGGTGATTACATGCCCGCGTTGAAGGCCAATTACGTGAGGGTCGTCATCAATGGGGAAAACTGGGGACTGTATGTCAATTCACAACAATTTGATAAGATCTTTCTAGGCGAAGCTTTTGGCAACAAGGGCGGCGTTCGATGGAAGAAACCAGCTTCGCCCCGAGAAGGCGGAGGGCTAAAATATGACGGAGATCTTGCCGAGGATTACAAAGGATTTTATCAGCTCAAAACCAATCTGGACAGCGAGGAAGAACAAGAGGCCTGGGAGCATTATATAAGATTTGCAAAGACACTTGCATCGGCACCAATCGATCAGCTTGAGGAAGCCCTGGATCCTTATCTGGACATCGACCAGGCACTTTGGTTTCTGGCAATGGAAAACACCTTCATCGACGGTGATGGTTATTGGGTTCGAGCCAGCGACTTTAATTTCTTTCAGGATTCCAATGGACGCTTCCATGTCATTTCACATGATAACAATGAAACGTTCAGATACCCGGGAGGACCTGGCTTTGATCGAGGCAGTGTATCCGGTGTTGGATTGGATCCCCTGCACGGGATGGGGGAACCCAACAAACCTTTGTTGAGATTACTGGAGAACCCTTACCTTCAGGCTCGCTATCTGGCTCATGTAAAAACCATCGCCGAAGATTGGCTGAACTGGGAAAAGGCAGGTCCTATCATTGCTACCTACAAAACCCTGATTCAGGAGGAAGTCAGGCGAGGCACAAAACGCGAATCCAGCTATGCAGATTTCCTGGCAAGTCTGAAAAATGAGAACCTTTCAGGTGGAGGCCCCGGTGGTGGTGTCCCCGGTTTGCAAAAATTCATTCAAGATCGGGGAGAATTTCTGCTGAATCATCCCTTGTTAAATAGACCCTCAGGAAAAATTCAATCGGTCGTTGCAAACGAACTAAAGCAAGATTCCACGGATGACCAATCGTGGAAACTGGCCACCAGGATTGAAGCAAAAGTATCCGATTCAGGGAACGCCCTTGAATCCGTTTACTTATATGCCACCACAAATCCAATCGAACCGTTCGATCGCATCAAAATGACCCTCAAATCCCCTGGTCATTATGAGGCAGTTATCCGATCACTCGCACCCGGGAAAACCCTGTATTACTATGTGGAAGCCAGAGGCATTCCTGAAAAGTCGGCCTCAAGTTACTTCCCTAAATTTGCTACTTTTCAGCCACTCAAACTTGCGCTGCATCCCTCAACGATTGAAGCAGGTTCTGTGCGAATCAGTCGAGCCATGCCGTCCAATAAGACGACGCGACAAGATCCACAGGGTGATTTTGACGATTGGATCGAAATACAAAACTCTGGAACCAGGCCAGCGAACCTTTCGAGTTATTTCCTCAGCGACAACGGTTCCAAACCCCTGAAATGGCAGTTTCCAGCCGGAACCATTCTTGAGCCAAATGAAAGATTGATCGTGTGGGCAGACGAAAACGGCAAAGCAAGTGAAGGGTTGCATGCCAATTTCAAACTGTCGGCCAAAGGAGAAAACATCATCCTTTCGAAAAGGGAAAATGGCGTAACGGAAATACTGGATTACCTCGCTTTCGAAAATGTTCCCACCGATGTTACGGTTGAAAGATAATGTCAACCCTGCAAAGCAATATCGGGGTGCTCACCAAATCAATTTTAAGACTGTCCACTCCCTGAAACAGGTACCCCAATGAAATGCCTTGGGTGATCAAAGCTCAAGGCATTTCATAAATACCGAACTCGATCCCGGTATTTATCTGCAAGACGAGTGTTGTGATCATCTCCATTACTGTTGCTGCTGATGTATATTTCAGGATCAACACCTTTGGCTTTCATGTGAGAAACCGTCGCCACGAGAACCAAATTGACCAATAGCGCCCCGGTGATGGTTGAGGTTGGAGCCAGTTTACCGGGAACACCTTCTATTTCGAGAGCTGCATCTCCTTCAATACCACAATTGTCCAAAACCAGGTCGGCGGTTTCGGATAGATTTTTTCCTGATGTATGACGGGTAGGCCAGGCCTTGCCGTGTTCTACATTGACCAGAGCGATCACCTTCAAGCCCTTTTCTTTGGCATGCAGTGCCATTTCAATAGGCAAGGCGTTGCGACCGGAATTGGACGCCACCAGAAGGACATCTCCGGCCTCGACTGGATATTGGCTCAGTAATTCCTTGGCGGCGCCCTCTTTGCGTTCAAAAGCGGTAGCCGCTTCAGCACCTGCGGTGAAGTAAACCATGGGGTGTAGAATCGGAACCGCTCTCGCCAACCCACCGGCTCGGTGAAAAACCTCTTCGGCCAACATTCTGGAATGCCCGGTACCAAAAGTATAAAACCAGTGATCATTCGCCAATGCCTCACCAATCCATTGACCGGCGGTTTGAATTGCGGACCATTGAGTTTCTCGAAGTTGTCGGATTTGACCGGCAACCGTGTCCAGGTAGCGCTGCGCATCATTCATGGGATCATGCATGAGAATCATTGGCTCTCAAAAGCGACCGGGCTTCAAGTTTTTTCCAAGATAAAGCACTTCTTCCCAGCATAAATCAGCATGCTCTAGAACCTGGAAACCCAACTTTTGATAGAATTTCAGTGCCTGATGATTCTCGGGATGCATCCCGAGATGAACACCTTGACAACCCCGCTTGATCAACAAGGAACACAAATCATTGATGCACCGGGTCCCGACTCCCTTGCCTTGAATTCGAGGAAGTAGCTCAATATGAAAGTGAGCTGGGAACTGGAGCATCCAACCAGGTCGATATATTGAGAAATCAAACAATGAGGCCAACAAAGATTCATCAGGGCTCAAGTCGTTACCTTCAAAGTTGGGACAAACTCTGCCTTCCCTGATTTTGGGCAACCACTTTTGCTCAAACCAGTTCTGGTAGGCTGGGGTGTTCTCTGCCGCCAGGAGATAGCCGCAAATTCCTTCCTCATCCTCCATCACCCAAACCAGTTCAGGCTGGTAAACCAAATAGGGCCCCACATATATGTCCCCCAATAGTTTAACATCCTTAAAAACGTGTGAGGCATCTTCACCTGCGAGCGCGGTTTGCTGACAAATCCGGTAAAGGATATCTTTATCCGAGATTTGAAAAGGACGTTTAAAGACTGGATTCATGGGATGGGGTTTCACAGCGATAGCAATGGAAGCATTTAACACTCTTCCTTAATTCAGCAGGCAAACTCACCGATCAAGTTAGGTGATTGAATGTCAGGTGTTCGCCCGCCAAAGTCCACGGTATAGATGGTTGCATCCTAGATTTGCAAGGTGTAACATTCAGAAAAGTAAAGATGTCAAAGAACGGACCCAAAAACAAAAGACCTGATGAGGAAAACGACAATGGCGATATGAAGGTACCGCCAAAGACGCTATTGATTTGGATAGCTATCCTGGGCCTCATCCCCCTGATCATGTTCCTCCAGCGCCAGGCTGAGACTGGAAGCCAGGAAACGATCAATTATGCCGAACTTCAATTCCTTGTGGACAACGATTTAGTTGAAAAAGGGGTGATTAATTATGACCCACAGAGCCGCCTTCAGGAAATCACCGGGCTTTACAAAGAGCACGAAGTCAGTGACAACGGCCAAATCGACTTGATCTTGGATGAGGATCAAGCCCAGTCCTTGAAAGCTTTCTACATCAAAACTGTCTTGATGGAGCCGCTGGAAATCAAAATGCTGGAAAGCGCGAAATTCCAGGCGACGCAACCCAACACGATGCTCACTGGTTTTCTGTTTTCCATCCTCCCCTTCTTGTTGATCGCTGGCTTGATTTATTTCTTCCTGATTCGACAAATCCGCAATGCAGGCAAAGGAGCTTTGAGCTTTGGGAAAAGCAAGGCCCGTATGTTGAGCAAGGAAAAAAATCGCACGACTTTCAAAGATGTGGCAGGTGTCGACGAGGCCAAGGAGGAGGTTTCTGAACTGGTTGAATTCCTGAAGGATCCCAAGAAATTTCAAAAACTCGGTGGTCGTATTCCGAAGGGGATACTGATGATTGGTTCTCCAGGAACGGGAAAAACGCTGCTTGCAAAAGCGATCGCAGGAGAAGCAGATGCCTCTTTCTTCAGCATCAGCGGTTCTGACTTCGTGGAAATGTTCGTAGGTGTGGGTGCAAGCCGTGTCAGAGACATGTTTGACCAGGCCAGGAAAAGCACCCCATGCTTGATTTTCATCGACGAAATTGATGCGGTCGGAAGAAGTCGCGGTCATGGACTGGGAGGGGGTAACGACGAACGAGAACAGACATTGAATGCACTACTCGTGGAAATGGATGGTTTCGATACTCAGGATGGTATCATCATCATTGCCGCAACCAACCGACCTGATGTGCTCGATCCCGCACTGCTGCGTCCAGGACGATTTGATCGACAGATTTCAGTCAATCTTCCAGACATCAAGGGTCGGGAACAAATTCTGAAAGTGCACGCCAAAAACGTAAAATTGGGTCCCGATGTCGACTTGGGAGTGATTGCTCGAGGTACTCCCGGTTATTCTGGAGCGGAGTTGGCCAACTTATTGAATGAGGCTGCCTTAATTGCAGCGAGAGCAAACCGTAAATCCATTGAAATGGCCGAACTTGAGGAGGCCAGAGATAAAGTCAGGTGGGGACGAGAACGAAGAAGTCTGGCCATGACCGATGAGGACAAAAAGATCACTGCATGGCACGAAGCCGGGCATGCTCTTGTGAATGTGATGTTGGAGCACACGCACCCACTTCACAAAGTTACCATCATTCCAAGAGGTCAATCACTGGGTTCCACCATGTCGCTTCCCAAGCAGGACATCCTAAACCGCCAGAAAAAGGAAATGGAAGACATGATTGCGGTCACGATGGCTGGTCGAATCGCAGAGGAAATTGTCACCCACGATGTGTCCACTGGCGCTGCGGGAGATATCCAGCAAGCCACACAACTGGCCAAAGCTATGGTTTGCCAGTACGGAATGAGTGAACGTCTTGGAATGGTCCAATATGGAGACGACAATGATTACGTTTTCCTTGGAAAAGACATGGCTCGCTCAAAGGCTTACAGTGAGCACACCTCGCAGGAAATCGACGTTGAGGTGAAGCGATTGATTGATCAGGGTTATGAGACAGCAAAAACCCTGATCGATGACAACAGGCCCAAGCTCGAATTAATTGCCAACAGCCTTCTGGAATATGAGACTCTGGATGGATCGCAGGTCGAGGAGATTGTCAGAACCGGAAAGTTTGATCCGCCCCAGACACCAGCTGATCCCCCCACCCCGCCCATGGGTGCTCAGGCAGTAACCCCCACTCCGGAACCTGAGCCTCCAAAAACGAAATTGGATCCAGGCTTCGGGGGTGCATCACCTGCCACAGCTTAAGGGGATTTGGAATGATGAATGGAACGGAATCACGCAATCCGTTGATCATCGCCCCATCCCTGCTGGCGGCGCATTTTGGCCATTTCCAGAGGGACTCCGAACGCGTGGGACGTTCAGGTGCCGAGTGGTTGCATCTGGATATCATGGACGGTCATTTTGTTCCAAATCTGAGTTTTGGTGCAGATGTGGTCAAGGCTCTCAGGAAGCAATCCTCTCTCTACTTCGACGTTCATCTTATGTGTTCCAAGCCCGCGATATTACTGAAGACATTCAGTAGTGCGGGAGCCGACTCCATCACTGTGCATGCAGAATTGGGTCAGAGAGTGGAGGATCTCATTTGGCAGATTCGTTCCTTGAATAAGAAAGTTGGGCTTGCCGTCAATCCGCCAACCTCCATCAGAGACGCCGAACCCTATCTGGAAAAAATCGATTTGCTTTTGATCATGACAGTTAATCCTGGATTTGGTGGACAATCCTTTATCGAGGAAACGTTGCCAAAGATCCAGCAGGCTCAAAAATGGCGACAGGAGCGTAAATTAAAATACCGTATCCAGGTAGATGGTGGAATTAACGACAAAACCGGAGCCATGTGTGCACGAGAGGGAGCAGACACATTTGTCAGCGGTTCT
The DNA here is from genome assembly GCA_964342825.1 of uncultured Verrucomicrobiota bacterium. Classification (GTDB taxonomy): domain Bacteria; phylum Verrucomicrobiota; class Verrucomicrobiia; order Limisphaerales; family AAA164-E04; genus AAA164-E04. The sequence continues at coordinate 10,541 of CAYFHO010000044.1, forward strand.
CACTTGTTTAAGCAACGAAACATGCGGTATGCGGTTAAGAAGCTACGCCATGCCTGCCACGAGGCGACGGAGTTTTACGACCGTATGAAGAACGCCTGAGCTGGCTTTTGTTTTTCTGGCGAATGGACCAAGAGCGATTCATAGGATTTCAATCCTGACCCACTTCCCTGTTGCTTTCTTTGTTGTGAGAGATGAATGCAACGATATCTTTCAGATCTTTCACCGAATACATTCTGGCGATACTTTGCATCAATTTTCCCTCGACATCTCGTGAATCGTATCCACGCATGCCGATTTGAAACTTTCTCAACTGATCCATCAAATACCAATCCTCCTGAACATTCAAAGGGGGAGCTTTCAGCTCAGGATTTCCCTGCCCCCTGGAGCCATGGCAGCTGGAGCAAACCGCAAACAACACTCTTCCTTTGTCATGGTCACCTCGGATGGTCTTTACATGATTGGGAGCTGGAGACGATTCAATCTGGTGTGCAATTTTTTTCCAGATCTCAGGATCTGAATATTGCTGAACAACAGGAGCCATGAGCAGCTCACTCTTATTTTCATTGTTGATTCCTCGAATCCCCTCAGAGAATTTTTTGAACTGTCCCAGAACATACCATGAAGGCAAACCATCCAAAATGGGGCCTCGCTGCATTTCACGAGTGCTATGACATACAAGGCAGGAATCGTAAACGGTGGATGCATCCACCAGGGTCGCTTCATTGGCAGATTGAGCTAGGCAGTCAAGTGATGGTGCGATTTGAAGAATCCATGGAAAAATCAAAACAAAACACATGCTTAGCTGACTTCTATTCATCTGGAGTGTTGCAAATCCAATCATCTCAAATACCATAGACCTGACTACCCTTTTGAACCAGATGTGATTTATGAAATTGCAGAAACCAAAATCCACAAGTGGATTTACATTGATTGAGTTACTGGTCGTGATCGCGATCATTGCCATCCTGGCTTCGATGCTGTTACCTGCGCTAAGTAAAGCGAAGGAACAAGGCAAGCGGGCAGTCTGTAAATCCAATCAACGTCAAGTGGTTCTAACGATGTTGATGTATGCGAATGACAACGAGCAGAAATTCCCGGAAGGCTTGAGGGACAACGGGATCGAACATTTCTCATTCATCCATTCAAAAGTATTTGATTACATGAGGGTAAGCGGAGGTTTATCCACCAATTCCTTCAGTTGCCCCAACAATCAAAAGTGGTTTCGGGTTCAGCCAGGCGTTGGTTACAGACTTGGGTATTACTTCCTTTGGGGTCACGGCACCAATAAAGACAAAAGAGATCGTCAGGCGGATTACCAAGAGGGCCCCTGGCCTTGGGATTCTCCACAGAAAGCCACCGACAATCCGACCTGGCCCATGATAGGCGATGTCATCGAAAAAGGAACGGTCAACCCACCCATCACATCTTCACCACATGGTGCGTCTGGGCCGGTAAAGAGTGCGGAAAATTCTTTTCCAGAACCCGAAGAAATCCGATCCCAAGGTGGGAACGTCGGCTTGGTGGATGGTTCGGTGAACTGGAAAAAACAATCTGAAATGCGTGCCCATAATGCCACTATCCCCTCTGGCAGAATCATTGGGTATTGGTAATCGGGAACAACAGGCGAATCAACATCTCTCATGTCAGAAAAAAACTACGTATTAGGGTTGGACTATGGAACCAATTCGGTCCGATGTCTTATTGTTGAAGCTTTAAGCAGCAGAGAAATCGCAAGTGCAGTCTCTGAATATCAGCATGGGGATCAAGGAATCATTCTCGATCCAAACAATCCTGATCTAGCGCGCCAGCATCCTGAAGATTATTTGACGGGTGCAGCAGAATCCATTCAACAGGCACTGAGCATTGCATCAGATTCTTCAAAAGAGTTTTCACCAAATCTCATCGCAGGCATGGGCATCGACGCCACGGGTAGCACGCCAATGCCTGTGGACACAGAAGGCCAGACTCTTGCTGCTAACCCCAAATTTGCCAACAACCCGGCTGCGATGGCGTGGCTTTGGAAAGATCACACATCCTCCCAGGAAGCAAGAGAACTGACCGAGGCTGCAAAGATTGAAAAACCTGAGTATTTGGAGAAATGTGGAGGCACTTATTCATCGGAATGGTTCTGGTCCAAGCTGTGGCACTGCATTAAGACCGATCCAGAGGTGATTCAAGCTGCGCACAGTTGGATTGAGATATCTGATTGGATCCCCGCCGTATTCACTGGAAACTGTGAAAACCCTGTCAGAAACATTTGTGCAGCAGGTCACAAAGCTCTTTACCACGAAGACTGGAACGGCTACCCGGATACCCAATTCCTCGCGGCCAGGCACCCGGAGTTATCGAGAATACGCTCTTCACTGGACAAGAGTCAGGTGCAGTCGATCCAGAGTCCCGCGGGATTACTGAGCGAGGAATGGGCCACACAGCTTGGACTGAGGAAAGGAATCCCAGTCGCAACAGGTGCTCTGGATGCCCATATGGGAGCTGTTGGCAGCGGCATTTGTACCGGCACGATGGTGAAGATCATGGGCACCTCAACTTGCGATATCATTGTAGCCCCTTTGAATCAAAAAGTGCCTTTCATCCCCGGCTTATGCGGAATGGTCTCTGAATCCGTATTACCCGGCCACCATGGTTTGGAAGCAGGACAATCCGCAGTGGGAGATTTATTCGGATGGTGGGTAGATACTATACTTAAAAACACCAACCACACACACTCATCCCTGACAAAACAATCCGAGCAACTCAAGCCTGGAGAAAGTGGATTACTGGCATTGGATTGGAACAATGGGAATCGATGCCTTCTGTGCGATCCACAACTAACTGGACTCATCCTGGGTCAAACACTTCAGACCAAGCCAGAGGAGATATACAGAGCACTCATGGAAGCTACTGCATTTGGCGCTCGAATGATCCTGGAACAAATGTCCCATCATGGTGTTCAGGTGGACAAGGTAATTGCCTGTGGGGGACTTGCTGTAAAAAACCCAATGCTGATGCAGATTTACGCCGATGTGACTCGCTGTGAGATTTATGTCTCAGATTCGACGCAGGCATGTGCTTTAGGCTCAACCGTTGCAGCAAGTGTGGTATCCGGAATCTATCCCGACATTCCCACTGCCCAACAGCACATGATTTCCAGTCCCTCAACTGTAAGGAAACCCGATCTCCAGGCTGCGGAAATTTACGACTCACTTTTTTCACTCTACAAGAAACTCCACGATTCTTTTGGAAAACCTTCAAATCATCCTGTGCATCTGGCTGATGTAATGAAGGAACTGTTGAACATCAGGCAAACAGCCAGATCCTGAAACTGAAAACTGCAAGAAACCAATGCACTTGCAATGCTTTCAACAATGCATCACTTCAAGATTCAACGGCTACAACCATAGCTATCTGTGCTTAAAGACCCTGAAACAATTTGGTAATCAAATCAATTTACAATTAATCATCAAAGAGTTACGCACGAAATCCCCATCAAGGCTTTGAACTTGTCAAGTGAATTTACTCCAACAATGGCCTACTAAATGCTACGTCAGGAAAACTTAAGGTTATTTAACTTGGTAAAAGGCTGAGCGGATGGCAATTGGAAGTACGGAATATCAGGATACGGTAGTAACAGGACAGCATGGCGAAACATCCTTGTTGAACAAGTCCTCCTACTCAAGTGTCGAACTTGGTAAATCAACAAAATCCGCCCCCGCAATGAAACGTGTGGGAAAGACCAGCATTTCCCCATCTTCACATCCATGTTCAAATCTTGAAATCATTGTTGCTGAAGATCATAACGCCAACCGCATCTACGCAGTCAGCTTGCTAAACAAATTGGGTTACAACCCAAGAATTGCATCCAATGGTCTGGAAGTCCTGGAAATGGTACGGCAGAAGCCCTGTGATGTGATATTGATGGATTGCCAAATGCCAGAAGTGGATGGGATCGAAGCCACTCAAACCATTCGACACTGGGAAGCTCAAGGGGCGTTGCCAAATATTCTTCCTATCCATATAATGGCGGTCACTGCAAATTCAAGTGAACCGGAGCAGCGGGTGTGCCTTGAGGCGGGAATGAACACATTTGTAGGAAAGCCACTGCTTCGCAACTCGTTGAAGGAGCATTTATTGAAAATTTGGATGGATCGAACTCTGAAGAATTTGAATCATCATATGGCAGAAGACCTGAGCAACGAATTTGATAAGGTGTCGGAAACCCTGACAGGACTTCGCCGTGATATTGGAGACGATGCCACTGCGGAGCTCGTCGCTGATTTCATTGAGTCGACACCAGAGCGTTTGGAAGAAATGTCCAGGTTCTTGGAAACATCCGCTCATGAAGATCTAAGAAGATTGGCGCATTCTTACAAATCAGTTTGTCAGATATATGGACTCAATCTGATGTCTGATCTATGCGCCGAACTTGAACAATCTGCTTTGACCCAAGAAGATTCGAATTCATTGAAGCTGATTCATCAGATAAAGGAACTATTTGAATCTGTCCTGCCGGTGATTAGAGCGAATAATCCCTAAAGGGACTGTTTTTACTCGAAGCACCTCCTTCCTTTTTAGCACAACTTCTGGTTGAGCGTAATGGAACAACACACAGGCTTGTGTTGACTTGCCGTTACAATCTCAGGTTCAATCCTCCGCATGATCAAATCGATGACCGGTTACGGCCGGGGAGAAAGCGTGGACAACGGCTACAGGGTGGTAGCAGAGATAAATTCGGTCAACCGCAAACAACTCGAATTTGCAATGTCCCTTCCACGGGAGCTGGATGCATTGGAGGGGAAATTACGTTCGTTCCTGAGTAAACATTTATCCAGAGGACGTGTTCAGGTGCGAGTTCAACTTTCTGATTTGGAAGGAAACGACTGTGCTGAACCCCGGATTAACCAACAATTGGCCGAATCTTCGATACAATCCCTTCAGGCATTGGCTTCCAAAATGGGCACACGAACTGATGTGAATCTGGAACTCTTGACCCGAATTCCCGGGGTTCTGAAGATCGACACAAAAATTCCTGATGCGGACACTGTTTGGGGCACTTTAAAATCAGCAGTGGATCAGGCCTTGTCGGGCTTGATCGCCATGCGGGAAACCGAAGGCAAACATCTCCACTCTGATTTGTCAGAACGCATCCATTCCATGAAAGCTTCGCTTTCCAAGATTCAACAAAAGGCATCTGAAATACCCGCAAAGCAACGTCAGACACTGATGGACCGTCTGGAGAAAGCAGGTTTTGAACAAATTGATCTAAATGATGAACGTATCTTGAAGGAGTTGGTACTATTCGCAGATAAAAGCGATATCACAGAGGAAATCACACGCCTGGAAAGCCATTTTGAACATTTCAACACACTGTGTGAAAACCAAAAACAAGTAGGCCGCAGTCTCGATTTTCTGGCTCAAGAAATGTTCCGTGAAATCAATACCATTGGTTCCAAAGCATCCAATCATGAAATTGCCCACATTGTGGTTTCACTAAAAACTGAATTGGAAAAGTTTCGCGAACAAGTACAAAATCTGGAATGAGTAACAGTTCCATGACTGGAAATAATGCCGCTCCGATTTTACTGCTGATAACGGCCCCTTCAGGAGCAGGCAAGACCACGCTTTGCCAGAATCTGATCAATGCAGATACCGGAGTTGATCGTGTGATTACCTGCACAACACGCCCCCCCAGGGAAAACGAAGTCCAGGGCGTGGATTACCATTTCCTGGATAACAAGACTTTTGTAAAAGGGATTCAGGAAGGGGAGTTTTTGGAGCATGCTTCAGTCTATGGCAACCATTACGGAACGCGCAGGAAGGATGTTACCCGACATTTCGAAGATGGACACGACGTGTTGCTCAACATCGATGTTCAGGGTGCTGAAAGCGTTCGGAAACAGGCAAACCTGGATGCAACATTAAGAGATTCACTTGTAACAGTATTCTTGTCACCACCGAGTTTGAATGAGCTTGAAAATAGATTGCGAAATCGAAATTCAGATGATGAAGCAACGATATTAAAGCGTCTCGCCCATGCCAAAAAAGAAATCGAAAATTGGAAGCTGTTTGATTACCTCATCGTGTCAGGCTCCAGATCTCAAGATCTGGAAAAAATCCAATCTATTCTTCGGAGTGAACGACTTAAATCCGCACGTCAACGACTACCAGAGTCTATTTGCGGCGCCAATTGATCATCGACCAATTTCAATCTCTTATCGTAATGCAAAAAAAAATCGCACTCGGAGTTACCGGTTCCATCGCAGCTTACAAGGCAGTCGATATTGCCAGTGACCTTACCAAAAAAGGGCATCAAGTGACTGTGGTAATGACTCAGGATGCCCAAAAATTCATCACTCCCCTGCCCTTTAAAACGCTGTCAAGGCAACCTGTGATTACCGATTTATATGATGAAGAGGAAGGGTGGAAACCAACTCACATTCGATTGGCAGATGAGGCTGATTTGCTTATCGTCGCTCCCGCCACAGCCCAATCCATTGCCCAATTTTCCCTGGGCATGGCGAACGATCCTCTGACCTGCATTGCATTGGCATTAAACCCCGAAGCAAAGATCCTGATCGCACCGGCCATGAATGGCAAAATGTGGCTGCACCCGGCCACACAAGAGCACGTGAACAGATTAAAATCCAGAGGTGCCCATTTCATTGGACCGGAAGAAGGGATGCTGTCCTGCGGTTATCAGGGTGTTGGTCGTCTGTGGAAAACAGAAGGAATTGTTGATAAGGCACTGGAATTGCTAGCATGAAGTCCGAATGCCTTGATCTGGAATCATGTCTTTCGACCGATTAGCAACATTTTTTAAAACACGCTGGCCCCATCTGGACTCTTCCCGAGATGTGGAGAGCAAGCGCATCGCTAATCGGATTAAAACAGTGGAGTGTGATTTCGGCCTTCCGGTCAAGGCCTGTGTCCTTCTCCTGCTTGGGTATTACCTCTACTTTTCAAATTGGGTAGACGAAGTCACCAATACCCGTGAAGTTGCCTTGGCAATTGTTCGCCTGTTTTTCATCATTTACACATTCATCAACGTTGGTTGCGGCATCATGATCGCCGGAATGAAGCAACTTCCTCTGTGGTTCAACCAACTTATTGTATTGGTCATCACAGTATTTGACATGCTTTTCCTGTCATCGCTCACCTTGGTAACAGGAGGGTTTCAAAGTCTGCTTTTTTGGCTTTTTATGCTTCTGATCATCAGAAATGCCCTCAGCATTTACGCCCCCACAACTCAAATCACAGTCAACACCCTGACAGTCATTTGCTTTTTGCTGGCCGGATTAACCGACATAGCGATCGCAAGGGTTGAGATGGAATTCACGGAAACAAATACGGATTCATTTATCCTCCGTCTGGTTATCCTGGGAACCATGACCCTGTGGTGCTATGGCTTTCAGACACTCTTTGACAAACAAAGGCGAGCTGAGGATGAGTCCCGGGAATTCAAAATTAGACAAGAACAACTTCAAGCCACCGGCAGGTTGGCTGCTGAAATTGCCCACCAATTGAAAAATCCCCTCGGTATCATTAACAACGCAGCCTTCACTCTGCAGAGAACCGTCAAAGAAGGGAAAACGATCACCCAGCAGATTCATCTCATTCGTGAAGAGGTACACCGATCAGACCGCATCATCACCGATCTAATGGGATTTGCTCAACTTGCTGAAGGTTCCATTGAGCCCTTAAACATTCCCGAGCAATTAGATCAGGCGATTGATCAAGTGTTCCCCAAAGCAGTCGAATTTGATGTCGAAATAGAGAGAGATTACGCGGCAGCTTTGCCCAAAGTCTTCATGCAGCGAGGGCATTTCAATGAAATCGTGGTCAATATCTTGCAAAACGCGAGAGAAGCTATGTCTGGTAAGGGTAAGATCAAACTGACAGCTTCGCATGCGGAAGGATATTCGATTATGGTCACGATCGAAGACAACGGCCCCGGAATGTCCCAGGACCTACTGGACCAGGTTTTTGAACCTTACTTTACGACCAAGGAAAAAGGTACTGGTTTGGGGCTGGCCATCGTCAAACATAATGTGGAGATCTATGGCGGTCACCTCTCTGTAGAATCACAGCTTGGCTCTGGAACCAAATTTATACTACAGTTTCCGGCCAGAACATTGATCAAATTGCAAAAAAAACAGGATGAACAAAGACCTTCCACCGATTCTCATCGTTGATGATGAGAAAAACATGCGAATTTCGCTTGAGACAGTCATGAAGGACGAAGGCTATGACATCATAGCTGCAGAATCGGCAGAAGATGCGCTCGAAATGCTGAAGACAGAATCCTGTTTCCTGGTCATCACTGATGCAAGGCTGGGAGGAATGAGTGGCTACGAATTTCTCAAAGAAATCGCCAAAAGGAAACCCGACCTCCCCATCTTGATGATCACCGCCTATGCCACTCCAAAACTCGCAGTTGAAGCCATTAAGTCTGGAGCCATCGATTATCTCGCCAAACCCTTTGCCCCCGAGGAATTGCTTCATGCCGTGGCTCGATGTGCGGAAAGGTATGCACTGATCCAAGAAAACCAAGCACTTAAAAATGCCAATAAAACGTCCTTCGGACTGGAGAAAATTATCGGTGAATCCCAGGGAGTGAATGCGGTTCGAGAATTGATTAAAACAGTCGCTCCAACGAATGCCACCGTACTCATTTTAGGTGAAAGCGGAACGGGTAAAGAATTGATCGCGGGCGCCATCCACTCATTAAGTCAGCGCAGAGAGGAGAGTTACACACGCATCAACTGTGCCGCCATTCCAGATCAACTCCTCGAGAGTGAATTATTCGGACACGAAAAAGGAGCATTCACAGGAGCCATCCGAAACAAAGCAGGCCGAATGGAGGAAGCCGATGGTGGAACGGTCTTTCTGGATGAAATTGGAGACATGAGCCGCCCACTTCAGGCCAAACTCCTTCGATTTCTCGAAGATGGCACATTCACTCGGGTCGGAGGAAACCAGGAATTGCAGGTTGATGTGAGACTTATCGCCGCCACAAACAGGGACATCGTGGAGGCCATTCGTGCGAACCATTTTCGTGAAGACTTATTCCACCGACTCAATGTCGTTCAGTTCACTCCTCCTTCTCTTCGCGAACGGGAGGACGATGTCATGATCCTGGCAAGGCATTTTCTTAAACAATTTTCAATTTCAATGAACAAATCGATCACTGACTTCACTAAAGAAGCAGAAGCCCTCTTGCGTGCACACCATTGGCCTGGAAATGTGCGTGAGCTCAGAAATGCGATCGAAAGAAGTGTCATCCTCGAAAGCGAAGAGCAGATCAAAGCTTCGAGTCTTCCAGACTTCAAAGTCGAATCACGCTTGGGAAGCACCGAGACTTCCGACTCTGAATCCAATGCGTCTCTGGAAGATCAGTTGAAACAGAAAGAAAGGGACATCATCTTACGGAAACTATCGGCATTGGATTTTAATGTCGATTCCACGGCGGAAGCACTTCAATTACCACCGCATGACTTACGATACCGCATGCACCAATTGAAGCTTGAGATCAACTCTGAGTAGATTTCAAATCAAGATTAGACAACCTAACTCCCACGTGTTAAAACCCTTTCTGATGACTGAGTTCAGACCAACATGTTTCCTTGCCCAATCCGATCCTCACCGGACAGGCTCTGCCATTCCGACTCCGGATTCTGGCACCAAGGAAATCAGGTGGTTCGATGACATGGCGGTTGTCATGGGGATAGGATTGATACTCATGCTGGCATTGGCGGTGTGGGCTAAGTTTATTCGTAAACCTTCGGGTCAGCAATCCAGTAAAGGGGACAAAAACAGAAGCGTTCCAGATGTTTCAGCTCTATCAAGCGAAGATTCCGAGTCTCAAAGACGCCGTAAAAAACGGAGAAGAAGGAGACGTGACCACCGGCCCCGTAATCCAACACTCGCCGAAACAGGCGGTCTTCCGGAACCCAAGAAACAAGACAACCAGGATTCATAAAAATCAAATGAGCCAGGTTGCGACCAGCAAAATTGTTACGAAAAAGAGTGCCTCCAACCTGGCACTCGCATTCGTCCTCCTCCCCAAACACAAGCAAGAAGCCATGTGCGCCCTCTACGCATTTTGCAGGGAAGTAGACGACGTCGCCGACAATGAAGAACAAACCGCAGAGCAAAAAAGAGTGGAACTTCAGGAATGGAGGAACGATTTGCAACGCGCTTATCGTGATGAAGAACCACAGCTTCCAATCATCAAGGAATTAAAACCGGTTATCCATGGATTTGACCTGCCGTCCGAACATTTGGAGGCGCTCATCGACGGTATGGAAATGGATCTGACCAAAACACGTTATGAAACATGGCAAGAACTTGCTGAATATTGTTATCATGTTGCATCGGTGGTGGGTCTATTGAGTGTTAAAGTTTTCGGATACCAACATCCTTCGTCTGACGATTATGGATATCACCTTGGACAAGCTCTACAGCTCACCAACATTTTACGAGACGTACGGGTGGATGCGGAAAAAGGAAGAATTTATTTGCCCCAAGAATTACTCAAAGAGCACGGAGTGTCCGATGAGGATATCCTGCATCACCGATTCACGCCCGGTTTCAAGGAAGTGGCAAAAGCGGTCGCAGCCAAAGCCCGTCATCACTATAAATCGGCCAGCCAATACATTTATCCGGATGAACGTAAATTACTGGTTGCATCAGAAATGATGGCCGGAGTTTACTGGAGGATTTTGAGAAAAATTGAAAAATCGGGATACCAGGTCCTGAGTCCTCGACTTACCAAATTAAGCAAATTTCAAAAACTTGGATTAGTTGCTCGCAGTGCTGTTCGCTACTGGCTGAACGTGAATGCCTCCGACTATGGTCCTCGCTAGAGTCATCGGGTTAAATCGACCAGATTCTCCCTCTGATCATCGCCAATCAATGGGTAGTTCCTCAGGCAATTTCCATTGAGAAGGATAGATCAGGTAAACCGTTTGTTTCGACGTCCGCCAAGCTTTGGTAAAATTTTCGATCGGGTAACTGCGTGTCACTTCAGGGCATGCAGCAGGATCATTAAAAACCGGATCCCCCAATTGATTAAATCCCACCAGGACCACCAAATGACCATCATTTTTTCCCTTAGCAGGTTTCCCTTTCAACAAATCATAGGAAACGGAAGTCGCGACAGGGATACCCTGATTGACTATAGCTTTTAATTCATTCAGGTGATTCAACCTGGTTACAAAGGCACGCAATCCTGAATGCCCCCCGGCAAAAGCAACATTGAAGGCCCAGTTGCCTGTTCCCGGCCAACCCGGATCAAATATTTGACTGGCTAATTCTGGCACGGAATAATTGAAATCAAGTCTGGAGAGTTTTTCTGACCAATACTTCATGATCATTCCAACGGAAGTAGGACTACACCAAACCTCACCGCCAATGTAGTCGAGTTGACACAAGCGCGGCACCGTCAAAACGTTAGATGGTGGATTGAGGGTCGTTGAATGGCTTTCAACAAGATCCCTACTGCCAGAAAGACAAACTCCAAAAAGATCAAAAATATCTTCACGCGATTGATCGCGGATTGTTAATCGCAGACAGGCTTCCAAACCAATCGGTGTCTGCCTAAAAACCAAAGTATCAGTGTAAACAACACCAAATTCATTCTTTTGACCATTGATACTTTTTCTAGCCCCCCCGGTCTCAGCTGTCTGAGCACCCGGCCCCCAATGTCCCAATTGAAATTCGTGACTTATTCCATCTGCAAATTCAGCAAGAATGCAAACTTCCACAAGCTCTCCATCCCCCAGTTTGATGTTCCATGATGGGATAAGTTCAGACACTTCAAAATCGGGTAGCGGCACCTTGATTTTGTACTCCACCAGACTTTGGTGGCCTTTTGAGGGCACACGAAACTTATTCAAAGACTCCCATGCAATAAAACGATGATGTTCGCCCACTAAGGATAAAATGAGGCCGAGCATTGTACAAAGGATGAGTGTATAAAATTTTATATTTCGCAGAAAACTGAAATTCTTCATCATAGACTTCCCTTCAAGCATTTAAAGCAAGTTTACCATATGCCTTAACTCTTGCTCAGCAACGTTCTGATAGTTGAATTGGCGGGCATGGTTTTTCCCATGAATCGCTGAACGCTTCATGGCATCAAAATCCTTTAAAAGCGATAAGACTAGTGCAGCAGCTTGGTCCTTTGATTTTAACGGAACGAAATGCAAAACATCATTAAACAACTCCTTGAAGACAGGCAGTTCATAAGCCACAACCGGCAATCCAGCGGCTAAAAATTCAGTCACACTTAAACCCCATCCCTCTTCATAAGAAAGACTCAGTCCCATTTTTGATTGCTTGAGAAATCTGTTTTTATCCGCTTCGCCAATACCCCCGGTAAAAGTCACCGAATTGGACAATCCTTTCTCTTTCATTTTATCCATCAAAATTTTTCGATGTGGTCCTTCACCAATCACGATCATTCTGGATTCGGGTCTTTTCGCAATAATAGCAGCCCAAACTTCTGGCAAATCAAAAACACCTTTCTGTTCGTGCATTCTTCCAAGAAAAACAATATCGAATTGAACTTTCTCTTCAGGTACGCGATCAAGTTCGGAAAAATCCAAACCACAACCTACGACCTGAGGGACGGATCCCTTCAGCCGAAGTTCCGAGCTTAGTTTGGTAAAATCTTCCTTCACAGGCTGACTGAGGCACATGATCAGATCAGCGTGGCGACAAGCCAATCCCATACTCCATTTCTCAGATTGTAAAAATAAACGATCAAAAAAAGTATGCCGCCCTGATTGGGAATGGAGCAAATGTTGAACCTTTACCACCAATTTCGCGTCGCACCTTCGAGCCATGATCAGGGCAGGATAAACTTCGAAAATAAGAAAATTGGATGCATATACAACATCATAGTCACGAGTTGAACGAACAAAATGCGAGGATACCATCCTAAATCCGAAAGCGGGAAAGTACCTCCAAGTCTGCTCAATATAATCTGATGCATCGAAAAAAGGATCTGAACAGACGAGGCTGCATGATGGAGCCTGGGCCTTAACCTGAGGAAAACCGGCTTTTGCCATCAAAAAGTCAACTTGATGCCCCGAATCAATCCAGGCACGAGCCATTAATAAATAATGCTTGAGCACCCCTGACATGGACGTGCCATCGTTCAGGCTGTTGTGGACAATAAGAATTTTCAAATTCCGCGTATTCTGAACCAAGCTTAGGCCCAGCTTCAACTCTTAACCTGACCTGAAGAACCATCTTCTTTGGCTAGATAAATTCCTATGGCATTCAATAAATCTTTTTTGGGGCAAGGTTTGATCATGACATGATCAAAACCAGATATGGCAAATTGAGCTCGCTCACTTTGTTGAACATCAGCAGTTAGGGCAATGATGACAGGCCGCAGTGACCACTGTTCCACAGAGGAAAGGGATATAATCTGCTGGGCGGCTTCTCTACCATCCATAATGGGCATACGTATATCCATTAAGATTAGGTGTGGTTGCCAGGCTTTTGCTGCATCCACAGCCTCCAATCCGTTCTTCACCATCCTTAATCGATATCCACAAGGTGTCAGCATGGCTTTCAGCAACTTGGAGTTGATCGGGTCATCCTCGGCAACAAGTATTCGAAAATGGGATGACGAATTGGGTTTATCGGTATGTGTCGACAGCTCTGGGGCGATACCTGGAACCAAGGTCTCATTTGCTTCTATAGATTGCAGAGAAAGATCAAAATAGACGGTCGTACCTTCGCCAAGTTCACTTTCAATACGTAGATCCGCCCCGAGTAGTTCTGCGTAATGTTTACAAATGGAAAGGCCGAGTCCTGCACCCTTTTGAGACTGCAACCCAGAGCCGGTCTGGAAAAAGGGTTTGAATAAGTCTGCCATATCCTTTTCAGGAATCCCCTCCCCGGTATCTGAAACAGTAAACCGAAGGTCCACCTTTCTGCCCAACTTTGTTGAATATTGCTCATCAAAAGCATATTGCCATTGTAATCCAATGGATATTTTTCCCAGGTGGGTAAACTTGAGCGAGTTGCCAACCAAATTAAGAAGAACCTGCTTTATTTTGTTGGGATCACTTCGAAATTTCTCAGGAAGATCTTTTGGAATTTCCCAGACCAGGGGAACTTTTTCTTTTGATTCCTGTATGGAAACCATTCCTTTCAATTCGTCCAACAATGCCCTTAAATCAAAGTTCGATTCGACCAATTGCCCCTTGCCTGCTTCCGCTTTACTGACCTGCAAAATGTCATTGATAAGGCTTAAAAGGTGGTTTCCACTGTTATGAATTATCTTCAATGAATCCAACTGTTCCTCGGTAAGATTATTTGATTCGGAGACTAATTGGCTGAATCCAATGATGGGGTGAAGTGGTGTTCTTAATTCGTGACTCATGTTCGCCAGAAAAACCCCTTTTGCTTCATTGGCTTTTTCAGCCTCGGCTTTGGCTATTTCCAACTCTCTCGTTCGGTCCTTTACTTTTTCTTCCAGCATCGATCGGTAAGACTTTAACTCCTCAGTACTGCGATGGACGAATGCAACCATACGATTAAAGGATCGAGCGAGATACCCGATTTCATCCATAAAAAACACAGGAACCCTGGTATCCAATCGCCCTGTATTGACCTGGTCAACTCCGTGCAACAAAGCGTGCAAGGGGCGAATCAAAATCTGATGAAAGAAAAATGGCAGGCCTGCCATGACCAAAATAAACAGAATGATCAATGCAACAGAAAAAACTTTTCCATGAGGAAGACCTGCCTGGAGCAGCATTAAAGTTTGATCGTGGATAAGCCCATGTGAGCGAACATTGGCCCTGCTGGACAAACGAAGATTACCTTGATGAACGCGATGAGGTTTTTTTATTTCATCTGCAGGTAGCAATCCATAAAGATGAATATCCATGGGATAGTGAATGTCCTTATACAGGACGTTGGCAGAATCCATTTCACGATAATTGAGTTCAATACGCCCAGTGGAATGAATCACCACCTGGAATGTATGCTTTAGTTTTTCGTTTCGATTTGACCCCACATTAATCCAGGAAAAAACTGCCTTTTCCTCAGATAGAAATGTATAGAGACCTTCACTCTCACTTAAAGATTGTTCATGAATATCCATTAAGGCAGGAATGATCATGGGATGATTACCATATTGAAACCGGAAAGATCTAAAATCAACGGGATGCCCGAAAGCAACATAACCATCAACCGACAGGTAAACCACTTGATGTTCAGTCCCAAAAAAAGGAACAGTAAAGGGAAGCTCAATTTTAAATTCCGAAGCAACTGCTGTATTTTGCCTGGAACCAGCATCGTCATCCCAATCAATTGATTTAATCAACAATGAATATCCACCGGTGTCTAATCTGGGATCGAATGAAAGGGACTGGTTTTGAGGGGCGAGAAGAGCCCCGCCCATTCCAGAATAGCTCCGATCCTTCACTAATACTTCACGATCATTTCTTAGAATCCAACCACCACAAACCGTGATCAACAACAAACTCAGACACAGGAAAACACCAACGAGCTTTACCATGAAGGAGGTTTTTTCAGGTGATTCATTCAAGTAAAGGAGCACGAATGTGGCCATGAGTAGCAATATGATGGCAGACATCACGGGATGATCTGTAGGAAAACTGGTCACTACCACTGGAACCAGAAACAGGGCAGCCATATTACGTGCACGTCGCTTTGATTGTTCTCTTGGATTTAACATCCGTAATAGCGCTGACCTTTTGGGGTTCACTTCATTTGTACGTGAAGCTTGTCGTAATAAGACAATCACCACCCAAGCAAAAAGCAGCACAATGAGGTAATCCGCGTAGTCAGGTCTCCATTCAACACGCGCGAACGTCATTGCCTGATACAACCTCTGGATACACCAATAAATTTCGTGACATTCAATGAGAAAAGCAACTGATAGACTGAGCGGTAATTCCCATTGTTTCACCTCTAATTTGCGTGGAAAAAAATAGGCGAACCATATAAGGAACATTCCAACAGGAACCAGAAAACAAGTTTGCAGAGACAGACAAATGAAACTCCACTTTTGATAAAAGAAACTCTCACCGAGTGCGGCAAGAGCCATGAAAAACATGCTCATTCCCATGCCTGCAAAAGCAAATCTCAGTGGCTGGCGGGGACCGGCCCAGATGCCGTAAAGCCCAAATAATGACACCGCGGCTGCCAATAAGGCCACCGCCAAAAAATTGAGTGTCATCTCTGTAAATACAAAATCCATTGAACTCCTTTAAAAGCGAAACGGGGATTTCCTCATTCACAGAAGAAATCCTGGAAACGATCATCTCTGAATGATCAGAAGATCAATTAGAGATTTCTTGACCTTTGTACCTGATCCAAGCCCAACATCCGATCAATCCAATCGGAATCAATATCCAGGCCGAAACCCCAAAACCTGCGGGCAGGTATCCCGCTGCAATTGCCATTCCGCCGGCCAAAAGTGCATAAGGAAGCTGAGTTCGCACATGCTCCAATGGATCGCAACCACTCGAAAAAGCGGACACGATGGTAGTATCACTGATTGGCGAACAGTGATCTCCAAAGACGGAACCAGCCAAAACCGACCCTATGGTCACAACAACAACATGGCTCACTTCCTGGCCCAACTCCCAACCTGTCAAACTGATGGCGATTGGAATCGCCAATGGCATAATAATGCTCATCGTTCCCCATGATGTTCCAGTGCTAAAAGACATGGTGGCAGAGAGTAGAAACACCAGAAATGGCAGCAGGGCAGCGGGAAGCCACCCCCCCAGGAATCCAACCAACCATTCAGCGGTCTTTAGTTCACGAATCACGTCACTGAGCATAAAAGCAAAAATGAGGATGAGCATGGGCATAAACATGTGCCTCATGCCCTCGAAGAAGATCTGGATGGGGGATTCTTTGGTGCTTTCAGGCAATAAAAACTTTGTCAGTAGCAGTACAGCCAGGGATGCAAAGGCGGTCGCACAAATAAAAACAATGTCAGCTCTGGCTCGCCCGAATGCTTGTATGGCACCTGAAATTGAAAAACTTTCATCCAGACCCCCGCCCTCAAGATATAATCCTCCGAATACTCCTATGATCAAAACAACCAGGGAGAATATACCCGTAAAGAGCTTTTTCTTTAAATCCACAGGGCTTTTTGGCAGTTGCCTTGGGCGAGAAGGACGTTTTTTCCGCTCATAATCCACCATGGGTCCATACTCTCTGCCCAACCAAATGGTTAGGAAAACAATTGCCAAAGCAAAGTAATTGTAAAATCGAAATGGTAAACTTTGGAGCAATAATTTGTAGGGAGAAATAGAAGAATCAGCAACTGTCACCCCTGCATTTTCAAAGCCAGCGAGAATTAATCCCATCTCAGTGGCAATCCAGGTCGATATCAAGGCAAAGGAAGCAATAGGTGATGCAGTAGAATCGACGATAAAAGCTAATTTCTCTCGGGAAACTCCTGCACGATCGGTCACCGCACGCATCGTTTTTCCAACCAGCATGCAATTGGCCAGACCGTCAAAAAACACCAGCCACCCCATACCAAATGCACCCATGCCTGCCTTTCTTCGAGAATCACCCGTTCCAAGAAATTTGTGAGAAAGGGCCTGCATACTGCCGTTTCGATTCAGAACCTCCACAAAACCACCCATCATGAAAGAAAACAAAATCACACTGACTTTCCATGGATCAGCGATGACCGGCACTAAATGTTTGGCAAACAAGTCAATGAAAGCCCTGAACACATTACCGTCGTTCAAAAGCACTGCACCGGAAAAAGCACCAACAAAAAGAGCCGTGTAAATATCTCTGGTCAGGAAAGCCAAAAGAATCGCAACAACACTAGGCCAGATAACGAATGGACCCTGCACACTTTCGGGCAGAAGCACCCATAATAAAGTCGCCAATGGAGCTCCCCATACGATCCAATGCATTCGCTTAAGTGGTTTCATGTAGTTTATCTATGTCGTGAATAACACAGAACCCAATAATCAGGCAATCCGTTGATGCCCAAATGTGGAAGTTCCTCTAGTCATCAGTGGTTATTCTTTCCAAAGGAAACAGACGCTCATATTCTCTGATAACGTAAAGGTCTGTCATTCCCGCTAAATAATTACAAACCGCTCGAGGGCCGTTGGCTGATCCCTGGTGCCTGCCAAACTGAGATCCCATTTCGTTCGGTTTCTCCAAAAAATAATGAAAGAGCGGGACCAGCATTCGAACTGCTTTCAAGTTAGGTTCATGGACAACTGGATTATAGTAAAGATTTCTGTAAAGGTACTCTCTCAATTCAGCGTTCCATCTCTTTCGCTTGATGCTGTAATCCACCAGCTTGTCCTTGTATTTTCTGACTTCGTGGGCGTGGTTTACTTTGGAATCCAAAAGCCGTGACTCAGTGGTGTGAACGACGTCTTTGACCATGTCATCGATGATGCATCGGATGATAAAATACCGGCGAGACTCGCTTTTGAGATCACCATATTCGCGCTGGACACGCTCACTGGATAATTTCCAAATTTCCACCTGATCACGAAGGTGGGATTCAGAAATCAGACCGGACTCCAGCCCATCGTCCAGGTCGTGGCTGTAGTAAGCGATTTCGTCAGCCAAATTGGCTACCTGGGCTTCCAATGATGGTCTGCTGAATTGTTGGGCAATGCCCGAAGCATTCCCATCCACAAACTGAAAATGTTTTGCAAGTCCCTCGCGAGTTTCCCAAGTTAGGTTTAGTCCAGGAAATTTAGGATACTTCTGTTCTAGCTCCTCAACCACCCGTAAACTCTGAAGGTTATGCTCAAAACCACCATGATCTTTCATCAATTGATTCAGAGCTTCCTCTCCTTTATGCCCAAATGGAGAATGCCCCAAATCATGGGCTAATGCGATGGTTTCACTGAGGTCTTCATTGATCCTGAGAGCGCGCGCGATGTTGCGAGCGATGCCAGCAACTTCCATCGTGTGCGTGAGTCGGGTTCGAAGATGATCGCCCGTCCCGTTTAGAAACACCTGGGTTTTATACTCCAGGCGACGGAAAGCGCGTGAATGGATCACTCGATCTCGATCTCTCTGAAAGTGAGTTCTCCATTCAGGGGGATCTTCAGCGTGGGCTCGCCCAAGTGATTCGCTGCTCAATTGTGCAAATGGGGCCAGGATCTGAGCCTCTCGACTCTCAAGTTCCTTTCGGTCACAAGGCATGCAAGCTAACCTTTTGAAAGTCCTATTGCCTCCTTTGGAAAGGCTGTTTCCAGGGGAATGGACTTAAGCTCAAACAAACGTCGAATAGACTCTTCGATTAAATTATTGGGACAACTTGCACCAGCTGTGATTCCGACAGTAATTTCCCCCTCAGGCAGCCAATTAGAAGTGAATTCTTCGACCTGTTTGTGCTGATTGAAGTGTTTGATCGTCTTCTCTGATTCCATCATGGCCGCATTCTTAATGAAGTAAGTCGGCAGACAAGCTTCACCCATTTCGGCCAAATGTGATGTATTACTGGAGTTGTACCCTCCCACCACAATCAAAAGATCCATGGGCTCGGTGAGCAGTTTTTCCAAGGCATCCTGACGGTCCTGAGTGGCGCTGCAAATGGTATCGAAATACCTGAAGTGATTGTCTAAATCCTTAGTGCCATATTTTTTCTCCATGGCATTCTTCAGCCGACGTTGCACCTCCTCCGTTTCTCCACGGAGCATGGTTGTTTGATTGGCGACTCCAATGGCATCCAGGTGTAGATCCGGGTCAAAGCCTTCTGAAAATGCGCCTTTGAAAGATTCCAGAAAAGCTTTCTTATCACCTCCGTTAAGAATGTAATCACAAATCCTGTCTGTTTCCTCCAGGGTGAAGGCAACAAGGTAATGCCCATTGGACGCTGTAGCCTGTGAGCTGGTTGCTTTGGTTTCTTCATGCCAGGCTTTACCATGAATGATACTGGTCACATTGTCTTTTGAATACTGTTTGACCCTTTTCCAAACGCTCATGACATCCCCACATGTCGTATCAACCATCACGCATCCTTTTTCCTGGATGGCCTGACGTGTCCCTACTTCGGTTCCAAACGCGGGGATAATGACCACATCCTCGGCTGTTAAATCGTCCAGTTCTTCACTGGAGGGTCTGCTCGAGATAGCTCGAATCCCCATTAACTCGATTTGTTCGTTGACTTCAGGATTGTGAATAATTTCTCCAAGCAGAAAGATTCTGGTAGGTTCAGGGAAAACTTTTCGAGCAGCGTAAGCAAGATCAATGGCACGTTCCACGCCGTAGCAAAACCCAAACTGCTTGGCCAAGCGAATGGTCATTTTCCCAGGGACGACGACTCGATTGTTGTGCGCCCGGATATATTCGACGAGTGAGCTGCGATAATGTGTGACAACCTCAGCCTGAACTTCCTTCATAACGTCAGGTCGGCGAAGATTGATCTTTTTGGGCTTGTTAGAGACAGCGGATGTCATTGCAGCAAGCATAGCACGTAGGCATCTTAAGCAAAAGGTGATTTTCAACCTTGAGAGATAATTTCAGGATCCGTCGTTGAAGTTTCTGGTCCAAAGATGAAATCAGTGAGAAACCCCCATCGTTGATTCCATCAAACTCCTTTCTCATTTCATTGCAAATCCATCTATAAACTGGCATAAGACGCGGATGTATTATCGTCGGTTTGGCAAAACAGAATTGCAAATGCCAGTCTTTACTTGTGGCGGTATGCGCTACCAACATCAATGGCAGGATACCGACCCCAAGGATATTCCCAAAAAGAATCAGGAAAACCTTGAAGCCACCATCCATAGAGCACTCGAACTTGGCATCAACCATATCGAGACAGCCCGAGGTTATGGCACATCGGAAATGCAATTAGGTTGGCTGTTACCAAAACTGCCGAGGGACGAAATGCTGGTGCAAACGAAAATAGCACCATTTGCGACTCAAAAAGAATTCTTTGATACCTTTAATCAATCCATGGACTACCTAGGCCTCGACCACGTCGATTTGCTTTCCATCCATGGAATCAATAATCGCCAATTATTGGATTGGAGCATTCAAAAAGGCGGATGCCTGGAAGCTGCTTACGAGCTTAAGAAACAAGGCAGAGCCAGACACATTGGATTCTCAACTCACGCAACGCCCGATATCATACTGGAAGCTATCGAGACTGACGCTTTTGAATATGTCAATCTGCATTGGTATTTTGTCAATGACCTCAATTGGTCTTGCGTGGAGGCTGCTTCAGAGAGGGATATGGGAGTGTTCATCATCAGCCCAAACGACAAGGGAGGAATGCTGTATGATCCACCCGCCAAACTGATCGGACTATGCGATCCTCTCAGCCCCATGGCATTCAATAACCTTTATTGCCTGGCTCGCCCCCAGGTTCATACGCTTAGTATCGGTGCTGCGCGGCCGAGTGATTTTGATGAACATATAGCATCTCTCAAGCACTACGACCATGCAGAGGAAGTCATGAAGCCCATTGAAAAAACGTTGCGGGTTGAGATGAATCGAGTTCTTGGATCTGATTGGTGTCAAGGCTGGTTTAAGGAACTACCTGAATATGTGAATATGCCAGGAGAGGTGAATTTAGTGGAGATCCTCAGACTATGGACGTATGCCAAATCTCTGGACATCATAGGCTGGGGAAAGATGCGATATAATTTGTTAGGGAATGCTGAACATTGGTTTCCAGGCCAAAATGTGTCTCATCTACCGAAAGATCCAGCATCCTGGTCCCACCTTCTAAACAATAATCCTTTCAAGGAAAAGATCCCTTCCATTTTACAAGAAGCCCACGAAATGCTTTTTGAGAAGCCAGTGAAAAGGCTCAGCCAATCATAATCCCGATACACGATAACTTGGGACAAAAAAAATACCGCCGGTTCCGAGGAGCGACGGTAACTGAAAGTGATTTCCTTTAGCCGAGCTTCACTTCATGAGAAGCATCTGACGAGCTTGCTTGATAGAGCGACTGAGGCGGCGTTGAAAAGGAGCGGGAAGACCTGTATACTTACGAGGCAGAATTTTTCCCTGTTCGGTGACGTACCTTCTCAAGAGATCAACATTTGATGGACTAAGTGCATCAATGGTGAAATCTACGATTGGCTTGGGTCGTGGTGTGCGTGTGGCGTAACGTCCAGTGGTCTCACCGCGACGTCCCTTATCCTTATTATTCTTACGTGGCATATGATTTAAAGTGTTGCAATCAGTTCTAACCGCAAAGTTTATTTAATTTCCCTGTGGAGGGTGTGGCGGCGAAGGAAAGGATTATATTTCTTCTTTTCTACCTTCTCGGTTTGAAGTTTCTTGTTGCGCGTGGTCATATATCGTGAGGGCGACTTGCCTTCACCTCGCGCTTCCGTACATTCAATAGTTACTATTTCTCGTGGCATAGTATTTAATCTTTGTCTCGATTAGATTTACGATCTGAATCATCGTCATCTGATGATTCTACAACGGGGGCAGCTCCAGTCGAATCAACAGAACCCAGTGTTCCCAGTCTACGTTGACGCGCGGCACCATCTTTCTCAAGTTGCATCTGAGCATCGACGGTGAAACGCGTCCATGGAATCGCCTCCAAACGTGCTTTGGGAATAGGTTTCCCGGTCAACTCGCAAACGCCATACGTTTCTTTCTCAATGCGTCTGAGTGCTTCCTCAATTTCATAAACAGCATCCTGGTCTGATGAAAGCAGACTCAATGCAAAGTCACGGTCAAAATTATCGGTACCGGAATCCGCCATGTGGAGGCTGTAACTCTGCATCTCTTCAGCAGACTCCTTGGCCAACCCGTCCATTTGCATCATCAAACGCTCATGAAGTTCCAATAGCGTCTTGTAATATTTGGACCACTGGGGCTTAACTTTGGTCGTGCTCCAATTTTTCGTTTTGTTCGACTTGGAACTGGATTTGGTTTCCTTTACCGGAATACCCAGAATTGCGGCGGTTGTTGCAGTCGCAACGGTTGAACCACCCTTCTTTGCCTTGGCTCCTGTCGCCTTTTTTGCTGTTTTTTTCTTTGTTGTCACGGGTTCTAATCCATGTATTTCAACCTTTTCCAATCAAGCCCAGACGCAACTAGACGTCGTTAGGCTTTCTCAGGAGCGGAGGAATCTAGCAAAGGAAAATTAAATTGCCACCTTTTTTTGCAACGTTGTCATATTTTATTTTGACAAGCACCACAACGACCAAAATGCGATGAAATAAGTCACAATTGGACGCAGTAGATTTGCAAGGATCAGGCCTTGCGACGGCGCATATCCTTTTCTTTGACAAGCATTGCCGCTTTACCAATTCGATCTCTCAGGTAGTGCAATTTAGCTCGACGTACCGATCCATAGCGCTCCACCACTACCTTATCAACACGAGGTGAGTGCACAGGAAATACGCGTTCCACACCTTCCCCGTAGCTGATACGGCGGACGGTAAACGATTCGTTCACTCCTGAACCTCCACGAGCAATAACAATTCCCGCAAATACCTGGATACGTTCTTTGTCACCCTCGACAACTTTGACATGCACCTTGACAGTATCTCCCACCGAAAAATTCAGCGGCTCTTTGCGTAAGCTGTCGGCTTCAATTTTCTTTAATAATTCCTGATTCATACAACGTTGCGATTTCTCAAATTTGGGGTCATCCCCGTCATTATAAATTTTTATAGATCAGGCCGAATTAATTTTGTCCTCTTGATGGACTGTTCATTCCGCCACTTGGCAATCTCAGCATGATTTCCAGACATGAGCACCTCCGGAACCTTCATCCCCCTGAACTCCTGCGGTCTTGTATAGTGCGGATATTCCAGCATTCCCTGGCTGAATGACTCCTCAACCGGGCTATCCGCATCCCCCAACACGCCTGGGACCAATCTAGTCACGCAATCAACGATCACCATTGCAGGTAGAGCTCCGTTTGTAAGAACGAAATCTCCGATCGAGAAAGCTTCGTCAACCAAAACATCCCGAATCCTTTCATCGAATCCTTCATAACTCCCGCACAACAATATTAGATGCGCGCATTTGGACAACCTGACGGCGTCAGATTGATGAAATTTCTTCCCAGAGGGTGTCATCATTAACACCAAGGAAGTTTCCGTTTGCAAACTTTCAATGGCAGCAAAGACCGGCTCGGGCTTGAGAACCATTCCCGGACCTCCCCCAAAAGGCCGATCATCAACAACCCGGTGACGATCCTCTGTAAAATCCCTGAGGTTGTGAACTTTTAACTCAAGCAACCCCTTGCTTTGTGCTCGTTTCAGAATGCTCTCGTTGAGCGGTCCCTGAAACATCTCCGGAAAGAGCGAGATGATATCTACCTTCATACAAGACCTCAGGTGAAGGACACGTTCACGCTATTCCTAACGGGGCTGCGCACCTTGGCCCCAAAAATACTATTTATTATCCTTCCAGTTCTGAAACTTCCAGAATACATCGGGTATCCGCTTTGGCACTGCCTGCCTGCAGCAAACCGCGGATGGCATTGATCGTATTACCCTGTTTTCCAATCACCTTGCCCATATCATCGGGATGAAGCTGCACCTTGAAGACGGTCAATCCGTCTTTATCCTCGGTTTCAATCTTCATCGAATCAGGGTTCTCAACGAGCCCCTTCATCACAAATTCTACGTAGTTCTGCATGACTGCTAAGAGAGGAATCAATCCGATTTTACTTACGGAGCTCAGGCCGTAGGCGCCTCTGCTTCAACGGTGGAAGCTGCCTTTCGAGCCTTGCGGATAAAACTAGCAACCGTCTCAGATGGCTGAGCACCACAGGAAATCCAGTGGTCGATCCTCTCCAAATTAAGATCAAATTTCTGGCCAGAACGGGCTGGGTGATAAGTGCCCAATTCCTCAATGCATTTACCATCTCGCGGACTGCGGCTATCGGCAGCAACAACGCGGTAAACGGGATGATTTCTCGCGCCCATGCGCTTTAAACGGATTTTTACCATATTCAGTTACAACTCAAATTGATTTTCACCTAGTCAAGGCGAACAGGTCTTGTTTAAGTTCGTCCCCCGTAAAAGAGGAACGAGGAAATTAGGCAAGGCAAATTGGAATGGCAAGCTCTCTTTTTAAAAAAAACTTGATCTAACCGTTGACAAGGCAAGAAAACTTTAGTTAATTAAAAAAGGTAATTTACTTATGATTAAACCAGCGTCCGAAAAAAAACTATCACACAACGAAGTTCTGAAGGAAAATGACCCCCTTCTGGCAGGCAATCTTGCTGCCACCCTTAATGATCCTGAATCGGATCGCTTTTCAAACGATGACGGCCAATTTTTAAAGTTTCACGGCATTTACCAGCAAGACGACCGAGATAAGCGAAAAACGGGGAAACATTACATGTTCATGATCCGTGGGCGCATAGCGAGTGGTATCATGTCCCCCGACCAGTACAAAGTTTATGATGACCTGGCCACGAACTATGCAAACAACACGCTCAGGCTGACCTCACGACAGAGCATCCAGTTTCATGGTGTCGTTAAAAAAGGTTTAGGTCCGTTGATGAAGACGATCAACGAAGCACTAATGACAACACTAGCTGCCTGTGGCGACGTGAACAGAAACGTCATGGCTCCTCCGACGCCCGCGACGGACACCTGGATTGGTGAAGTGCATGAAGATTCTGAGTTACTTTCCAACGCACTCCTGCCAACCACGCAAGCCTATCATTCCATTTGGGTCGAAGGCGTGCAGTTGAATCTCGAGGAACACAAAGATCACGAGGATCCACTGTACGGTAAAACCTATCTTCCCCGAAAATTCAAAACAGCTTTCGCCATCCCTCCGCTAAATGACGTAGATCTGTTTACCAATTGCTTGGGCTTTATTGCCATTGAGAAAGATGGCAAACTTGCTGGTTACAACCTGACTGCCGGCGGTGGTTTGGGTATGAGTCACAACAATCCAAATACATTTCCACGAAAGGCCGATGTCATAGGCTATTTTGATCGTGATAAGATTGAAGAAGTTGCCAAAGGGGTTCTGACCATTCATCGCGACTTTGGAGACCGTACCGACAGGAAACACGCCCGGTTGAAATACGTCTTGGAAGAACAAGGTGTCGAGTGGTTCCGCAATGAACTGGAAAGCCGTATCGGGTTCAAATTAGAAGATGCCGAACCATTCGAGTTCACAAGACAGGGGGACCGATTTGGCTGGCATAAACAGATTGATGGAAATCATTTTCTTGGACTGTTTGTTGAAGCAGGCCGCATCAAAGATACCGAGTCCATTCAGTTGAAAACGGCCTTACGCAAAGTCGTTGATACTTACCATACCGAAATTCGTCTCACTCCGACCCAGAACATTCTTATAGTGAATGTATCTCCTGATTCGGTGGAAGGGATCAACAAAATCCTGGCAGACCACGGTGTTAAGACCACTCATGAAAAGTCCCCTGTGAGAAGTGCCACCATGGCTTGCCCGGCACTTCCAACCTGTGGCCTGGCCTTGGCGGAATCCGAACGTTACCTCCCTGGATTGATCGATCGTGTTGAATCTCTCCTTGGCAAGGCCGGCATTCCTCAGGAGGAAATCATCATTCGTATGACCGGTTGCCCCAATGGCTGCGCCCGCCCATACATGGCTGAACTGGGCTTTGTGGGCAGAGCTCCCAAAAAATACAACGTTTATGTCGGTGGCAATGAATCAGGCACACGCCTTAATCGCCTTTACAAAATCAGCGTCAAAGACGACGAAATGGATGATCTACTCGGCTCCTTGCTGAAGCGATTTAAGGAAGAGCGTGAGTCCAACGAACGATTCGGAGACTGGAGCGCCAGGATTCTCTGGAAAGAACTCGAAGAGCAAGAAGTGTCTTGATTAGACCTAATTCTTGCTTCATCAGACCTCATTTATTCGAAAACGGTATGTCAAGTCAGGCAGCTGCACCTACGAAATTGAATACTACCGCCAAAAATAATTTTACTCTCCACGGCGTACAGTTGCAGGAAGAAAATTCCAGACTGGAAATGCTTAGTGCAGTAGAAAGAATTACTTGGGCTGCGGAAAGATTCAAAAACAGCATCGTGATGTCTTCTAGCTTTGGTGCGCAAGCAGCTGTTTGCCTTCACATGGTGACAGAGGAAATCCCTGATATTAATGTTATACTGATAGATACGGGATACCTTTTTCCTGAAACCTATCAGTTCATAGATGAATTAACTGATCGCCTTAACCTCAATTTAAAAGTTTACCGAGCTGAGACTTCACCAGCCTGGCAAGAAACACGGTATGGGAAGCTATGGGAAAAAGGATTGGAGGGTATCACCCAGTATAATCAAATCAACAAGGTGGAACCAATGCGCAGAGCTTTGAGCGAACTCAAGCCAAAAGCCTGGATTGCAGGTTTAAGGCGCGAACAAAGTTCAAGTCGACAAAAACTCAACGTGTTGGCTGTTGATGATGATTATCTAAAGATCCATCCAATTGTAGATTGGTCCAGCAAGGACGTGTTCAATTATTTGAAAGCGAACGACCTCCCTTATCATCCTTTATGGCACCAAGGTTATTTGAGTATTGGAGACGTACACACCACAAAGCGCGTTGATGAAGGAATGACTGAAGAAGAGTCACGTTTTTTCGGATTAAAACGGGAATGTGGGCTGCATGAATCAGCAACGAGTGACTTCAGCATTTGACACACTTTCCGGTCAATCAGCCAAAGGAAAATATGACTCCAGAGAACATCCACCCTAATTTCGACCGAAATTTGGATCGATCTAGCAAAGAAAACCTGCTTAAGCAACGAGGTTGCGTGCTCTGGCTTTATGGGCTTTCGGGCGCAGGAAAAAGCACCTTGGCAATTGCATTGGAAAAGCAATTACACCTAGAGGGTATCATGACTCAATTGCTGGATGGAGATAACATACGCAGCGGGCTCAATAACAACCTTGGGTTTTCAGATGAAGACAGGCGTGAAAACATCAGGCGCATAGCAGAAGTTGCTAAGCTTTTTGCAAATGCTGGAATTGTGACAATCGCTTCCTTTATCACCCCGAAAAGAGAATTGAGGAAACTAGCTAAAGACATCATTGGGGAATCTGATTTTAGAGAAATTTTTGTCACATGCTCGTTCGAAACCTGCGAAAAAAGAGATGTGAAAGGACTTTATGCAAAAGCAAAATCCGGTTCTATCAAGCATTTCACAGGGAAAGATTCTTCCTTTGAACCACCCAATGACGAATTCCCTGCCGACCTGGAGTTGGACACCGATGAAAAAAGTGAAGCGGATTCACTGAAACAACTACTTGAATTCACTAAGGGACAGTTTGCCTGAGGTTGCCTTTTAACCAATTTTTAAGAAAACAAATACTAACGATAATCAATGCACACCTACCGATTGACTCATTTAAAATCTCTGGAAGCCGAAGCAATCTTCATTATGCGAGAAGTGGCGGCCCAGTTCGAAAAACCGGTCCTGCTATTTTCTGGGGGAAAGGATTCCATAGTAATGGTGCGACTGGCCCAGAAAGCTTTCTACCCAGCCAAGATACCGTTTCCGTTGATGCACGTAGACACGGGGCATAACTTCCCCGAAACCATAGAATTCCGAGACAACCTTGTAGAAGAGGTTGGTGCAAATTTAATAGTCCGAACAGTTCAAGAGTCGATCGACAAAGGTCGAGCCACTGAGGAGAAAGGACCACATGCCAGCAGAAACATGCTGCAGACGGTAACCTTACTTGATGCTCTGGAGGAATTTCAATTTAGTGCTGCTATTGGAGGGGCAAGAAGAGATGAGGAAAAAGCCCGTGCAAAAGAACGTTTTTTCTCTCATCGAAATGAATTTGGGCAATGGGATCCCAAAAACCAAAGGCCTGAGCTTTGGAATCTGTTCAATGGCAAAATGCACATGGCAGAACATTTTAGAGTTTTCCCATTAAGCAACTGGACAGAGATGGATGTCTGGCAATACATCAAACTGGAAGAGCTTTCTTTACCATCCATTTATTTCAGCCATGAAAGGGAAGTTATTCATCGGAACGGAATATACTTGGCCAATTCTGAATATCTTACTTTGGGCAAGGACGAAATTGTTGAAAATATGATCGTTAGGTGTCGTACTGTTGGCGACATGACATGCACCGGTGTTGTCGCATCACCCGCCAGAAATGTGGACGACATCATCGCCGAGGTCGCCGCCGCACGGGTGACGGAGCGAGGTGGCAGGGCGGATGACAAACGATCCGAAACTGCCATGGAAGATCGTAAAAAAGACGGCTACTTCTAAGCAGATGACAACCACTAACAAAACAAAAAACACTTTCTGAAAATGACCATTGAAAAAGGATATTTAGACATGGACCTCCTGCGTTTCACAACAGCAGGTAGCGTGGATGACGGTAAAAGCACTTTGATTGGGCGACTTCTTTATGACTGCAAATCAATATTTGAGGATCAACTGGAGGCAGTGGAGGAATCCAGCAAAAAACGAGGAGATTCGATAGTCAATCTAGCTCTGCTGACAGATGGGCTAAAGGCCGAACGTGAACAGGGTATCACCATCGATGTTGCCTACCGCTATTTTGCAACACCGAAGCGGAAGTTTATTATTTCTGATACCCCGGGGCACATTCAATACACACGCAACATGGTTACCGGAGCCTCCACTGCCAGTCTGGCAATTATTCTGGTGGATGCGCGCAAGGGCGTCATTGAACAGACATGCCGCCACTCATTCATAGCCTCTCTTCTACAAATTCAACATGTGATCGTTGCTGTCAATAAAATGGATCTGGTGGATTATAAGGAGGAAGTCTTTGAACAAATTGTCAAAGATTACGAAGATTTTTCGTCGAGATTAGACATCCCTCACATTGACTTTATTCCAATCAGTGCTTTGCATGGTGATAACGTTGTTGAAATGTCCACAGCCATGCCTTGGTACAAAGGGGGAACTCTACTGTATACGCTCGAAAACGTATTTGTTGGAAACGAATTCAACCATGTGGATGCTCGATTTCCTGTCCAGTGGGTAATACGCCCCCAGAGTAAGGAACATCACGATTTTCGTGGATTCGCAGGACGGGTGGCTGGTGGTGTTTTCAAGAAAGGGGACGAAGTAACCATTCAACCCTCTGGATTCAGATCAAAGATCAAGGGCATTCATACATTCGAAGGTGAAATTCCTGAAGCATTTGCGCCAATGTCTGTGAGTATCACCTTGGAAGATGAAATCGATATAAGCCGGGGTGACATGATTGTTAAACAAAACAATCCTCCCAAAGTGGAGCAGGACATCGAAGCAATGATCTGTTGGTTTTCAGAATCAGCGAAACTGCAACTAGGCAGGAAATATACGATTCGACACACGACACGAGAAGCTAAGTGCATCATCAAAGAAACCAAGTATAAGGTCAACGTGAATACTCTGCACAAAATTGAAGATGACTTGGAAGTGGGACTGAATGATATTGCGCGTATTTCATTCAGAACCTCTACCCCCCTGCTCCACGATTCCTATAAACGAAATCGTCAAACAGGTAGCTTTATCATTATTGACGATGCAACCAATTCTACTGTTGCAGCGGGAATGATCGTTTGAAATACCGGTTACTTTTTCAAACGGCGGACATCTTTATGATGTTCGCCGTTTTTTGTTATCTGGACTCGATCCTGAAATATCGCTGTGATCCTGTTGCGTCTAGTTCAATTCGCTGAACCATCGCTTCGTCTTCAGGCTCCCAGTTAAACAGAGTCTTCCAATCAGGAGCGGCCAGATTGTCCGTGCTGGATAGGGAATAGCCAGCGCCAGGTTCTACATCGAATTCTATCAGTATCGTACTTTGATTCACGAATTGAATGCGAGATGGAGTGAAACCTGGCAATCTGACAATACCTGGAGTACCTCCCAAAGCAAAACTGGAACGCCAGGAATTCGAACCGGACTCACGGAAATCTATTCTCTCGAGGGAATAACCTTCGCCGTCCGCTGATTCGGGCCAACCATCTTCATCATCAAACTGTATCCCCTCGATCAATCTTCCAGCCCCATCATGCAAGGCAACTCTCTCACCACCATTAGACAACCGCCCATCAAAAGGGCCTAAAATAGTAGATTCAATAAATGGATATTGAACTTTTAGTGCTTCCGGATTGGATGCGATGAGCACAACTTCACCAGGTTGAATGACATGGTCACCAAAGTTGTAGGAGATGGCATCAGAAATCTGCATCCCGTCCATCAAGACCGGAAAAGATCCCGTATTGATTAATTCGACAAATTCTAAATCATCCTCATCTAATCCTGAAGGTAACAGTGGATCGGAAGGATGATACATGATTTCAGAAAACCTGATTGAAGGTATTTCACTCGTCACAAAAACTCCCTCGACAAGTCCGCTCCATTCTTCGCCAACTTGAGACCGCAACCTGATCTTTGTGGTTTCGTTGATCGAAATCTCGGGGCGAGAACGGGACAGTGATAAGGCGGTCGAAGAACGCGCCCCACCTGGGAGTCGAGGATCTGATCCGTCCAATGTATAAAAAACCCGTCCGGAAGTCGGAGCAATTTTAACCAAACCATCTTCATCCAAGACTCCAGGTTTAGTCATAAATTCAGGGGCATCCACATATTGACTATCAATCCATTCTGCTCTTTGCTGGACCCAATTCTTCAAATGCCTGATCTCGCTTTGCCACGCCGCCGTGCTACGAATCAATGGCCATTTACGAAAATTCCTGGCTTGTGATTCACGCAGCTCATCCGCCATTCGATCAATAATGGCGTGCATGTTTTCAACTGACATTTCATTGCGCCGAATCTGATACCAGCGATCCACATAAGCCTGCTCGAAATTGGGATTTCGAAATATGGAACCCCACCACCCAAAACGATATACACTCGACCAACCAACTGGATTCGCAGCACGGCCATCGTCGTCAGGACCCAATGTACGATCAAAATCCCAAACTGGACCAAAGGTTAAACGCCCTTCTCTGGGTAAATGCATGTAAGTGGACAACCGGAATCCATCAGGATTTTTTGTAAATTCATTAACAATATGAAAATCTATCCATGATCCCACATCAATATACTGCTCATAATCCTGCACTACATTTTCATAATCACGATCGCGCAGGGATCGGTTCATCGCGTTCAAATAACTCACGACGTACCTTCTTTGGTCCGCTTGGATTTCATCTTCTTTTGGCTCAACAAAAGCCAAGGATTGACCCCCACCTGTAAACCCACTGTCTCCAGGATCCAAACGGTCAATTTTTAAAATGTATCCTCCACTCACCTCTGGTGAATCCTTATGTTTTCTTAAAAGGCGCTCAATGGGAACCCGATCCGCACCTCTCTTGATTTTTTCCATTAAAACATAAACTCCAACATAGGATCTCTGATCCATCGCTTGACCTCTCGAATTAACATACACTTCACAAAATCTGGTCCTCACAGCATAGCGCCCGAGTTGATTGCTCAATTCGTAAACAAATGCATTGCGGATAAGCGCCCGATCAAAATTGTACGGAGCATATAAAATCCAATCGGAATCCTCGGGCATATCCAGCAGAGAGACGTCACGGTCATTTCCAAAAATATCCTGAACTTCCATCGAATAGGCTTTTTTGGGACGACCTTCGGTGCTGGAACCTCTCACTTTGATGGAAGCGAGTCCTTGGAAATCAGATTTGGAGGAAAGCTTTGCTCGACCGTCGTCCCCTCTATCAAAAAGATGCATCAAGGCGCGAGTTCGGCTGGAGGCAGAAATTCGTCCCCCTTCAGTATCAAGTAAAATGACTGGAATATCGGAAGTGAAATCTAGTAGCTCGGAATCCGTGCGCAGCAATATTTCAGTTTCAACGGGACTGGGTGCCATTTCTGGATGAAAAGCGCGCACATTGACTTGTGCTGAATCATCCACCGTAAAGCTGGCTTCATATAAAGGTGATCTATCGGTTGGAATGCTTCCATCCAAGGTGTAACGCAATTCCACCCCAGGTGTCGCATGGTCCAAGGTGACGACAATTGGCTTGTCGCTGACGGTGGATGTGGCACGAATGATCGGTTTGTCGAGTGCTTCGGAAAAAACTTCAGAATTTGGCGCTCCCGGACTGGGTCGGGAGGTATATCCAGGTTCACCCAGAACCCCATCCAATCCGTTCCAGATTTGAACTTCCATCTGAAAAAGAAAGTCCCGATCAGTTGAGCGGGTATTCAAGCCTTGTATGGCCAATGTGTTTTGCCCTGGAACCAATCCATCGTTTGCCGTCAAAATGATCTGTTCGGGAATCAGTTCTTCACCACTCACTCTTGAGCCCAATGATCTTGAATTCCATTGTACTCGATTCGGCGCATTTCTGCGTATTTTTGGCATACCGTTTAAATACAATACGAATCCGTCATCGAAACGGACCTGTAACTGCATGAGGGCATCCGAGGAGGTTAGTTGAAACTGGTGGCGCAGGTAAATTGACGAGTTGGAGGTTCGCATCTCTGAAGCGACATCCGTATGGATGTATGGCGTCAAAATTCTAGAAGAATTCCCGTCAAACCCTATCCCGCCTTCAGCTTTCGTCCAACCACTGTCATCAAAAGACTGGTGCATCCAAATACCCTCCAAATCAGCACTGGATGGAACATGATAAGTGAATGAAGGGCTATCCGTAATTGTTTGCTCTACCTGGTGCCTTAAACCAAAAGAGACACCCTCATTTAACTTGGGATACTCCGGATGAAATCCACTGATGAGAGCACCTTCAGGTGAAAACAAACCGAGAAACTCACCATTGGAAGAAAGTTTGAAGTTGGTATGCAACGGTTGATCACTATCACGACAATTTTTGCCAGAAGCAAAGACCAGAAGAAACGATTTGGAGCCGAGTGTTATGGAAGGAAAAGTCCACTTCCTGGGCAGTTTGGTATCATCAGACAGTGACCATCCCGTCAAATCTTGAGCCTCTCCGCTGGCATTGTATATTTCAATCCAATCGGGTGCATCCTGATCCTCATCCTGCAAAGCACTCACACCTTGCTGAACCATAATCTCACTGATCACCAGTGATTCTCCCAGGGCAGAACAGGCAATTAAAACCGACAAACAAAAGACCACAGACAACCGCTGCATGTCCCTAATTCCCCTCATAGCCTCATGCGGCCAATCAAATAAACTTTGAAGACGGGCTAAATTAAAACTAGTCACCAAAAAAGAATGCACTAAGCATCAAGATGGATCAATGTGATAGTGCTCGCCCAGAAGGTCGGCTCCTGATGGCTGGTTATTGATCAAAGAGGTTCTTAATCAAAGATTGGGGGTTGAAAAAGAGATGGTGCCCGAGAGAGGATTTGAACCTCCACCC
>CAYFHO010000045.1:0-44370 GCA_964342825.1 uncultured Verrucomicrobiota bacterium
AGGAGGTTTGGGGTTCGACTCCCTACGGGTGTACCATTTTAAGACTTCATAAGATTCCTCATGATTACCTTATTCAGGTTACTGGTTATTCTCGCTCTCATTCAGTCTGTATTCACAGGATGTGGTAGAAAGCCAGATCCATCGTCAGCCGGTTCAGGCAAGCCATTGAAAGAGCGAGTTCAACAGGTAGTGGAACCATTGATAGAGCATGGTTGGGCCCAGGGAATTGTCGTTGGCGTCACTCAACAAGGTAAGGAGCAATACTTTTCCTTTGGCAAAATCGGTGATGGTTCTGGAAAACAGCCCGATGAAAATTCGGTTTTTGAAATCGGATCGATGACCAAGGTATTCACCGCCATTCTACTTTCTGAAATGGACCAACAAGCGGAAATTTCGATGGAGGACACCGTCGATATGCATTTACCCGATGATTGGGAATTTCCTGATGTCCCCAAGGCTAACCTTACGCTTGCTGATTTGGCCTCTCATACTTCAGGCCTGCCGGTTATCCCTGGTAATTTCTGGAAAGAAGGCGACAACATTTTTGACTCGAACCTCGCTGGCAAGCGATGGCAGGGGTACAGTACAAGTGACCTGAAAGAGTATTTTTTAAACCCACAACCACCCATCGCAAATAGTGGACAGTTTCAATACAGTAACCTCGGTGCTGGTCTTTTGGGCTATGCACTGGAGTTGAGTTCAGAAAAGTCGCTTTCTGATTTGATCGAACAAAAAATATGTCAACCTTTACAGATGCTTCAAACCTCTTTTTCGGCTTCCGCAACCGTTCCTGGTCATAATGCAGATGGTGAACAGATGGATCATTGGCAGGTGGAGGATTCGGCATTAGCTGGTGCTTTTGGGCTTAAATCAACTGCATCGGATTTGATCAAATTTGCCCAAGCCAGTTTGGTTCCCCCAGACGATTCCCTTGGAAAAGCCCTGAAATTGGCGCAAGAACCTCGTCTGCAATACAACGAATTTGAAAAAACCGCATTGGGCTGGAGGGTCAATAAATACGGTGCTGTTTATTGTTCAGGCGCTACGGGTGGTTTCCGCTGTTCTTTATTTCTTCATCCTGCTTCGCAAACGGCTGTTGTGGTATTGGCAAACACCCAGGTTGGAGGAGCTTTAGGGTCGACGGCCTATACACTGGATACAGTTGCAGGTAGCCTTTTAAATGTTTCGTTGAACGCTGCTCCGATAGAGATCCGCTTAGCCAAAATGGGAAGTGTGGAAACCTCCTCTTTGCAGGACTACGTAGGTTACTATGAACCAGAGAATGGGAACGCTGATCCATCTTTTCCAGTTCGAGTGGAAGGGGATAAATTGATGACCGACGGCCCTGGTGAAATTCCAATGCGTTTATGGCCCAGTGAGAAAGACGTATTCTTCCTGAGGAATTACACCTCCAACCTGCGGTTTAACCGATCTGACTCAGGTGAAATTACAGGTGTGATGCTAGAGTTCGAGGGGCAAAGCACGTCTCTGGTCAAAAGACCTCTTCCATAGAGCGAGGCCTTTTTTGGCCGATTATCTTCCGAGGGGTAGGCGTTCAGCCAGACGCTCAGGCAGACCGGCATCTCGGATTTTCTTCATGGTCGTTTCCATGTCGTAGTCCAATCGACGCAATTCGATGGTGCTTTCCTTGAGGTCAAAGATGACATAAGTCGCCTTGGGCACGCCATCGCGGGATTGCCCTACACTGCCCACATTCACAAAATACTTTTTCCCGGGTTCCACCTTGAATTTTGAATAGGTTCCACCTCGGATCGTGGCGTCGCGGACAAAGGCGACTGGAACGTGGGTGTGCCCGAAGAAACAAACTTTGGTGTTTTGATAGGTGAAGCTGGAAGCTGCTTCGAGCTTGTTAAAAACATAGCCCCATCGTTCAGGTGCATCCAACGTGGCGTGGACGATGGAGAAATTTGCCACCAGTCGGAAATATTTGAGGTCGCGAAGCCAGGCCCGGTCATCCTCGGTCAACTTGTCTTGAGTCCATTCGATCGCAGCTTTGGCGTGAGGATTAAAGCCTTCAAGGTCGCCTTCCATGGAGCAATACTCATCGTGGTTTCCCTTAACGCAAGGCATGCCCATTTCGCGGACGATATCCAGGCATTCCTTGGGGTTTGCGTTGTAACCAACTACATCTCCCAAGCAGGCGTAGTGCGTACATTCATTTTCCTCAGCATCTTTCAATACTGTCTGAAAAGCCTCCAAATTCCCGTGAATGTCTGCGATAATCGCGTATTTCATTATCTATTTGATCCCAAAAATCCAGTCTATCGTACTATTTCAAATCCCCTCAACTCTCCACTCGCTTCGGACCAATGGCAAGTTTCATCCTGAATGAGCGGACCCAAACCCGAGTCACGAACTGCTACCAGGAAGGCTTCCAACTCATCGCGTTCGCCTTCCAAAACGAGTTCTACTCTTCCATCGGGAAGGTTGCGCACGGTGCCCGTCGCGTCAAATCCTGTTGCCAGTGTTTTCACTGCGTATCTGAATCCAACACCCTGAACACGACCTGAATAATGAACCGTTGCCCGGCAACCGTTTAGATCCGTCATCATTTTGCCATCACTCCAACGACCCACAAGGGCAAAGCCAAGGAGCTTCGTCGATTGACCGCAGGAATCAAGCCATATTTGACAGGTATCAGGCAATGATTTTCTTCAGAAACCATGGTAGAACTGATTTTTCGACCTCAGTTTACAGGTGTCCATGGAAAGTTAGTGGATTAGGATTTGGGTTTCTTTTTGCGTTTGGCCGCCAATAGTCGACTTGCCATGGAATCATTACCTTCCTTTTCCGCATCACTTGGCGTTTCCTTAAATTCTTCGTTTTTTGCTGGTTGAGACTTCTTGGGTGATTCCCTTTTTAACTCTTCATGGAGACCTTCGGGCTCCTCTTGTTCCGGAGCGAACAAATCACTTCTAGGAGTGGAGATCGTGCCGGAGGTACGCTTGGCACGCACCGCATCCCGTCTGCTCAGCAACGCTTCCATGGCCTCATCTCTTTTCACTTGTTTTTGTTTGGATCCCAAAAAGAAAATATGCTCGCGAATCCATTCCCAGGCCTTTTTAAGTTCCTCGGGTTCAAGTTGAATGCGACGGATGCCGACATCTATCGGAAACAGCATTATGGCACTCATCAATAACCATGGCCAAAGATCCCGAGCCTGGAAGGTGCGTTTTCGGTCTCTGGAGAATGGATTATCCAGTGGATTGTTTTTATCAACCAAAACCCCTTGTCCTTCTCCTGCCATTTGCGACAGCAGGTGCATGTTGGGTTCACTACTGAGGTATTCGGGTGAGAAATTGACACTCGCGCCAATCACTTGCATTCCCTTGATTTCGCCGGCTTCGTATTCGCTTAAATTGACCGTATAAGCTCCGATTTCTTTGGCGGGAAATTTGGCTTCGTACCTCCCTGCCGACGCTTGCTCCAGGCGAACGTCTTGACTTTCGCCTGTTGGGCTGACGATTTTTGCCCGTAAATCCAGGAAGTTTCTGAATTGTCCTTCTGCGTCGATGGCTTCCACACTGATCGAGCCGACGCCCTTGTCAACCGACACCTCGGTTGTAAAATCGCTGTTCTCCACCCGCCTCAAGCTCCACCTTGCGACTTGGGTCCAGAATTGACGGTATTGATCCCACGCCATCCAGGAATTAGCCCACTTGGGGCGCGCATCTGAGGTAAAGGCAGCTGCGCGGCCCAGTCCATACTGCCAATGTGCGAAGATCGGGTCACCTTGATCGGATACCAGTGGGACTTCTGCCCTTGGTTTTGGGGAACTGCCCACATAACCCAAAAGTTGCGGGTAGGCTTCCGGAGCGATGCCTCGAACAGGTTCGGAGGAGCTGGTTAAAACGGGTTTGAAAGGATTTTCAATGATAGCGCTTTTGAGGATGACTGCTGCTTCCTTCATGAAAATTTGAGGAAGCATTCCTGGGTTCTGAACCTCATAAAATCGTCCGCGTCCATTCTCGGCTATCCATTGCATCGTCTCGGGTCCTGCATGCCCCGCGATCAGGATGGTTGTGACGGTGATTTTATTTCTCACAAGGTCTTCCATGAGTGTTTTGGAAGGGGCTCCGGGATCACCATCACTGAAAATGATCATGTGTTTGATGTTGGCATTGGATTCCTGAAGTCCTTTGTAGGCCAGTTCCATGATGTTTTGAAAGTCCGGGAGATCCCCCTGATTCATTCCCATGATTTCACGGCCCATGGCCTGCTTGTCTTGCACTGGCGTCAGCGGAAACAACCACTTCTCTGAACCATCCCAGAGCACAATCCCCAGTTCATCCTGCGGGGCCATGGTGTTCATGACCCCGACCGCCACTTGTCTGGCAATTTGGTTCCCATTGTTGAATTCCATGCCATGCATCACCATGGCCAGTGCACCGTTTGGCAGGACCTTTTTGCTGCTCAACTCCATATCCAGCGGAAGCGCTGTTTCCAGTGGTGTGCCTCGGTAGCCACCGGCAGCCAGGGATTGATCTCCTCCAATGCAAACCAGACCCACGCCAAAGTCTCGAACGGCACTTTGAAGTAATCGCATTTGATCCATGCTGAAATCTCCTGCTGCCACATTGCTCAGGAAGATGGAATCATAGCTTTGAAGTTCGGGTAATGTTTGAGGAAGTCCCGAAGGTGGGCGTGTCTCGATGCTTAACTGGGAGCTTTCCAGTGCGGAAATCAAATTAGCATCGGCGCTCAGGTTTTCGGAGATCAGCAACAAGCGTGGATCACCACGAACGGTGGCAAATCCGATGGCTCGATTGTTTTGAGCAACAGAATCCCCGTCGGCGATCAGTTGAACATCGTAAGTGTAAAAGCCTGGTTCACTGAGGATCTGAGGAACGGCAAATAAATTCTTTCCCGGTTCCAGGGTAACCCCTTCCTCACCGATCAATTGATCATTGATGAATAGCCTGAGTGTGGCGTCTTCCGGTTGGTCTGCAGTGGCAAATATTTTTGCATCAAATGCGGTCCCGCTCTTGATAATCGAGGGAACACCAATGCGCTGCACTGAGACATCCTGCCCACGCTGGGCGCCCATAGGGTAAACATCCATGGTCACACCCAGAGGAAGAGCGCTTCTAAGTGCGGGCAACGATTCTCCCAGGTTTTCATTTCCATCGGATAACAAAACAATACGCTTCTGACCGTTTTCAGGAAAAGCGGCTGTTGCCAATCGAATCGCAGCTCCGATATCGGTGCGCGAGTCATCGATCACCGATTGAACGGTGGGAAGTTCATTACGTTTCAGGACGGGCAATTCCAATGCAGCTTCACTTCCGAAAACGACCACGCCGGCCTGGTCCACATCCTCTTTAAGCTTCAGTGTATTTTGCACATATTTGAGTGCCTCCTCCTTTTGAGTGGGCGGGATGCTTTCCGACCTGTCCAACAGGTAGATCAAATTCATTCCTTCCAGGGGCCTCAGCCATTGTAGACCTGCCATGGCCAAAATGATGCAAACGGTGATGATAAATCTCAGGATGAATACAGAGTTTCTTCGCCAGGGTCCTATTTGCACATCAGAATGACGAGCCCAGTACGCAATCCACGGAAGCGCAAACAGGGCGCATGCGAGAAACCATGGATGTGTGAATTGAAAACTCATTTTTCCGTTGGCAAGGATTGTCGTCTAATCAATTTCTGGACTCGGTGATTGGCTGAATCTGCTACATATAAATCTCCATTGGAATCCATTGCGATGGACCATGGATTGTTAAATTTACCTGGCGCGTCACCCGGACCTCCAAGAATCTCGACGGTTTGGCACTGAGGATCAAATACTTGTATCCTGCTGTTGCCGAATTCGCAAACAAAGAGATGGTTCTTTTGATCGATCGCGAGATCATAGGGATAACTGAATTCTCCAGGCCGTTTACCGGCTGATCCAAATGTTTTGAGCCAGGTTCCGTTCTTGTCCAGGATCTGGATGCGATGATTACATGAATCAGCAACAAAAATTTGATCCAGAGTATCAGTAACCAATCCTTCGGGACGATTAAATTGAGCATCCTTGTTTCCGGGCGTTCCTGTCGAACCCAGGAAGATGGATCCATCATGATTGAATCTCTGTATTCTTTCCACTGTTTGATATTCACTCACGACCAAGGTCCCATCGGATAAGCAGGTGATGGCTCTTGGAAAGGTCAATGAGCCTTCTTCAGGACCTTTCGTGCCCCATTGTTTGACCAACTTTCCTTCGGGGGTAAAATGATTCACTCGGGCATAGTGCGGTTCTACCACCACAATGTTACCCTCGGCATCAACACACATACCTTTAGGGCGGCCACGTTCCAACTCGGGCATCTGCCATTGAAGGATGTAGTTTCCGTCGGAATCAAATTTTTGAACCCTACCGGTCATGTCCACGACATAAAGGAAATCGTTTTCATCTACGGTCAAAGATCTGGGTTTGATAAAGAAACCCGGGCTTCGTCCCTGGTTGCCAATGATGATGGCTTCCTTAAATATGTTGGAATCCAGAGATTCGCGCCTTTGGCTGCTTTCATCAGTTCCAGAGCCTGCGCAGCCAGTCAACACCATCATGAGCAACCAGCTTGCAAATAGAGATGAGGTCCATTTCAGATGAACTTTACTTCTGTAGAACCGGCAACACATTCCCCATAAAAGGAAGGCCAGGTAAGGAGTGACCGCACAAATCAACAGAAGTAGTGTCAGTGCATTTACCTGAGAATTGTGACCATAGTGCAGCAAATTGAAAATTCGCAGAGCCAAAGTGTCCGCCCCTGGAGGAATGACGAACAATAATGTATCCGCATCCCACAACGTCAGCAGGAAGACCACATACCAACTCGCGCCGAGGATCCAGCCGGTTTGTGGTAGGTAGAGGAATCGAAAACGTTGTATCGTGGAAGGGATTTCCATTTGTCCGGCATCCACCATATCTTTGTCTAATAGTTGCATTGCCAGACTGGCACCGAGCCATCCTAAAATGGCATATCGAAAGGTTAACGCCGCCAGGGTTAGTGGCAGATTGGTACCGTGCCACGGCAACCAGTTTTGTTGGGTTGCTGTTAAAAACAGGACTCCCCAGACGCATCCTGGTAAAACAAAGAGTATCCACAAAAACCTATTGACGCGCCAACGATGTGTTAACAACCCAAAGGCAATGCAAAAGGTTGCAGTCATAGATGCAAATCCCAAGCTGTGGTTCAGTGCCGATTGCCCTGCAGCTGCGGCAGGTACCAATTCTCGCCAGGTGATTCCAGAACCGACCAATCCCAAACAGGGAAGGATGGTTGCCAATACCACCCACAACACGGTCCAGGACTTCAAAGTCCAGACCAAAAAAGGGTGAAAGAGTTTGGATGGTTGTAGGCTTTGGGTTGTGGCTGAGGCCGATGGCCATCTCATCACATTTCCTCGAAGGGTTAATAAAATGAGTACGGATACTGCAAAGAGACAAAGAATGCTGTTTTGAATTTCTTGCCATTCCAGTGTCGCACTGAAAGTGATAAAGAGATCGGACGTCCAGGTTTTAACTTGAAGCAGTGATGGGATATTGAATTGGTTCAGAGTCAACACAGCCACAATTCCGCAAGCACCAAAGAGAGAGGGGCGTGCTGCGGGCCAAAGCAGGAAGCGGCAAAGGGAAAAGTTCCTCAAACTGGGATCCACCTCGAACAGACGATGATTGATTTTTTGTAAGCTTCCCAAAGCACATAAAAATGGAATGGGCCAAAAAAGAAGAGTGGTCACCCAGATGGCTCCAGTCATTGAATAGAGATTCCAGTTCAACCAACTGCGTAGGACTCCAGCTTCTCCGAATAACCCCAACCACCATGACAGAACCATAAACTGCGGCAAAACGAGATTGAGTATGGATACAATAACCATACCTTGCCTGAATCGTTTGGAACCCATCAAGGTTCCCAGAGCTGTCAGGCACCCGGTCAGTGTCGTCAAAAAACAGACTCCAGTAACGAGGATGATAGTATTGATGATGAGATTAGAATTCATTTCACCTCAGAAATGTATTCCTCAGGAATGTGAAACTCTCCTCCTGCTCGGTCAGAATTTCAGGCCAAAAAATATAAAGGAAATCGTTTCCGACTGGTGGCAAATCTGCACTGATCAATGCCGAAGCATTTACCATTTCTTCCAGGACATCCTTATTTTGAACGAACTGTATAAAAGTCATGGCCAGTTCAGAATGAGGAGCCCCCTGTACCATGGCTACCGTATTCGGGATGGCGCACAATTCATTGCTTAATGGGACTGATGCGAGAGGTAATTGCTTGCTCAATCCGACCGCCAGGTCATCAGAGTCGGTTAATCCTATCCATGATTCACCAGCCCCCACCAGGCGGACAACCATCGAATTTCCATCTACAATCTTTGTTTCATTGGCGACCAGGCCTTGACACCAAGGTTCCCAAATCTCAGGTCCCCATTCCTCTTTGAGCGCAAGGAAATGCGTCGCAGTCGTGCCAAACAGCGGGTAGGCTATGGCAACTTTGCTTTTCCATTTGGGCAAGGTCAGGTCCTTGATCGACTCAGGTGCCTCTGCCAAGTCGACGTGATTGGTGTTGATGATCAGGACACGAGAGCGATGTCCAAATTCCTCAAACCCCAGGACAACTCCCTGGTTGGCAAGTTTTCTCGCTGCCATGGACTCGTTGCTCCAGAATACGTCGCAAACCGGTTGAATTTGTTCTGAGATCAAACGTTTGGCCAAGCCCATCGTTTTTGCCGATTCGTTGTCAAACTGGGCCTTGACCTCAATTCCGGTCTGGTCGGTAAAGGATTTAAAAATCTTTTCCGCGTAAACCCGGTCTTGTGAAGTATAAACCACGATGGATTTTTCTTCTTCTTCTTGAATCTCACTTGATCCACATCCGGTGAAGATCACCATGCAGAGCCACACCCATGTCGATAAAAAGATGATATGCGAGTGATCCCTGCTGATTTCTTTTTTCATTTCAGCAGCGGGGTACGTTTTTATCTCAGCTCTTATATCATTCATCTCAAGCCGTTCTTTTGTGGTAATACCACCATTCAAACATGAGGACGCAGAATGCTGCAAAAACCAACCAACGCCACATTTCCAGATTGGCCCTTTGTTTCCCGGTTCCGGAGATTTGTTTATAGCCACCGAGGTTGAGTTTCTCTCGAGGACCGTTGTCGCTTTCGGAGGCATCAATGAGATTTGAGGCATAAAGAACCTCATTGGTGCCATTTTGCAGCCGGTAGATGCCTTGCTGTAATGTTTCTGCGAAAATGATCTGACGGTCATCGGGGGCCATGCCCAATGATTTCTTGTCACCATTGGGTAAAACCATGCTGAGATCGGGGGCCGGGTTTTCCAAAGTGGCTATCAGGGCTTCCCCGGTTCGAACATTGACCATGGATCCCTGACTGGTCCCAGGGTTGAGCCATTCTACAGCATTCGCCACAAAAATAGGAAACGAAACTCGCAGTGGCCAAGTGGACTGAAGGGTATCGAATCCTGCCCAGACCATTCGCTGCCCCTCTTTTTCACCCGCCAGGATCAAAGGGGTGCTGGTTGATTCAACAATCGACATTGCCCAATCCGGTGTTTTGATTCCCAGGGTTTCTGCAATTTGAACATCATCCAATTGAACAAACCTCATGAGTGGATGTGCCGCCTTCCAATCAACAATCACAGGGGATTCCACCAAATTCACATCACCGAACCAGTTGGTATGAGTCACGTGAATGGCCATGGTATTGACGTTTGGCCAGGTGAGTGGAACAACGTC
Source organism: uncultured Verrucomicrobiota bacterium (assembly GCA_964342825.1). Classification (GTDB taxonomy): domain Bacteria; phylum Verrucomicrobiota; class Verrucomicrobiia; order Limisphaerales; family AAA164-E04; genus AAA164-E04. The sequence goes on from CAYFHO010000045.1 coordinate 9,771, forward strand.
ATCCAGGACGACCAAATCAGCCTCAGGAGAGTTCTCTGAAAACTGATCCACGGTTGCCAATTCAATATTTCGAGCAGCTCTCAGAGCTTTCTCCAAAAAACGGTTACCACGGGTGACGAGTAATGTTCGAACCGGCTTCGGCAGGAGGCTGACAACAGAGGCTTGGTTATCAACTTCAAGATCGTCTTCAGTATTCAAACGGAGCGTGAATATACCATTTTCATTCTGGGGAGCGATGAACGCCTGGGAATCCGTGGATCCCGGTTCCAGTTCAAGGGGTCTTGCCTCAATGATTTGTTCATTCCACTGGAGTTCGGCAATAAGGTCCACACGGTTGGTGGAGTAGTTGACAATTCCCGCAAAAATAGCCCGAGTGGATTCATCATCTGGATTCGGCCTGACATCCATGGAAACGATACCTACATTATATGAGCGTTCTCCGATGGGATGATACTGGATGTTCAATTCAGTGGGTTCGAACTCGTTCAGGTCGGAAGCGGCACCATCGCTGAATAAATGGATCTCGGCCAGGCTTTGATCCTTCACCAGAGTCTGCGCTAATTTGAATGCATCCAGCAAATAGGTGGAAGTATCAGATGATTGCACAGAGTCCAGGGCGCGCCGAAGTTCGGTCTTATCGGAGGTTGCAGATTGCAGAACACGGGTTTGCCTTCCCGCGGCCAGGATCATCATTTGGTCTGAATCCGACAAAGTATCAATCAGCTCACCTGCTTCACTGATGGCGACATCCATTCGATTGGGTAAAACATCGGTCGATTGCATGGATGCCGAGGTATCCAGGATCAAGACAAGTAAGCCACCTTCTGAAACATTTCCGTAAAAATAGGGACGAGCCATAGCAAGTACGGCGAGTGCGAGCATGAGCAGTTGAAATACCAGCAGCCAATGATGGCGCAGTTTTTGGAAAGGAGCACTCGCCTGAGTTTCTGCCAGAAATTTTTTCCAGAGCATCGAACTTGCGACCACCTGCACTTTCCGACGGCGCTTCAACAGGTAAAACACCACAACAATCGGTAGTGTCGCAGCCAACCAAAAGGCCAATGGGCTCAGAAAGTTCATGCTAGCTAGATCCTATTTCCACAACATCGCTTTCCTCAGGTCGGTTAGCAACAGCTGATCCAGGTCTGTGTCACTGGGAGTTAGATTGAATCCTATGCCTCTCATCCGGCAGAAGTTTTTGAACTGCTCCAAAAAGGCTTGGACCGTTCTTTGGTAAGCCTTGAGTCGGTATTTTCCAAAGGTGACCTCTTGTATCGAACCGTTCTCGCTGTCCACCACTTTCAAGTCTCCATAAACACTGGGCTCGAGTTCTTCTCGAGCAAGCACCATCAGGACATGCACCTGAAAACCGCGACCCAGAAGTGCCTTCAATCCCTCCTCATAGCCATCCGGGTCCATGAAATCACTGATCACGATGGCTACACCGTTTTGTTTGGCTTGCAAGGCTCCCTTCATCAAGGCTTCATTCAATCGGCAGGTCCCTCCCGCCTGAATTTGATGCAGATTGCGGAAAAACTGGAGTGCTGATTTTTTTCCACGGACTCGACGGAGGGCCTGTCGTTGTGGGATTTCATCGGGGTTATCAGGAAAGACATCCACTGTGACACGGTCAAAACCACAAAGGGCCACGTAACCCATGGATGCTGCAATTTGGCGGGCAAAGTCGAATTTTACCGGCTTGCCAAAGGTCATCGATTCACTGGCATCCAAAAATATGGAGAGGGGAAGTTCTCGTTCTTCCTCGTAAAGCTTGAGAAAAAGTTTGTCCAGACGGCCAAACAGGTTCCAGTCCAGATAACGTAAATCATCTCCAACCACATAATTGCGGTGATCGGCGAATTCAACCGATTGACCGCGTGCTTTGCTTCTGCGTTCCCCTTTGATGGAACTGCGCACACGCCGACGTGCTAGCAGTTCCAACTGCTCCAGTCTTCGCAGCAATTCATTGTGAATCAGGGGGCCGGCCATACGCTTGATGATTCCAAACGGTTCATGACCAGTATGCAACCTTTCTTTTTAGGAAACAAACTCCAGTTCCTGACGATGTGGGATCAAGCCTTTTTCAAAAGCCCTTCCCAAAAATCGACGGATGGTCTCGCGGCCTTTTTCGCCATAGTCCAAGGTCCAATCGTTGACATACATCCCAACAAATTGATCTGCCAGCTCGACCCCCATATCGCGGGCATATTGCAGAGCATGTTCGACGGCTTCAGGTCGGTGATCCAGGCTATACTGGATGCTCTCGGTCAGCAGATCTGAAATCATCTTGCGATCGGTGGGGGTGAATCGTTTATGAATGACATTACCGCCCAATGGCAGCGGGAGTCCGTCATTTTCACGCCCCCACCATACACCGAGATCTTCACACAATTTCAGGCCCTGATCCTGATAGGTCAGTTGGCCTTCATGAATAATCAGGCCCACATCTGCTTCATCTCGATTGACCGTTGCAAAAATCTGATCAAACGGAACCACTTTGTAGTTCAGCTTGTTGGCTGGAGTATCCAACCATAATTGCAGGGCGAGAAAAGCACTCGTCATTTCCCCTGGCACAGCGATGGTTGCTTTTGCAATTTCGTCAGCGGACATGACCTTTTTGGAGACCAACATGGGGCCATATCCATCACCCATGGATGCACCACTTGGAAGGAGTGCATATTTGTCGCTTACATAGGCATAGGCGTGGATACTGATGGCGCTTACGTCCAGCTCTCCGCGTGTGGCACGTTCATTCAGGGTTTGGATATCCTGCAAAATATGCTCGAAAGACAGTCCATGTGTCGGGATTAAATCCTTCGCCAGTGCATAAAACATGAAGGCATCATCAGGGTCGGGCGAATGCCCCAAAGTTATGTTACGAGTACTCATTGACTTTCCTTAACAGGCTTTTTGATACATCCAGCCGTTCTGCACGAACTCTGTCGCAACCAGAGCAATGGGTCAAGGCATCCCTGACACGCAGCGATCATGGTTTTTGATTTTCAGATACCCATCTTCAATGAAATGCGGTATCTAGTTGTGAGTGTGGGTAACCGACTGCAGGGAACAATGCAGATTGTCAGCGCAAAGGAGGGAAGGTTAATTTCGAACTTACTCACCTTCATTTTTAGGATGGGTATCATCCATCTCCAAAGTCGATTGTGGGTCATTCATAACCTCAATCCTAAATGATTATGAATGCATTATTAGATCGCCATTTATTGACAACATGACCTAAGGTCTGAATGCGTTGGAGCTAGGCCCAGCTGGATATCTCCAGGAAAATGGTAACAAGGTTTGTAATTTGTCTGCACTTTGCGAGTTCGTTTTGAACCAGGTGAAGGTGAGATTTTGAATCTTGAGGCATAAGGTAGAATCTCCGGTTGAAAGAAATGCAATTTTGACACTTTGATTTCCCATGAAAAAATCTACCAACTCATCGAAACAAAACGGATTCCTCGGAATGGTGGAACGCACGGGTAACCGGCTTCCGGATCCGGTGTTTATTTTTGTCTTTTTGATAGGGTTCTTGATTGCGATCTCTTGGGTTTGTTCTTTGGCTGGGGTTTCCGCTGCGCATCCTACCCAACTGGCCGAGGATGGGGCATCCCCTCTGATCCTTACTGCAAAAAGTTTGGTGTCATCTGAGAATATCCAGAAAGTCTGGGTTGAAATGCCCAAGACATTCACCCATTTCCACCCATTGGGATACGTTCTCGTCGTGATGCTGGGAGCTGGTGTCGCGGAGCGTTCCGGATTGTTCGCCAGCGGGATCAAATCCGCGATGCGACATGCGCCGAAAGGGTTACTGACGCCCACCGTTGCCTTGGTTGCGATGCTTTCAAATCATGCTGCGGACGCCGGATATGTGGTTGTGATTCCTCTGGCCGCCATCATCTTTGCAGCGGCGGGGCGGCATCCGCTAGCCGGAATTGCCACCGCTTTTGCCGGAGTCTCTGGAGGCTTTTCCGCCAACTTCACTCCGGGACAGCTCGATGCGCTCCTGTTTGGCATTACAGAAGCAGCGGTCGAAGGTGCTCAGCTTGAGACAGGATGGACCATGAACATCGCGGGCAATTGGTATTTCATTGCCGCATTGTTGGTCATCTACCTTCCAGTGATTTGGTTGGTTACCGACAAAGTCATCGAGCCATCTCTGGGCAAGTGGATACCGGGTGATGCACACAAAAGTACCTTTGGTCAGGAAAATAAGCCTTTAAAGGAATCGGAAAAGAAAGGTCTGCGTCGGGCTGGAATCGCTATTCTTGGTGTCTGCTTTTTTTGGCTTCTGATGACAGTCGGACCTGGAACCCCATTGTTGAATGACGGACCGGGCACGGAAGGGCAGGCCTGGTATGTCACGGCCACTCCGTTTTTTAAATCGCTAGTGGGCGGATTCATGGTTCTTTTTCTGGTGGCTGGTTGGGCTTACGGTTCTACGGCGGGTACCATTAAATCGAGTGATGACCTTGTCTCAATGATGTCGGAATCGATGAAGGACATGGGATACTATCTGGTGCTTTCATTCGCAGCGGCGCACTTTGTAGCCATGTTCAATTGGTCAAATCTGGGACTGATTTCAGCCGTGCACGGTGCGGAAGCGATTAAATCAAGCGGTTTGCCTTTGCCCATTGTTTTGGGCTTGATCGTATTCTTCGCCGCCTTGCTGAATTTGTTTGTGGGATCCGCAAGCGCCAAGTGGGCATTGCTCGCACCGGTCCTGGCGCCCATGCTGATGCTGCTCGGCATCAGCCCCGAAGGGGCGACTGCCGCCTATCGGGTGGGAGATGGTGCGACCAATATTATCTCACCTCTCATGGTTTATTTCCCGTTGGTTTTGATTTTTGCTCGACGGTGGGAAAAAAATTACGGCATCGGATCTTTGACTGCGATGATGATTCCGTATTCAGTATGGATGTTGATCAGCGGCGTGGTCTTGATGGTCCTTTGGGTTCTGCTGGGCATTAATCTCGGACCCGGTGCTCCCATCGGGATCCAGTTGCCCTGATCCGCTCCAGATTACTTGTGATTGAATTCGCCTGCTGAGTTTGCTTTCGGCTTTCTGTTTGAACTCAAGATCCGTCCTTCTTCTTGGAATTAGCAACTTCCTGCAGTCGCTATTTACTCACTTTGATCAAAACAAGGCACCATTCAACGCGTTTTGGTGAATTGATTTTAGCTCTGATCATCCCGAACGAGGGTTCCCGGATCGAGTGAGGCGTGCTCGGTCGCCGTGGTACAGAATGTGCTCAGCCAACTTTTAACATTGCCCGGACGATAGGGGGCAGTCGACTGGGAAGTAAATGGGGCCACTCAACAAGCTCTTCAAAGCTCAATTATTTTTATGAAACGAATTGGAATTCTGACCGCTGGTGGAGACACTCCGGCTTTGAACGCTACGATCCATGGTGCCGTTGCCAGGGCTAATCAACTCAGTATCGAAGTTTTTGGGTTCATCAAGGGTTATAACAGTCTTTACAACGAACGTATTCCTCACGTTCATTTGAATCCGCTATACCAGGAAATTCCTGAGCTGGATCCCACCAAGGGCGGAACCATACTTGGCTCATCGCGGGACTATGTCGATCCCAACGACGAAGTTGCATTGTCCAAAATCAGTCAGAGACTGGATCAATTAAAAATTGAGGGTCTGATCTGCATCGGAGGTGACGGGACTTTAAACGGATTGCAGCCTCTTGCTGACCGCCTGCCAGTGGTTCTTGCTCCGAAGACAATTGATAATGATCTAGGTCTCAATTATCGCAGTGAACCTGATGAGTATATTCGTTGTGAAAGGCACGATCGGTCTGGGTTTGATTACCGCATGAAATCTTCACGGATTGAGTTTCATCTGGACCACATGATCAACTATGTCACCCCAGGATATGCCACGGCCGTATTCGTTTCCTCCCAAGGTGTGCAGCGCATCCGGACCACTGCAGAAAGTCATCGAAGAATAGCCATTATCGAGGTGATGGGGCGTCACTCCGGATACATTGCTCTTGGCTCCGCATACGGGCAACCTGATATCACGTTGGTTCCCGAGTGTCCTTTGAATCTCGACTTGTTGGTTGATCGGGTTAAGGAAGTCTATGACCTGCAGAAGAATGTTGTGATCGTTTGTGGTGAAGGGATTGTGGACGAGTCAGGGCGTGATTTGGGGGACGAAGAAAGCTCAACGGATCCCGCCGGTAACAAAGTGCTCACAGGAGCTTCTGAAGCATTGCGCCAGCTGCTGGTGAAGAAAATGGGGGATGACTATTTTGCTTCCTATCGAAGGGGGAATTCCGCCAAAGAGGCCGTCTTTACCAGAAAAGTAGGGCATACGCAAAGAGGAGGGAGACCCATCTTGTTTGATCGTTTTTACGGTGCTCAGCTGGGAGGGAAAGCTCTGGATTTATTGGTTGAAGGAAGGAATAACATGGTTTCAACCATTCAATGGAGTAATGAAAAAGGATTTACCGTCGACTGTTTTGATGCCAATGGGTTTCGGGATCGTTGGGGGCATATTCATGCCCGAAAAATGCACTCCTCCTTTTACGATTCCAACAATTTGAAACTTTCATCCACCGGGAGGGATTATCTCCAGCCTATTTTTACCAATGCCATTGGTCATGATGATTTGGAGCATCAAAGAGACACGACGTTTGCGCCTTGCAGCTTGTTGCTGCCTTACCATTCGGTGAATACTGATCTTAACAAGCGTATCCAGTATCTGGGTTAGATTTTGGGTTACGCGGCCAATTTGCCATTAGGCTTTGCCATAAACTGGTCTTTGTCCCTAGACTGCGGTTTACATTTTCGCACCGTGAAACCGCGACACAAAATTGCAGAATCGAAGACTCCATCTGGTGGCATCATCGCTCTCTATGAACAGGACGGTTCATATTCCATCAACATTGGCGGTCAGGAACTCATGCATTCGAAAACCAATGCGTCTGAATGCCTGCTCGGTACTTTGGGGATGGCCCGAGTTGCTAAAGATAGGTCATGTCGGGTGCTAGTTGGCGGTCTGGGCCTGGGTTTTACACTTGGAAATGTTTTGAAGGCTGCAGGACCTGAATCACATATCGAAGTGGTTGAATTATTCAGGGAAGTGGTTGAATGGAATCAAAAACATCTGACCGATCTGAACGGAAAATTACTTGATGACCCTCGTGTCCACACCAGGGTGGAGGATGTGGTCTCTTTGATTAAAGAGGCTGAGCCTGAGTCATACGATGTGGTTCTGTTGGATGTAGATAATGGTCCCTTCGCAATGGTGGATAAAAACAATCGTTTCCTCTACTCGAAATTCGGTCTCAATGTCATCAAACAAATTTTAAAACCAGAAGGGAGAGCCGTTTTCTGGTCTGCAGGGCCCGATCCTTCATTCGAACGGCGACTTCAAAAAACTGGATTTGAAGTCAAGGCAGAGCCGGCCAAGCGTTATCTGAGTGCCAAGCGAGCCGCATGCATGTTGTACGTGGCTGATCTAACCTGATTGAACTCGTCTTCGAGAGATGGATTTAACTATTGACGCTGCGTGCCTGTGTCAATAATCGTGGTGGCTGTTGTCATGCGTTCATCTATTCTTTGTTTAACAATATTCATTCAATCCCTTTGGAGTGGCTTTGTTGTTCAATGTCAGGAACTTTCCATATCGCATCAATCCCATGACGAAGTGGTTCTTTCTGTGGAAGCGGTGCCGGAAATGGGGTATCGTATTGAAAAATCCAGCGATTTTGGCGAATGGCAAGGAGTATCGGATCATTGGTCTGAATCCAGGTCACTACAACTGCCCGTTGAAAGAGGTGAGCAGGCATTTTTCCGCCTGAACATCTGGGAGTTGCCCTGGGATCCCATCAAAATCGCGTTGATCGGAGATTCGACGATTGTAGATTTTGCCTTTTTTGACGGGACATTTGGAGGCTGGGGAGAGGCATTGCAATCCTACTTTGGCCCTGATGTCAGGGTTGCGAATATCGCTATCGCCGGTCAAAGCACCAAAACATACCTCGAGACTCCTTGGCAGATCAACAACCTCAAAAATGTTCGACCCGAATTTGTGTTTCTTCAATTTGGTATGATTGACGAGCATTCCGCCGAGCCAGAAAAACTAACCACCATGGAGGAATACGAGACGAACCTGGAAGAGCTGGTGCATTTAATTCGTAGTATGGACAGCTCTCCCGTCCTGGTTTCGCCGGTGAGCAAGAGAGAATTTGGACCTGATGGAAAAGTCGTTCCCTGGTTGGACGATCGCACTGAAACCATGCGCAGGGTGGCTGAGCGACTTCGTTGCCACTTCATCGACCTGAATCAGATGAGCAAAGATCTGTTTAATGAATTGGGAGATGCCAACAGTAAACATCTGACAACAGACGATCAGCTGCATTTTTATGCCGAAGGGGCTGATTTACTATCAGGCCTTGTGGCGGGGCAGGTGCCATCGTTCCTCAAACCTTACCTTGATCCCTCCAGATTGAATGATTGATGTTGCATGTTTCTTTTGAAATTCATAGGAACAAAGGCTTTGCAAAGCACCTCATTCTTCAGAGATTGGCAAATCTTTCTTTCAGATAATTCCAGTGATACTTCGGTAAGGTTTGTTCTCCTGTGGCTTGTTCCATGAGTTGACCTGGCGAATACTGTTTTCCGTATTGATGGACGTTGCTACGGAGCCATTCGAGCAAACCTTGATAATTTCCTTCCAACAACGAACCGGCTTTGCCTCCCAAAGCTTTATCAGCAACCGCATACAATTGTGCTGAATTCAAATTGCCCAAAGAATAGGTTGGGAAATACCCGAAACCACCCATGCTCCAATGAATGTCCTGAAGACATCCTTGTGTGTCATTTGGAACCTCGAGGCCGAACATTAATTTGAATTGTTCGTTCCAGACCGCAGGGATCTCAGTGACTTTCAAATCTCCCGCAATCAGGGCTTTCTCCAACTCATAGCGGAGAATGATGTGAAGGTCATAAGTGACTTCATCTGCCTCGACACGAATGAAGGAAGGACTGACGCGGTTGATTGCTTTTGTGATCTGCTCCGGAGAAAAACGTTTCAGTGCTGGCAGGAACTGAGTGGCGATCGAATACCAATCCTTCCAGAACTCGGGGGCTCTGCCTACCTTGTTTTCCCAAAGTCTGGATTGGGATTCATGGATTCCAAGCGAGACGGCCTCCGCCATGGGAGTGCCTGAGTGCTCAGAGCAAAAACCTTGCTCATAAAGTCCATGCCCTGCTTCGTGCAGCACACTGTAAAGAGATACCGTAAAGTCATCCGGTTCATATCGAGTTGTTAATCGGATATCATGAGGTCCAAGTTCCGTGCAGAATGGATGTGTTGTGGCATCGATTCGACCAGATTCGAAATCAAATCCCAGCGATTTACTGACCACCTCGTTAAACTTCATTTGTCCTTCCAGTGGATAGTCGTCCTTCAAAAAATCTGCGGAAATATCACCGGTTGCCTCAATGGCTTCGGGCAACCATTCCACAATGGATTTTTTCAAGTCGGCAAAAATGGGGGTTAATGATTGGGTGGTGCACCCTGGTTCATAGACATCCATCAAGGCATCATAGGCGGTGTGTTCAAATCCGTAATAGTCCGCTTTGCGGCGGGAAAGTTCGATGATTTGCCCCAAATGATCACTGAAAATCTCAAACTTGTTTTTCTTTCTCGCTTCCGCCCAGGACGCCTTTGCCAAAGAACAGGTTTTCTCAAAAAGTTCAACAAACTCGGTAGGTAGTTTGACTGCGCGATCGTAATCTTTGCGCCATTCACGAACATTCACTTGTTGATGAGAATCTAGATTGGCCTGGTTGGATTCACATGATTCAATCAGATCCCTTATCTGATTCCCCACCAATCGATGGTGAGCCAGACCACTCAAAAAGGCTTGCTGTTCCGCTCGGTAATCCACTCCCTTGGCTGGCAGGTAAGTTTCGTGATCCCAATCCAGCAATGCAATGGTGCGGTTCAGGTATCCGATTTCTTTGAATTGAGATTTCAGCTTTTCGTAATCATTCATGAAAAAGATCTAAAGTGTCTTTCAGGTCGAAAGCGAATAAAAACTCGCGATGTATCATGGTTTATTGAATAATAATTTCAGATGACACAAGACGAAGCATTGCAGATTTTTGAACAAACAGGCGCCCTGCTCAAGGGGCATTTTATCCTTCGCAGTGGACTTCACAGTCGCGAGTTTTTTCAATGTGCACTTGCCTTACAGCAGATGCCGATCGTTGAGCAATTAGGGCAAGGATTGGCTTCCCAGTTGAAGGATCTGGGAGCCACAACTGTCGTGGCTCCCGCCATGGGGGGGCTGGTCATCGGGCAGGAGGTGGCTCGGCAGCTCGGTTTACGTTATATCTTCGTTGAAAAGGAGGAAGGAAAGTTGGTGTTAAGGCGCGGGTTCAAGATTGAGCCTGGGGAGCCAATTCTTCTCATTGAAGACGTTGTGACAAAGGGAGGTCGCGTGGCCGAAACCTTGGAGATCATTCGCGAGCACAAAGGCGATGTGAAAGGAATTGGAGTCCTGGTTGATCGCTCCAACGGAACCGTTGATTTTGGAGTGCCATTCCATCCTTTGATCCGAATGAAGGTAGAAACCTTTCAACCGGATCAACTGCCTGGGGATCTGCAAGGTGCCGAGGCCATCAAGCCGGGCAGTAAATGAGATTCTGGAAGATCAAAAGTCCCTGAGTAGCCACTTAACCCATTGCACCTATCGATCTCAGTGGACCTCTCAGGGATTTCTAAATTTCTTTTTCCTTTGATACTGAATCATTGGCGGCGGATTTAACTCCTGCTCGAACCGCCGCCCGAATGATCCAATAAAATAACCCACCTATGAGAGCAAACGCTCCCATCAGGACGACCATCATGAAAATCAACTCGGGGACTTGCAATCCACCCAAAAGGGCCAATGTGGATTGAATCATCATGCTGGTTTCTGATGGGAACCGTTATTTTTTCTTATCAGATTCCTTACCTTTTTTGATCGGTAATTTCTGTTTCTCCCAACCTTTGAATCCATCATTCATGTGATAGATTCTCGTGAATCCCAGGTCACGAAAGATTTCCATGGATCGGCCACTTCTTCCTCCGGAGGCGCAGTGGACAAGGTAGGGCGCCTTGCGGTCCAGTTTTTCCAGCCGAGCCTTGAAGTCGTCTTCGTAATAATCCACATGTTTGGCTTTGGTGATATGACCAGCCACAAATTCCTTTTCGGTGCGGATATCCAGCACAACCAGATCCTTGTGTTTCTTCAGCAATTGCCCCGCCTTTTTTGCCTTTATTTCATGGTAACCTGCTTTCAATGGTTTAGGCGCCTTTTCTTCTGGCGAAGCGATGCCCCATTGAATTGAAGTAAACAAAGCAACAATTGCCATCATCCAATATTTCAATATCTGTTGATTCATAAGTTTTATAAATTGTTACATGAAATGAGTCAGACGCAAGTCCGTTCGCCTGCATTCAACCGTGTTGCAAGATTAGGGTATGTATCGGAAGTCAACACATGAAAAGAGGGCATGGAATATGCCTTCCCACGCCTTTTGGGAGTCTTCCTGATTTTTGAATGAACTCAGATAATCCATGGCAATCTCGCGCTCCGTTTCACTGGGCTCTCTGGACAATGTGGTCATGTAGGCATGCGAAAGTAGAGCCTGGTTGGATTTGTTTCCATCATTCAACAACTTGATGGAGGCAGCTTTTGCCTGATCCATGATCCATTCGTTGTTCATTAAAAACAATGATTGTGTCGGGCGAACCCCCGGAACGCGACGTCCAACCGTAAAACTTGGATTGGCAAAATCAAAAACATCCAGCAAAGGATTCCGCCCTTCTTCCCGAAAGATTGGAATGTAGACAGATCTTACCTTCGGATTAACGATGCTTTCGTAATCCAGCTTGGCATTTCTTAGTGCCGAATCTGAGGAAGCGGTTCCAGGTAACATGCTTGAAATTCGGCCCGTTTTGAGTTGTCCGCTGGCGGTTAAAATGGAGTCTCTGATGGCTTCGGCAGGCAAGGTGCGGCGAATCATTTGCGATCGCAACGCATGGTCTGGATCCAATGTTAAATCGGCAGACTCGTTCGTTGAACTTAGCTGATAGGTGTGAGAAAGGACAATCTCCCTGATAAGTCTCTTGGTAGACCATCGGTCCTCCATGAATTGATGACTCAAGTAATCCAGCAATTTGGGATGAGTGGGCTGGTCTCCTGTGGTGCCAAAATTATCCACCGATTTCACGATGCCTCTTCCGAAAAGGTGGTGCCAGACGCGGTTGACATACACACGAGCTGTCAAAGGGTTTTCGGGACTGGTCAACCAATGGGCCAATTCGATTCGACCGCTATGACCCTCGGGGATACTCGGTTGTTGGGAGTTTTTATCGAGTGCCACCTTGAGGAATCCTCTGGGGACTTTCTCACCCAGTTGATGCACATTACCCCGCACGCAGACTGCATAATCACCGGCATCTTTTTCTTCTCCCACGCTGATGGCTTTGGGGAGAGGGGGAGGAGCTGTTTTTTTAAGCTGAGATAATTGCAACTCCAGTAGACTGAGTTGATCCTTTTCTGATTCGGAAGGCTTCTTTACCTTTTTCAGTTTGTTGATCTCTGTTTCGAGTTTCTTCAGCTTTTTGGAATAGTTCTGAAATTTTGTTTTATGATCGGGATTTACTTCCAACTCTTGTTCCACAAGCTTTGAGACATTGTCCCTGATCAGTGTGCGTGTGCTACGGAAAATGCCTGCCAAGGCGTAATAATCCTCCGTTGGAATGGGGTCAAATTTATGGTCATGGCAGCGGGCGCAACTAATGGTCATCCCCAATAAGGAGCGTCCGATCGTATCGATTTGCTCGTCGACCGTGTTCATTCTCAGCAGTTCCTTGTCCTGCAGGTCCAAATTTTTTGGGCCAATGGCAAGATAGGCGGTTGCGATCAACTGACGGTTGCGTTGTTCCCGGTCTGTCCAAGGAAGGAGGTCGCCGGCAATTTGTTCCCGAATAAACTGGTCTACTGGCTTGTCCTGATTGTATGAGTCGATGACGTAGTTGCGATATCTCCATGCATTGGAAAGGACAGAACTTCGTCCGCCTCCTGTTGATTCCGCATAGCGAGCCAGGTCGAGCCAATGCCTTCCCCATTTTTCACCATAAGCTTCGGATGCCAGCATCTGGTCAACAATGTTTTGATATTGAGACGGGGAAGGATCGGATTCGAAACTTCTGATCAAATCCGGCGAGGGGGGTAATCCTGTAAGATCAAAACTGACGCGTCTGAGCAATTCTCCCGCACTGGCATCATGCGTGGGTGAAAGTTCATTTTCCTCCAGACGTGCCAAGATAAATCGATCCACCATGTTATCAGGCCACTCTTTATTTTTAATAACGGGTGTTTCTGGAACACTGATGGGTTTGAAAGACCAAAATTGCCTTCCCTTTTCAAGGTCGATGGTATCCTCTTCGAAATCTTTCACCTCACCCTCGCGGGGATCAGGAGCCCCCATTCGAATCCAGTTTTCTACCAACTTGACTTGAGGTTGAGAAAGTCTGCCTTTTGGGGGCATCTCCAGGTCAGGGTTTGAATATCGAATGGCTTCCAGAAGCAGGCTGGATTCGGGTTCCCCTGGAACGATCGCTTTACCCGCATCACCACCCAACTTCCAACCCTGGCGAAGGTCCAGTCTCAACCCCCCTTTGATCTTCTCGGATTCCGAGTGGCATTCGTAACAATGTTCGATGAGTAAAGGGCGGATGTGTTTTTCAAAATAAGCAACGCCCTCAGTTTCATCTGCCGAGAGTGCACCGTGCTCCATGGACAACAAGGCAATCATCCAGGTGAATACCAGGCGTACATTTTTCCTTTGGCTAGAAGGTCCTTTCATGGTTTGGGCTACGACTATACCATGCATTTCCGAAATAGAAACAGATTTCATGCGGCTAGTAAATGGGCGCTTTATCCTCATTTTTGTTTTTCCTTCATGTCCAGTTCCCAGAGCATCTTATGAGTTCGATAGGCCAATGCGATGAAACCGGCGAGAATGACATAGAAACAAATTGGGACAGTGATCGGCCACCAATCGGTTCCCAGGAAGATGATGAATGTATTGAGGATGATGATAAAAAAGCGGATTTCGGTGGGCCCGATTCCAAAGAAATATATCTCGAATGCATTGGTTGCCGCAAAGGACAAAAAGGCGTTGACCATATAAGCACTTGCAACAATCAAGATGCCGACGAAATACCAGGTCAGGCCTTCCGGCGCAATCATCATGTAACCGACCACGATACAGGACTGGAAAACATAATCCAAAAGGTGGTCCATGTAATATCCCCACTTGATCAACCCCGTCTTTCGGTAACGTCCCAAAGCTCCGTCGAAAAGGTCACTGATGTATTGTGCAAGGATCATCACGGATACCAACCAAAGCCAATGCAGGTTCTCCCGTGCTTTCCAGCTGAACACCAGAATCAAACCTGACCAAATCAAAGTCAAATATGTCAGGTGCCATGTCTCGATCCATGAGGGAAGTCGGGGAACCCAATGATTCCTGAAATTGTTTTCCCACCGCATGAATACGGATTCTCCAACTTTTTGATCGCCCTTGAATTCGCGGTGGCTCATGAAGGGGACTTTAGCGATTCAGCCAGGATGAGAGTAGAAAAAATTCATTGGATATTATCTGTTCACCGCTAATGTGCTGGCATGATCAAATGGACGGTAATTATCACTTGTAAAGTATGAGTGCCATCATTTCTAGTATTTCAAAAAACTGGAGCATGCGTATCCACCTTTGGGGGCATGCGATTCTACTTGCGTTAGCGTTTATAAGCTCTCATTCACTCTCAGCTGCTGAACCATTGAGGGTGGTATTTATGATTGGGGAACAGGAGTATGAAACGTCCCGGACTCTCGTTGAATTTGCCAAGCAAGAACTGGTCTTTCGAAACGTTGATTGTGGTTTTGCGATCGCAACTGAAGAAAAACCAAATTACTTTGCCGGATTAGAAGCTTTATCCAAAGCGGATGTTCTCGTTGTCAGTGTACGGCGACGAACGCCAACCAAAACTCAGATGAAGCTCATACATGACTTTATAAACCGGGGGGGGGCCATTGTCGGGATACGTACCTCCAGTCATGCATTTGATCGCGAGCCACCCGATGATAATCATGTCAGGTGGCAGGCTTTTGATCGCGAAGTTTTAGGAGGGCACTATGAAGGTCATTACAGTAATAAACCTCCTGATGATCCTCCTTCAAAAATACGGATTGAGGAGTCCCAAAGTGCCCATCCGGTTTTGAAAAAAATCGAACCAGGTTCCTTCTTGTCCACATCTCATCTGTATAAAAACAGGGAAATGTCCAAACGGGCCAACATACTGATGAAGGGGCAAATAGTCGGGAAACAAATGCTTGAACCTGTCACGTGGACTCATACGACTTCATTTGGTGGTAAGGTGGTTTATACTTCCTTGGGGAATCCAAGAGATTTCAATATTCAACCCTTCCGGCGTCTGCTCTTGAACGCCATCTTTTGGGCGGCAGATCGAGAAATCCCTGAGAAACTCCTGCATTCAGGTCTTGAGGGGGATTTTGATCCAAGTGCTTCGTATAATGGATGGGTGCCCATTGCCGTTCCATCGCCTTGGGAAGAGCATCCGTCCGGGCAATTCAAAGAACACGATGGGTTCGGGTGGTATCGAGCCTACGTGCATGTGCCTGAATCCTGGCGCGGTAGCCGATTGTTACTGGTCGTCGATGAAGTGGACAATGTCGATGAAGGTTTCTTCAATGGGATCAAAATAGGTGCCAATGGGGCGATGCCACCCTTATATCAAAATCCCTCCAGTAGCATTCGTCGACCTTATGTGATTGAACCCGATTGGATCCGTTTCGGAGACGACAATCTGATTGCCTGGCGGGTTTATGACAAAGACGGGAAGGGGGGAGTGTTAAAAGGTCCGGTTCACTTGAGTCGACGCGATGATGCCATTGATTTAAAAGGCACCTGGTTGTTTCGTCCGGGTGATGCCCCCTCCTGGGCGCAATGGGATCACGAGCCGGGAAGCAAGGAATCGAAAAGGGATGTCATGCACTTTCGTGAAATTGCGGGAGCAGGATATGCCGGATACCGTGGAGTGGTTGCGGCAGATATCGGTGGGAGACAGAGGCGTATTCAAGAAGTTTACCAAAAGTTCGAAGGGAACACGAATATTCATGCCTTGACAGAGGGAAAAGGAGCGCCGCTTTCCCCGGAAAAGGCACGCAAATCTTTGGTGATGAGAGATGGTTTGGCGATGGATACCGTACTTTCTGAGCCGGTAATCAAACAACCCCTTTACGTTGACTTTGACGAGCGAGGAAGGATGTGGGTGGTTCAATATATTCAATATCCCGATCCAGCCGGCCTTGAAGTTTTGACCTGGGACAATCATTTACGAAAAGTCTTCGACGCCGTTCCACCGCCACCTCCCTTCACAAAACCTGAGCATCAAAAATTCATTGGGAAGGACAAGATTACCATTCACGAAGATGCTGATGGCGACGGGTTTTTTGAATCTCACAAAACATTTCTCGAGGGACTCAATATGTGTACGTCTCTTGCGTTCGATGAGGATGGAGTTTGGGTGATGCATCCGCCATACTTGCTGTTTTATCCGGATCGAAATCACGACGATCAACCCGACGGGCCTCCAGAGGTGCACCTGTCCGGCTTTGGATTGGAAGATACCCACTCCATAGCAAACAGCCTCAAGTGGGGCCCCGATGGCTGGCTGTACGGAGCTACTGGAAGTACGGTTACGGCACGCATCAAAGTAGAGCAGGGGGACTCAGATGATGTGATTCCATTCTTCGGTCAGAATATTTGGAGATACCATCCAGTCAGTCATCGTTTTGAGTTATTCGCTGAGGGTGGATGGAACACTTTTGGGGTCGATTTTGACAGTAAAGGCAGGCTTTATTCGGGAACAAACGGGAATCTTCAATCCGTTTATTTTGTTCAGGGAGGCTATTATCAAAAATCCTTTGGAAAGCATGGTCCGCACACCAACCCTTACACTTTCGGACATTTCTTCGGTTTGCCTATTGAAGGTGAAAAGGTCCGATTGGTGCACCAATGGGTGCTCTATCAAAGTGGTGCCATCCCCTCGTTGGAAAATCATTTTGTTGGCAGTAATTCGCTTGCCAACAAGGTTCATGCACTGAGTATTGTTCCCGATGGGAGTAGCTTCAAAACGGTTGAGGTTGCACCGCCTGTGACTACCGACGACAAATGGTTCCGTCCTGTGCATGCCGTTATCGGGCCTGATGGAGCGATTTATGTGTCGGACTGGTATGATGCTCGAATCACACATGTGGACCCTCGAGATAATTGGGATCGCGAGCGAGGGCGTGTTTATCGTTTGCGCGATGATAACCGAAAAGCAGGGTATCAGATTCAGATGGATCAGATGAGCGTTTCTCAGTTGGTTGCGTCTCTTTCAGATCCGAACCAATGGGTGCGATCGACCGCGCGACGGCTGATTCGACAACAACGCAAACAGGAAGCCGTTCCATTACTTCAGGAAAAACTGGTCAATGCTGATGCCCAGACTGCGTTGGAAGCACTTTGGACTCTGGAGCAGATGGGGGCTTTGAATGATTCACTCAGACTTCAGGCACTAAGGCACCCTGATCCCCACGTTCGACTTTGGAGTGTTCGATTGATTGCCGATGATTCACAAACCTTGAATTCTGCCATCTACGATTCAATTCTCCGATTAGCTCAGTCGGATGAACACCCTGAAGTTATTTCACAATTGGCTGCCAGTGCACAACGCCTTTCAGCCTCACAGGGGTATCCTATTGTGCAGGCACTATATCAGCGCGATGAGTGGTCGGATGATCCCTACATTCCTCAACAGATTTGGTGGGCTTTGGAGTCTCAAATTCAACATAATCCAGAGGGAATTCTGAATTTATTCGAAGAAGCTGCTCAATGGCAACATGTGGTGTTTCGAGACACGTTATTAAGCCGAATCAGCCGTCGATTGACGGCAGAGCAACGGCCGGAAAGTCTCACCCTATGCGCCAAACTGATTAGCAGAGCACCGGACAAGGATGCCGTCACACTTTTGCTCAAGGGCATGGAAGAAGCTTTGCAAGGCTCCCGGTTGGAGGTTCTGCCCAGGGAACTCGAACTGGCCCTGGAAGAGGTGATTTCTAATTTTGGTAGTGATTCTTCCTGGATAGGATTTGGTTTACGGATTGGAAGTGATACGGCCTTTGCCTCCGCTCGTGCGATCATCAAAAACCATCTCCAGCCAGAGTCCGTCAGGATAGGCATGATCAATCGTTTGTCGGAGCTTCGGGATCAACAGGCTGTTTCGGTGATGTTGGAAATGATGGAAGATGACAAGTCTTCACAAGCCCTCAAACTCTCGATCCTCAGTGGCCTTCGGCGTTTTGACGGCAAGAATATTGCTGATTTCCTGGTGTCTCGGTTGCCAAAGTTTCAAGGAGACTTGTTACAAACTTGCCAGTCAGTGCTCGCGGGTCGCACCGAATGGGGGCTTCAATTTTTGGAGGCAGTCGAGCAAGGCGAGATTGGAAGAGAATCTGTGGCCCTGGATGTTTTAATTGCTTTGCAGCAAAATAAGGATGACCGAATCCAACGTCTCATCAAGTCAAATTGGGGGAATTTGCGGCAACCCAAAGTGGAGATCGTCCAAAGAATCAAAGAAGTTCGATCCATTTTGAATAAAACAAAAGGAGATCCTTTTGCCGGAAAAGAACTTTTCGATCAAACCTGCGGTGCTTGCCACGTCTTTCATGGTCAGGGCAGATCGATAGGACCGGAACTCACGGGTTATGATCGAGGCAACCTCGACTTTTTACTGCCGGCCATTCTAGATCCCAACCTGGCCATCCGTGAGGAATTCGAATTGGTGACACTCAAACTGCGTGCCGAAACAAACGAGACCGAAGGTGCCTCGATAACAGGCTTTATTTCAGGGCTTGAAGGAGGAGTGGTCACGTTGACAGATGTCGCGGGTAATCGCACGCAAGTCCCTGAATCTGATATCATCCGTCGTGAACATTCTTCGATTTCCATCATGCCGGAAGGATTGTTGGACACGATGAGTGAACAGCAAATCGCCGACCTATTTGCCTATTTGCAAAATTAGGATTTGTAATCGTATCTCGGTTTTCACCAAGCTTGTTCTTGAGCCTCCTTTGGTCACTGGGCATGCACCTGTCAAAATTAAGATTGAGAGACTTTCGGAATTACCGGCGATTGGACACAGCGTTCGATCCCGGCTTCCACGTGCTGCTGGGTAATAATGCCCAAGGAAAGACCAATATTTTGGAATCGATATATCTGCTCGCCACTCTACGTTCCTTCCGAGGGGTAGGGGCGGCTCAGATGATTCGACAGGATCAACAGGGTTTCTTTATCGGGGCGGAAGTGGTGGGTGTGCAGCCCGATGTGATCAAATACTATTGGTCACTGCGCGACCGTCGCTTGACCCTGAATCAAGATCCGGTGAAGCGATTGACGGACTATTTTGGAACTTTCAGGGCCGTTGTGTTTTGCACCGAGGATTTGCAACTCATCAAGGGAGCCCCGCGTATCAGGCGAAGATTCATGGATCTGATCCTTTCACAAACTCAACCCTCTTACCTGGGCAATCTTCAACAATATGCCAAGGTCCTGAGATCCAGAAATGCCATTCTCAAGCAACAACGTCCTGATCCGCAAGTTCTCGAATCTTTCACACGGGAACTCGTCCACTATGGTCAAGCTCTCGTCGAAGCAAGAAAGCAGTTCATTCCGCGTCTGTCACCACTGGCACGTCTGGCCTACAGACGCATTTCGGATGATGCCGAGGAGTTGATGATGACCTATCATCCTGCGATTGAAAAAGACTTTCGCAGCGAATTGGATAGGGTCAAAGAACGGGAAAGGCAGTATCGATCCACATTGGTGGGTCCCCACCGAGATGACCTTAAATTATTGCTCAACAACCAATCAGCTTCACAGTTTGGGAGCGAAGGACAAAAACGCAGCCTAGCCATTGCCATGAAAATGGCCCAAGCGGAATACCTGACCGGACTTTTTGGACATCCTCCGGTGCTGCTCATCGATGATGTTATGGGGGAACTGGATAGGGATCGACGTAGTGGATTATTACCCCTGCTGGAACGCGCGCATCACGCCCGTGGTCAAGTCTTTATGACTTGCACTGAAGAAAACTGGCCGAGGGAATTAGGTAGGAGATTGATACGTTGGAAAGTGAAGCAAGGCTCCATTCAATCCATTCCTTAGACCTTTTGTTGTGCTGACTCCATCATCACGAAAACAGAGCAGCTTTACTTTTTGGCTTTCCAATCCGATTGGATTCCTTAAGGTCGAGCCCGTTATCGGCCTCAAAAGGCCCTGAATTCATACGAAATCGAAATCATTAGATAGAAGACTCCTATGCCAATCGCAACTCCGAAGCAATTTGCAGCCATGTTGGATGCCGCGCAAAAAGGCTCTTATGCCTATCCGGCTATCAATTGTACCAGCATCATGACCCTGAATTCCGCCTTCAAGGCATTTGCCGATATGAAATCCGACGGCATCATTCAGTTTTCAACCGGCGCTGGCCAGTTTGCTTCAGGTCTGAACAACAAGGACGCCACCAAAGGAACCATTATTCTCGCTGAAGCGGCGCATCGTCTGGCTGAACAGTATGATGTTCTGGTGGCTCTCAATACCGATCATTGCCAACCCAAGGCAGCGGATACTTTCCTGAAACCCCTTATCGAAGCCACCGCTGCTCGACGTGCCAAAGGAGAAAATAACCTTTTCCAGAACCACATGCTGGATGCATCCATCCTTCCTCTGGAAGAAAACATAGCTTTATCCAAGGAATACCTCGCACTGGCGGCTCAAAATGAAATCATTCTTGAAGTCGAAGCAGGGGTTGTCGGTGGCGAAGAGGATGGAGCCGCCGGTACCGAAGACACTCCCGAAGAACATCTTTACACGACCCCTGAGGACATGATGGCGGTTTACGAAGCTCTTCACCCCATTGGACGGTTCACCTTTGCGGCTACTTTTGGTAACGTGCACGGTCACTACAAGCCAGGTGCTGTCAAATTACGTCCTGACATCCTGAAGGCTGGACAGGCTGCCGTCATCGAAAAATATGGTGCCGAAGCAGAGATGGATCTGGTGTTCCATGGTGGCAGTGGAAGCTTGCTCGAAGAAATTCGCGAAACACTTGATTATGGTGTGGTTAAAATGAATGTCGATACCGACACCCAATATGCCTTCACCAGACCCATCGCAGATCACTTCTTCAAAAATTACGATGGCATTCTCAAAGTGGATGGCGAAATTGGAAACAAGAAAGTGTACGATCCCCGTAGTTATCTGAAGGCGGGCGAAAAAGGGATGGCTGATCGCATTGCCGAGGCCTGCTCTGACTTGCGTTCCGATGGCAAATCCATCTTTGGAGACGTTTAATCGGTCTCAATTTTTCACCAAGGCGGTCCGGATTCGGGCCGCCTTTTCTATGAACTCGTTCTAATCACAAATTTCTTACTTAGGCATCTCGCGCCCGAAAACATAGCTTAAATCATCATGAAAATCCTGGCCTTTGGAGCTTCCACCTCAGCAGAATCCATCAACCGGAAACTTGCCAATTATGCAGCCTCACAAGTCAATGGGGCAAGTGTAACCGAGCTTGACCTCCGGGACTTCAATCTGCCCATTTACAGTGTGGATGAGGAAGGGGCTAATGGGATTCCTAGCGATGCTCAGAAATTTTTGGATTTGATTCAGCAACATGACGCCCTGGTGGTTTCGCTGGCCGAACACAATGGATCCTACTCGGCTGCATTCAAGAACCTTTACGACTGGACTTCCCGAATCAATCAACAGGTATGGTGTGATAAACCCATGTTGTTGCTTTCAACGTCTCCTGGTCCAAGAGGTGGTGCCACTGTGATGGAAGCGGCCAAAGCGACTTTTCCGCGTATGGGAGCTAAATTGTTGGCACACTTCAGTTTGCCTTCCTTTTATGAAAATTTCGATGCAGAATCAGGCATCACGGATAAAGCACTTGCCGACTCGTTCAGTGAGGCTGTGGCTTCGTTGACAAATTAATGTTACGAACAGCCCGTTTGTTAACGTGGGCTTAATCAGCCAATGTTTCATCCGAACCTGAGATCATATAAATTTTCTAAAAGCTTGACCAACTAAGTGCCTCTTTTGTTGAATGGTCGCGTTTTCAGATCATTAGTCGCAAATTAGAGGAGCACCCATGAATTATACCTCATCCATATTCTGTGCCTTGATGGCATTTTCTCTTGCTGTTACACCCGTTTCTCGATCTGCCATCGATATTCAGTTTGATTATACATTGGATACCAATAATTTCTTTGGTGATGTAGATGCCAAAAATTCACTGGAGGCAGCTGCCGGGTTTTTTGAGGGGTTGATTCAGGACTCTTTTAATGCTATTACACCAGGTACCGTATACAATGCCGGTTTGCCCGGAGAGTTTTCTGACACTTGGACCGTCAATTTCGATCATCCTGGGACAGGAGCTGCTCACAATATCGTTGATAAAACCATACCAGCGGACACGATTATCGTTTATGCAGGCGGGCGAAATATTGACGGGGCAACGGGAACTCTAGGAGAGGGAGGGCCATGGGGCTTTAGCTCTTCTGGTATTACCTCATTTGTTGACAACGTTATCAACAGGGGACAGGCTGGCATTACAGATGGGGCAGCCACTCGTAATGCAGTTGAAACCGATTTTGCTCCCAGCGGTGGGATGATAGTTTTTGATACTTCTGAAAGCTGGCATTTCGACAGTGATGTCACCAGTACGACCGCTCCGAGTGGGGGGGAAATTGATTTTCTCTCGGTCGCTTTACATGAATTGGCTCATGTCCTCGGGTACGGAACGGCCAACGGTGGAGCAGGAAATGAGGGCTCATGGTCAGGTAAAATCACGGGAGGTGAATTTACGGGAGCGTTTTCAAAACAAGCCAATGGGAATGCTAATGTCACCTTGGACGGTGGCTTGGGTCATTGGGTGAATGGGACAACCAGTACACGCCATACCGATGGTGCAACTGGTATAGAAACTGCCATGGACCCTACCATCTCAGCCGATCAGCGCAAATTGTTTACCAACCTGGACATCATGGGGTTAAGGGATATTGGATGGGAAATCAATGTCGCTCCTGTCCCTGAACCTTCCTTCTATGTCACCTTAGTCGGGCTGGGTTTGGCTGGTTTCGGAATGGTCCGCCGCCGTTTTTCCTGATCATCTCCTGATTCAGTATTCCATCACACCAAAGGTGGAATCAAACCACAGTCCGTTGAAGTCAAATTGGAGAACGGGTGGATTGAATTCGCCATGGATCCACGTGAGCGCATTTTTGCGCTCAAATTGTTCGCTCATTTCCTGAACCAATTCCTCCTCGAAATAAACGATCTTGAATCGATCTTTTCTCAGTTTATTTCGTTTGAGTGCCGCCTTCGCCTGCTCAGCCTGAAGCTGCGATGAGACAGAAATAATCCATCTGCTTGCAGGAGTCTTTGTTGCGATTTTTTTAATCCTTTTGAAGTCATCCGGTTCGCATTCCCCCCAAACTTCAATTTGGCCCTGTAGATTCCATTTACCAAATGAAGGTTGATAGGGGGCATCTTCATTCAATGGTCTGCCATTGATCTGGAGGTTTTCCTCATAGAGCAGGGCATAGGACAAGAGACGCAGGGTCACATGGATCGACTCCTCCCAACCGTGACGTATCATTTCGATGTGATTCGGCAACTGTCGGTTCGGATCATGACTCTTTAGGTCAACATGGTAATGAAACCCTCTCATTTCTGTTGTTTGATCGTACCTTTAAAACAGTCAGCATCTAACAATGGCAGATGGAACCAATCAAATTTTTAATTTTTTCCCAATTTTGAAGTGGCATTTGTTGCAATCCCTTTCCTGATTCTTCTCATGATGGCATAAAATGTAAAAAATTGAGCAATATATAGTTTATCTGACTATTATTATTAAAATTGTAAACATATATTATATATAAAAATATTTTGCATCACCAGATCTGAGTCGTATGTTGGATTGAGGCTGAAAAGTGGGAGTCCTTTATGAATACTCGATTTGTTGCTCTGTGTTTGGACCGCATCATGAGTATGAGTTCGTTGGTGTGGTGTCACTTATCTAACCTGCAATCTTTTCATTTTTCCGGGGCTTTGATTGGGAGAATGAAAGCCTCCCTGCACACTGCAGATCAGAAAATTGGATTTGCGAGGCAATTAAAGTGGGGAGGGTTGTTAACTCGTTACTATACATGTGTTTTTGTGTTGGTGTTTTTGTATAGTTCGCCAGCCCTTAACGTGAGTGCAGAGTCGGAGCCCAACGATGAAATAAAAACTGCAAACATCCTTCCTTTAAACGGATCGCAACAGGGGCAATTTTCCGTGCGGGGCGATGAAGACTGGTATGTCATTGAATGCAGTGAATCAGGCCGTCTGCTCATTGGTGCAGAAAAAAATCCAGCCAGGGCCAGAGTAGAAATTGCCATGTATGGGCGTCATGCCGAATGGATTTATCAGTATCAATCCGCTGTCAATCAAGGGGATGATGTTTATTTGGAATTGGATATCGTCGAGCCCGGGATTTATTTCATTCGTTTTCGTGATTTGGATCTGAATTTTGGGGAGGAGACCTATTCACTCTCTGCGACACTTACACCCTCTCCAGACCCTCAAGAATGGAACGGCTCGCTAGGGGATGCTACCGTTGTTTCTTCCCCTGATGTACAGGGACGAATCTTCCCGCGAGGTGATCATGATTTTTATCGGATCTATGTGGATTCCGACAGCTTGGTAAAATTGACACTTCAGTCCCCCGATTCCATGCGCGGTGATTTGGCCTGGTTCAATTCCAATTTTGACTGGATGTATATCAACACCTCAGCCGTCAATGCTGGGGATCCTGTTTTCCTGGATGCCCAAATCGAGCAGGCTGGATATTATTACATTCGTGTGCGTGACGTGAATGATCTCTCGCACACAGAACCTTATTCTTTGGAAATTGCCGGAGCCAATATTGGATTTAGTCCCGGTCAAACCCCTGTTGTTGCTGAAGTTGAAAATAACTCAGAATCAGGCTCAGCAAACCTCATCTCCCTGGGAAGCCTGGTGTCGGGCGAGATTGCCGCTGAAGGGGATCATGATTGGTTCAATTTTGACGTGAATGGACCCAACCTGATGACACTTTCAATGGAAGCTTCGTCCTCTGAATTGCTGTTACAAGTGGACATCTATAATCCTTCCAAAGGACATCTTATCTCTGCACGATCAGGTCATCCTGGAGATGCCTTTTCGTTGACCTATCCTTTTGTAAATTCAGGGCGATATTTTTTAAGGATCCATAGTCATCAGAATCCTTCCGTGGATACGGGCTATCGATTCCGAACTGATGCCATTCCTGTAGAGGATTCCTTTGAGCCCAATAACGACTATGGAGACGCAAATTTACTCACTCAGCTTAACCAGGTGGAAGGATTCATTTTTCCCAACGGTGATCAGGACTGGTATCGAGTTCAGATAAACCAGCCTGGACATTTGTCTGCCATCATGAGTGGAGTACCAGAGAACATCACTCCTGTTGTTGATTTCTTTAACCTCTCTAAACGACATTTGGCAGGTCGGTCAGGCGCCGCAGGTGTGGATTTACGTTTGGATTATGAAATAGGTGAACCTGGTACCTATCTTATTCGAATTCACGACGCGGGATCCAACGATCTCTCGACGGATTCTTACACGCTTACTGTTCTTGGAGCCACATTTGAATCCTATGCACCCATTGCCCGCATAGAGTCGATCAACCCTGGAGCCGTTGTTGTTGGTGATTCCATCACGTTTGTTGGCTCAGGTGACGATGTGGACGGTGAAGTGATCGGATATGAATGGCGCTCAAGTCTGGATGGGATATTGAGTCAGGAGGCTCAATTCGAAACATCCACCATGACGGTCGGGACCCATGATGTTTATTTGAGGGTCAGAGATAATCAGGGTATATGGTCCACCGAAGTCTTAGAATTGGTTTATGTGGGGAGCAGTGTTTCTGACGAAATCGAGCCTAATGGTTCGTTATATGAAGCCAATGAATTTGCATTGAACCGTCCCTTAACCGGAAAAATTGAAGCACAACGCGAGGAAGATTTTTTCAAAGTTTACGTGCCAGGAGCAGGTCGTGTGATTTTTGAACTGACCAATGTTCCAGTCAATCTGAGGATGGAGATCGCGCTCTACAACAGGCATTGGGATTGGATTTATCGTAATGCTTCCGCTACGGAAGTAGGCGATAATGTTGCGGTAACGGTTGATGTTACAGAAGCCGGGCTTGTTTACGCGCGCATTCGTGATGTGATTTCTGCTCATAATGAGGAATTCACCTACACTCTAGCCGCCTACTTCGAACCTGCGCCTGATGTTTATGAACCCAATTACTCGGCCCTGAATGCCAAAGTCATGCCCCAGCAGCAGGTTGAAGGGTTTTTCTTCCCTAACAACGATCACGATTGGTTCCGTATTTGGGCGGAAGAAGGCGCAATACTGACGGCGGAAGTGACGTCCGTTCCGGTAAATGTTCGAGCCGAGGTTGCATGGTTTGGTCGAAACCGGGAATGGTTGTACCGTAATCAAGCGTCCGTTAATGCTGGTGATTCGGTGACCGCTCAAGCCGAAATCGAGAAGACTGGTTTTTACTTCGTTCGTGTGCGGAATGTTGAGGGGTATAACTGGACACATCCTTACACGCTCAACGTAACTGGTGGTATGGTTGATTTTGAGCCTGACCGAATTCCCTCCACGGCGGAAACGGAGCCTAACGATGAAATGGCCGATGGAGTTTACGTTACCATCGGGTCGCCAGTGACTGGAAGTATCCGAGAGAGAGGGGATGTGGATTGGTATGTGTTTGAGTTGACTGCACCTGGAATTCTTGAGATTAGCTTGGATCAGATTCCTGCGGATCTTCGTGGCCGTATTCAGCTCTTTAAAGATGACGTAGCGCATATTGTAACGCGCCAGGCGACCAATCCCGGGGATCCACAACTTCTAACAGTAAATCTCACCGATCCTGCCATTTATCACATACGCATCGATCATGTGGGAGGAGACTTACCTGTTGAGAATCCCTATTTGCTAGGGCTCAATCTGATTCCCGTTGTCGATGTCAACGAACCTAATAATCGTTTTCATGACTCTACTTTGCTGACACAGAAAAACCGTGTTGAAGGTTACATCTTCAATTACAAGGATGAAGATTTCTACCGAGTGAGAGCCCGGGCGGAGGATACTTTAAGAATCACCGTCAACGATGTTCCGACCGAGATCAGGCCCCAAATAGAAATCTTCAACTTCCATCATCGACATCAATCAACCAAACGCGCCACCAATGATGGCCAGTCAATTACCTTGGAATATCTTGTTCCAGAAACTGGGGAATACACCATTCGTATACGCGACGTAGGTGACAATGATATTTCTGTTGAGCCATATACATTGCTGGTTGATGGAGCGACATTTGAATCCTATGTGCCTATGGCGTGGATTGATTCCATGATTCCCAATCCAGCTACTCAGGAAGAAGTTGTGACACTTTTAGGTCATGGTGAAGATGCGGATGGAAACATCATTGGCTACGAATGGCGATCTTCCATCGATGGTGTGTTCAGTATTTCACAAAACACAAGCTCGGATGGATTGAGCACGGGTATTCACGAAATTTTTTACAAGGTGAAGGACAATGATCAAAACTGGTCACCCGAAACATCCGATATTCTCTTTTACGGCGTACCCGCACCACAGGAACAGGAACCTAACAATGTCGCCGGATCGGCAACCTTCATGGAATTGGAACGTCAGTACAAGGGAAGCATGGCAAGTCCTGATGACCACGATTGGTATCGAATCTCCATTCCTGGACCAGGATCGCTTCGGCTGGATTTCAATAATACATCTGAAATCAAAATGCGCGGGGAGTTGGCCATGTATAACACCGAAGTAGGGTGGGCGTATGTAAACGTCAGTGCTGACAATGAAGGAGATTCTCTCACATTAAATTGGGATTTGGTTGAAGCCGGAAATTATTTCCTCCGCATCCACGATCATCACCGGCATGCCGATGCGGAATATACCATCATAGCACATTTCGCCCCCGTACCAGATCCATTTGAGCCAAACCATCATTTCATGACGGCTTCTCCCATCGCCGTTAATGACGTCGTGGAGGCATTTATTTATCCAGCGGGTGAAGAGGATTGGTATGAGGTGGAATTCCAGACTTCTGGGGCTTTTCACATGTCATTGACAGACATGCCCTCCGATATGCGAATGGAAGTGGCCATGTATGGTCCAAATTTGGAATGGCTTTATGTCAATGCCAACGCGGGTAATCCTGGAGACAATGTGTTTAAAGATTATGACGTACCCCATCCAGGTATCTATTTTATTCGTGTCCGAGATCTGGATCGTAAGCGTAGTTTGGATGACAGCTATCAGTTGACCACATCGTTTGAAGAGGTCTCTGATCCTTTCGAGCCAAACCACGATTTTTGGAATGCTAAATTGGTTCAACAATCTTCCCTATCGGCCTATATTTTTCCTAATGGGGATCAGGATTTTTACCGTATTTTTGCACCCGGTGGTGGGCCTTTGGATATCACGCTGGAACAGGTTCCTGAGAATCTGAGGATGGAGTTGGCGTTATACAATGTGGATTATGGATGGATGTATTTGAATCCCAGTAGTGCCGCATTGGGTGATCCGGTATCTCTCCATTTGGAGGAAGCTTCTGGCTATTACTTCCTGCGCGTTCGTGCAGTGGAGGGTGGACGTTCCGCAAATCAAATGTATCGATTGAGTTTCGTCGGAGCGGATCTGACTCATGTGCTTCCGACTGAAACCAGCCCAACCGAAGCTGAGCCAAACAATGGACTCCCAGGTGCGAATCGCATCGCCGAAGGAATCACAACGGGAGCCTTTCATGGGGATGAAGATTGGTATGCCATCGAAATCGATGCGCGGGCCGAATGGGTTGTTGAACTGATTCCGACAGCCAATAACCGTCCACAAATCGATCTTTATGATTCGAACAAAGGCCACATGGGAGGTTACGAGGCTGAGAATAAGGGCGACCCATGTCACTTGACGCGATCTATTACTTCATCAGGAGTTTATTACATCCGAGTGATTGACGACGATAATGCTGCTACGGAGGAGAGTTATCAGTTGCACACCGCCATTCATCTGGACCCTGATGAATATGAGGACAACGGATCTTACGCAACCGCAGTTCCTATCAATTTGAATTCTCCGGTAGTGGGCAACTTATTCCCAACGGGTGATCAGGATTGGTTTGTTTTTGAGGTGGTTGAGTCGGGAACCGTCCACTTTAATTTGGCGAACCAGGCACAAAACATTCAAAGTTCACTCATTGTTTACAATGAAAACTTGCATGAATTATTGCGTAAAGAGGAACTTCACGGTGGCACTCCTCTGAAGGCTTCTTTGCGTGTGGAGAACCCTGGTCGCTATTGGGTGCGCCTGCATGATCGAGGTAATAACGGCTATTCGATGGAATCCTATACATTGACTGCTGTATTTGCACCCGAGGTGGATGTCAACGAACCCAACGATCGATTCAGTCAACCCACTGTCATCACACAGATAAATCAAATGAGTGGCATCGTTTATCCTCATAATGATTGGGATTGGTATCGATTTGATGTCACTGAGTCTGGTCGTATTCGAATTCAGATTTCACAGCCGGAAGGCATCTATCCCGATCTTCGTCTATACAACGACAGCCGTGTTGAAATCGCTCGGGTTCATGCTCGCAATGCCAATGAAAGCATCATGTTAATTTATGATATATCTGAGCCTGATTCCTATTACGTTTCAGTGAGAGACAATCATGAAGCACATGTTAGCGAGTCACCCTACATTCTAACGATCGAGGGGGCTGCAACTCCGCAATCGGCTCCGATTGCAGAACCATTCTTTGACATGACTCCGAATCCCGCCCAAGTCGGACAGATGGTGACCCTGACGGGTGTGGGATCAGATCCAGCAAGCCAGATTGTCGATTATGAGTGGACATCCAACTTGGCAGGTAAACTGGGACAGGGGGCTTCCCTGACAGTGCAGAACCTTTCGCCCGGCATTCACTCCATAGGTTTGCGTGTTCGAAATGCAGCAGGTGTATGGTCCGGCCGAGTTGAGCACCACCTCATCGTTACCGAAACTTTGTGGCAGGAATCAGAATACAACAACGCCTGGCAGCAGGCTTATTCCATCCCTCTGAATACCTGGGTGACAGGGCAAATTTCTCCTCGTCGGGATCAGGATTTCTATCGGATTTATCTCGAAGAATGCGGCTGGATTCGAGTCCTCCTGGATGCACTGCCGCCATCCATGCGTGGTGGTGTTGCCATGTATAACGAGAAGGGTGATTGGATGTATATTAACAGTGCAGGTATCAATGCCGGGGAATGGGTGGATGTCAGTTGGTATGCAACTCCAGGCTATTATTACATAGGGGTTCGTGACGCTGGTGAGCAGGCAAATGGGGCTACTTATGCCTTAAAGGCTTTCTTTGAGCCTGCTGGAGATCGGTTCGAACCCAACAGTCCTTTCGCATTATCAACTCCTGTGGCACTCAATGAGGTGCTTGAAGATGTGACCATCTGTCCAAGAGGAGATGAGGATTGGTATCAGGTGAATGTGACTCAGCAGGGACGTTTGAGAATGGATGTGTCTTCGCCTCCTGAAACCATGCGTTCTGAAATCGCCATGTATAACGAACACTATGACTGGCTCTATACCCACACCAGTGCGATCAATCCCGGTGATCCCATCCATTTGTATTATGATGTGGTCGATCCTGGAATCTATTACATTCGAGTGCGTGATTTGCAGAATCGAGGGCATGTGGATCCTTATGTTTTCCAAACTGCATTTACTCCGGTAGTGGACCAATATGAACCTAATTTTGGACATGGAGTCGCGACCCTCCTTGAGGGACCTGTAACGGAAGGCTACTTGTTCCGGGGAGACGATCATGATTGGTATCGTTTCTACATGGAGGCAGGTGCAACGGCTGAGTTTCAATTAACGCAAGTGCCCGAATCCCAACGAAGCGAATTGGCTCTCTTTGGTGTCGAACGGGAATGGCTCTATCGGAACAATACGGCCAATAATCCAGGCGATCTGATTTCTCAGGCATTCACCGCTGAAACATCAGGCACGTATTATTTGCGTATTCAAGATGTGAACCGCGGATCTCACCTGCAGCCCTATGTATTAAAAGCCGCGGGTGATGTTCAGTTTGGATTTGAACCTGAATTCGCACCGGTGCAGGTTGAGAATGAACCCAATAGTGGTTGGGCCAATGCCAATGATATCTCTTTGAATTCACTGGTATCAGGAGCGATTCACCCTGAAAGGGATACAGACCAATATCGTTGTTGGATCAATGCCCCTGGAATCCTGCTTGTTGAGCACACCAGGGTTGCTGAATCAGTGACTTCAGAAATGTGGGTGTTCAACAAACACCTTGGTGAAATCCGGTATCGAACCGCAACCAATCCCGGAGAAGACAACCTGCTTGAGGTTGCCATCACGGAACCCGGTTGGCATTACATCCGGATTCGGGATCGCGGAAACAATCATTCAGATGAATCGCCTTACCAGTTGCGCCTCACGCACACTCCGGTGGTTGACGAGTATGAACCCAACAATGGTCTCGGAGATGCAACCCAGCTGAGTGAATCATCCATTCAGGGATACCTCTTTGATGGTAATGATGTGGACTGGTATCGTGTCTATGTGCGCGAACCCACGCAGCTTTCAGTATCATTGGTGGAAACTCCTGAGTCGAATCGTCCTCGCTTGCGAATCTATGATTCCAATGGAGCAGAGAAAGGTTCCTGGGTACATACCAATCCGGGTGAGGGAGGGGAGGACGTATTGAGTTATGAGGCACCGACTGCTGGATTCTATTTCTTGCGCGTCAATGATGAGGGTAAGATCTATTCACCAGAACCTTACACGATTCGAATAAGTGGTGCTGATTTCTCGCGTGCGCCTTCTCTCACGGCCATTGGGGATCGTGTGATTGAGGCTTCCATACCTTACGCAATGAGGCTTTACGCGGAAGATCCTGACAATCCCGCCGACCTTGTCTACAGCGCATCAAACTTACCTCCCGGTGCCCAATTTGATCCTGTGACGAGAATGTTCGAGTGGCTGCCATCAGCCAATCAGGCCGGGGTTTACTCTGGCGTGATGTTCGAAGTCAGTGACGGGGAGTTCACGGACAATGAAAGTATCACTATCACTGTTGAAACTCATAATGTAGCACCTGAGTTGAGTGCCATTGGAAACCAGGTCATCCTGGTTGAATCCGAGTTTCGTTTATCATTGAGTGCAATCGATCCCAATGCTGGGGACATGCTGAGCTTTTCAGCGGATCATTTACCTCGTGGCGCCGTATTTGATATCGATTCGGCTACCTTGGTCTGGACGCCCGAATCGAATCAACTCGGTTTACATTCAGGTATTTTGTTCGTGGTTACCGATGGTGCTCGTTCCGACTTTGAGTATGTTTCCATCGAAGTCGTCGATGAGCTGATTCCTCCAGATCCTCGCACAGTTTGGTGGAATACCCATTTCACCGAGATCGAACTCATGGATCCTGAAATCAGTGGTGAGAATGCTGATCCAGATCGTGATCGAATGACCAATGAACAGGAGTTTGAAGCGGACACTAACCCTCGAGACGCTTCATCGTTGCTCAAGATTATACAGATGGTTTGGTTTGAAAACGGTGTTGAAATCCATTGGATCGGTGGTGTCGCTTCGGATCGGTTCCTGGAAAAACGAATTCTGCTTAATGGTCAGGAAGACTGGAAAGTGATTCATTCCGAAGAAGCACCCACCAAGCAGAATAATTCTGTTTTCGATGAATTTGCGGGTGATGGTACGGGTTTCTACCGCATCCGTGCAGTAAGGCCATAGTCCAGTAATGCAGAGGGGTTCGCCTTCACGGCGAGCCCCTTTTAGACTTCCTCATTCTCCCGTGGGAATTCATTCATTAACAACCCTCAGCGGCATGCGTGCGTTTGTTTGCTTTAGCCAGGTTTGCAACGATTTTTGAAGGTTGCTGGCTATGGTCGGATGACTTTGTGAAAGGTTGTTCTTTTCCTCCAGATCCTGATTCAGGTTATAGAGCTCTATCGATTCGTCGTCATAATATTGAATCAATTTGTAATCTCCACTGCGGACCGCACTTCCCAGTCGGTTGTTCTTGTGAAAGGCATAGTTGGGGTAGTGGAAAAAAACGTTCTTACGACCAAGAGGACTTTCTCCCTTCAGCATGGAAACCAAACTCACACCATCGTTGATGCCGTTTTCTGGCAATCTGACACCTGCCGCCTCCAGTAATGTCGGAAACAGATCGGTACTGATGACCGGCGTGTCGGAAACCTTACCTGGTTGGATGCGGCCGGGCCATCGGATCATCCAGGGAACACGAATACCTCCTTCGTAAAGGTAGCCTTTATTGGATCGCAGAGGAGTGTTTTCAAACAGTGAACCGTTGTCGGAAGTAAACACAACGAGAGTGTTGGACCGTTCACCCATCTTATCCAAATGCTGAAGTACTCTTCCAATCGCCGTGTCCATACCTTCGATCATTGCCAGATAATCGGGACGTTTGACTCCTTTTCGGTTTTTATATTTCTCGATTAAATGCTCGGGGGCCTGGATAGGGTAGTGGACGGAATAATTCCACCAACACAGGAAAAACGGAGAGTCACGTTTCTGGTCGATGAAGGAAATACATTCGTCTGCCAATCTTTCGGGAAGATAATCTCCTTCCCTTCTTGGGGTGATATTCGGAATGCGATAAGGCTCGAAGTAGCTTGGAGGGCCGCCGTAACTGCACCCGCCTACATTCATATCAAACCCCTGAAATTCTGGTCGTAATCTTGGTTCCAACGATCCCTCGGCGTCTTTGCCTTTGTGGTGTGACAGATGCCATTTACCAATGAAGCCTGTGGCATATCCGGCTTCTTTCAGATATTCGGCAAGTGTTTTGTATTGAAGCCCAAGATGAGTCGTCCACTCGGCTCCTCTCAGGTTGGAGCCTTTGGGGATGTGATTTGGATTTCCCGGAGCATGGTTGGTGATATGCAACCGAGCCGGTGAAACACCTGTCATGATGGCTGCCCGTGTCGGAGTGCAAACAGGAGCTGCCGCATATCCATCCGTAAAACGAATCCCTTCTGATGCCAGTTTATCCAAATGGGGAGTATCCAGAAGCTGGTTACCCTGGCAATGCAGATCCATCCAACCCAAATCATCGGCCATGATCAAAACAATGTTTGGGCGGTCACTCGCAAAGGACGAAGTGACGCATAACAGGATTCCTGCGATGTGGATGAACCTTTTGAATCGTGTGAAAACTAGCCCAAGTTCGTCACTTTTGTTAAGTTACAAAAGTACGGTTGTTGTAAATCAG